>ABYL01000001.1 GCA_000173575.1 Burkholderia sp. H160 | reverse complement strand
TGGACACGTTCAATCGCGCTTTCGCCGCGTGCATGTCAGGCCGGGGTTACACGGTCCAATGAGCGCGCAGGCGGGTAACCATACGCGCCATTCAGGGAGAACAGCATGACAAACGGCAAACTCATCATTGCGGCAGCGCTCGTGTGTCTCGCGAATACGGGGTTCGCTCAGACGAACGCGCCGGTCGCGATCAAGAGCGAGCCCGGCAAGGTCACCGTATCGGACACGGTCAAAACGACATCGACGGTCGTCGGCATCGAGCCGGAAACGCGCACCGTCTGGCTCAAGGATCCGAAGGGGAAGGTCGTGCAGGTCGTGGTCGGCGAGGAAGCACGCAACTTTGATCAGATCAGGGTCGGCGACACGGTCAAGGCCGAGTATTCGCAGGCGCTGACCATCACGCTGAAGAAAGGCAGCGCGCCGCTGAGCGCCAGCGAAACGGGATCGCTCGAACGCACGCCGGCGGGCGCGAAGCCCGGCGGCTCGGCCGCACGTCAGGTCACGATCATGGCCGACGTCACCGCCGTCAATCACCAGAGCGGCATGATCACGCTGAAGGGCCCGCAAGGCAATTCGGTGGACCTGCACGTGCAGGACCCCGAACAGCTCAAGCGGATCAAAAAGGGCGACCAGATGGAAGTGGTCTATACCGAGGCGGTGGCCATCTCCGTGGAGCCGCTCGCCAACAAATAGCGAGCATGCCTCTCCTCGCCGTCAGATCAGGCGGTGCGCTTGCGCCAGATTGCTCTCGGGGGGCGCAAAATTGGCGCGCCGGAAGCGCACCGGCGAGAAGACCCGTATCGCATTGGGGCTCGCCGGCAGACGCGCAAGGCGGCACTCAATTTCGTGCGCGGGCCGCGTATCCCCGTCTTCCACGACGACATTCATCCAGTCGAGCCGGAACGTGCTCTTCAACACGTAGAAATGCGCATCCGGCGCCGCCAGTACGCCGCAAATCACATCGAGATGCCGCTCTAGCGCTTCGGTCTTCTGGCCCAGCTGCGCCATCGCCTGATCGTTCTCCTCGATCAGCGCCTGCAGCCTCGCCACTTCCGCGTAGTTCGACGGCGCGTCGCTGCCGAGCAACGAACGCACGCCTGCCCCCTGCCGTTCGAGAATCATCAGACGTGTGTTCAGGATCGCCCGTTCGCGTTGCAGCGCATCCTGCCGCGAGGTGTCGGCCTCGATCTTGCCGATGCCTTCGAGCACGAGCTGATCGACGATCCGCAACACGATTTGCTGCCGCAATGCGGCTTCGGATTCGCCGCACACGCGCACCTGGTGATCGCTGAAATTGACCGCTGTCTGCGCGATGTCGGTGTGCGTCGTCTCGCCGTATTGTCCGACGCCGAACATATGCCGCTCGTCGATCGCCATGCCGAGCACGGCAAAGGCTTCGTCAGCGGCGGGATGCTCGTTGAAGAATGCGTCCACAGCCGGCGAGCGATTAAAGGGCCGGCACACGTCTTCGGGCCTCGTGAAAAAGGCGTGGATATACGGGTCCGTCGCCCAGGCCGCCGCGCTCGCTTCACGCGCGGGCGGCACTTCTTCGACGAGCCGGCCCAGATAGGCGGTCGTGTGTTGCACGGCTGGCAGCAGGCGCGACGCATAATTGCGTGCGAGCCGCAACGACGGGCAAAGCCCGACGATCCGCTCGACGATCGCCTGCGCCTGCGGATCGTCGCTCTCCCCGGGCGCGGCGCGCTTCGTCAGCCACCGCGTCAGCAGACCCATGCCCGGCTCCCATCGCCCATCACGGTTCGTCGTGCTCCGGCAGCAACTGCGCGACGATCGTGTGGTTCTTCCAGAACACGTTATGGATGCGCGTTTGCAGGATGCGCAGTCCCTCCGTGGGCACATCGTCGAAGATGACCATCGCGCCGGGGCGCGAACCCGTGCCGTGCACCCGCTGGATCGAGCTGTAGCGGGGGAAGCCATACCGAATCAGGAACTCGCCGATTTCTTCGTCGGAGACGCTTTCCTCGACGTTTCCAAGAAAGAGTTCAGCCATGGTGAACACTCCTATAGGGTCTGTTCCTACGCCACGATGTTCAGTCCGCCGTCGATATACAACGTGGAACCGGAAACCCGCCTCGCATACGGCGTGGCCAGAAACGCGCAGGTATAACCAACGTCCATGATATCGACCAGTTCGCCGAGCGGCGCGCGCTCTACCGCTTCGTTGAGCAGCAGCTCGAAATCCTTCAGGCCCGAAGCGGCGCGGGTCTTCAGCGGCCCGGGAGAAATCGCGTGCACGCGGATGCCCTTCGGTCCCAGCTCGAACGCCAGATAGCGCGCGCAGGCTTCGAGCGCCGCCTTGACGGGGCCCATCACGTTGTAGTTTGGCACGACCTTGTTCGCGCCGTAGTAGCTCATCGTCAACATGGTGCCGCCGTTTTTCATCAGCGGTGCGGCAAGGCGCGCCATCCGTACGAACGAATGGCAGGAGATGTCCATGGCGGTCAGAAAGCCTTCGCGCGACGATTGCAGCAGTCCGCCATACAGATCCGCTTTCGGCGCCCAGGCAATGGCGTGAACGAGAATGTCCAGCTGCCCCCACGTCTTGTCGATCTGCTCGAAAACGGCCTCCATTTCGTCCTCGCGGGTGACGTCGAGCGGCATGAACACCTCGGCATCGAGTGCTTTGGCGATCGGTTCCACATGGGGTTTTGCCTTGTCGTTCGCATAGGTGAGCGCAACGCTCGCGCCGACTTCGTGAAACGCTTTCGCGCAACCGAAGGCAATCGAATGCTCGTTGGCGACGCCGGTCACGAGGGCCTTCGCTCCTTTCAGAATCAAACGCGGTTGCTCAATTGGCATCGTGAAACTCCTAGGCAATCGCCCGCGTGTGGCGGGCGATCATCAGTTCCTCATTGGTGGGTACGACCCAGACCGGCACCTTGCTCGAAGCGCGGCTGATCAGAGGGCCGCCCGCCCGATTGGCTGCCTCGTCGAGTTCGGCCCCGAGCCACGCCGCGTCACGCACGATCCGCTCGCGGATCGCGACGGCATGCTCGCCGATGCCGGCCGTCAGCACCAGCGCGTCAAGACCTTGCATCGCCGCGGCGAGACTTCCGAGTTCGCGTCCGATACGGTAGGTGTAGACGTCGATGGCAAAGCGGGCGCGCGGGTCGCCGCTGTCGAGCAGCACGCGCATGTCGCCCGAGACTCCCGACATGCCAAGAAGCCCCGAGCCTTTGTAAATCAGGTCCGCGATCGCCTGCGAATCCATTTTCAGCTCGTCGAGCAGATAGAGAAGCACGCCGGGATCGAGGGTGCCGCAACGCGTGCCCATCGGCAGGCCTTCCACCGCCGTGAAGCCCATCGTGCTCGCCACGCTCTTGCCCCCGATCATCGCGCACATGCTCGCGCCGTTGCCCAGATGCGCGACGACGGTACGCCCCGCCGCCGCGGCCGGCGCGATGTCGGGCAGCACGCTCGCGATGTATTCGTACGAGAGCCCGTGAAAACCGTAGCGCCGCACGCCGTGCGCGGTAATCGACGCAGGCAGCGCATAGGCCTGCGCGGTCTCGGTCTGGGTGCGATGAAACGTGGTGTCGAAGCACGCGACCTGGGGCAGCTCGGGACGCAGTTGCGCGAGGATGCGAATCGGCGTCAGGTTATGGGGCTGATGCAGTGGCGCGAGCGGGCTCAGGCTGTCCAGATCGTCGAGCACGTCGGAGGTCGCGATCACCGGGCCGGTGAAGCGCTGCCCGCCGTGCACGACGCGATGCCCGACCGCCATCAGCCGCTGGCCGCCGCCGTGGTCGCGCAGAAAGCCGCCCAGATATTCGATCGCGCCCTGATGGCCGAGGCGATAGTCATCGCCCCACTCGAACGAGCTGGTTTTGCCGTCGCGACCTGTCGCACGAAAGCGCGGGCTCGTATAGAGCGCTTCGATCTGGCCGCGCAGAATGAGTTCGAGTTGCGCGTGTTGCGCGTCGAAGGCGCTGAACTTGAGGCTCGACGAACCCGCGTTCAGCACGAGGATCACATCCGCCATGACGTCACCCGATCAGCTTGCCGGCTTCGCGCCGCGCCTGCGCCACCATCGCGGCGACCGCGCACGACGCGAGACGCGTCGTCACCGAATCCGCGCGACTCGTCAGAATGATCGGCACGCGCGCGCCGAGCACGATGCCCGCCGCGTCCGCGCCAGCGAGAAACGACAGGCTTTTCGCGAGCATATTGCCCGCTTCGAGGTCCGGCACCATCAATACATTGGCGCGTCCGGCCACCCGCGACTCGATGTGCTTGATGCGCGAGGCTTCGATGTTGATCGCGTTGTCGAGCGCAAGCGGACCGTCCACGATCGCGCCGGTAATCTGCCCGCGGTCCACCATCTTGCACAGCGCCGCTGCTTCCACCGTCGATGGGATCTTAGGATTGACGCTCTCGGTCGCGGACAGGATCGCCACGCGCACTTCGTCCAGTTTCAGCGCGTGCCCGAGGTTGATCGCGTTCTGCAGGATGTCGACCTTCTCTTCGAGCGTCGGCGCGATGTTGATCGCGGCGTCCGTGATGATCAGCGGCTGCCCGTACGCGGGCACGTCCATCACGAAGCAATGGCTGACGCGCCGGGCGCTGCGCAGGCCGGTATCGCGGCGAATCACCTCGGCCATCAGCTCGTCGGTGTGCAGGCTGCCCTTCATCAGAGCCTCCGCCTTGCCTTCGCGCACCAGTTCCACGGCCAGGGCGGCGCCGGCGTGGCTATGCGGCGCGTCGACGATCGGGAAGTCCGAGATGTCGATGCCGTGATCGGCGGCAATCGCTTCGATGCGCGCGCGCGGCCCGACGAGCAGCGGCGTGATCAGTCCCATTTCGGCCGCTTCGACCGCACCCTTGAGCGAACTGTGGTCGCACGGATGCGCGACCGCGGTCGGCAATGCCGGCAGCGTGCGGCTGTGTTCGATCAGACGCTCATACTTTGCGTGCTTTTCCATCGGCGTATTCCTCGTGTGTACGGCGCGTTGGGTTCGCGCTGTGCGACGCGCCGTGCTTAGGGTTGCGTCGTGCTGACATCTGGCCGCGCATAGCGCCGGTCGCTCACGTGCGGGTCCCGTCCGGCAGATGCGCGGTGCGCTTGCGGCTCACGTGCGAGCCCAGCACCGCGCGGATGCGTTCGAGCGCCGTCTTTTGCGCGGCGTCGTGCGGGCCGTTCAACACGCGCTCGTCGGCCATCAGCTTGTCGAGCAGTTGCAGAAAGCGCTCACGGTCCTCGCTGTGGGAGAGCAGCTTCGGCAGCGTGGCAATCGCCTCGTGCGGTTCGAAGCTGACGATGATTTCCTGCTCGCCCCGGATGCGCCGCCAGTGATCGGAGGTGATGTCGGGCAGGTACTCCGCGTAACTTTCGGCGATCTCCTTGCGCATCTCGTAGCGTGCGAGCGGCAACGACTCGCCCTTTACCGACAGCAGGAAGGCCGCGCGCGCGAGCGCCTCCGTGTAGCCGCCCTCGCCGACCGCCTGCAACGCCGTGCGCACGAACGGCAACTCGCGCGGATTGATCGCGCCGGCTTGCGCGGCCGCACCATCGGCGGACGCCTTGCCGAGGAACGTCGCATACATATTCGCGTACACGCTGAAGAAGCCGGCCTCGGTCGCCGCGTCGCGCATCTCGCGGTAATAGTCGAGCGACGCGCTGATCATTTGCGAGCCGCTGTGTTCGAGCTTGCTCCACGGGTTATCCGCGCCGGCCCGCTGGCGATTGTCGCGAACCGACTGCGCGGCCGCCGGCAGCCAGCCAAGCCACGGGTTCATCGCGGAAACGGCCCAGCGCTGCCAGCGCAGCGGATGAAACTGGCGCAGCATGCGGGCGTTGGTTTCGTTCGACATCGCCTGCACGAACGGCTGCGCGAGCAGTTCGTACATGCGCTGATTCAACGTGGACCACTCGGCGACCGCTTCGAACGGCTTTTCGTCGATGCGGCCAAAGCGGTTCAAATGCGCGGATATCTCTTCGAGCCGCCGCTCATGAAATTCCACGTCGTACACGAGCTCCCCGGCCGCGTTCCGGACCTCGTTGATGGTCATGCTGTAGAGCCCCGGCGGAAACGTTTCGATGGTCTCGAGCACGGAGACGATCTGCGTGTGCTCCTTTTTCGCGACTTTGCCGGACACGAAAATGCCCAGATGACCGATGCTTTTGTGTGTCAGACCGACGATCACCTGACCGCGCGCCTTGACCTCCTCGGTGCTGCCGTACAGGTCCGCCACCCAGTTGAACGCCTGTTGAGGCGGCGTGATGTTGTCGCCCATCGACGCGAACAGGATGATCGGCGAGCGGATTTCGCGCAGATCGAAGGTCTGTCCGCTACTGTCTTTCACCCCGCCCGACCACAGCTTGTTGCCGACGAACAGATTGCGCGTGATCCATTCGATCTCCTCGCGATTCATCAGGTAGTAGCTGCCCCACCAGCGCTCGAACTCCAGAAAGCGGGGCGGCTCGGTGTCGACGTTCGAGTACAGGTGGTAGTACTTGTCCCAGAACGTGTTGGCGGGGTTCAGGTTCTCGAAGTTCTGGACCAGATACGCGCCGTCGAACTTGCCGTTGCCGAGATCCGCCGCGTACGACGCGAGCCACGAGCCGCCCAGCATGCCGCCCGCATAGCGCATCGGGTTGTCGCCCTCGCCTTCGCTCCAGGCCGCGCTCCAGTACGACATCGGCGCACCGTTGATGACGATCGGACCGGTCTCGTCGGGGTCGGAACTGGCGAGCATCATCGCCGCCCAGCCGCCCTGGCAATTACCGATGATCGCGGGCCTCGGGCTGTCGGGATGCAGCGAGCGCACCTTGCGCACGAATCGCTGCTCGGCGTTGCACACGTCGAGCAGGGTCTGACCGGGCTCGGGATCGCGAAAGAACACCACGAAGTAGACGGGGTAGCCCGCGCGCAGCGCGACGCCCGCCTGCGAATCGTCCTTGAAGCCGCCGATGCCGGGGCCGTGCCCCGCGCGCGGATCGATGATCAGATACGGACGTTTGCGCACGTCGACGCCCACGCCTTCGAGCGGACGAAGTTGCAGCAGCGCATAGTTGACCGGCCGCTCGAACGTGCGGCCGTCGAGCAGCATGTCGTAGTCGAAATGCAGCACCGGCGTGGGATCGCTGACGCTGCGTTCGACGAACTCGTTGCCGCGCCGGTACAGTGTGTCCCAGAAGAGCAGCGAGCGCTGCGCGGCGTCCACGGTGTATTGCCACGCGTTCAGCGCGGTGAACGGTGCGGGCGCGGAGCTTGCAGGCGCGCTGTCATTGTGATCGAGCCCCAGCGAGTCGTTGACTCGGTCGTTCAGGTGTCGCTGGGCATTTTGCGTGCGTTTTTGCAGCACGCGGGTGATTTTTGCGGTGATATCCTGGCTATGTGACAACAGCGTTTCAGCGTCCATCGAGCGACTCCTGAAAGGTGCGGTACGTCATGGAGCAGGGTGCGACTGTACAGCGGCGGCGATATCGCGGCTCACCGAGGCCAGCGCGCGATCGTGCGCGGCGATGAGCGGATCGATACCCGGACCGGACACGGTCTCGTGCGCGACCGACCGGCCAGTGACGGCACGGCCCTTGCCCGGCGGGCGCACGGCCCACAGCACGTCGACGGTGACGTCGCGCCCGGGCACGGAATCGAAGCGCATCACGTCGATCCGCACGTGCCAGACGATGGACGGATCGCGTACCGCATCGTACACCGAAACCTCCGGCGAGTTCAGCAGCGCGCCGACATCGGCCGCGATTACGCGGCCGATGTCCCCATCGAGCGGCTGCGCCCAGCGGTCGAATTCGTTGACCGCAACCTCATTGTCGCCGGTCCGCGTGACGATCTGCGGTCGGTCCACCACCGCGGGTATCGTCACCGGACCGATCACCGCCGCGATGGGCCGGCTCGCGCCGGTGCTGCTCAGCGACCCGTCGGGACTCAGCGTATAGAAGTTCGTCGCTGGCGACTTGCAGGCGCCAAGCAAAGCGCCGGTGAACACGAGCATCAGGCAGGCGGTAAAGCGGGCCGTCGCATCTCTCATGGCTTCTTGTCCTCCGACTTGCCGCGCACGAGCGATTCCGGATGCTGCGACAGATAGTCGGCGAGCGTGCGCAGCGAGGCCGCGGTGCGAGTCAATTCACGCATCGCGTCCTCCGTCGATTGCTGCAGCGACGAATCCGGCTGCAGCGCGGCATTCGCGGAGTCAAGAGTGGTTTGCGCCGAGCTCAGCGTGTCGCTCGCTTTCGGCACGACTTGCGTGTTGAGCTGTCCGAGCATCGCGTTGGTCGTGCGCAGCGTCGAACGCGCGTCTTTGCCGATATCCTCGAACGGGACGTTGTTGATCTTGGCAAGCAGACGCGTGACCGAGTCCTGCAGCGATTGCAGCGCGCGCGGAATCGCGGGCATTTCGGGCGGCGTCTTGCTCCAGTCGATCGACGCCTTCGGCGCGTCGGGGAAATAGTCCAGCGCGAGATACTGCTGGCCGGTCAGCAGATTGCCGCTTCTCAACTGGAAGCGGAAGCCGTGCTCGACGAGGTAGTTCGCGAGACCGCGCGGGTCGTTGGTGAGGTGTCCGCCGGCGCCGTCGTTCTGATAGCGCGACGTGAAGCGCTCCGGATAGAGATTGATTTCGACCGGACTGCTGAAGCGGCGGGTGCCCGGATCGAAGCGCGTGTAGATCGCCGTCACTTCACCGATCTCGACGCCGCGAAAATCGACCGGCGCGCCAACCGTCAGCCCGCGTACCGAATCCGTGAAATTCACCACGTATTTGATGACGATGCGATCGTGCATCTTCATCGCGTCAGCGCGCGTGGTGTACAGCTCGAACGCGGTGCTGCTGTCGGCGCTCGTCTCCACCTGCGAGCCGGGCGGCGATTCGAACGCAATGCCGCCGATGATGATCGACACGATCGACTGTGTTTCGAGGCGCAAGCCGGTGCTATCGAACGTCATGTCGACGCCGCTTGCGTGCCAGAAGCGCGTGTCGGTTCTGACGAAGCGGTCGTACGGCGCATTGACGAAGACCTTCACCGTGACGCCGCGGCCGTCCGGGTCCAACTGGAACGACGCGACCTGGCCCACCTGAATCCTGCGGAAAAAGACCGGCGTACCCACATCGAGCGAACCGAGTCCGGTTCCGTGCAATGTGTACTCGTGCCCCGGCACGTCGCTCGCGATCACGGGCGGCTCCTCGAGGCCGACGAAATCGCGACGCGCTTTCTGCGAATTGCCAACATCGACGTCGATATACGAGCCCGACAGCAGCGTGCCGAGCCCCGACACCGTGCCGCCCGAAATACGCGGACGCACGACCCAGAAGCGTGTGTTGTCGACGAGCAGGTCCGACACGTCGCGCGTCACCTCGGCCTTGGCCACCACGCTCTTGTGGTCCCGCGTCAGCGAGACCGCTTCGACGACGCCGATATCGACGTCCTTGAACTTGAGCTTGGTCTTGCCTGCTTCGAGACCGTCGCCGGTCTTGAAGCTGATGCTGATCTGCTCGCCGCGCTCCATTACTGCCTTCACCGCGAGCCAACCGCCGATCAGGATTGCCACGATCGGCACGAGCCAGACCAGTTGCATCCGCCAGCGCGAGCGCGGCACCGGCTCGGCGGCGGGCAGCTCGGGATCTTCAGTCGGAGTGGACACGTTCTGTCTCCAAAGCGTCCCACATCAGGCGCGGATCGAATGCCATCGCGGCGAGCAAGGTCAGCACGACGACCGCGCCGAACGCGATCGCCGCCGGCCCGGCCTTGATCGTCGCCAGCGCCTGGAACTGCACCAGCGCGACCAGCATCGTGATCACGTAGATGTCGAGCATCGACCAGCGCCCGATCAGCTCGATCAGGCGATAGATCCGCGTGCGCTGCCCCGGCAGCCATTGCCACCGAAGCTGCGTCGACAACGCCAGATACCCGATGCCGAGAATCTTCAGCATCGGCACGGCGATGCTCGCGATGAATACGAGCACCGCGAGCGGCCACGAGCCCGACACCCACAGATAGACCACACCGCTCAGAATCGTGTCCTTCTGCGAGCCGAACAGCGAACTCGTGTCCATCACGGGCAGCACGTTGGCCGGAATGTAGAGCACCATCGCGGCCACCAGATACGCCCACGTCCGCGACAGGCTCGCGGGCTTGCGCTGGTGTAACGGCGCCTTGCAGCGCGGACAGACGTGCTTGTCCGCGCCGCTGGGCTGCTTGAGCAGCAGGCCGCATTCTTCGCACAGCACGAGCCCGTAGGCAGACGCCGTGATGGCGTTGCGGCGTACTCGGATCGACGGCAATTGCCACGCCTGCGCACCACGCGCTGCCGTGATGCGCGTCCACACCTCGCGCGGATCGAACGTCGCCGCCGCGGCCGCAAGCAGCAGCATCAGCGCGATGAACGACCACAGCGCGGTGCCGGGCACCACCTTCGCGATATGTGCGAGCTTGACGAGCGCGACCAGCAGACCGAGGATCAGCACCTCGGTCATGCCCCACGGCCGCGCGAGCTGAAACAGGCGAAAGCCCTCGGCCGCGCGCCACGGTACGCGCCCGAAGCGCAGCGGCAGCAGCAGCCAGAGCATCGCCACGGTCTGCAGCACCGGCGTGACGATCGTCGTGAGGCCGACCAGCAACGCGAGCGGCCACGTGCCGAACAGGTACAGCATGCGCACCGAACCCGCGAGCGTGGTCTGCACGACATGGCCGTTCAGCGACAGACCGACGATCGGAAACAGGTTCGAGATCACGAGCAGCACCGCGGACGCGCACGAAAACGCGAGCGCGTACTCTGGCCCGTTCGAGCGTCCGCGTCTAAGCTCCGCGCGGCAACGCTGGCAGCGCAGCGCATTGCCGGCGGCGGGCGGCGCGCCGAGCTGAAGCAGGTCGCACTCTTCGCACGCGATGAGCTCGTTGCGCGTCATCTCGCCTCCACCGCGGCCGCAGGTCCGGCCGGCGCGGGCGCGTTCTGCGAGACCGGTGCCAGCGCCGGCGGCGTTTGCGGCGCAGGCGGCGGCACCGTCAGCTTTTCAGCCTCGGCCACCCAGCCGCCGCCCGTCGCCTTGTAGAGCGTGACGTACGAGGTCAGCACCGCGCCCTGGGTTTGCGCATAGCTCAGTTGTGCGTTGAACAGACTGCGCTCCGCATCGAGCACTTCGATGTAGCTCGTATAGCCGCCTTCGTAACGCTGCCGCGCGAGGTGCGCGTAGGTGATCAGCGCCTCGACCTGGAGGTTCTGCGCGTCGAGTGCCTCATGCGTCTTCTGCACGGAGATGAGCGAGTCCTCGACCTCCTGGAACGCCACCTGGATTGCCTTTTCGTACGAATACAGCGCTTCCTGCTGGCGCGCTTCGGCCTGGTGCACCTGGCCGGTGATGTTGCCCGCCGTGAAGATCGGCTGCGTGACGCTGCCCGCGAACGACCAGACCCGTGCCGGCCCGGTGAACAGATTCGAGAACTGCGCGCTGACCGAACCGAACAGGCCGGTCAGCGAAATTGACGGAAAGTACAACGCGCGCGCCGCCCCGATCAGCGCGTTTTGCGCGACCAGCGTCTGCTCGGCCTCCAGCAGGTCAGGACGGCGTTCGAGCAGATCGGACGGCAACCCTTCGGGAATCGGCGGCGTGCCCATCTGCGCCAGTTCGCGGCCGCGCAGGATCGCACCGGGATTCCGGCCGATCAACACCGACAACGCGTCTTCCTGCTGGGCGATCTGCGCTTCGAGCTGCGGAATCGTGACCAACGCGGCCTGGTATTCCGACTGGCTTTGCGCGAGCTCCATCTGCGACACCTCGCCGTAGCGGAAGCGTGCCTCGAAAACGCGCACCGATTCCGCGCGGCTTTGTACGGTCTCCTTCGCGATCTCTAGCTGCCGGTCCAGACTGCGCAGATTGATGTAAGACGAAGCGACCGAGCTGACCAGCGTCAGAATCGTCGCGCGGCGGCCCTCTTCGCTCGCGAGCAGATTCGCGCGTGCCGCCTCGGTTTCCCGGCGCACCTTGCCGAACAGATCGAGTTCCCAGGACACCGCGAGCGTCGCGTCGAACTGGTTGAAGATCGGGCTCACGCCCTTCGGCACCGGCACGCCTTCGTCCTGCGAGACGCGTTGACGCGATGCGTCGGCGCCTGCCGAGACTTGCGGGAACAGCCCGGAGCGTGTGGTCACGAACTGCCCGCGAAACTCGTCGACCCGCGCGGCCGCGACCTTCACGTCGCGATTGTCCTGCAGCGCGGCGGCGATCAGCTGATCGAGCACCGGGTCCTGAAACTGTTCCCACCACGTGGCGTTGGCGATGCCCGCGGCTTCGCCTTGGGCAAAGCGATAGGTCGCCGGCACGTCGACCGCCGGGCGCTCGTAGTTGGGGCCGAGCAGGCATCCGCTCAGCGCGAGCAGCATGACGGATGCGAGTAAACGCGCCGGTGCCGTCCCGTGCATGTCATTCACCTTTCTGCGGTGCGGACGGCGCTTCGCTCGACGCGCCGGACCCCGGCACCGTCGAGGGTCCGTGTCCTGCGCCGCCGGTAGGCTCTACGCCCGGCGTCGGTTTTGTGCCTCCTTTTGAGCGCGACGACATCGACTCGAGCAGGTAATAGAACATCGGGATAAAGAACACCGCGATCGCCGTTGCGCCCAGCATCCCGCCGATCACGCCAGTGCCGATCGAATGGCGGCTATTGGCCGACGCGCCCGTCGCAATCGCGAGCGGCACGCAGCCGAGAATGAACGCGAGCGAGGTCATCACGATCGGCCGCAGCCGTTCTTCCGCCGCGGTCATCGTTGCGTCGAATACCGATGCGCCGGTCTCGCGATTGAGCACCGCGAATTCGAAGATCAGGATCGCGTTCTTCGCGGCGAGTGCGACCAGCATCGTCAGGCCGATCTGGAAGTACACGTCATTGGACAGGCCGCGCAGCATGATCGCGAGCAGTGCGCCAAAGAGGGCGAACGGCACGGCCATCAGCACGCCGAACGGCAGCGTCCACTTCTCGTACTGCGCGGCGAGGATCAGGAACACCATCACCAGACCGAACACGAACACGAGCCCGGACGTGCCACCCGACTGCCGTTCTTCGAATGCTTCGCCGCTCCACGCGACGTCATAGCCATCCGGCATCTGCGCGGCGAGTTCTTCCAGGGTGGAGATCACCTGCCCGGAGCTATATCCCGGCGCGGCATTCGCCGTGATCTTGACGGCCGGGAAATTATTGAATCGCGTGATGAGGTCCGGGCCCGTCACAAAGCGGTAGGTCGCCACCGCCTTGATCGGCACCATGGTGTCGTTGGAACTGCGCACGAAAATCTGATCGAGATCGGTCGGCTTCAGCCGATAGGACGGCTCCGCCTGCAGGATCACCTGCCACAACCGGCTCGCGCGGTTGAACTGCGACACGTACAGCGAGCCGAACATCGTCTGCATCGCGCTATAGACGTCTTCGACGTGCACGCCGAGAGTCTCCGACTTGTCGCGATCCACGTCGACCAGCAGTTGCTGTGACGACGCATTGAAAGTCGACGTCACGCGGGTCAGCTCCTTGCGCGCCCGCGCTTTCTGCAGAAACTGGTCGACCACGCCCGCAAGCTGTGAGATGTTCCCGTCACCCTTGCTCTGGACCCACACCTCCGTGCCGCCCGTCGTGCCGAGCCCCGGAATCGACGGCGGGTTGACCGGCAGAATGATGCCCTCCTGCACGTTCGAGAAGTATTTATACGCGTCGAGCAGAATCGAACGCGCATTCTGCGTCCTGATGTTGGCCCGCGTGTAGCGCTCGTCGAAGCCCTTCAGGCCGACGAAGAATGTGCCGGCATTGTTCTTGTTCTGACTGTCGAGCAGGCTATACCCATCGATCGTGGTGATGCTGCCGACCCCTTCCCGCTCCTTGAAGTAGTCGGTGACGCGCTGCGATACCGCGCCTGTGCGGTCGAGGCTTGCGGCGTCCGGCATGATGACCGCGCCGAGCAGATAGCCCTGGTCCTCGGGCGGCAGGAACGCGGACGGAATCGAGCGCACCATCAGCACCGAGAGCACGATCAAGGCCACGAAGAACACGAGCCCCATGATGCAGCGCTTGATGACGAGCCTGACCGCGCGCGTATAGCCCGCCGTCATGCGGGCGAACTGATTGTCGAACCAGCGGAAAAAGCCCTTTTTCTCGTGGTGGGTGCTCTTCAGCAGCAACGCGGCGAGCGCCGGCGACAAGGTCAGCGCGACGATGCCCGACAGCACCACCGAAATCGCGATCGTGATCGCGAACTGCTTGTACAGCTGCCCGGTGATGCCGCCGAGAAACGCAACCGGCACGAACACCGCACACAGCACCAGCACGATCGCCACGACCGGCCCGGCGACTTCGTCCATCGCCTGCTTCGCGGCTTCTTTCGGCGACAGCTTGTGCACGGTCATGTTGCGCTCGACGTTCTCGATCACGACGATCGCATCGTCGACGACGATACCGATCGCGAGCACCATGCCGAACAAGGTCAGCATGTTGATCGAAAAGCCCACCAGCAGCATGAACATGCAGGTGCCGACGATCGACACCGGCACCGCGACGATCGGAATCAGCGTCGCCCGCAGGCTTTGCAGGAACACGAACACGACGATCACGACGAGCACAAGCGCTTCGAAGAACGTGTGGATCACGTCCGAGATCGACGCCCGCGTAAACTCCGTCGTGTCCATCGCGATCTCGTAGGTCATGCCTTCCGGAAACGACTTCTTCAGCTCCGCGAGCGTCGCACGCACCTGCTTCGACACGTCGAGCGCATTGGCGCCCGGCTGCTGATACACGGCCAACACCGTGGCCGGCTTGCCCTGGAAGCGGCTGCGAATCGAGTAGTCCTTCTGGCCCAGCTCGGCGCGGCCGATGTCCTTCAACCGCACGATCGCCGCGCCGCCGCTCGCCGCGCGCACGATGATGTTGTCGAACTGCGACGTCTCGGCGAGGCGCCCCGTGGTCGTGACCGCGAACGACTGCTGCACCGCCGAGCCCGTTGGCGACTGTCCGATGCTGCCGACAGCGAACTGCTGGTTCTGGTTCGCGACGACCCGTTGCACGTCGGCGGCCGTCACGCCCAGTTGCGCCATTCGGTCTGGCTTCAACCATATTCGCATCGCGTAGTCGGGATTGCCGAAAATGCTCGACTGGTTCGCGCCCGGAATCCGCTTGATCGCGTCGAGCACGTAGATGTTCGTGAAGTTCGCGATATAGGTCGCGTCGTAGCGGTCGGTGGGCGAATAGACCGCGATCACCATCATGAACGCAGACGACTTCTTCTGTACCTGAACGCCCTGCGACTGCACCGATGTCGGCAGTTGAGGCAGCGCCAGATTCACGCGGTTCTGCACGTCGACCTGGGCCAGTTCGGGGTTCGTGCCGATCTGGAAGTACACGTTGAGCGTATAGTTGCCGGTCGACGAACTGGACGAGTTCATGTAGATCATGTTGTCCGAGCCATTGACCTGCTGCTCGATCGGAGCGGCGACGTTGTTCGAGACGACGTCGGCACTGGCGCCCGGATAGGTAGCGGACACGGTGATCTGCGGCGGCGTGACGTCCGGGTATTGCGCAACCGGCAGCGCGAACATCGCGATTGCGCCGCCGAGCGTGATGACGATCGAGATGACTGACGCGAAAATCGGCCGGTCGATGCAGTAGCGCGAGATATTCATGTGGGCGCCCCGTCACTCGGCGGCGGGCGCCGCTGCGGCGGCGCTTGGCGATGCAGCCGTCGCCACGGCCGGCGAGCCCTTCCCGACCGGCGGCAGCTCCTTGACGATCTTCAGTTGCGAATCCGCGGTGACGCGCAGCGCGCCATCCACGACGATGCGCTCGCCCGCCTTCAGTCCATCCGACACGAACCAGTTGTCGCCCTGCCACTCGCCGACTTCGACGACCCGCTGATGCGCCTTCCTATCGTTACCCACGACCCATACGAAGTGACTCTTGGCCCCCTGCAGGACCGCGCGCTGCGGCACCAGCGTCGCGTTGGGCCGGATCGCGCCGGAGACGCGGGCCCGCACGAACTGGCCTGGACGCAACGTGTTTTTCGGGTTAGCGAAGGTCGCGCGCACGAGGAAGGTGCCGGTTTCCGTGTTGAACGCCGGGTTTGCGAAGTCGATCTGGCCTTGCTGGGAATAGGGCGTGCCGTCGGCGAGAATTATGTGCACGGAGAAATTGTTGTTCTCGGGAAATCGCAACCGTCCGGCCGCGATGTCATCCCGGTACTTCAGCATCTCGTTCTCGGAGATGCTGAAGTTCACCCACATCGGATCGAGCTGATACACGTAGGTCAGCAAGCCGCCGTTCGCGGTTGCCGTCACGTAGCTGCCATCCTGCTGACGCGCGAAGCTCGACAGCCCGTCCAGCGGAGACTTGATCGTCGTGTAGCCGAGGTTCAGCGTCGCGGTATCGACTTCGCCCTGCGCGGCAAACACCGCGGCGGCGCTTTGTTTCTCGTTGCCGACCGCGTCGTCGAGATCCTTTTTGCTCAAGGCGTTCTGCGCCGCCAACGGCTGCACGCGCGCGAGATTGGCCTTGGCCACTTCGAGACGCGCCTGCTGCTGGGCCAGTTGCCCTTTCGCTGTCTGCAGCGCGGCCTGGAACGGCTTGGGGTCCATCTGGAACATCGTTTGTCCCGTCTTGACCAACGCGCCTTCGGTGTACATGCGCTTGTCGAGGAAGCCGTCCACCCGCGAGCGGATCTCGACTTCGCGCGAACTCTGGGTTTGCGCCGTGAATTCGAAGTCGACCGGCGTGTCCTGTTGCGCGACCGTCATCACGGTCACTTCCGGCGCGGCGGCGACTGTTGGCGGAGCCTCTTTCTTGCACGACGCGAGCAGCGTGAGCGCCGCGACGACGACGAGCAACGGGAGAACGCCGCGGGATTCCGGCCGCGGCGAGGCACGGGACGCGAGGACGGTTTTCATCACACACTCCGCCTGATCACAAAGGCGTGCAATTGCCGAACAGCACGAAGGCGTCGTCTCTGTTCGCGATCGTCAGCGTCATCTCGCCGTCTGCCGAATCGACGACCAGCGTCCAGCCAAAGCCCATCTCCGTGCCGAGGATGAGGACCTGATCCGGGGACTTGGTAACCGAGACCATCGGCGTCGTGTGCGCGGGACCCACGACGACACGTTTGTCGAAGTCGAGCGTCAGGAATCTCGGCGCACCGACATCCGCGGGCAACGAACGCGTGCAGGCGATACCCGGATCGCAGGCGTGCGCGTCGATGGTCGCGCAGATCAGCCGTTTGCTGCCGTCGAAGTCCGCCGCGCCGGCCTGCAACGCTACGGTGCTGAGAAGAATCGCGAGACAAACCTGGCTTGCTTTCATCACCTGCGCTCCCCCATTTTTTCGTTCAACACTGCCGCGCTCCGCGCAGCGCATGGCGCGCGCAAAGGCATGCACGTGCCACGAACTGTTCGGTTCGACGCGTCGGCTGAGTTCAGTTTGGTGGCCCGGAGAAACGGCGGCAATCGGACCTTGGTCTCATATCATCGGGCGAGAATATGCGCCTTCAGGGCGTCGTCGGGCCGCCGATGGCCATCTCGACCGCCTTGAACAGGATCGCGCTGGTGAACGGCTTGCGCAGATACGCGGCTGCGCCGGCCGCAAGCGCGGTCTGGCGGACGGAGAGGTCGTCGTAGGCGGTAATCACGATGACGGGCACGCCCATTTGCGCGAGCTGACGCTGGACTTCCAGACCGTTGCTGCCGGGCATCTGGACATCCAGAATCACGCAGGCAGGCCGATACGACGGAATAGCCACAAGCGCGTTCAGGAACTCGTCGCCGCTGTAAAACGTCTCCGCCCTGATACCTTCGGAGTGCAGCAAACGCTTGATGGCTCGGCACACCGAGTCGTCATCGTCGACCACCGCAACGAATTGGTTAGCGTTGACCATATGACGCCGCGAACGCGCACTCGCTCCGGAAAGTGAACCACTGATGTCTTAGCCTAATGGTTGAAAGCCCAATCAGCTATAAGACTTTGGTCCACTAGCGGTACCGGCCGACACTGGCCAGAGTGGCGAGGCAAAGCGGCAATGGGCGTCCGATCCGGGCGATTATTCTTCGTCGGCCATACAAACGCCGGCCTTTTGCACCAGTCGAACGAGCTCGACGATCGATCGGGCCTTCATCTTCTCCATCACGCGGGCCCGATGAATCTTGATGGTCTTTTCGGCCGCGCCCAGATCGTTCGCTACCTGTTTGTTCAGGCGGCCGGTCACAACGAGTTCCATGACCTCGCGCTCGCGGCGTGTCAGACGCCGCATCCGCTCTTCGATTTCCTCGCGTTCGTGGCGCCGCCTGCTTTCGATGCACGCGCGCGCGAGCGCGCGATCGACCGCGGCGAGCAACAGAGAGTCGCGCACCGGCTTGGGCAGAAAGTCCACCGCTCCGCCCTTCATCGCGTCGACGCTCGAGCTGATGTCGCCGTGCCCGGTCAGAAATACGATCGGCAGAAGCTGGTCGAGCTTGCGCTGTACTTCGAGTCCCGTCATGCCCGGCATCTGCAGATCGAGAACGAGGCAGGCCGGCATGCTCGTCAGATCGGCCCGTTCGAGAAAGGCTTCGGGACTGTCGAAGCATTCAACCTGATAGCCCGAGGCGCGCAGCAATCGGGCGAGCGCGGAGCGCACGCTGTCCTCGTCGTCGACGATGAATACGCGAGTGGAGGTCTCGTTCATGATGATCAGGGCGCCCGTCCCTGTCGGATATCAGTCGCCACCGGCAGCGCGACGTGAAAGGATGCCCCTTTGCCCTCGTTGTTTTCCGCCCACAACTGGCCGCGGTGCGCGGTGACGATAGTGCGGCTGATCGAAAGACCGAGGCCGAGCCCCTGCGGCTTGGTGGTGAAAAAAGGCCGGAAAATCCGCTCCATGCTGTCGACGGCGAGGCCCTGCCCACGATCCTTCACCGTAATCCGTATCAGTCCGCCCGGTTCCTCACGCACCATCGTTTCAACGATACGCTCCGCGGCAGGGCAATCCTTGACCGCGTCGAAAGCATTGAGCAGCAGGTTCAGGATCACCTGCTGAAGCTGCACCTTGTCCCCGCAAATCAGCGTCAGATTGTCGGGGATGTCGAAGCTCGTACGCACGCCACGCGTCAACGCGTCGCTGTGCACGAGCATCTCGACGTCGCGCACGACGTTGCCGAGATCCAGCAACTGCAATTCGACATCGCCTTTGCGTACCAGCGCGCGAATCTTCTGCAGCACGTCGTTGGCGCGGCAATTGTCGGCGACGATATCTTCGAGCGCTTCGCGCAACTCCACTACGTTGGTCGTCTCCGCATCCATGAATTTGCGCGCGGCCTGTGCGTTGAACAGAATCGCGGTAAGCGGCTGCTTCAACTCGTGCGCGAGCGATCCGGCCAGTTCGCCCAATGAAGAAACGCGCGACAGATGCTCGAGTTCTTTGGTATTTCCATCGACTTCGCCGCAGCCACTGCAATCCGATATCGCGGTGATCCGCAATTCCTGGTTGTGCACGCGGCATCGCGTGGTTTCGGTCTCCGCGTGAAAGCCGCCGCCGTCGCGCCGCCGCGCCATCAGAATCTGCGTACTCGAAACGCCGGGGATTTTCATTTTCGTGCCATGATCGCCGAGGTCCGGACGATCGGCGTTGATGCTATCGACCGGAAACAGCCTGGCGGCCGGCGCGCCGAACAGCTCCTCCTTCGTATAGCCGAACAGTTGCGCCGCGCGCGCGTTCGCGAAGATGATCCGGTCCCACTGATCGACCGCGACGATCGGGACCGGCAGCATTTCGAGCGTCTCCCGCAGCGGGGTTTTCGCGTCGAGCATGCGTCGCGCACTGCGATCGTGGTCAGCTCGCAGCCACGCTGTACACGCGAGCACATAACGGCGCCATCCCGGCAGCAATTGGGTCGGCTCGTGGAAATTGCGGGTACTCTGCCGGCTCGACGTGCCCGGAATGCTGCGACCGCGCTGCAACCGGTGATGCCTCGGAGAAGACTGTCTGGAAAGGTCGTGCCCGGATAGTGGAGAACCGTCGGTGCGTGCGGTGTCGACTCGTGAAGTGTGGCTTCGGACCGCGTCGCGCGGTTGCGCGTGCAAGGTCGTGAAAATTTCTGCTACGCCAATCGCCAGGTGTCTGCCGTGCATGATCAGATTAATCATTAGCACCTCCGGGTCCGTTGCGAACGGATCCTGTACAAGTGCGACGTCTTTACCTTTGGACTTCAAACGACGCAATTGACTTCACAATCGGTACTTCGCAGTCTGATGGCTGGAACTCAGTATAGGCTATCTGTAATCAATTACCGGGGGGCGACCGTGATTCGTGCCGTTTACTGGGGAAACTACTCAATAGTCTTATGCATTGTCCGCCATTGCTCGTCAATTGATGACCGAATTTGTTAGGCGATTAATTATTTCAGCGCGAGGAGTATTCATGCCAGCGCATTCACGTGCAAAAATACATTAGCAAACGTGCTGCGTCGCAATACATACCCGCAAATCCCTCATTCTTTTTTCGTGGCGGATTCGTACTAGTGCAGCGGCGCGGGCGCATGGTAGCGCTTTCAAATGAATACGCACGGCCGTAAAGATTTTTGTGCATCGCGAATCATAAAAAGAGCAAGCACGGCAACACTAATTCGTGGACCTCATCAATTCATCGGTGAACAGTTTTCTTTATCCGCGGCCGACGCATTTTAGCGTTCGTTATTTCAGCGCAAATCATTATCATTCTTCGACTATGGAAGATAAGATTTATGCCAGATGGATCGCAAAATGCGGCGCGACTGCGAGAGAGCCCGCATATGGCTCGCAGCGCTTCGTGGGGACAGTCGATGGGGACGATGACACGGAAGCGCGGCGTCGCTGTAACGAAGCCGCGCGATCACGCGATGGAACAGTCGCGCTCAATACGGATGCCGAATCAAGCCGCCAAGAGCGACGACGCGCCACGTCGTGCTACAGGTTCATCCGCGTGACCTTGGTGCCGGCCAGCGACAGGTCGGCCATCAGGCCCGTATTGGTCAAGACCATCGCGATGACCTCGGCGGTTGCCGACGTGGTATCGATCGCGCCGTTAGCCCCGACTTTCACGAGCGAAACCGAGACATCGCCGCCCACCGCCCAGCCGGCCGAATTGCGGAATTTCGCGAGCGAATCCGCCGTCATGAACAGGAAGATCACGGCGGTCGATTGCGCGCCGGCCTGCAATCCGAACGAAGCTGCGGCCGTACTGTAATAGCCGACCGTCTTTCCGCCGACGCGCAACGCGCCTTCACCGTATTCGGCACCGACGATGAACGCCGCTTTCTTCACCGAAGGAAACACCAGCACGCCCTGCGCCTTCGATACGAGTTCGTGCGAGCCTTGCACCGTACTGAACAGTTTCGACAGCGCACCGTCCACGGCCGCGTCGATCTCCTGCCGTTTGGCGGCGTCGGTAGCGGCACTCTCACCGCTTCCTGTAGTCGTCGTGCAACCCGCCAAAGCCAGACTTGCGGCCATGGTTGAAAGCGCGAGCGTGTGCACAAAGTTCCGTCTGTCCACTATCGACCTCCGTTCTGGTTACGATGCGATTCGCCAGTCCTGATGTCTGGAAGCCGCGATCTTTTTTCTGTGCCGTGAAGCGGCATGGCCGCCCAAGGAACCGTCGATGCCTTCGCCGCGCGTCGATCTTCCGGCCGCACGTCGCGAGCATTGGAAGCGTCGGCTCTTCGACAACTGGAGCGACGACCGCAACGCTTGCAGATACATGATGTCACGCAGGACAGGTTGCGGAATCGGACCTTGGTCTTACAGTTGGTGGGCTGTCGATGCAGGAACCGCGAAGTCAGCGACGCGGCCTGGCCTCGCCGACATCGATCATCCGCCGAGCGCGATGATGGCGATCGTCAGCAGGATGCCGAGCGCCGCCATCGCGAGGCCGGCTTGCCAGCCGCTGAATCCCGCGTAGTGACCCAGCGCCATCCCGCTGCCGAATAACATCGCGACGGTCAATACACGGGAGACGATCAGCGCCGTCGGGACGTTCGCGAACAGCAGGAAAGGAAGTGCAACCGGGAACGTCGCGCAGACCACGAGCAGAAAGATGCCCACCGCGCCGATGAAGTCGTCGCGCGCAAACACGGCGCGCCGCGGCAGATCGGGCCGCGCGGCAACGCGCCTGCGGATGGACTCGAGCTCGGTATCACCGATCAATGGTTTGAGCCATTCCGACATCGCATCGCGAATCGCCTGAACGCCCGCGGCCGCATCCGGCTCGCTGCGCACGGCATGCGCAAGTGTCATACGCCTGCCGCGAGCCACCAACGTACGCACGAGGTACATCACCGCGTCCGCGAGACCCCATGCAAGGTTGCAGCCGAGTGCGGTGAAGAACATCTTGTGCCCCGCGTCCGCACCAGCGCCGACGGCCGACACGGCGCCGACGAACGTGAGCGCCATGAAAAGGCCGAAACACAACTCGCACACGCGATCGACGACATCGAGAACCGGCTCTCTATCGCCGACGCTTTTCCGCTCCGTCAGATCGGTCGCACCCATGAGGCCTCCCGTGGCGATGGCGTCGATCGAACCCGCGCGTTTTGCTGGTATTGAGACGAGGTGCGGCGACGCCAGCCGGATCGGGTACGCGCGAGCAGACGCCCACAGCCTACTGCGCGGCGTGCGCCGACGATATTGGACCAAGGTCGTATGGCCCTGTTTCGCGCGCCGCTATACCTTGGGAATGGATCATTGCGTAATACCCTGGAAAAGTGCGCGCTGGGGAGGCGGATATGGCCAGAACAAAGTCGGAAGACGAACAGCCCGAGGAACACCGGTCGCTGTCGTACAAGGAGTATCGCAAAGCGCTTTTCGATCTGCATGTCGAACTCGTCAAGCTGCAGCAATGGGTCGTGCAAACGGGCAGCAAGATCTGCATCGTCTTCGAGGGACGCGACGGAGCGGGCAAAGGCGGCACGATCAAGGCGATGACCGAGCGCGTCAGTCCGCGCGTGTTCCGCGTGGTCGCGTTGCCCGCGCCGAGCGAACGCGAAAAGAGCCAGATGTATATGCAGCGCTATGTGCCGCACTTGCCGGCTGCGGGCGAAATCGTGATCTTTGACCGCAGCTGGTACAACCGCGCGGGCGTGGAGCGCGTGATGGGCTTCTGCTCCGAAGAGGACGTGCAGAGCTTCTTCAAGGCGGTGCCGCTCGTCGAGAAGGCGATCGTCCATTCCGGGATCATCCTGCTCAAATACTGGCTGGAGGTCAGCCCCGAGGAGCAGACCCGCCGGCTCGAAGCACGCATCAAGGACGGTCGCAAGGTCTGGAAACTGACCGACATGGACCTGAAATCCTATAGCCGGTGGTATGACTACTCGCGCGCCCGCGATGAGATGCTCGCGGCGTCGGACACCGACTATGCTTCTTGGTACATAGCGAATTCGAACGACAAGCGTCGTGCGCGACTGAACGTCATCAGCGATATTCTTCAGCGAATTCCATATAAGCAGCCTGCTCGCAAGAAGATTACGCTGCCGAAACGGCAAAAGCCGGACGGCTATAAGGAAACGGACCACCCGTATAAATACGTGGCCGAGAGGTATTGATGAAGGCCATGTTCCTCATCTCATTACGCTAGAACGGTTCGCAGCACGCGCCTAACGAATCCAGCCACGCTCGATGAGCGGCCGATCCCACGCGGGCTCGCCACCCAGATATTCGGCAAGAAACTCGACCAGCGCTTTTACCTTGAGTGACTGCCGCTGCGTAGCGGCATAGACGAGCCAACAGGCAGCGAAGCCTGAATCAGGAATGGATGAAGACAGATGCGCGGCCGTCAGGCCGCGCGGTGTGATGCCACACAATTACATTCAGACGTGCGGCAGCGTTGCCTCGCAACCGGCTTCAACGAGGCTTCGACGGTAGGCAAAAGCCGCGAGCGGATAGTCGAAGAAGAAGCGGCCCGTCTCCCGCTTCTCCGCATAGAACGCATCGGTATCGCGTTGCGGCGTCGCGATTCGCAGCGTGCGCGCCCACGCGAACGCCAGCAGCATCCAGCCAAGCATCGCGAGATAGTCGTCCGCGACCCGGTATGCCGTCTCCGGGTCTTGCGCGTGGCATGCCTTGATCGCCTGGGTCGTGCGTTCGACTATCTCTACGAGCTCTTCGAGCTTGGCGCCAGCAGAACGGACCAGCGGATCGGACTCCCGGCACAACTGCGCTTCCGTGCGCACGTGTCGGAGCAACACATCGAGGGCCGCCGAGCCGTCCGGTAGCACCTTGCGCACCAGCAGATCGATCGCCTGAATTTCGTTGGTGCCTTCATACAGCATCGACACGCGACTATCGCGCAACGTCTGCTCAATGCCGTACTCGTGGATGTATCCATAGCCGCCGAACACCTGCAGCGCGTTCGATGCAGCGTCGAAACCGTTGGCCGTAAAAAACGTCTTTGCAATCGGAGTGAGCAGCGATGCGAGCTGCGCCGCCTGTACCCGCTCGGCGGCGTCGGCATGACGTGCGGCGACGTCGAGCCAGTGCGCGGTCCAGTAACCGATCGCGCGCTCGCCTTCGACGATCGCCCGCAGTTCCAGAAGAATCCGCCGCATGGCCGGGTGAAACGAAATTGGCGCAGCGTGCCCCGATGCGACCGCCGCACCGGACGGCACGCTGACTGCGCGCATCTGCGCGCGTTCCTGCGCATAAGCATGCGCACGTTGCCACGCGGTGTGCGCGTGCCCCAGCCCTTGCATCGCGACCTGCAGGCGTGCCGCGTTCATCATGACGAACAGGCAGTTGAGGCCGCGATGCGGTTCACCGACGAGCCAACCGAATGCGCGTTCGAAGCGCATCGTGCAGGTCGGGCTGCCCTTCAGGCCCATTTTCTTCTCGATGCCTTCGCAATAGACTCCATTGCGCGAGCGCCCTGCGCCGTCCCCTTCGAGCCATTCCGGCACGACGAAAAGCGAGAGCCCCTTCGTGCCGGGCGGTGCATCGGGCAAACGGGCGAGCACCAGATGAACGATGTTCTCCGTCAGATCGTGCGCGCCGCCGGTGATAAAGATCTTGCTACCATCGACGAAGTATCCATCGGTGCCGGGCGCTTCTGTCGCACGCGAACGGATCAGGCCGACGTCGCTGCCGGCCTGAGGCTCGGTCAGACACATCGTCGATAGCCACTCGCCGCTCGCGACTTTCGGCAGCAACTCTGTTTTCACGCGTTCGCTGCCATACGTCTGCAAGCAGGCAGTCGCGCCGTGCGTGAGCCCGGGCGACATCAACCACGCATGGTTGGCGCCCGCCAGCATCTCCTGAAGCGCAACGTCGAGAAGCTGCGGCAAACCCTGTCCGCCGTGCTCCGTGTCGAGCGACAACGTCGGCCACCCCGCTTCGACGAACTCCGCGTACGACTCGCGAAAACCTGCCGGCGTCGTCACCTTGCCCGCGTCGAAATGGCATCCTTCGAGATCCGCGCTCGCGTTGAGCGGCGCGATACGCTCCTCGACGAAACGCGCCGCCTCCTCCAGCACCTGCTGCGCCGTCTGCGAGTCGAGGTCTTGCCAGTCGGGCACGTCGCGCCACCACGAAGCGGCGCCGAGCCACTCGTCCATCACGAAGCGCATGTCGCGCAGCGGTGCCTTATAAGTCAACGTCATTTTCTTCCTGTCCCCGAACTAGCTGCCTTTGCGCGCATGGATCACCGTCGCGTCGGCGGCGTCGGCCTCGTGCAGCGCTTGCACGAGTGCGGCCCGGTGCTGGAGTACCGCGCGCTGGTTGATGGAACCTTTGTCGGTAATCTCGCCAAGATCGAGCGATGGCGGCGCGCTCAGCAGGCGCATGCGGGCAATGAACGAAGCGCTCCCCGTTGCGCTCCGATTCAGCCGCGCCACGAGCTCGCTGAAAAAATCCCGTACAGCGGCTGCATTGAGCACGTCCTCTGCGCTGGCATCCGCGGGCGAGCCCGCCAACGACCGGCATGCGTCAAGCCGCGGAAAAATCATCGCGCCCACGTCGTCACGATTCATCCCCGTGATGACGGCATCCTGAACGTAGGGCGCCCCTTCGCTGATGATGCGCGCGCGCATCGGCCCGACGCTCACGAACGTCCCTGAGGCCAGCTTGAAGTCTTCCGCAATACGGCCATCGAACATCAGCCCCAGTTCGGGACGTTGCGGGTCGACGAAACGCACGGCGTCGCCGGTGCGGTAGTAGCCTTCGTCGTCGAACACGCTGCTCTGAAGCGCGGGCGACGCGCGCCAGTAACCGCCCATCACGTGAGGGCCGCGAAAGCGCGCTTCGAATTTGCCATCGACGGGCGCGACCTTGGCCTGGCACCCCGGCGGCGGCAAACCGATATAACCGGCGCCCGATACCGGTCCGGTCGTAAACAGACAGGACGGCGCGGTCTCGGTCATGCCGAGCCCTGCCATGATGCGGATGCGTTCCCCGCAATGCTCTTGCGTGACGCGCTCGAGACGCTCCCACGCTGCCTGCGAAAGACCGGCTCCCGCGAAGAAATACATCTTCACGCGCGAGAAAAACCGCTCGCGCAGCGCCGCATCTTTTTCCAGCGCGATGGTCAGTTCTTCCCAACCCTTCGGCACGTTGAAGTAGATGGTCGGCGCGACGTCGCGCAGATTGCGCAGCGTCTCGTCGAATTTGCCGGCGACGGGCTTGCCGTCGTCGATATAGAGCGTGCCGCCGTTGTACAGCACGATGCCGACGTTGTGGCTGCCACCGAACGTGTGATTCCACGGCAACCAGTCGACGAGGACCGGCGGCTCGATGCCGAACTGCGGAAAGGTTTCGAGCAGCATCTGCTGGTTTGCGCACAGCATGCGGTGCGTCGTCGGCACGGCTTTCGGCAGATTCGTCGAACCGGACGTGAACAGGAATTTCGCAATCATGTCGCCATTCACGCGCGCGTTGGCCGCATCGACGTCGCGCGGTGCCGTGTCGAGCAATGCGTCGAACCGCGTCACGCTCGATGCGTCTGTCGCGGGTACCGCGCTGACCCGTTCGACGTCGCCTGGCAGTGCGGCGTCGAGCGCGGCTGTGTAGGCGCCGATATCATCCGCATAGACGAGACCCGGTTTGAGCAGGTCGAGAACATGGCGCAGCTTGCCGTAGTCGCCCGACATCAACGAATAGGCTGGCGACACCGGTGCATAAGCAATACCCGCCCACATCGCGCCGAGCGCGAGCTGCATGTGTTCGACGCTGTTGCCCGACAGAATCACCAACGGGCGCTCCGCGCTGAGGTTGCGGTCGAGCAGCGCCTGGCCGATCGCACGCGCGCGCTCGAGCATCTGCGCATAAGTAATGCCCTGCCACGCGCCACTCGCATCGCGTCGCGCCACGAGCAGCCGGTCGGGATGCGCGCGTGCGCCGCTAAGCAGGCGGTCGGTAAAGCGCTGCGGAAACGGGCCCAGAGGCTCAAGTGTCTCGAGGTACCAGCAGTCGCCGCGTTTCTCGATACGCGATGAAGGCGCTCCAATGGCAACGCTCCGGTAGCCGGTCGCCATGGCGTTTGCGTGGCTGTGCTCCGATTCCAAAACCTGTCTCCTATGTCGACCAGAGTTAGCGCTTTAGCTGTCGACTGGAGTAGGCGCTTCAGCGCCTACTCCAGTCCCATGCAAAGCACTTACTCTGGTCCCATGTTGCTATGTATTTCATTTCTCCCGCGCTTGCGCGGCTGGGAGAAACGCTACCGCTTTTTCATGCAAGGATGGGGCGGCCGCAATCGTTGCGGCCGCGAGCCGATGCCTAGATCGGGTAATGACGCGGGCTCGTCTGCACCGTGATCCAGCGCAACTCGGTGAACTCGGGAATCGACGCCTTGCTGCCGAAGCGCCCATACCCGCTCGCTTTCACGCCACCAAACGGCATCTGCGCTTCGTCGTGCACGGTCGGACCGTTAATGTGACAAATGCCCGATTCGATGCGCTTCGCGACGTTCATCGCGCGCCCGACATCGCGGCTGAACACGGCGGCCGACAAACCGTACTCGCTGTCGTTCGCGACTGCCAGCGCCTCTTCGTCGCCGTCCACGCGCTGCACCGTCACCACGGGACCGAACGATTCGTCGGCGTACAGCTTCATCTCGCGCGTGACGTTCTCGACGATCACCGGCTGCATGATCGCGCCATTCACCTCGCAACCGAGCGGGAGCTTCGCACCTTTTTCGCGGGCGTCTTCGACGAGCGCGCGAATGCGCCGCGCCGAAGCCTCGCTTTCCAGCGTGCCGAGAATCGAGCCCGGCTGGGTCGGATCGCCTGCCTTCAGCGTGCGCGCTTTCGCGACGAGCTTCTCGACGAACGCATCGGCAATCTTGCGATCCACGATCACGCGTTCCGTCGACATGCAGATCTGCCCTTGATTGAAGAACGCGCCGAACGCAATGCCTTCCACGGCAGCGTCGAGGTCCGCGTCGTCGAGCACGAGCACCGGCGCCTTGCCGCCCAGTTCGAGCAGCGCGGGTTTCAGATGGCGCGCCGAAAGCTCGGCGACGATGCGGCCCACGCGCGTCGACCCCGTGAAATTCACGCGCTTCACGGCGGGATTCGCGACCAGCCGCTCGACGATCGCGGGCGCGTCTTCCGGCGCGTGCGTGAGCACGTTGACGACGCCCTCGCCAAGACCCGCGTCGTTCAGCACTTCGCCGATCAGCGCATGCACGCCGGGACACCCTTCCGACGCCTTCAGCACGACCGTGTTGCCACACGCGAGCGGCATCGCGAGCGCACGCGTGGCGAGAATCACGGGCGCGTTCCACGGCGCCATGCCAAGTACGACGCCGCACGGCTGCCGTACGGCCATCGCGAGGCTGCCCGGCACGTCCGATGGAATCACCGCGCCGTCGATCTGCGTCGTCATCGCCGCGGCTTCGCGCAGCATGTTGGCCGCGAGCATCACGTTAAAGCCGTACCAGTTCGCCATCGCGCCCGTTTCGGCCGCACCGATCGCGATGAACTCGGCCGTGCGCGCGTCCATGCGGTCGGCGGCGGTGAGCAGGCGTTTGCGTCGCTCAGTAGGCGTTAGCGCCGCCCATGCCGGGAACGCGCGCGCCGCGGCCGCGACGGCCGCATCGGCGTCCTCGACGGTGGCCGCCGCGGCGCGGGTGGCCACCGCGCCCGTCGCCGGGTTGATGCGCTCGAAGGTCTTGCCGTTCGAAGCGGCACGTTTCGCGCCGCCAATCAACAGGTTCGTTTGATGCATGGGTTCGTCTCCTCGGTCTGTCCTGCTGAAGTGTGGCGCTTAGCGCTTGTAGGCCTGCAGGCCCGGCTTGATGCTCTTGTCGTCGAGGAACTGCTTGAGGCCCTGTTCGCGGCCACCTTCCTTATCGCGATGGTTAGCCTGGTCGAGCTTCGCGTACAGGTAGTCTTCGTTCTGCTCCCACGTGAGTTCGCGCGAGCGCTTGAAGCCGTGCTTCGCGTTGCGCAGTACGACCGGGTTCTTGTCCAGCAGTTTCGCCGCGAGGGCGATCGTTTCCTCACGCAGTTGCGCGAGCGGCACGCTCTTGTTCACGAGGCCCATCTTCGCGGCTTGCGGACCCGTGAAGGTGTCGCCCGTCATGATGTAGTACAGCGCCTCACGATGACCGACGGTATCGGCCATGGCCTTGCTCACGAGGTTACCCGGCGGAATGCCCCAGTTGATTTCGGACAGGCCGAACACGGCTTCGTCCGCGGCGATCGCGAGATCGCAGGCGACGAGCGGCGAGAAGCCGCCGCCGAAGCACCAGCCGTTGACCATCGCGATGGTCGGCTTCGAATACATGCGCAGCAATTGCCATTGCCAGCGGCTGGCGTCGCGGCGAATGCGCTCCTGCAGCACGTCCGGACCCGCGTCCACTTCGCGGAAATATTCCTTCAGGTCCATGCCGGCCGTCCACGCGCTGCCTTCGCCGGTCAGCACGAGCACCTGGGCTTCGGCGTCGAGTTCGAGCGTCTCGAGAACGTCGATCATCTCCTTGTTCAGCGTCGGGCTCATCGCGTTGCGCTTGTCCGGACGATTGAACGTGACCCAGGCGATCCCGCCTTCCACCGTGACCTTGACCGTGTTCCAGCGTCCTTCGTAACTCATCTGCATCTCCGTATCAATGCCGCCCTCGCGGCTTAGGCTCAATTTAATATCAGGCGACCTGATAAGTAAAGTACAATGTAAGCATCTTGGTACAAACCCCTAAACGCGCCTATGCCGACGACCACGAGAAAGCGGTCAGGGTCTGAAACCACCACACATAGGAGACACGCTTGAACATCGATCAACTCAAGGCCATCGACACCCACGTGCACGCCGAGGTCTCGTGCTGCCAGCCACCCGACCTGTTTGCCAAGGAATTCGATGAGGCCGCCGACAAATACTTCGGCACCGTCCTCAAGCAGGGACGCCGCCCGACCATTCCCGAAACGATCGAGCACTATCGGGAACGCGATATCGGCTTCGTGATGTTTACGGTGGATTCCGAAGCGAACATCGGGCGCCGTCGTATTTCGAACGAGGAGGTCGCGGAGTTCGCACAGAAAAACGCCGACATCATGATCGCGTTCGCGAGCATCGATCCGCACAAAGGTAAGTTCGGGGCACGCGAAGCGCGGCGGCTGATCGAGGAGCACGGCGTGCGTGGTTTCAAGTTTCATCCCACGATGCAAGGCTTTTTCGCCAACGACCGCATGGCGTATCCGCTATACGAAGTGATTGCCGGGTACGGGCTGCCGGCGGTCTTTCACAGTGGCCACTCGGGCATGGGCTCGGGCATGCGCGGCGGCGGCGGCTTGCGCCTCAAGTATTCGGAGCCGATCTACCTCGACGATGTCGCCGCCGACTTTCCCGACATGAAGATCGTGATCGCGCATCCGTCCTGGCCGTGGCAGGAGCAGGCGCTGTCGATCGCGCTGCACAAGCCGAACGTGTATATCGATCTGTCCGGCTGGTCGCCGAAATACTTTTCGCCCGAACTGGTGAAGTACGCGAATACGCTGTTGCGCAACAAGGTGCTGTTCGCCTCCGACTTCCCGCTGATCCGCCCGGACCGCTGGCTCGAAGACTTCGAGACGCTCGACATCAAGCCCGAGGTGAAGCCGCTCGTTCTGAAAGAGAACGCCGTCACATTGCTGGGGCTGCGGGCCCAGACATGACAAATGGCCCGGCGCGAGAACGCCGGGCCACGCGGGTCGAGCAACGACGACTTATCGCTTTGCGGCGTTGGAGCGGATGACGAGCAATGCCGTAATCGCCGCGATGATCGTCACCGGCACGCTCGCGCCGATGACCAGCGCCGAGCTCTTGCCCATCGAAAGCAATTGCCCGGCGGCAACAGGGCCGACAATCGAACCGACGCGTCCCACCGCCACCGCGGCGCCGACACCCGTACCACGCACGCTGGTCGGATAGCTGGCGGCGGACAGCGCATACAGCATCGACTGCGCACCGACGACGCCCATGCCGGCAAACAGCACGGCAACCGATAGCGTCTCGATGCTGGCGACTTGAGAAAGCGCGATCAATGCACCGACGATGCAGGCATAGATTGCCGTGACAGAGAGGGCTTGCCTGAACCGGTCCATCAGCACACCGATGCCGAGCACGCCGATCACACTGCCCACGTTGAAGAAAATCTGCGCGATCCCGGCCTGCGAACGGCTCATGCCGCGTCCCACGGTCAACGAAGGCAGCCAGTTCAGCAGAAAGTAAAGCACGATCAGCGTGCAGAAGAAGCTGATCCAGATGCCGATCGTCGCCGCGGCGCGTCCCTCGCCGAACAAGGCTTCGCGCGTCGAAAGAAGCGGCGTGTCCGCTGTCGTCGTATCGCGCGACCCGATTGCGAATTCACGCGACTCTGGCAGCAACGCCATCAGCAGAGGAATGATGATCAGCGGTCCGGCCCCGCCGACGTAGAAGATATGACGCCACGCGGTATTGCCGGCGCTCAGCACGCCGATCAGTGCGGCAAGCGCGCCGCCGAGCGGCATACCGCAATACATGACGCTGACCGCTGTGTTGCGGTGGCGCGGATCGACCGCCTCGGAAGACAACGCGATCAGGTTCGGCATCGCGCCGCCGAGCCCAATGCCCGTCAGTACGCGGGCGATGAGCAGACTCTCGAAACTCCAGACTTGCGCGGTCGCAATCGAGAAGACGCCGAATACGACCATCGAGATCATCAGAACGCGCTTGCGGCCAATCTTGTCGGCGAGTCTTCCTCCGATCATGGCTCCCGGCAAAAGCCCAAACATGCCGGCGCTGAAAGCCAACCCTAGCTGGCTCACCGACAAGCCGAACTCGTGCGCCATTCGAGGCGCCGCAACGCCAGTGGACTGCAGGTCGATGCCCTCCAGTACCGCGACGAGAAAGCACAGCGCCAACGTTAGTGCAGTACTGGAACCTGCGGCACTCGACCGATCAGCAATGCTTGACATGACGTCTCCTTCACCTTTGATTTAACTGCTATTGGTTTGACGATGAGTCTAGTCTCAGGTAGCCTGACGATGAAAGTAGAATATGATATGCCTGGTAGAAACACCTAAGGCAACCAATAATGATCAAGACAACGGAGAAGCGGCGAACGCCCCTTGCCAAACAGGCCGGTTCGACGAAAGCAGGTGCACCACCTGCCCGGGTTTCCTATGTGGTCGGCCAACTGGACCGCTTGCTCAAACGCAGCTTTATCGATGTTCTCGGCGAATTCGGGTTGACCTTGCCTCAGTTCACCGCGCTCTCCGTGATCAGCGCCAGCGGCGCCATGACCAACGCGAAACTCGCTGAACGTTCGTTCATCACGCCGCAGTCGGCCAACGAGGTCGTCAAAACTATGGAAGCCAACGGTTGGGTCGGGCGCGTTGGGCACCCTACTCACGGTCGTCTGATTCATCTGTTTCTGACCGACGAAGGGCGTCGGGTACTGAAGGAATGCGATTCGGCGATCGACGCGCTCGAGGCGTCCATGCTGGATGGAGTGACGGAGATCCCGGTCGATACGCTGCGTAAGGTGCTGCAGCGATGTGTGTCGAATCTGCGCGGTTGAGTGGCCCTTTCCAATGCCAGGAGAGTCGCGCCTGAATAGAGCGCGACTCTGCTGATCGCATCCGCACGCAACGTGCTGCGATAAACCTGGGCCGCACGTTCAGGCTCAGTGAAATCCCTGGTCGGCATTTAGCCGCGTATTACCTCCCCCACTACGTCGCTGGTTATATTGCTTCACAGCGGCCGCCATCTTGCGCGCACAGCAATAGCGCGTCCACCTCGCCATTCCCCACCCGATTCGAGAGGAAACGAAACATGTCCAGGCGCATTCTTATCATCGCAGGCGATTTTGTCGAAGACTACGAGCTGATGGTGCCGTTTCAGGCGCTTGCGGTGGTCGGACATACGGTGGACGTCGTTGCGCCCGACAAGCGCGCGGGCGACGCGATTCGCACCGCGATCCACGACTTCGAAGGCGATCAGACCTACACGGAAAAGCGCGGCCATAACTTCACGCTGAACGCCGACTTCGCGTCGGTGAATCCTGCGCAATACGACGCGCTGCTCGTGCCCGGCGGTCGCGCACCCGAATATCTGCGACTCAACGAGAAGGTGATCGCATTCGTGCGTCACTTCGCCGAAGCGAAAAAGCCGATCGCTGCCGTCTGCCATGGCGCGCAACTGCTGGTGGCGGCGGGTGTGATCGAAGGACGGCGCATCTCGGCTTATCCGGCCTGCGCGCCCGAAGTGAAGCTCGCCGGCGCGCAGTACGTGGCGCTCGACTGGCCTGACGCGATCACCGACGAGAACTTCGTCACCGCGCCCGCGTGGACCTCGCACGTGAACTGGCTCGCGCAGTTCCTCGCCCTGCTCGGCACGCGCATCGAGCATTGAACTAGCGCGCCTCGATCCGAAGCGCGGCAGCGCGGGCGAGCAACCGTGTTACGCTCGATCACGACGGCATGAGCGCCCGCACGGCGCGCTTCGCGTTCTGCGACGTCATCACTTGCGAGAAAGGCTGACCGTATGTGCAACGTCTATGTCAACGCTGATCCGATCCTCTATGAGTCGCGTACGCGCGCTCTGCGCATTCATGGCGTCGTGACCACGGTGAGGCTCGAAAATCTCTTCTGGGACCTGCTTCGGGAAATCGCCAACCGCGAGGACATGACGACGACCCAGTTCGTGGCGAAGCTCCACGACGAACTGTTCGCCTTGCGCGGCGAAGAGCCGTTGAATTTCGCATCGTTTTTGCGCGTGTGCTGTCTGCGCTATCTGTCGACGAGCGCTGCACGCACCGAGGCCGCCGGCGACGTGCCGCTCAATGCTTCGTTTCAACCCAGAGTCGTGAAGACGGCTGGTTGAGGCATTCAGTCAGCCGACGCGTCGCAGGCGCAATCAAGCGAAGACGCCGTGGCCGGCCGTTCCAACGCAGCAAGCCGTTGCAGTGCCACGAGACCTAGCAGCGCGAGTCCGAGTCCCAGCGTAAAGTCGGCATGGAATCCGGCCCGGTCGACAATCGTGCCGCCCACTGCGGAACCCACGGCAATCGCCACCTGAATAATGCTGACGAACATGGCCGATCCTGCTTCGGGCAAGTCTGTCGTGCCGCGCGTTACGGGCGAGACGGTCGGGGTGCTCGGCGCCTACTATGCTTCGTCGGCGGCCCTGCTGACTGACGCGACGGTGACTGGTCCTGGTTCACGGTCCTCGGTGTTCGGCAACACGATGAGCGCTGCGGCGCACGCAGGGGGAGCGTCCCCAGTGGTGGTCCTAGCCGCGGTCTGCGCCAATTTAAGCGTATGCGCGCTCCACCCCGGCGACTACGATCGGGAAGTCGAAGATCTGAGGGCTCGTCAGCACTTCGCGGCTCGCTCAATGAGGTTAATTGCTCGCTCGAGTCCAAGCCGACGGGTCCCGTAGCATACCAGCCTCCGTTATTGCAACAGAACCCTCTGAAACGCAGGCTAAAGCAGGTCCAGAATCCGGTGATAAATCAATCCAAGCTCGAGCGCCGGGCCTCGCAATGCCGGGCCACCCGGAAAGCGCTTATGCCGCAACCGCGCGAACAGATCGAAGGCAGCCGTTTCCCCAGCCATTGCTTGTGCCACCACGCGACCTGCGATCCCCGTCAACGCCACGCCGTGGCCCGAAAACCCTTGCACGTAGAAGAAATTTGGATCGATCGAGCCGAAGTCGGGCGCGCGATTGCGCGTCACGTCGACAAACCCGCCCCACGCATAGGCAATTCGCACGTCATCGAGTTGCGGGAATACGCCGATCATGCGCTGGCGAATCTCCTTGCTGAGTTGCATCGGCGACGCTCCGGTCGAACTCGCTCGTCCGCCGAACAGCACGCGATGGTCCCCGGAAAGTCGGAAATAGTCGAGGAAGAAGTTGTTATCGCAGACTGCCTCCCGTCCTTTGATCAACGCGTCGGCACGCGCCTGGCCGAGCGGTTCCGTGGCAACGATGTACGATGCGATCGGTGCAATGCGTGCGGCCACCGGTGCGGGTAACACGTCGCCGATCGTCGCGTTGCCGCATGCCGCCACAAAGCGGCAGCGCACTTCGCCCTGAGTGGTACGCACGACCGGGCGCGGGCCGCGCACGACTTCGATCACCGGCGAATGCGCGAACAATTCCACGCCTTCGCGCAGTGCCGCATTGGCGAGTCCAAGGCAGTATTTGAGTGGGTGCAGATGCCCGGACAACGGATCGTAGACTCCGGCCAGATAGCGTCGCGACGCGACGCGTGTGCGCGTTTCGTCGGTATCGAGCCAGCAGAGCTTCGAATACCCCCAGCGTTGCGAGGCCGATTCCATCCAGGAGCGCAAGTCACGCACACGTTTCGGTTTGGTAGCGACCGTCAAATACCCTGAAGTTAAATCGCAATTGATGCCATAGTGCGCGATCCGTTCGCGGACCAGTGCCACGCCTTCCACTGATAGCGCCCATGCGGCGCGTGCGCCTTCAAGGCCGAGTTGACGTTCGATCACTTCGTCTTTCGCGAAACCCACCAGGGTCTGTCCGCCGTTTCGTCCCGACGCGCCCCAGCCGGGTCGATGCGCGTCGAGCACGACCACCGACAAGCCGCGCTTGCGGCACTCCAGCGCCACCGACAAACCAGAGAACCCGGCGCCGATCACACAGACGTCGGCCTCCAATGCACCTGCGAGCATGGGGCCATCGGTGGTCAGCCGGGGCGTGTCCGCTTCATAGTAGGAGTTGGCGATCAACGCGTTGGCGCGACGCTCGAGCGTGTTCAGCTCGGCAATTGAAGCGTTCATCAAAGCAGGTCCTTCATTCGATACCAGGTCATTGCGAGCACGAGAGCTGGGGTGCGCAGTGCAGCGCCGCCGGGGAAGTCGCGGTGACGAATCTTGTCGAACAGATCGAAGCGCGACGCCTGGCCGCTGATCGCCTCTGCGATCAGCTTTCCCGCGAGCCCGGTAGTGTTCACGCCGTGTCCCGAGAAGCCTTGCGCGAAATACACGGTAGGAGAAAGGCGGCCGAAATGCGGCGCGCGATTCATGGTGATGTCGACAAAACCTCCCCACGCATAGTCGATATTGACATCTTCGAGTTGCGGAAAAGTTTTCAGCATGTCGCGGCGCATCGCTGTGCCAAGGTCGCGCGGCGCAATGGTCGAGTAGCTGACTTTGCCACCCCACAGCAACCGGTTATCCGGAGCGGGGCGGAAATAGTCGAGCACGAAGCGGCTGTCGCATACCGCTGCTTTGGCGGGCATCAGCGCATCGGCGCGATCCGGGTCGAGCTGTTCGGTGGCAATCACATAGGTGCCGACCGGCATGATCTTGCGCGCAACGTCCGGCGCAAGCTTGCCGAGATAGGTATTGCAGGCGAGCACGACGAATCGTGCCCTCACTTTGCCGCGCGCGGTTTCGACTACGTGCTGGCCGCTTTCTGTTCGCAACGCGCTCGCGCAACTGTCTTCGAAAATGCGCACGCCGGCCGCGCACGCCGCGCGCGCAAGACCCAGCGTGTAATTGAGTGGGTGCAAATGGCCGCTTTCGGCATCGAACAGTCCGCCGAGATAGCGCTGCGATTGCACATAGGCGCCCATGCCGTCGGCGTCGATATAGGTGAAACGGTCGTAGCCGAAGCGTCGCTGCGCATCGTCGCGCCATCTTTTCAGCGCATCGGTATCGCGCGGTTTGTTCGCGGCAGTCAGATAACCGAAGGTGAGATCGCAATCGATCCGGTGTTTCGCAATACGCTCCCTGACGATATCGAGCGTTTCTAACCCCATGTCCCAAACACGCCGTAGGTCGTCCGCAGGCATGAACTTCGCGAACGTATCGATATCACACGCGAAACCGCCGATCAATTGGCCGCCGTTGCGCCCGCTTGCGGCCCATCCGACTTTCGACGCCTCGAGCACCGCGACCGAATGGCCGCGCTCAGCGAGATTGAGTGCCGTGGAAATGCCGGTGAGGCCCGCGCCGATCACGCAGACGTCGACACTCAGCGTCTCTTCAAGCGGCGCATGGCGTGTGGTGTCGTTGGCGGTTTCCGCATAGTACGACGCGACGTGAGGCAGATTCGAGAATCTTTCCATAGGCTGAGCAAGGGGGAAAAATCCGGCGCGCGCGGCCGTTAAAAACTCAGGCCACGCGCGAGGCACGTCGGACTAGAACGAGTAGATGAACTGCGTTGCGAACAGGTCGTTGGACTTGCCGTACGAGCCGTCGTTCTTCAGGAACACCTTGTTGTTTGCCCAGTCGTGGCGGTACTCCACCTTGACGATGATCTGCTGGGTCGGAAAGAACAACAGATCGAACGCGACGTCCTGCCGGGTCGCGCCCTTGCACTCGAAACCCAGACCGCCGCCCGCCTTCGAATTGGCGAGGCAGTCCGCGCCGATGCCGAAGCCGTTGGACGTGTCCATGCCGTTAGAATTGAGCGCGATCCCGCCGCCACCACCGCCGTTCTTACTGTCGACCAGCAGGTCATAACGCGCCGTCGCACCCATGCGGCCCACCACCGGCAAGTTGAACTTGCGGTGCGCGAGCAGCGAAAGGCCATACCACTGCGCCTGGCCGCCATTGAATGCGGCGTTCTGCTGCTGGCCGTAGTCGATTTCGGCGTTGTACTGCACGTCCGCGAGCAGGTAGGTCAAGTCCGCTTCGGTAAAGAAGAACGTGCCGCCCGAACTCGGCGACTGTCCGCCTACCCCGAAAGTGACTGCACCCGTCTCGGCATTGGTCGCACTCGGCAAGGTCTGACGGCCGATATTGAACGAGCCGCCGACATCCAGTGCGCTCGACCACGTGTAGTCCGTACGCGCGGTGAACGTCGGAATCTTGTTGCTGGTCGTGATCGGGTCGCCGAGCGCGTTGGTGCCGGTTTGCGTGACCGCGCCGAACGTCCGATATTGCTCATTGCCAAGGAAGAACTTCCACGCCCAGTTGCCCTTCGTATAGTTCGCACCGGCCCCAACGTAGCTGCCCGGATCGGAGAAGTCATAAAGCAGGTTGTGAGTGAGTGTCAGCATCTGATTCGACTGCTGCACTTCATAACCGCCGAAGCTCGGAATCAGACCGGTAACGAACGAGGTGGTTGCCGACAACGGCACGGTGACCACCGCCGTGTTCAGGATGTTGTTGCCGATTCCGCCGTGCGAATTCTGCAGCAGCGTAATGCCATTGCCACGATTGGGCATCAAGGTGACTTCGGCCGACGGCGCCATCGGGCCGACCCCGAAGGTCTTCTTGATGTCGAGGTACAGATCGCCGAACGTGCTGTTGTAGTACGTATAGACATTCTCGTGATTCGCGAACAGGAACGACGCACTGCTCTGCGCGCGGTTGTAAATATAGGTCGGATCGAGATACCCCGTCACTGAGAGGCCCGCGATCGGCCCGGTCTGCGCCGCGTCTTCGAGCGAGTCGACCTTCAACTGCTGGTTGGCGATCTGTTGCTTCATCGCGGTGACTTCGTCGTTGGTAAGCACGGCCCGAGCACGGCCATAGTCCGGCGACCAGACATCCACCGGCGCGGCCGCCACGTCCGGCGCAGGAGCAATTGTGGCCGCTGTGGCGGTGTTCCCCGAAATAGCCGCCTTCGGTTTCGACGCGACCTCAGCCCGCAACTGCTTCACCTCCATTTGCAGCGCGTTGAGCTGGGCCTGCAGAGCTTTGATCTGGTCGCTGGTGGTATCGGCCATGGCCATGCCAGGCAGACTCCCCGCCACCAGCAGACAGATGAGCTTCATTCTCATGCAAATTCTCCTTGTTGGTCGTATTGCAAATGGCTAGATGCGTGCCGCATCGAGCGAATTTCGTACGGTGGCTTGCTGCGGTGCTAAAGGGAAAGGTTCGGCGGCTTCGGCGATCGCGAAAGCCATCTGCGTGTCGCGTTCGCGCTTGCGCTCACGCAACTGCATCCAGCGGTTCACTGCGATCACGCCGATCGTCACAAAAGTGACGAAGATCGTGGCGAGTGCGTTCATTTCCGGGTTCAGGCCGAGACGCACGCGCGAAAACACGACCAGCGGCAGCGTGGTCGAGCCGGGGCCGGACAGGAAGGCTGAGAGCACGAGGTCGTCGAAGGAGAGCGTGAACGACAGCAGCCACCCGGACATCAGCGCCTGCGAAATCAGCGGCAACGTGATAAGAAAGAAGACCCTTAAGGGCGTTGCGCCGAGATCGAGGGCAGCTTCTTCGAGCGATCTGTCAAGCTCCTTCACCCGTGATTGCACGATGATCGCCACGTAGGAGACGCACAGCATCACGTGACCGATCCAGATCGTGAACAGCCCCCTTCCCTTCGGCCAGCCGAGCATCTGTTCGAGCGCGACGAACAGCAATAGCAGCGAGATACCCTGAATCACTTCAGGAATCACGAGCGGCGCGTTGATCATGCCGGCGAACATCGTGAAGCCGCGAAAACGTCCGAAGCGCGCCAGCACGAAGCCGGCCCACGTGCCGATCACGACGGATGCGCACGCAGTCAGCAAGCCGATCTTCAGCGAGAGCCACGCGGCACTCAGTAACTCGCCGTCCTCGAACAGGGCGCCATACCATTTGAACGAGAAGCCGGACCACACCGTGACGAGCTTCGACTCGTTGAACGAATACACCACGAGGCTAATGATCGGGATATAGAGGAAGAGAAATCCGAGAGTCAGTACGCTATTGGAGAGCGCTTTATTCGGCTTGATCATTTCGCCCCCTCCAGTTCCTTGACCTGGTAGTACTGGAACACTGCCATCGGCACGAGCAGCAACAGCACCATCGCGACGGCGACTGCGGACGCCATCGGCCAGTCCATGTTGTTGAAGAACTCATCCCACATCACGCGGCCGATCATCAGCGTGTCGGCGCCGCCGAGCAGTTCCGGAATCACGTATTCGCCGACCGCCGGAATGAACACCAGCAAACTGCCCGCAATGATTCCGCTCTTCGAGAGCGGCAAGGTAATGCGCGTGAACGCAGTCCACGGTTTGCAACCGAGGTCGTAGGCGGCTTCGAGTAGCGTGAGGTCCATCTTCACGAGGTGCGCATACAGCGGCATCACCATGAACGGCAGGTACGAATAGACCATGCCGATATAGACGCCGATATCCGTGTGATAGAGGCGCAGTGGAGAATGGATCATGCCGATCGACATCAGCGTGTGATTGAGCAGACCGTCGTCCTTCAGAATGCCGATCCACGCGTAGACGCGAATCAGGAACGACGTCCAGAACGGCAGCATCACGCCCATCATCAACAGGTTGCGTTTGGCAGGTTCCGAGCGGGCGATATAGTACGCAATCGGATACCCGGTCAGAAGGCAGAAGAACGTTGAAACGGCCGCCATCTTCAACGAACTGATGTACGTGGCGATGTACAGATCATCTTGCAAAAGAAACGCGTAATGGCCCAGTTGCATCGATAGCCGCACCACGCCGTCCTTCAGCGCCACGAGCTCCGTGTACGGCGGAATGCCCATGCGCTGATCGGCGAAGCTGATCTTCAGCACCATCACGAACGGCAACGCGAAGAACACCGTGAGCCAGAGAAACGGCACGCCGATTACGGTCGTGCGGCCGGACGGCGCCAGCATCGAAAGACATCTCTTCAGCGAGCCCGGCGTACGGCTGCCGGAGGACGGCGCGCTGCGCACGGTAGCGGAGGTGGTAGCGGGATTTCTCATTGCGTCAGTACCACGCCGCTAGCGGGCGACCAGTAGACGAACACGTCATCGTTGTACGACGGCGCACCTTCGCTCATCAAATGCGAGCTCGAGAGGCTCGACACTACTGTCTTGCCGCTTGGCAGACGCACGTGGTAGAGCGAATAGCTGCCCATGTACGCGACGTCGGAGACTACGCCGCGCGCCCAGTTGTACAGAGCGGCGGGCCGTTCGAGCGACACCCTCACGCGCTCGGGGCGCACCGAAATGCCCACCGGCATGCCGAGCGGTCCGGTAATGCCGTGGCTCACGTAGATGCGCGATTCGAGGTCTTCGCTTTCGACGAAAATGTGGTCTGGTTCGTCCGCGACCACCGTGCCTTCGAACAGATTCGTCGAACCGATGAACTCGGCGGAAAAGCGGCTATTCGGAAACTCGTACACCTGGCTGGGCGAACCGATCTGCACGATGCGCCCCTCGCTCATTACCGCAAGTCGGCCAGCCATCGTCATCGCTTCTTCCTGATCGTGCGTGACCATCACGCAGGTCACATCGACCTTCTCGATGATGTTCACCAGTTCGAGCTGGGTCTTCTGACGGATCTTTTTGTCGAGCGCCGACATGGGCTCGTCGAGCAGCAGCAGCTTCGGACGCTTGACCAGCGAACGGGCAAGCGCCACACGCTGCTGCTGGCCGCCTGAGAGCTGTTGCGGCTTGCGTTGAGCGTATTTGCTCATCTGCACGAGATTCAGCGCATCGGCGACACGCTCTTTCATCTCGTTCTTCGGCGTGCCTTCCTGCTTCAGACCGAACGCGATGTTCGCCTCGACACTCATGTGCGGGAACAGCGCATACGACTGGAACATCATGTTGACCGGTCGCCTGTACGGCGGCATCGCGGCGAGATCTTCGCCGTCGACGTAGATCCGCCCGGACGTGACCGTTTCGAGTCCCGCCAGCATACGCAGGAGCGTGGACTTGCCGCAGCCGGAGCTGCCGAGCAGCGCGAACAACTCGTTCTTGGCGATGCTCAGATTGACGTTGTCGACAGCTGTGCTGTCGCCGAACTTCTTCACGACATTTTCGATGCGGACGAATTCATCCGTTTTCGATTTTGCTGTTACCGCTGGGCGGACCGTCTGGCCGGCGCCGGCTGCGCTTCTGGAAGTCGTCGAGATCATGATGTGACCATTTCCTTACGGATCGCGGGCGCAAGTGTCTCCATACGAGGCGCGGCAAGCGACTCGCAACATGCGCTGCGATCGGAAAAACATGGGACTGCGCGCCGGTGGGACCCAAAAAGCGTGCAGGCTGACTACCGTTACTGCGATTGATGCGCTCAGGGCTCGAGCGATCCCTGAGCGCGAGATCGATTGCTCAATATCGAGGTCTTAATTAGTGGCCGGTTTTGAGCTGGGCCCAAAGACGGTTTTCAAGGCGCAGAATGTCCGTTGGAACCGGCTTCATGAGGGTCATCTTGCTCAACACCTCATCACCCGGATAAACGGTTTTGTCCTGAGCGACGGCTGGCGTGACGTACTGGCGCGCTGCCTTGTTCGCGGTCGGGTAAAACACTTCATTGGTGATGCCAGCGTTGACCTTCGGGTCCGAGATGTAGTTGATCCATTTCATCGCGGCTTCGGGATGCGGTGCGTCTTTCGGGATCACCATCACGTCGAACCACAGCAGACCGCCCTCTTTCACGTTCGAGAATTTGATCTGATACGAACGCTTGGCTTCTTCGGCGCGCCGGCCTGCAATGCCCACGTCGCCGGACCAGCCGAGCGCGACACATACGTCGTTATTGGCGAGGTCATTGATGTAGCCCGACGAATTGAACTGAGTGATATATGGGCGGATTTTCTTCAGCACTTCGAAGGCGGCCTGATAGTCGGCGGGGTTCGTGCTGTTCGGGTCTTTATGCATGTATTGCAGCGTCGCAGCGAACACGTCGACGGCCTGGTCGAGGATCGACACGCCGCAGCTTTTGAGCTTCGAGATATTGGCCGGATCGAACACGAGTGCCCAGCTGTCCACAGGCGCGTTCGCGCCGAGTGCTTTCTGGACCTCCTGAAGGTTGTAGCCGATACCGTCCGTGCCATACGCCCACGGCACACCGTATTGGTTGCCCGGGTCGGCGTCGGCAATCATCTTCATCAGAATAGGATCGAGATTCACCAGGTTCGGCAACTTCGACTTGTCGAGCTTCTGATAGACCCCGGCCTGAATCTGCTTGGCCATGTAGTTCGAGGTCGGCACCACGATGTCATAGCCTGAACTACCGGCTAGCAGCTTCGCTTGCAGGGTGTCGTCGCTATCGTAATTGTCGTATTTGACGTGAATGCCTTCCTGCTTCTCGAAGCCTGGGATGGTGTCCTTGCCGATATAGTCCGACCAGTTATAGACGTTCAGTTCCGTGTCGGCCGCAAGGGCCGGCGTAACCGACAGAGCCGCGAAGTTCGTGAGGGCGAGAAACGCGGCCCCCGCGACCGCATGACGAAGATGACTAACGCTCATGGTTTTTCCCTTGATGTGAAGAACCAGCATGAGGGCTGAATTGCTGCCGCCCATGCCGGAACGAACCGCCGTTACGAAATGCCGAGTTGTTGTGCTGTCGCGTCGATGGCCTTTTTCGCCTTCGACACGATTTCGTCGATTTCCGGCCTGCTGATCACGAGCGGCGGCGACAGCAGCATCCGGTCGCTGGTGGCGCGCATGATCAGGTTGCCGTCGAAGCAGAAGTCGCGGCAGATGGTGCCGACGTCGCCGCCATTGGCGAAGCGCTTGCGCGCTAGTGGTTCTTCCGCAAGCTGCAGCCCCGCCACCATGCCCGCACCGGCAATCTCGCCGACAATCGGATGGTTCGCGAAGGTCTCGCGCAGCTTCTGCTGGAAGTACGGTCCGGTGTCGGTCTTCACGCGCTCGATGATCTTTTCGTCGCGCAACAGCTTGAGGTTGGCGAGCGCGACGGCGGCAGCCACCGGGTGGCCCGAGTAGGTGAGGCCGTGATTGAAGTCGCCGTTTCCGATGATCGCCTGGGCGACGCGATCATGCAGGCCGACCGCGCCCATCGGCACGTAGCCGCTCGTGAGGCCCTTGGCGAGCGTGATCAGGTCCGGCTCGAAGCCGAAGTGCTGATGCGCAAACCATTCGCCGGTGCGGCCGAAACCGCCGATCACTTCATCGGCGACCAGCAGAATGTCGTACTTACGGCAGATGCGCTGAATTTCCGGCCAGTAGGTCGAGGCCGGAAAGATTACGCCGCCCGCTCCCTGGAAAGGCTCACCGATGAACGCAGCCACATTCTCCGCGCCGATTTCGAGGATCTTCGCTTCCAGTTGCTGCGCGCGGGCCAGCGCGAATTCTTCCGGTGTCTGATTGGCTTCGGCTTCACCAAAAAAGTACGGCTGGTCGATATGCACGATGTTCTCGACTTTCGACGGCATCTGTTCGTGCATATAATCCATGCCGCCCAACGTGCCGCCCGCGATCGTTGAGCCGTGATAGCCGTTCTTGCGCGACACGACGACTTTCTTCGCAGGCTTGCCTCGTGTCGCCCAGTACTGATGGACGATGCGCAGCACTGTGTCGTTGCCTTCGGAACCGCTGCTGCAATAGAAGAAGTGATTGAACGGCTCGGGCGCCAGTTCCGCGAGCAGCGCCGACAGTTCGATCACCGGCGGATGAGTCGTCCGGAAGAAGGTGTTGTAGTAAGGCAGTTCCCGCATCTGCCGGTACGCGGCGTCGGCGAGTTCCGTGCGCCCGTAGCCGACGTTCACACACCAGAGCCCCGCCATTCCGTCGATGATCTGGTTGCCATCCGAGTCCCACAGGTACACGCCCTGGGCCTTCACGATCACCCGGCTGCCGCTGCGATTGAGCGAGCCCATATCCGAAAACGGATGGATGTGATGCGCGGCGTCGAGTGCGCGGTATTCGGCAGTGCTGCGTGGTGCTGGTTGCGCGGCCCGCGCGGTTGCGGCCGGTTGGGCGGATAGTACCGGTTGCACGTCAGCGAGTTCTTCTATTCTGTAGCTCATATTCCCTCCAGTGGTTCTGCGTTTGCGGGTGCCGTTCTCAAACGTGCAACAGCAAATGGCGGCGTTCCCATGAACTGATCACGCGGAAAAACGCCTCATATTCGGTTTCCTTCAACGCGAGGTAGGCCTTGACGAACTTCTCGCCGAGTACTTCGGCGATCGGCTCGCAGGCACCCATCAGCGTCAGGCCCTCTTCGAGGTTGCGCGGCAACTGGTACGGCAATTCATAACCGTCGCTGAGCAGCGGCTCGGTGGCGTTGAGGTGTTGCGTCATGCCGAGATAGCCCGCGGCCAGTGTCGCGGCGATCGCCAGATACGGATTGCAGTCCACGCCCGGAATGCGGTTTTCGATGCGGCGCGCGGCCGGCCCCGAATGCGGAATGCGAAAACCCACAGTACGGTTGTCGTAACCCCACGCGACGTTGATCGGTGCGGCCATGAAGCGCGACAGGCGGCGATACGAGTTGATGTACGGCGCGAAAATCGGCATCAGCGCCGGCGTGTATTCCTGCAGGCCGGCGATATAGCTCGTGAAAAGCGAGGTTGGCTTGCCGTCCGTGCCAGTGAAGATGTTGTGGCCGGTTTCCTCGTCGACGAGGCTTTGATGCATGTGCATCGCCGAGCCAGGTTCGCCTTCCATCGGCTTGGCCATGAAGGTCGCGTACATCTTGTGGCGCAGCGCGGCTTCGCGCACCGTCCGCTTGAACAGGAACACGCTGTCGGCGAGCTTCAACGGATCGCCGTGCATGAAGTTGATTTCCATCTGCGCCGCGCCGACTTCATGAATCAGCGTGTCGACTTCCAGTTCCTGCACGTCGCAGTACTCGTAGATGTCTTCGAAGAGCGGATCGAATTCGTTGACCGCTTCGATCGAATACGCCTGACGTCCGGTTTCCGCACGACCCGTACGGCCAATTGGCGGCTGCAGCGGCAGGTCCGGGTCCCGGTTCATATCGACCAGATAGAACTCGAGTTCGGGCGCGATGACCGGCTTCCAGCCTTTGGCCCTGTAGAGTTCGAGCACGCGTCGCAAGACGCAGCGCGGCGAGATTTCAACCGGCGTGCCGTCGAAGTGAACGCAATCGTGAATCACCTGGGCGGTCGGATCGACCGCCCACGGAATCATCCGGATGGTGCTCGCATCGGGCACGCAGACCATGTCGGGATCGGTGACGCCGGTTAGCGATCCGTCCTCGGGATAATCGCCGGTGACAGTCTGGATCATCACCGCCTGCGGCAGGCGCATGGACTCGCCAGATTCGAACTTGCTGCGCGGAATGATCTTGCCGCGCGCAATCCCGGCCATATCCGGAATGATCGCTTCGATTTCGGTTACGTGGTGCTTCTTCAGGAATTCGTCGATGTCATGCATGGTTGTTCTCCCTGATTGGACGCGCCTGGCTCAGGCATGCGTGGCCGCGGCGGATGCCGCGCCATCGCCTCCCCTGCTGCGCATTCGATCGCGGCAGGCGTCGCCGAACGCGCGAAAGATCGCGGTGGACAGTGCGTCGCCGCCATGCTTCCACTCCGGGTGCCACTGCACACCGAGCGCGAAAGCGCGCGCATCCTTCACGCTGATTGCTTCGATCAGGCCGTCTGGCGCGATGGCTTCGGCCGCGAGGCCCACGCCCAGCCGATCGATCCCCTGGCCGTGGAGGGAATTCACGCGCACCTCATTCATGCCGCCCGCGAGGCGCTGCAACAGGCCGCCTTGCGTCAGCGTGATCGAGTGAGACGGCGCGTATTGCGCGTCGAGGTCGTCTTGCCTGTTCTCGCGATGGTCGTGCAGGCCGGCCACCGTGTGAACGCTTTGATGCAACGTTCCGCCGAATATCACGTTCATTTCCTGCAAGCCACGGCATACGGCCAGCACTGGCACGCCGGCGGCGATGGCCGCGCGCAGGAGCGGCAGCGTCGTCGCATCGCGAGCGGCGTCGTGCAGCGTGCCCGGCGCACTGGGCTTGCCGCCGTAGCGGTGCGGCTCGACGTTCGAATAGCTGCCGGTCAACAACAGGCCGTCGACCGTAGCCAGCACGTCCTCGAAGGATTGCCGTTCGCCGAGTGCTGGCAGCAGCATGGCTAGCGCCTGCGAACCGTCGACGATCGCGGCGATGTACTTCTCGCCGACGACGTGCGATGGGTGGGCTCCTATCATCGTTCGGTCGGCGCTAATGCCGACCAGAGGTTTGTCTCGCATAACGATTACTTGTATTCAGTTCCCGCGGAATGCGGCATGAACTGCGTCATGACGCGGGGCGGCACGATTCCGCAGCCGCGCACAAGGCGCCAGGCCACCGGGTAGTGCGGCCGGTCGCTATCGACGAAGTCGTGCCGCGCGTGTTAGCTGGACGAGTTGTTCGATTCGGCCCGCTGCTGCGCGCAGTCAATCTGATGTGAATGACCCGCAAGGGCGGCACACAGCACCGCACATGCGCGGTCACACGGCTCTAAAGAGCTCGCGCACGCAATCGGACGAATCGAACGGTAAAGGGGAAGGAGGCGCTACGGCAGAAGCGAAGCGACTTCGTCTGTGCGCACCGAGATAAAGGCGCGCGCGGAAATGGAGTTGTGACGTCGAACTGAACGGCGAGAGAGGATCGTGAAGACGGACAGAAAGCGGCGAGACGCAAGGCTGCCGTTGCTGCCGTCGGTGATGACGCCGTCAGCGCGGGGACCACCCGCCTGACTACGATTCCATCTCACCAAAGGGCCTCGGACTCTCACGATAAAACTCGGCTAACGATGTTGAAATTATTGAACGCTCTGCTCAGGATACGCACGGGTGCGTTCAGGAAAGCACGACGTTTTGGATAGACGTATCGCCCTGGATTCGAGGCGCTGCGATACACCTTGCAGCGCCTCGTCACGCTTGGCGACGGCCATCTGGGAATCAGCATATATGAGCCAATAAAGCCGTCAAGTCATTCAAATAAAGTATGTGTAGTAGATTCCTTTCGAAGTTTTAGCAGGATTCCCCCTTCGATAGGAACACATGTTGCGCCGTACATTTCTTCCCTTTACGTCGAGGGTTTTCTCCAGCGGCACGACATTTTGGCTGATTAGAATATTCAACACTCGAGAGCACCCTGGGGCTGAGCTCCGTCCGTCCCGACTGCATTCATCGTCAGAGAACACGGCAATGTCTATCGAAGTAGCGACCCGTTTGCAGTACATCCGCAAGAAGCATGGCTTGTCCCAGCGAGAGCTGGCAAAACGGGCGGGGGTGACCAACGGCACGATCTCGCTGATCGAGCAGAACCGCGTCAGCCCCTCGGTCGGTTCGCTCAAGAAACTGCTCGAATGCATTCCAATGAGTCTTGCCGAGTTCTTCACTTTCGAACTCGAAGCGCAACGCTCGGTAGTCTCGCGCCGTGCCGACATGCCGAACCTCGGCAACGAGTCGATCGAGCTGTATCTCGCCGGTTCGAGCGTGAAGGACCGCAACATGGGCATTCTGCGCGAGGTCTATCAGCCTCTGTCGGATACGGGACTGGAAATGCTGAAACATGAAGGACACGAGGGCGGGGTCGTGGTGAGCGGCCAGATCGAACTGACCGTCGACGGCGTGACGTGGCTTCTCGACCCCGGAGACAGTTACTACTTCGAAAGCCGTCTTCCGCACCGTTTTCGCAATCCCAGTGTGGAGCATCTCTGCGAGATCGTGTCGGCAAACTCGCCGCCCACCTTCTGATGACTCCGCGCCGACGCGCCGCGACTCGGTTCAACGCCACCTGCGATCGATGCCGGTCGGCGTCGCACGCATAACATTGAGGTATCCCGATGGAAGATAGAACTCTCGCCTTCTGGCAAGCTAAGGCCGCTACGCTTTCGATCGAAGGCCGCGCGTTTATTGATGGTGAATATCGTGAAAGCGCCAGCGGCCGTACGTTTGAGTGTCACAGTCCGATCGACGGCAAACTATTGGCAAAAGTCGCAGACAGCGGCGCGGCCGACGTCGACGCCGCCGTAGCGGCCGCGCGCCGTACGTTTGATAGCGGCGTATGGTCGGGGCTGAATCCGCGTCGACGCAAAGCCGTTTTGCTGCGCTGGGCCGCGTCAATCCGCGAACACCTCGACGAACTGGCGCTGCTCGAAACGCTGGACGCGGGCAAGCCGATCGGCGACACCACCACGGTGGATGTTCCCGGCGCGGCGTATTGCGTCGAATGGTTTGCCGAAGCGATCGACAAGGTAGGCGGCGAAGTCGCACCGGCGGATCATCATCTGGTCGGCTTCGTCACGCGCGAGCCGGTCGGCGTGGTAGCCGCAGTCGTGCCGTGGAATTTTCCGATTCTGATGGCGTCGTGGAAGTTCGGTCCGGCGTTGGCCGCGGGCAATAGCGTGGTGCTCAAGCCTTCTGAAAAGTCGCCGCTTACCGCGATCCGGATCGCGCAACTTGCGCTGGACGCGGGCATCCCCGCGGGCGTGTTCAACGTCGTGCCCGGCGCCGGCGAGCCGGGCAAACTGCTTGCGCTGCATCAGGACGTGGACTGCCTTGCCTTCACCGGCTCGACCAACGTCGGCAAACTCATCATGCAGTATGCCGGACAGTCGAACCTGAAGCGCGTGTGGCTTGAACTCGGCGGCAAGTCGCCCAATATCATCATGCCTGACTGCCTCGACATGGACCGAGCGGCGAATGCAGCGGCTGGCGCGATCTTCTACAACATGGGCGAAATGTGCACTGCTGGGTCGCGTTTGCTGGTGCACCGCGAGATCAAGGACGTGTTCCTTGACAAGCTGATGAACGCGGCGCGCAGCTATCGGCCGGGCAATCCGCTCGACCCGCAGACCTCGATGGGCGCGATTGTCGACAAGCTGCAACTCGAACGCGTGCTTGGCTATATCGACGCGGGGCGAGCGGAAGCGAAGCTGCTGCTAGGCGGCTCGCGTGTCAATGAAGAGAGCGGCGGCTTCTATATCGAACCGACCATCTTCGACATTCCGCCTGCGGGTGCGAAGATCGCGCGCGAGGAGATTTTCGGGCCGGTGTTGTCGGTGATTACATTCGATACGGTCGATGAGGCGATCAGTATCGCCAACGAAAGTGAGTATGGTCTCGCCGCCGCGGTCTGGACCTCGAACCTGACCACCGCACACGAGATGTCACGCAGGCTGCGAGCCGGAACCGTGTGGGTGAATTGCTACGACGAAGGCGGAGACATGAACTTCCCCTTCGGCGGCTATAAACAATCGGGCAACGGCCGCGACAAGTCGTTGCACGCGCTGGAGAAGTACACCGAGCTGAAGTCTACGCTGGTGCGGCTGCGCTAAAGGATTCGCAAGCCAGCGCGGTGGCGTGCATAGCGCGCTGCCGCGTTCCCAATGAATCCGAAGCCGGCGTTGCGCGTATTTCTGGAAACCTCGCGCGCCGCGCCGGCGTGTCTATCAGGTATCAAGTCATCCATGACTGAACTCATCTACGGCGACGGCGCAATCCATCGCGATTCGCTCTATGGCTCCTCGACTGAAAACACCTATGCTGGTGTGCTGTCGTTCATGCGCCGCAAATACACGCGAGAACTCGAGGGCGTCGACATCGCGGTTTCTGGCGTGCCGCTCGATCTGGCCACCACCTTCCGCTCGGGCGCGCGTCTCGGACCTGCAGCGGTGCGCGCGGCCAGCGTGCAGCTGTCGGAACTGCATCCGTATCCATGGGGCTTTAATCCCTTCGACGATCTCGCTGTAACCGACTACGGAGATTGCTGGTTTGACGCGCACAATCCGCTGACTATCAAGCAATCGATCGTTGAACACGCACGCACGATCCTGCGCTCGGACGCGAAGATGCTCACGCTCGGCGGCGATCACTACATCACCTATCCGCTGCTGATCGCGCATGCCGAAAAGTATGGCAAGCCGCTTTCGATGATTCATTTCGACGCTCATTGCGACACCTGGGCTGACGAAAGCCCTGACAGCCTGAACCACGGTTCGATGTTCTACAAGGCGGTGAAGGACGGGCTGATCGATCCCGAGACGTCGGTGCAGATCGGTATTCGCACGTGGAACGACGATTTCATGGGGATTAATATTCTCGATGCGGCATGGGTGCACGAACACGGCGCTCGTGCGGCGGTGGAGCGTATCACGTCGATTGTGGGGGAACGTCCGGCCTACCTGACGTTTGATATCGACTGTCTCGATCCGGCGTTCGCACCGGGAACGGGCACGCCGGTGGCGGGCGGTTTGTCGTCGGCTCAGGGACTGGCGATAGTGCGTGCACTCGGTGCGTTGAACCTGGTGGGTGCGGATGTCGTCGAAGTGGCGCCCGCTTACGACCAGAGCGAAATCACGGCGATTGCCGCCGCTCATATTGCGTGCGACCTGTTGTGTTTGTGGCGACAGAGGAAGGTTGGAAAGCGATAGACTGGGCGTGCCCGAAGCCGCATGATGCATGAGCCAGGCATCCGATTGAACTGTAGTGGTCTAATTTCCTCGGACAGGTCGATAGGAGGACAATCCAGAATCGACGAGGAAAAAGAGCAAGATGACAAGAAGGCGCCGAGGCTCTGTCACGTTGAACCGTTCGCGACGCATTAGCGGAGAGGACACGCATTGCTCGGAAAGCGGACGGACCTTGGGTGATCTCAGTAAATCGATGCCAGGCGGCGAAGTGCGCCGCGAGCTGTTCGCGGCAAAGAGAAACGCGCAGCAGGTGTCGCACGTGTTCGTGAAAGCGGCCGCGCGGATGAACAACCGCGCGGAAACCGGTCGACGGCATCTTCGCAGAGCAAATCCAGCCCCCACTCTGCTGCGACCTCTTAGGTCCATCCCCAAATCAGCGTGCCTGTACGTACCCGAAGTCGTCCGCGAGGAGTCACATCTGAAAGCGATTGCGCGTCGTGATGTAATCGCTCGCGCCAAAACGCCCCACAGGAAAGTAGTGCTCAAGGCGCACGCGCCACGCATCCAGATCGATTAGCTCGTCCCGTGCATGCAGCATCAGCACCTTGCCGATGAAAATATGGCGGCTCGGGGTCTCCAATGTCTCCCACAACGCACACTCGAACGCGACCGGCGCTTGCTCGATGCGCGGCGGTTTCACGCGCGACGACGCAAGCGCGGTGAACCCCACCTGATCGAGCTCGGAAACATCGGCGGCAAAGCGCTCCCCACAGCGATGCATCTGCTGCGCGATGGCCTCGTCGGCGAGATGCACGACGAACTCCCTCTCGCGCGGAATATTCACCGCCGTGTCCTTGAGCGTGCCGTCCGCCAAGCGGTTAATGCTGATCATGATAATGGGCGGCTCTTCGCCGAGCATGTTGAACATCGAGAACGGCGCGGCGTTAACGATTCCGTCCTCGCCCAGCGTCGTCACGAGCGCGATCGGACGCGGCACAATGAGGCTCGCCATCAGCTTGTAGCGCTGATACTCGGTGATCGCTTCGAAGTCGATTTCCATATCACTCCATTGCGGTTCGTTGCGCGGGATTGATGCCGAGCAAATACGCAAGCCCTTTCGCACCAGGCATCCGCGATGTCTCGATACGCGCCTCGAGTTCGTGCAGATGCGCGCTCATGTGCGCGATAGCGCCTTGTGCATCGCGTGCCTCGAGGCATTCGAGTATGGCGCAGTGCTCGTCGTGCTCACACGGCGCATTACCGGCCGGCTCGAAGGCTCCCACGATCAGCGAACAGCGCGATACCAGTTCCGTCAAGTAGTGCTCGAGGATCGCATTGCCTGCCAGCGCAGCGATGCGCAAATGAAACGCGCTCGCAAGCCGCGCCCACGACGGCTGATCGAAGCGATGCATCGCCTCATGCTCCTCTTTCAGTTGCTCACGCAGCGCCGCAATGTCGGCAGCGCTCGCGCGCTGCGTCGCGAGTTCGACCAGCGAGCGTTCGAGCGCGCGCCTGGCCTCGAAGATCATGCGTGTTTCCTCGCGCGTGGGCTGCGCGATCACCGCGCCCTTGTTCGGACGCAGGACGACGATGCCGTCGTACGCGAGCTTCTCCAGCGCACGCCGCACCACCGCGCGGCTCACGCCGAACAGAGTGCATAGTTCCGGCTCGGGCAGTTTCGTGCCGGGCGTGAGCCTGCGGTTGAGCACACCCTCGAAGATCGAGCGGTAGATGCGCGCGTCCGCGCGCTCTCTCTCCGTCCTCATTCAACATCCACCGTAAGCGGCACGGTCTCATCGATGTGTCGCGCAATCGCGCCGGGTGTCGTGATCCAGATGTCGTCGCGCGCCGCTGCGATATGCGCGAGCGCATGCCGTAGATGCCGCAGGCGATACGGCTGCCCGACGATATAAGGATGCAGGCGATCCCCATCACGAGCGCTTGCGGCGCATGCGCCCGTTGCGTCTGCTCCAGCATCTCGTCGAACTGGTCGATGATCATGCCGACGAAGTCGCGCATATCCATCTGGCGCGCCATGATCATTGGCAAATCGTTGAGCTCCTGCGGATACGGGATCGACCAGATCGGGCCGCCGCGCGTTTTCATGCGCACGGGACGGTCGTCGTGGCACCAGTTGAGCGTATAGCGATAGCCGGTCTCGGCGAGCAGGTCCGGCGTGTGATGCGACTCGGAGATCCACGGCGAGAGCCAGCCCGAAGGTGCCACGCCCGAGCATTCGGTCATGCGCGTGCGGCAATGCGCGAGCAGTGCGCGCTCGCCCTCTTCGTCGAGATCACTCTGACGCTGCGCGTTCGTATAGCCGTGAGCGATCAACTCGTCGCCGCGAGCCATGCATGCTTCGACCAGCTCGGGGCAATGATCGTAGAGCGAGGTATTGATGAGCGTGCCGGCGGGCATGTCGAGCGCGTCGAATAGTTCGATGCAGCGCCACGCACCCACGCGATTGCCGTACTCGCGCCAGCTGTAGTTCAGCACGTCGGGCTGCGGCGACGGCGGCCCGAGCGCCGCGCCCAGCCCCTCGCCGAACACGAAGTGCTCCAGATTGAAGCCCAGATAAAACGCCAGATTCGTCCCGTTGGGCCAGCGATATCCATCGCAATGGTGTATCGGGCGGTAGGCGAAACGTCCATGCGTCTTCAACGGATCGAAGTCGTTCATTATCGAGTGCGAATGAATCAGTTTGGTCAGGTCATGCCCCAAAGCGGACGTTATCCGCACCTCGATCGCGCACACGGGGCATACGCAAACGCCGACGATCGTGGCACGAGATCGTGTGCAATATGTAGGCCAATTCGTCGACACGTGCACCTGAGCGCGCGTTGCAGCCTCGGTGACCAGATGCCGCGGCTGTCCTTCGGAACCCCAATGGCATATGTCTTGCAACGGCTTGCTCGCAGACTCCTCAGCGTCTTCACACAGGACAGGCCTTCATGGTTCAACCGCCATCCACCCTGGCCCACGCGAGCCCAGCCGACATCGAACTCGTGCATGTTTCGAAGCGCTATGGTGATGCGCTCGCCGTCGATTCCATCGACCTGCGCGTTCCTGGCGGCGCGTACTGCTGTCTGCTCGGGCCGTCCGGCTGCGGCAAAACCTCGACGCTGCGCATGATCGCGGGCCACGAATGGGTCTCCGAAGGCGACGTGCTGATCGCCGGTCGCAACGTCACGCTCGAACAGCCCGCCGCGCGCGGCACGGCGATGGTCTTCCAGAGCTACGCGCTTTTTCCGCATCTCTCGGCGCTCGACAACGTCGCGTTCAGCCTCAAGGTGCGTGGTGTCGCCAGGGACACGCGTCGAAAGCGCGCGGGCGAACTGCTTGAACTCGTCGCGATGTCGGCTTACGCGGAGCGCAAGCCCGCACAACTCTCCGGCGGCCAGCAGCAGCGCGTCGCGCTCGCGCGCGCGCTGCTCAACGAACCGCGCTGCCTGCTTCTCGATGAGCCGCTCTCCGCCCTCGATCCCTTCCTGCGCGTGCAGATGCGCGCCGAGCTTAAGCGCTGGCAGAAGGAACTCGGCATCACCTTCGTGCACGTCACGCATTCGCAGGAAGAAGCGATGGCGCTCGCGGATCTGGTCGTCGTCATGAGTCACGGTCATATCGAACAGATCGACACGCCGTTCGAAGTCTTCAATCGTCCGCGCACGGAATTCGTCGCGCGCTTTCTCGGCGGTCACAACGTGTTGGGAACGAACGGGCGGCTCTTCACCGTGCGCGCGGACCATCTGCGCATCGCTCCACACGGCATCGCGCCCGGGACGAGCGCGGGTGGCAACGGACTCTCGCGCATCGGCGGTCTTGCATGCACGGTGCGCGAAGCCGAGTATCAGGGCACCCATCTGCGCATGACGCTCGATCCGCTCGACGGTTCGCCCGAACTCGTTTCCATGATCAGCGACGCCGACTACGACCCGCAACGCGCCGGTCCCGGCGCGCGCGTGACGGTGTGGTGGGACGAGCAGAACGCCCATCCGCTTGCCGCCTGAACATCGATATTCACCACTTCAAATTCGAGGAGAGTGCAATGAAAAACGAAAACACCAAGGCAGGCGAAGAGGCATCGGCAAACAAGGGCCTTTCACGCCGAACCTTCATCAAGGGCGCGGTGGCGGCAGCCGGCATCGCCGGCTTTCCCTACGTCCGTGCACAGGAAAAGATCACGCTGCGCTATCTGGGCACCGCGGTCAACCAGAGCGCGGAGATCGCGAAGAAGTTCAAGGAAGACACGGGCATCGAGATTCAATACATTCCCGTCACGACCGACGACGTGACCAAACGCATCATCACCCAGCCCAACTCCTTCGATATCGTCGACACCGAATACTTCTCGCTCAAAAAGCTGATTCCCGCCGGCACGCTCGCGGGCATGGACACGAAGCGCATCAAGCTCGCCGACAGGATTACGCCCGTGCTGACAAAAGGCGAGGTCAACGGCAAGAAGATCGGAGATCAGGGCACCGCGCCGAAGAAAGTCATGTTCCTGAAGGACGCGCGCTCGACCGAGTTCAGCGCGACGCCCACTGAATGGATGACGCTGATTCCGACGACATACAACGCCGACACGCTCGGCATTCGCCCGGATCTCATCCCACGCCCGGTGACGACATGGGCGGATCTGCTCAATCCTCAGTTCAAGGGCAAGGCGGCACTGCTGAACATTCCGGCCATCGGCATCATGGACGCGGCGATGGCGATCGAAGCGATGGGCCAGGTGAAGTACGGCGACAAGGGCAACATGACAAAGGCCGAGATCGACCAGACCATCAAGGTGCTGATCGAGGCGAAGCGCGCCGGGCAGTTCCGCGCCTTCTGGCGCGACTTCAACGAGAGCGTGAACCTGATGGCCTCGGGCGAAGTCGTGATCCAGTCGATGTGGTCGCCGGCTGTCACCAAGGTTCGCACGATGGGTATCGCCTGCAAGTTCCAGCCGCTCAAGGAGGGATATCGCTCCTGGGCGTCGGGCTTCGGCTTCCCGCGCTCGCTGCAGGGCAAGAAGCTCGACGCGGCGTATGAATTCGTCAACTGGTTCCAGGACGGATGGGCCGGTGCCTATCTGATGCGCCAAGGCTACTACCCGGGTGTGACGGAAACCGCGAAGTCGCACATGGCGGCCTACGAGTGGGACTACTGGATGGAAGGCAAACCCGCCGCGCAGGACATCAAGGCGCCCGACGGCCAGTTGCTGGAGAAGGTCGGCGCCGTACGCGACGGCGGCTCGTACAACCAGCGCATGGGCGCGATTGCCTGCTGGAACGCAGTGATGGACGAGAACATCTATATGGTCCAGAAGTGGAACGAATTCATCGCTGCATGAAGGAACACGCCTGACAATGGCTTCCGTCGACCATCTCCAGCAAGCGAAGAAAATGCCGGTGCGCCACCGGAGCGTGAGCGCATGGCTGCAAGCTACGCCGCTCACGCTGACATTCGTGCTGTTCTTCATCGTGCCGCTCGTGATCACGCTGATCGTGAGCTTCTGGGATTTCAACGAATACCAGATCATTCCGGCATTCACGCTGAAGAACTATGCAGCGATATTCGACGGCTGCGGCTCTTTCTCCGATGTCTGCGTGACCTTCAAGACGTACTGGTCGACATTGAAGTTCTGCGCGATCGTCTGGGCCGTGACGCTGCTGCTCGGATTCACGATCGCGTACTTTCTCGCCTTTCATGTGCGCACGACCGCGATGCAGACCGTGCTATTCCTGGTTTGCACGATTCCGTTCTGGACCTCGAACGTGATCCGCATGATCTCGTGGATCCCGCTGCTCGGCCGCAACGGGCTCGTGAATCAGGCGCTGATGACAACGCATCTCGTCGAGCGTCCAGTCGAATGGCTGCTGTATTCGAACTTCTCCGTGGTGCTCGCGTTCGTGCATCTGTACACGTTCTTCATGATCGTACCGATCTTCAATGCGATGATGCGCATCGACCGTTCGCTGCTCGAAGCCGCGCGCGACGGCGGCGCGAGCGGCTGGCAGGTGATCCGCGACGTGGTGCTGCCGTTGTCGAAGACGGGCATCGTGATCGGCTCGATCTTCGTCGTCACCATCGTCATGGGCGACTTCCTCACCGTCGGCGTGATGGGCGGGCAGCAGATCGCCTCGGTGGGCAAAATCATCCAGGTGCAGACGAGCTACCTGCAGTTTCCGGCCGCAGCGGCCAACGCGGTCATCCTGCTCGCCGTCGTGCTGATGCTCGTGTGGGCGCTGACGCGCGTCGTCGATATCAGAAAGGAACTGTGACATGGGCAGCACATTCACGCATCGCGAGCATCGGCCAGCGAGCTTTTACTGGCTCGCACTCGTCTTCGGGCTGTTCGTGCTGTTTCTCTACGGCCCCGTCATCACGATTTTCATTCTGTCGTTTCAAGGCGCCGAAGGCGGTCTCACGTTTCCGATGCATGGCGCAACGCTGCACTGGTTCGCAGCGTTGCGCGACGGAGTCGGCGATATCGACATCTGGGCCGCGTTCGGCCGCTCCGTGAGGCTGGCGCTCGCGGTAACCGTGCTGACCACGGTGTTCTCCGTGATGGCCGGCCTCGCGTTCAGGCGGCGCTTTCGCGGCGATACCGCCGTGTTCTACGTGTCGGTCGCCAGCCTCATCATGCCGTCGATCATCGTCTCGCTCGGTATTGGCCTGACCTTTCGCCTGCTGGACACGCTCATCAAGTATCTGGCGAACGAATGGGGGTTCCAGTCGTTTGCGGACAACTGGGCCACCTCGATGGGCCTCTTCACCTCGGCGCTCGGCGCACATCTCACGTGGACCCTGCCGTTTGGCCTGCTCGTAATGTTCGCCGTGTTCAATCGCTTCAATCCCGCCTACGAAGAGGCCGCGCGCGATCTCGGCGCGTCGCCGTGGCAGTCGTTCAAGCATGTGGTGCTGCCGATCATCGGGCCTTCGGTAGTCGGCGTCGGCATGTTCGGCTTCACGCTCTCGTGGGATGAGATCGCGCGCACGTCGCAGGCCATCGGCGATCAGAACACGCTCCCGCTCGAATTGCAGGGCCTGACGACCTCGGTCACGACGCCCGTGATCTACGCGCTCGGCACGATGACCACGCTGATATCGCTCGTGGTAACGGTTGGCGGCCTGCTTATCGCCGGATCGATCGCGAAGAGACGAAAAACAGCTGACTGACGGCGCTCAGGTCAGCTCGAGCACGCGCTCTCCGGTGAGAAACGCGCGCACGAGTTCATGCGTCTGCGCCGTGTGATCGGTGTGCCACGACGGTGCGAGCATGTCGGTATCGAACATGCGCGAGAGCGTGTACGCATTCGACCTGTGGAAATACGCGAGGCTCACGAGCGTCACGTACTGATGCAGCGGGTCGATTCCCTTGCGCAGCGTACCCGCCGCCTCTCCACGCCGGATCAAGGTGCGAAGCTTGTCGAGCACCGGCGAGGACATCGCCTGGATCACTTTCGACTTCTTCAGCGCTCGCGCCCGGTTCAGGTTCTCCCACGACAGCAGGCACAGCGGCTTGGTCAACTTGCCGAGCAGGACTATCGCCCGGAATGGCGCGCCTAGCGCCTGTTCGGGCCCAGCCCACGTTGGGCATGGCGCCCCGATGGCTGGGCGTTGACCCATCCTGGCTGGCGCTGCGGCGTTGCACTCGAGACCCATGCGGTCCGTGTCCAGCCAAGCGCGTCGAGACCGGATGTTATGCCGGCAGACGCTTGGCGACGCCGCTGCAGACCGAGCAGATGGACACGCAATTCCTCGGCGCCGGAGTCGAGACCAGTGCGGATCGCTCGCACGTCTGTGGCGTCGAGGATCCCGTCAAGCGGCATCTGGTTTGTACCCATGGCGAGCTGAAACATCTCGTTGAGGCTCATGACCGCGCGCGAAGCGAACGCATCGAGACGCATCGAGTCCGCTAGAATTGCACCGGCCAATGGGCCAGCTGCGTCGGGGACAACGCCAGCCTCATCTTCGCGAATTCCCCTTGCGCCTCAAAAAAGAAGTAGTCGCTCGGGCCGGAAGGCAGATCGTCACGATAGCTGTGCTGGGTGTCCCACCTCTTCATGCGTGCCTCAAAGCTGGCCTTGCGTTCATCTGCCCGCTCGCTTGCCTCAGAGTCGGGTGACAGCAGACCAGCCGCGACGATGAAGTAGCCTTTCGCTGCCGCGAAAATGTGTTCGCTTACGTCGTGATTGTTCTCGAGCCTGGTGTTGCACTCCTTGTCGATGGCTCTTAGCCTTCTTGCAATAAAACCTTTCAGGTCGGCATTGCAATGGTCCTGATATTCATGATCCTTCGTGGTTAGATCTTTTTTATCTTCAATCCAGAAATCGATCTTTTTTGAAGGCCACTTGCCGAAGCCCATCTCATTGCCCGATCGTAGTACCCAGTCCCGCGTCGTCAGCACAAATTTTCTGCGGGAAGAGTTGAATCAGAACTGCGTAAATCGCATTACAAACCTTCAGAGAAACAAAGAATACACACAGCGAAAATACAACCCTACCGATTTTCATCAATAGACCATCAATTTTCCGGCTATTGATCTGCGATGGTTTTCTCTTGTCTGCCATCTTCGGGTCGCATAAGTGTTGATGCGTGGTCCTGGTCTCTTCCAGTATCACTGCCGGAAAGGTATACCCACTTTGCGCTAACGTACATATGCCGTCCGAATTATGTGCACTCGCAGAAGATTCGTCTCGACTGCCTATTACGTTCCACCCTGCTTGCGCATTTGCCCGATAGCGCGCTCACGCGTCGCCGCGGCCTCCTGCACAAGCCGGTAGGCGACGTAATACTTGAATACGTTGCGCACGTACGTCGTCGGTTCGATGCCGATTTTCTCCGCGACTACGATCTCGACATTGTTGAACCACTTGTCGGGATCGAGACCGCGCGCCGCCGCTTCCTTGCGCATTTTGGCGATGTTCGCCGGTCCTGCGTTGTAGCTCGCGAATGCGAAAAGCGAGCGGTCGCGATCGGAGAAGTGTGCGTCCGGAAAATAGCGGGACATCAGGAGGTCGAGATACTTCGCCCCGGCATGGATATTGGCTTCCGCCACCCGAATATCGCCGACCGCGAGTTCCTTGCCCGTCGCTGGCATGAGTTGCATGATCCCGACCGCACCAACGTGACTGCGCGCGTCCTGGTTTAGCTGGGACTCCTGATAACCCTGCGCCGCAAGCAACAGTGAATCGAAATGGTACTGCGCGCCATATTTCTCGAACAGGCCGATTGTCTGCCTGAACCGCTTCAGCTCCTCTGTCTCCGCATTGTTGGAGATCTGCTTGATGCGCTTCATTTCCTGCTGGAGACGGACTTCCGCGACACTCTGCTTCTTCACGTAATTGAGGTAGAAGTCGCTGATCGCTTCCTGGAGCCTGGGGCTCTTCAAACGGATAGCCCATCCTGTATAGCCTGCGTCACGCACCGATATATCGTTGCGCACGACGATTCCAGGCAGTATCTGCGCCCATATCTTTGCCTTCCAGTCGTCTACGACGAGGATCTGGACCAGCCCGACGTTGAGCATCTCCATCGCGTCCTCGTCCTCGAGCGCATCGGGCAGCGGCACGAGCTTCACCGGGGCTTTGCCTTCCTTGAGAAAACGCGCGTTGAGTGCATTCAGGCTCTCGTAATAGCTGCTGCTGCGTCGCACATGCACCGCCTTTCCGCTGAGATCGTCGAGCTTCGCGAGGGCTGGCGACTTGGGCCCGGTCACGACCACCTCGCGTACGGGTTTGCGGTCACGCGGTGCCACGAAATCGACCTGCTTCAGACGGGCCTCGGTAACCGTCAGATTGCCCGCGGCGATGTCGCCCCGGCCCGCTATGAGCCCCGGGAGCAACTGGTCGCGAGTTGTCGGAATGATGACCACCGTGAGCGGACGCCTGGCGAGCGTCGATTGGTATTTCTTGTTCACATAGCGCTCGAAGTCCCGCACGAGTCCGGCAGTCAGCCCACGCTCGTGACCTTGGTCATTGAAATAGAGTGTTCGACTGTAGGGAACCAGTACACGGATCAGACGCCGGTCGAGCATTGCGTCGAAATCGCCCGTCCACGGTTGATTGCCCAGATCGATACGGCGCGCGCCGGGAGCCGACGCGGGAGTAGTTGGGGATGCCGGGGGGGCCGACGACACGACCGGCTGCGCCGCGGCACCTGGGGCGGCGAGGCACGTCGACGGGTCGACGGCCATGCCTGAGCAGAACGCCGCGATGAACAGCAACGTTTGAATGATGCGCATCATGAAAAGGCCCTGCTGCTACGGCCGGCGAGCGATGCAAACGTCAATGGTCTCCGACGGTCTGCCAATCGCGGTGCCGTGCTCAAGCATAACGCTTCGCGTGGTCGCTTGCGCGGTCACGTCGATCGGGGGAATTCCCCTCGTGTTTTGATATTGCCGCGAAGGCGACCGAGCCAAACGAACCCGGTACGCGCGCCCTTCGACGCGGCACCGGGAACCGCGCTCAGTGGCCGCCGGACGGAAACGAGAGCGTCGCGCGCGCGCTGCCATTGCCGCGCACGTGTACGGTCTCTTTCCTAGTCACGCCGCTGTAGGTGGCGGTAACCGTATAGCGCCCTTGAGGCAGCCGCACGAGCAGGTACGGCCCCTTCGTAGTGGTATCGAGCACGGTCGTGCCGCCAGCTTTGGCAATCTGCACCTGAACGTCGGCCACATAGCTCGCACCGGGACCGGTGAACTGCAGCGACAGCGGCCACTGCCTTCGTGCCTGCCGCAGCGCAGTCGATTCGTCGCGACCGACTCCGCCAGTCACGAACGATATGTCGCCTTGCTGCTGCGTCGGTGGCATGCCGGTCCTATGGATCTCGCTGGCGGCCGCTGGGCTGGCGGCCGCTGGAGCGGCGGTCTGCGCCACTGCGCCGCCTGCCTGAACGAGCACGAACGCCGCGGCGAGCAGGGTCGACGCGATCCGGGGAGCGTTGCGTTGCATTTCCATCGTGGTTGCTCCTTACAGTAATTGCCGACTGTGGGCCAAAGTGCGTGCCCGGACCGTCGGACGGAAGAAGGCGGAGGGATGAGACACGTCAATTTTGTTTGGAGCCTCCATGGACTGGAGTTGGCGGTCCGCCTCCCGTTGGAGTCTCGGTTTGGGCTGGAGGCACGCGTGGCATGCGGATACCCGCGTAAGCGATCGCCACTGTCAGTAGTGGACTTACCACGCAAAATACAGCAAAGGGTGCGTAGCTGAGTGTAGACACGCCAAGGGTCACTGCCATGTAAGCCCCGCAACTGTTCCAGGGTATCAACGAGCCTGTGGTCGTGGCCGAATCACCAACGGAACGCGACAACACGATCGGCGCGTAGCCGCGTGCGGCAAATGCATTTTTGAACATCCGGGCCGGCAGCACGACTGCGATGAACTGGTCCGCCGTGACGATGTTCGTCGCGATGGTCGCCATGACCAGCGAGCCGACCAGCGCCCCACCGCTCCTCGCCCAATCGACTACCGGAGCGATGAGGCGTTCTATTACCCCGCACTTCTCGACCACCCCTCCGAATGCCAGTGCGGTGATAATCAGCCAGATGGTATTCAACATGCTGTCCATCCCGCCGCGAGTCAGGAGCGTATCGAGCGCTGGATTTCCAGTCGTAGACTTATAGCCGCTCGCAAGCGCAAGCCAAACTCCTTTCAACAATGCAATCGGGACCGGCACGCCCTCTCGAGCTGCGGCAAATGCGATCACTCGCCCTGGCTCGACGAAAACGGCCACCACGCCGCCGGCCAGTGCGCCAAGAAAGATGGTGGTAAATGGCGGAAGCCTGAACAGCGTCAGCGCGACGACGAGAACGAGCGGCAGGAACAACACAGGCGATATGTAGAACGCGCCCTGCATTGCAGCTACCTCGGCGCTCGCATCGAAGTCGCTGGGGCGGCCAAGCAGATAAAACACAGCCAGTGTGATGACAATCGCGACGAGTGATGTCAGCAGCGTCTCACGCACGTGGTGATACAGATCAACGCCCGCGGCAGCGGCCGCAAGGTTCGCGGAGTCAGACAGTGGCGAAGACTTGTCGCCGAAATAAGCGCCGGAAATCACCGCACCGGCCGTGATGGCCGGGCTCAGACCCATGCTTTGTGCAATGCCCATCAGGCCGATTCCAATCGTTCCCGCGACAGTCCACGACGTCCCAATGGCGAATGAGATCAATGCACAGATTCCACACGCCGTCGCGTAAAAGTAGTCCGGGCTCAACAACTTCAGTCCGTAATAGACCATAGCGACGATCGTGCCGCAGAGCGCCCAAGTGCCGATCAGCGCGCCGACCGCCAACAGGATGAGAATCGCGCCAATACCGGAACTGACGCTTGCGTTCGCCGCCTCGCCCAGCGACGCGAGCGAATGACCACGACGCCAGCCGACAAATACGGCCAGCATGGTCGCCACGACGAGCGCCACCTGGTTCGGCCCGTTCGCGCCGCCATCGCCGAACAGGTAGAAGGACACACCGACGAGAAAAACGAGGCCAGCGATCGGGATCAGTGCTTCGAACATCGTGACCGGCTGGGGTGAATCGCGCCGCTTCATCGCCATGCTCCGTTTGTTGGTCCGGTAGTCCCAACGTTGCCATACAGAACGCCCGTTAGTTAACCATCGAAACATGCACGAGCGACTGGTTCTGGTTCGATGTCACGGCACTGGCGTGCGACCCTCGACCCTACGACGCGGCGATGGCAGTTTGGACTGGCCCGCCGTTGCTTCAAGCATAGGAAAGAATCGTTGCTGCGTGAAGACGCGCCGAGACCCGGCTCGTCATGCGCGGATTATGCAATTACCCATGCGTCAAGCTGATAAATTCCACACGCGCCCCAAATAATACCGAGGAATTCCATTATCGCGATGGCAACGTAAATCCGTAGTCCTCGACGTAAAAATATTCCAATGTGCCGCTCAGGAATTCGGCCACTCCATGCCATCTGCATAATCCATCGTTTCACGCGTCAAATTCGCATTATTAAGCGTCTCCTTTACGATTGAAACTGGAATTTCAGAGTCGTCTTGATTAATCTGTTTCGAGTACGCCCGAAGCGATACAAGGCGCCGAGCCTGAAACTGAGGCCGAGTCTCTTATAGCGCTCATACTCACATCCGAGGCTTTACCGGCTGCCTCTCCAAATTCATGGTTTTGGTGCAGCGATTATCGAACCGTTTTCTGAAGCAGCCCTCCTTTCGTTAATTAACTTCTATAAAAGTGGGCTCCCAGACGATACTGGGATGAGCGGCAGATAAAACTTCGCAAAACAAGAAGAAAATTAATTTATATATTTTGCTTCGCCCCAAAGTTGTTTGAGATTGGTGAAGGACCAACCAATTTTGGCAAACATGTTCCACTCGTAGCGCTTCGCGTTAATCCGTTGAGGTAGCGATGAGACCGTTCACGCGTTCAAACCAATCGACATATTCAGGTCATTTACCGTTTCGCTGGTTACCTCGACAGCAACTGACGATGAAGTTGACCATGATGATCGAGACTCCCCGAAGGACTCCTGGATCTGACAAGTTCATCAGGCGCCAAAGGAACGCCAGGAAATCAGTTGGGGCTGAAGTCGTGCTACTTGTCTTCGGCGCGATGCTAGCTCCCAGGGTCGGCTTCGCTCAGTCGAACCTCCACATCGACGGCAATACCACCGAGACTGCAGCCGTCGGGACAACGTCGTTTGCCACCGTCGTTGCGGGATTCAATAGCGGGACAGTCGGTGGCGTTCCGGGCGGGACATTCATCGTTCCGACCGGTGCGAACGTCGTGCTCAGTGGCATCCATATCGGCCAGGCGGCGGGAAGTACCGGGCTCATCAACGTGAATGGCGGGTCGATCAGTACGACCAACGCCGAGTCCCAGTACTACACCGGCTTTAACGGCTCCGGAACGTTCACAGTGAGCAACGGCGGTACTGTCACCAGCCTCTCTCAAAGCTACGTCGGTTACAACTCGGGCAGCAGCGGTGTGCTCACAGTCGATGGCCACGGGTCTCAGTACACCAACACGGGCTTCTTTGTCGTTGGGAACGGCGGCCCTGCGCAACTCAACGTGACCAACGGCGGCGCAGTCTCCAGTCCGGGAGCCACGCTGCAGATCGGCGGAGGCTCGACTGCGACTGCGCTTGTGAGCGGAACCAATAGCAGCCTGACCGCGGGAACCTATCTTGGCGTCGGCGTCAGTTCCGGCAGTGCCGGCACGCTGACGATTACCGACGGCGGCATGGCCACGAGCGGAAGAGGCACCTATCTCGCTTTCGACGGTGCGTCGGGTAGCGTGCCCGCCTCAACAGGAACCATCACTGTGTCGAACGGCGGGCTGCTCACTTCGCCGCTTCTCGTGATCGGCACGAGCGGCCCCGCGGATCTGCACATCGAGTCCAATGGCGCCGTGTCGATCAGCGGGAGAACCATCGTTGGCGCCGACGCCGGGACGAGTTCGCTCGAGGTCAGCGGTCCGGGCGCATCGCTTACCGTGCAAAACAGCGAGCTGATTATCGGTGGACAGGGCAATGGAACGATGAGCGTCTCTAACCAGGGAAGCGTCAACGTGACAGGCAGTGGCAGCGATGTCGATCGCAGGTCAGTGCGGTGCGGGATTGAGCTCTTTCTGCGACACCCCAGTCCAGGGCGGCGCGGGCACTGTCACGGTCACTGACCAGGGTTCGGTGCTGAATGCGGGCACATTGCTCACTGTCGGTCAGTATGGCCCGGGGACGCTGACCGTTGAGAACGGCGCGCAGGTAGTAGCGAACGCCGTCTCCATTGCGGAGAATGCCGGCTCCATCGGGACACTGAATATTGGCGCCGCCGCCGGCGCGGCCCCGGTCGCGCCGGGCACGCTCAATGCCAGCACCGTCACGTTTGGCGCCGGTACGGGCACGCTCGTGTTCAACCACACCAACACCAGTGGCAACTACGTGTTCCCTGCCGCCATTTCCGGCAATGGTACGGTCGATGTCCTGAGCGGCGAAACGGTGATGACCGGCGCAAGCACGTATAGCGGCCCGACCACGATCGCGGGCGGCGTCCTCGCGGCCGGTGCAGCCGACGTCTTCAGCGCGAATTCGGCCTATACCGTTGAGTCTGGCGCAACGGTGGATCTGCGCGGCTTCAACCAGCGCGTGGGCAGCGTTGACAATGCGGGCCTTCTTCGCGTCTCCGGAGACCCGGGAACCGAGGCGATCGCGAGCAACTATGTCGGCCGGAACGGCACAATTGCCATCGACACCTACCTGGCCGGCGACAATGCGCCCTCGGACAAGCTCATCCTCGACGGAGGCACGGCCACCGGGGCGTCCAGGCTGCAGATCACCAACGCCGGCGGTCCGGGACAGCTGACGTTAGCCAACGGCATCCCGGTTGTGGAGGCAATCAACGGCGCCACCACGGACACGGAAAAGTTTTCGCTCGCCACCGAAGTGCGCGGTGGCGCGTTCGACTACTATCTTTTTCGAGGAGGTCAGTTCGGCTCCTCACCTGAGGACTGGTTCCTGCGTTCGGATTTCGTCGTCGGGCCGGGGGGTGAGCCGGAGGAGCCACCTGGGGGGGGTGAGCCGGAGCCCCCTATCCTCCAGGGCGGAGACCTGGAAGATCTTCCTCTCGATCCGCCACCGTCCGTCCTGCCTCCAGGTGAGTACGCGATCCTCGGGCCGGAGATTGCCACTTACTCGGTCGTGCAACCGCTCGCGAGGCAACTGGGCCTCACCATGCTCGGCACGATGCACGAGCGCATCGGCGACACGCTCACCGACGCCGGGGGAGGTACCGGCAGCGACGGAATAAGCCGCTCGGCCTGGGTCCGGATGTTCGGTCAACAAGTCGACAATCACTATCTGACCTATACCGATGCTCGCGCGAATGGCCACCTGCTTGGCGTGCAGGCCGGCCTGGATCTGTGGCGCGGTAGTTTCCTGCCCGACCATCACGACACAGCCGGCGTCTATTTCGCGTACGGCAACGGCAACGTGGACGTGGACGGCCTCGTCACCAACGCGGAAGCGACCGGCTATGTGCTGAGCCACACCGGTTCGGTGAACCTCAACGCGTACTCCGGCGGCGCGTACTGGACGCACTATGGCCCGGGCGGATGGTATATCGATGCGTTGCTGCAGGGCACCTACTACGACGGCGACGCGACCACACAGAACGCCCGTTTGCCCATTTCGGACTCAGGGTTCGCCACCTCGCTCGAAGCCGGTTATCCGTTCCGGCTGCCGCTTGGGCCGGGTTTCGTACTCGAACCGCAGGCACAGATCATCTGGCAGCATGTCGGTCTGAGCGAGAGAAATGACGGGCTGGGTTCGGTCGATCCGGGCTCGACATCGGGTGCCAGCGGGCGGCTCGGCGTGCGCGGCCAGTGGACCCTGGAGCGCGCCGACGGGCAGGTCTGGCAGCCCTACGTGCGCGCCAATATCTGGCGCGACTGGGGCGCTCAGGCAACGACGATTTACTCTGGCGTCGACCACGTACCGCTCCGACAACAATTCACGCGGATGGACTTTGCCGCGGGAGTCACCGCGAAGCTCGCCGCTCGCCTGAGTCTGTATGGACAGTTCGGCTACCAGTTCTCGATCAACGATTCGGAGAGCGGCAGGCAGCGAGGAGTCTGGGGCAGCGCCGGGTTGCGGTATACGTGGTGACATCGCGCGTTGACCCGCCGGGCTGTCACGATTCGAACGACTCCGACAGGCTGAACGGCGGATTACTTCGCACCCCGTATAAATCTTGAAGTCAATGTGACGAGATGACGCATCAGCGATGCGCTATCTCGCAATAGAGGGTTTACCCTGGAAAAATGCGCTGAAAGCCATTTGAAATAAATGCTGCGTTCGTTAGAATGACTTCCGTGCTGAGACAAATCCGAAAGAACTCATCAGCGCCTCGCTGTACCGGAGGCAACCTGAACCGGCTGACAACCTCACGTAATTTTCAAAGGTAGTCGTCGTTACTAAGTACACCTACTTTCGTGGAGAGAAAATCATGAGTCGTCTTACTAACCGAATCGCCGCAACCTTCCTCTCGCTCGGTCTGCTGACTTCCGGCGCTGCCTTCGCCGCCGAGCAACCGGCCGCCGCAGCACCCCAGGTTGCAGAGGCCGCTACTGCGCCGGCGACTGTGCACAGCGATCCGATCGTTCAGAAGCGAATGGAGGTTCGTGAGGCCAATCGCGAACAACGTGCGCAGCGCGCAGAAGCCAGAAAGGCGTTCCGGGCAGAAGCACGCGAGGCGCGTCAGCAGCGCAACGAGTCGGTCAGTGAGTCCCGCGACCGCGCGCGCGCCGCCTTGGCTGAATCGGAACAACCTGCAGCGCGTACCGCCCGATGAAGTTGCGAGGCTCGACGGAAGGATTTTTTGTCAGTGATTTGACGTGATCCAGCCTCCGTCGAGCGTCGATTCGCACATCGAATTGTCGTAGGCGTCGCCGGCTCGCACCATGCGGGCCGGCCATCTGCATCAGGCCTGCGACCCACTTACGTCCCACCTCCCCTCCTTCACGCGCGCTCTGCGCTTGGATACGTACCGCCCTTTGGCGGAACGGTTCCCCCTCCCTTGCGAACCAGGCCGTAGCCTGTCAGAGAATTTCCCTTTCCACCTTTAATTGCTGCTACTCATCGGTGTACTAATTCAACGCGCCCGGCAAGCTACCAGAATGCCTCGCAGCAAATCAACGGGTGGTGGCGGACATCCGGGGATCATCACGTCGACCGGCAAGATCGACGAAACGGGACCGCACACCGCGTAACTGTCGGCAAAAATGCCGCCCGTGCACGCGCATTCGCCTGCGGCAACAACAAGTTTCGGGGCCGGGGTCGCATCGTACGCCGCGAGCAAGGCCGCCCGCATGTTCAGCGTCACCGGCCCGGTCACGAGCAGCAGGTCGGCATGCCGCGGGCTCGCGACAAACTTGATTCCAAGCCCTTCAATGTTGTAGTACGGGTTGTTCAGCGCGTGGATCTCCAGCTCACACCCATTGCATGAGCCCGCGTCGATCTGCCGGATGCACAGCGCTCGCCCGAGCAGATCGAGAATGTCCTGGCGAAGCTGTCGCTCCCCGTGGTGCCACGCGTCTTCTGCCGCCGGAGCAGATTCGTCGGGAAAATCGGTGCGTGCGAATTGCCGGATGAGTTGCCACATCAGAGATCGTGCCCCGCGTAGTTCAGGTTGAACGACTTGTTGATCAGCGGGAAGTCGGGAACGATGTTACCGATGATCGCGTGCTCGAGCGCCGGCCAGTTCTGCCATGACGGATCGTGGCAATGGCACCGTGCAATAACGTCGCCCGCTGCGATGTCGAGCGCGACGAACACGTCTCCTCGCCAGCCTTCCACCCAGCCGACCCCTTGCGCAGGCGCCGTCGCAGGCGTCACGCCGACGACGATGGGGCCGTCCGGAAAATCGGCCAGCAGCGCGCGGATCAGCCGCAGGGATTCATCGATTTCGGCAAAGCGCACCGCAACGCGCGCGGCAACGTCGCCACGCGCGTCACTAACCGCTTTGACGGTTATGTCGTCATACGGAGCGGGTCGCAAGTTTGCGCGAACGTCGAACGTGTGACCGCTTGCGCGGGCAGCCATGCCCCGCACGCCGAAATGCTCGACCACTGCGGCGGTCAATTTGCCCGTGCCGAGGAATCGATCCTGCAGCCCGGACTGGTCCTCGTAGACTTTCCGCATGACGTGGACTTCGCGCTCGATGTCTTCACATTGCTCCGCCAGGACAGCCGCGTCCACAGGGCGAACGTCGAGCGCCACACCACCCGGCACGATCCGGTCCATCAGGTACCGATGTCCGAATATGCGGGCATTCAAGCGTATCCAGTCCTCCTTGAGCCGCGAGAACTGCGCGAGTCCGAATCCGAACCCGGCATCGTTGCCGAGCGCGCCGAGGTCGCCGAGGTGGTTGGCCACGCGCTCGCGTTCGAGCAGTAGCGCGCGCAGATACAGTGCCCGCTTCGACAGTATCGTGCCGTTGGCTTGCTCGAGCGCCATGCAAAAGGCCCACGAGAACGCGACGGTTGAGTCACCCGCGATCCTGGCGGCAACCCGATGACCGCGCGACGCCGGCGTACGCTCGAACAGCCGCTCGACGCCGCGATGGGCGTAGCCGAGACGCTCTTCGAGGCGCAGCACCTTCTCGCCGACGACCGAGAAGCGGAAATGCCCCGGCTCGATGATGCCGGCGTGAATCGGCCCGACAGCGATCTCGTGCACGCCATCGCCCGCAACCTGCACGAAAGGGTAATCCGCCTCGCTCGACTCAAATACTTCGACACCGGTCGCCTGCCTTTGCAGCGGGAAATAATCGCCGGGCCAGTTGCCATGATTGAGCCACGGCCGTGTGTCCTCGGCGCCACGCGCGCGCAGGCCGATCAGATCGAAGATCGCCCTTTGCATGCGAATCGCGCACGGGAAAACGGGGACGAGATCAGGATAGGCCCCACCAGCATCTTGCTCACGCCCGATCGCGAGGCGCGCCCACAGAATGCCGTCCTCGCATTCGTACGCTGCGTTCACCGAAAAACCGCCTTCGACTGCTTCGCTGCCCCACATCGCAACGAGGCGCCCCTGCTCTGATCGCGCCGTGCGCGCAAGCTCGAGCCACCCCGATTCGTCGGCGTCAACTATGCCCACTGAAATCTGGCCCGCGCGGCGCGTAAGGCGCTTGACGGCAAGTTGCATCGATTCGAGTCGCATGCTTCACCCCGCCAACATCGTCGCGGCCTGGCGATACCACGTGGCCAGGTACGGTGGGACATAGAGCCCGAGCATCAGCCCCAGACCCAGATGCACGAATACCGGCAGCAAAGCGGGGCGATGCTCGAGTGGTCTTGCTGTTGTCGTTTCACCGAACACCATTCGCTGCACGCGCGCGAAGATCGCCGCGAATGCGACGGCGAGGCCGAGCAGCAGCAACGGCGCCGTCCACGGTATCGTGTTCATCGCGGTCGTCAGGATCAGGAATTCGCTCGCAAACACGCCGAACGGCGGCAGACCGAGAATCGCGAGCGCGCCGAGCATCATTCCCCAGCCGACCGTCGGGCTGACCTGCAGCAGCCCGCGAATGCCGTCGATCGCCTGCGTGCCTGCCTTCTGCGCCGCGTGGCCAACCGTGAAGAAGATGGCCGACTTGACGAGGGAATGGACGGTCATGTGCAGCAGCCCGGCGAACGTCGCGACCGGGCCGCCGAGCCCGAACGCGAACGTCATCAGCCCCATGTGCTCGATCGACGAATACGAGAACAGCCGTTTGACGTCCTTCTGCCGGAACAGCGAGAACGACGCAATCAGCACCGACACGAGCCCGAACCCGACCAGCAAGCGCCCCGGCAGGCCATTGCCAGGCGCGCCGTCCGCGAGCACCTTGCAACGCAGCACCGCGTACAGCGCGACGTTCAGCAACAGCCCCGACAGCACCGCCGAAATCGGTGTCGGGCCTTCGGCGTGTGCGTCCGGCAGCCAGTTGTGCATGGGCACGAGTCCGACTTTCGTGCCGTAGCCAACGAGCAGGAACACGAAGGCGATCGACACGATGCTCGGGTCGAGGTGCGTCCTGACCGCGGCAAGGCTCGTCCACAGCAGCGCATCGCCGTCAGACAGTTGCCGGCTCGCGGCGAGGTACAGCAGGATCGTGCCGAACAACGCCTGCGCGATGCCGACACCGCACAGGATGAAGTACTTCCAGGCGGCCTCGAGGCTCGCGGCTGTGCGATAGACGCTGACGAGCAGCACGGTCGCGAGCGTGGCCGCCTCCATCGCGACCCACAGCACGCCGAGGTTGTTCGTCAACAGCGCGAGCAGCATCGCGAACATGAAGAGCTGGTACATGCTGTGATAGAGCCGCATTCGCGTCGCCGTCATGCGGCCGCGAGCTTCCTCGATTTGCATGTACGGTCGCGAGAACAGTGACGTCGTCCAGCCGACGAACGCCGTCAGCGCGACGAGGTACACGTTGAGGGGATCGACGAAGAATGCGCGTCCGAACGCGAACGACGGCCCATGTTGGACGGTACGTGCGGCGAGCACGACCGTCGCCGCGAACGTCAGGAAGCTGAAGCCGACGTTCAGGTTGCGTGCTACATAGCTGGGCCGCACGCATGCAAGACACGCGGCGGCGACGGGCGGAATGCCGAGCACGGCGAGGACGACGTGGGCGTCATTCATCTTTGAGCTTCTCGAGGTGATGGATGTCCAGGCTGTCGAACTGCTCGCGGATCTGGAACATGAACACGCCCAGGATCAGGATCCCGACCAGCACGTCGAGACCGATGCCGAGCTCCACGATCATCGGCATGCCGTAGGTCGCGGCCGTCGCGGCAAAGAACAGCCCGTTCTCCATCGACAGGAAGCCGATCACCTGGGGAATCGCCTTCGCGCGCGTGATCATCGCCATGAACGACAACAGCACGCACGCCAGCGCAATCCCCAGCGTGCCGCGCGCGGCCGACGTCGCGAGCTGGCTGATCGGCGACGCGACGTTGAACGCGATGATCACGAGCACGATACCGATCAACAGCGTCGTCGGAATGTTGATGAGCGGCTCGACGTCGGTCTGAATGTCGAGCCTGCGCACGAGCCGATACAGGATCCACGGAATCACGCCGACCTTCAGCACGAGCGTCAGTCCGGCCGACACGTACAGATGCGGATCACTCGCCACGAAACCGAGGATCAGGTTTGCCAGTACGAGCGCGACACCCTGCAGCGTATAGAGGTGGATCAGCGACATGATCCGGCGCTGGCTCAGCATCGCGAACGACAACAGGAGTAGCACCGCCGCGAGGAAATTGATCAGTTGCGTCGCGTAGCTGTACATTCACGCCCCCAGCAGCAGGTGGACGAGCATGCCGATCACCGCGAGCAGGAACGCAGTCGCGAGGAACTCCGGGACCCGGAAGATCCGCATCTTCGCGTTGGCGGTCTCGACCACGGCGAGCGTGGCCCCGCCCACCATCAGCTTGACGAAGAGTGCCGGCACCGCGAGCAGCAGCGCGAGCGGATTACCCGCTGCGGCGATCCCCCACGGCATGAAGAGTGCGAGGCCGATGCATGAGTACGCAAACAGCTTCAGGCTGGCCGCCCACTCCATCAGCGCGAGGTGCCGCCCCGAATATTCGAGGATCAGCGCCTCGTGGATCATCGTCAGCTCGAGGTGGGTGGTCGGGTTGTCGACGGGCAGCCGCGCATTCTCAGCGAGCGACACTAGCGTGAACGCGATGCCGGCGAACGCGAGGCTCGGATAGATCGTCAGTTCGCTGTGCCCGAGCGTCGCGACGATACTCGTGAGCAGTGTCGACTGCGTGATCAGCGAGGCCGACAGCAACACCATCAGCAACGCCGGCTCGGCGAGAAAACCGATCAGCATTTCACGACGCGCGCCGAGCGTGCCGAACGCGGTGCCGACGTCCATCGCCGCGAGCGACAGCGCGACGCGCGCAAGCGCAAACAGGCCGACGAGCGCGATCGCGTCCGCGGCGGGCGACAGCGGCAACTCGGTCGACAGAGTGGGGACGATCGCACAGGCAAGCGTCATCGCCGCCCACACGACGTAGGGTGCGCCACGGAACACCGGACTTGCACCGTAGGCGACGACCGACTCCTTGTTGAACAGCTTGTGGAGCATCCGGTACGGCTGCCAGATGCTGGGTGCGCGCCGATTCTGCAGCCAGGCGCGGCACTGGTTGATCCAGCCCGTGAGCAGCGGCGCGGCGCCCAGCGCCACGACGATCTCGAGGGATTGCGATATCGCGCCGGACACGGTCACCATCGTCTCACCAACATCAGGAGCAGGATCAGCACGGCGAAGCTGTAGGTCAGGTACACGGCAATCTTGCCCGTCTGCAGACGGCCCGCCCATTCCGCCGCACGTTGCGTCAGCGCCGCGACGCGGTCGTAGAACGCGGGCCACGTGCGATCGGTGACCGAGACCCGGTAGACCGGCTGCGCATCGAACGGCGATGGCAAGTGCCGTTCGATGCGCAGCAGCGGCGCGAAGATCTCCCGGATCGGCTGCCCGAACCCTTCCGCCGTGTCCTGCATCCGCGCGGTCGTGAACGGGAATCCGCAACTCCACGGCGCCGCCCGCCGCAGCCGACCGTGATAGAAGCGCCGCACCAACACCCACGCGAGCCCGCAGCAGGCAATGAAAAACAGCATGAACACGGCGGGCATGTAACTGGCCCGCGCGGTGGACACGGGCACGAACAGCAGCCAGCCGTGGTTGTCCGCTCCGATTCCGGCGCCGACGAGCACGCGCGTGACCCGGTCCAGCAGCTTGACGAACTGCGCGGGCAGCAGCCCGAGCAGCACACCGGCCGCCGCGAACCAGCAGAACGCCGACCGTTCCCATGCATTCGCATCGCGTGCGCGACTCAGTTTTGCTTCTCTCGGCTGTCCGAGAAACACGATGCCGAAGAACTTGACCATCGTGTAGCCGGCGAGCGCGGCGATCATTGCGATCAGCGCGGCCGCGATCGGAACCGTCATCGCGAGCACCGAATCAGGCAAACCGGGAGTGAACAGGAAACTCTGCAGCAGGAGCCACTCACCAACGAAACCGCTCAGGGGCGGCAAGCCAGCGCTGGCTGCGACGCCCGCCAGCACGCACCACGCCGTCCACGGCATGAAGCGGATCAGGCCGCCGAGCTTGCCGAGATTGCGCTCCCCGGTAGCGTGCAGCACGGCCCCAGTGCCAAGGAACAGTAGGCTCTTGAATGCCGCATGAGCGACGATCTGGTAGAGCATCGCGGTCAGCGCGAGCGCAGACAAGCCCGTCATCCCGTACGCGCGAAACAGCACTGCGAGGCCGAGCGAGACAATCATCAGACCGACGTTGTCGATCGACGAATACGCGAGCAGGCGCTTCATGTCGACCTGGATCGTGCTGAACACCACGCCGAGGAGCGCGGTCGCGACGCCGAGCACGACCAGCAGCACGCCCCACCACGCGATCTGCACGTGCAGCAGGTCGAACACGGTGCGCAGCAGGCCGTACAAACCGACTTTCAGCACGAATCCGCTGAGCAGCGCCGACACGGGTGACGGTGCGGCGGGATGAGCGTCCGGCAGCCACACGTGCAGCGGGAACAGCCCCGCCTTGGCGCCGAATCCGACCAGCGCGAACAGGAACGCGAGCGATGCCCAGAACACGTCCGGCGACTGCGCGCGCATGTTGGCAAACGTGTAGTCGCCAGTGCGCGCCTGCAGGATGCCGAAGCAAAGAAGCAGCGCGAGTGCGCCGACATGGGAGATCAGGAAATACAGGTAGCCCGCGCGGCGGATCTCGGCGATGCGGTGGTTGGTCATCACGAGGAACGTTGCGGACAGCGTCAGCGTCTCCCAGGCGACCATGAACACATACGCATCGTTGGCCATGAGCACGAGCGCGATGCTTGCGATGCAAAGGTGGTATTCGAAACAGATGAGCCCTGGCGCAGCCCCTTCGCCCTTACGGAAATAACCGGCGGAAAAGGCGCCGATCCCGGCGCTGACGACGCCCAGCACGAACAGGAAATAGCCGGATAGTCCGTCGACACGCAGATGGAATGGCAACCCGGGCAGCCCGATCGGCAACACCGTGGTGGTCGGTTCGGTGAAGATGCCGGCGAGCCCCGCCGCACCCAGCAGAAGCCCTCCCAGCGCACCGAGCGGAAACAGCCCGTGTGCAACGAAGCGCGTGCGATGCAGTACCCCGAGACCTAGCGTGCCAATCGCGAGCCAGCCGGCCGCGATCAGCAGGACGAAATGGACGACCGGCACGGGTGCCATCCGGAATGTCTCCAGTACGCTCGGATTGGACGAGGAACCTGGAATGAGCCCGGCATCCCGGACTGATTCCACGCGCATTATGGCATCGAAAGACCAATCTGGATAACAGGATATGATAATGACATTATCATGTGAAGCGCATGTTCGAGGAAATCGGGCGCCTTGGCGCCATGTCCATGCTGCCGTTCCGAGCGATTGAGTGAAGATCCTATGCCTGCGAAGTACTTTCGAAGCCTGACGGGAAAACACCGCAACGCGACCGCAAACCGTCAGCTCGGGTTTTCTCTTGCATTCGTCGCCGGTGCCACCAATGCCGGCTGCTTCCTCGCAGTCAAGCAGTACACCTCCCACATGAGCGGGATCCTGTCGGCGATCGCCGACCAGACAGCGCTCGGGGACATCCGGCTGGTGTTGGCCGGCATCGGTTCGCTGGCATCGTTTCTGGTCGGAGCAGGATGCTCGGCAGTGCTCGTCAACTGGGGGCGCCGCCAAAGCCTGCAAAGTCAGTACGTGCTGCCGTTACTGGTCGAGGCCGCCCTGCTCCTGCTGTTCGGTCTGCTCGGCAGCCACCTCGCGCTCTGGGAAGCGTTCTTCGTCCCCGTCACCGTGATCCTGCTGTGCTTCATCATGGGGCTGCAGAATGCGATGATCACGAAGCTGTCGGGCGCGGAAATCCGTACGACGCACATGACCGGCATCGTGACGGACCTCGGCATCGAGCTAGGCAAGCTCTTTTACTGGAATCGATCGACGCTCGTTGCCGACGCGCACGCGGTCATCGCGAACCGCGCGAAGTTGAGGATCCACGGCACGATGCTCGCGTCGTTCTTCGTGGGCGGCCTGATCGGCGCAATTGGTTTCAAGCATGTGGGCTACGTATCGACCGTGCCGCTCGCTGGCGCACTGGTCACACTCGCGATCGTGCCCGTCGTCGATGATCTGCTGACCTATCTCTATCGGCTCGATCGGCGGCAATGAGCTGCCATGAGGTGTTGCGAATCCTGCCCCGAAATGCCGGATCTCGCCGTGCCGTCGAAAGCAAATGCATTATAATTTGGTTAGCATATTTGCCGACTCGTCCTCGCAATGGAAACGAAAACCGCACGCCTGACCGTCCTGATCGACCCCGCCAAGAAAGAAGCATTTGAAATGCTTTGCTCGGCGCAGGATCTGACGCCGTCACAAGTCGTACGGCAACTGATCCGCGAGTATCTCGAGCGTCACGGCGTGACCTACAAGACCAAGAGCCCGCTCGCCAAACGGGTAAAGTGAAGCGCGGCTCGAGGCCTCGCGCCGATCAAACGCCGAGTTCCCAGTGGGCTTGCCCCTGCGCATGCCAATTCAGCCGCTTCGGGTCGAGGCGCTCCCCTTCTTTCAGGTTCCCGGCAGTGACGGACAGCTTGAGTTCGCCGGCAAAGGCGAACGAGTCGGCGCGCTCGGACAGGACTTGTCTGGATGGCAAACGATGCCCGCTTTTCCAGGCAAACGCCACGAAGTTGCTGTCGTCGCCGCACCGAACGATCGCGTAGCAAGCGCCGAATACGGATTTCAGCCGCTCGAGGTGCTGCGGCAGCGTCGGATCATCGTCCGTGAAGTTGATCACGAGGACGCCCGCCTCGGTCAAGCGCTCGCAACAGGCGGCGAAGAATGCGAGGTCCGCACACCGGCTCGCCATCCCTTCCGAGACAAAGGCGTCGAGCAGGATCACATCCGTGCGGATGTGATCCTGCGTCACGTAGTCCGCGCCATCGGCGCAGACCACCTTGAACCGCGCATCGTCCGCCGGAATCCTGAAGACATCACGCAGCGCAATCACCTCAGGGCTGATCTCGACCGCTTCGATCGCGACCTCGGGCAGATGCCGATAGCAATACTTTGCCAGCGATCCCCCGCCTAGTCCGATCATGCAGATGTGCCTGGGAGCCGGATGCAGCAGCAAAAATCCCATCATCGCGCGTGTATAGCCGAGCGTGAGCCTTTCCGGATTTCTGAGCGACATGAAGCTCTGAGTGGCGAAGTGATCGAAGTGCAGTGACACTGCGTGCTGGGTCTCCAGCACATAGGGTTGCCCCTCGTTCATTGGCGTCGACAGGAATTTGACGAACGCATCGTAGGAGGTTCGATCCTCAGCCATGCTCAGTATGCTCGGGTAGCCAGACAGTCGATTGAATCACGCTCCGCGGAGCGCGCCGCGCAGCGGGGCCGTCAACGGGGGACGGCCAGTCAGACCTTCTTCAGAAAACAGGCCTTGAGCATGAAGCTGCCGGCGTCCGTCTTGCAGTCGATTTCGTGATCGCCACCGACGATCCGGATGCTCTTCACCTTGGTGCCCATCTTCAGCGTGATCGACGAGCCCTTGACGCGCAAATCCTTGATCAGCACGACTGAATCACCGTCCGACAGCACGTTGCCGTTGGCATCCTTGACGACGTCACCCGCGGGTTCGTCGGCCGCGTCGGCGCCAGCGCTCGCCGGCCATTCGTGACCGCAGTCCGCGCACACATACAGTGTGCCGTCCGGGTACGTGTTTTCCATTGCACATTGCGGGCATGAAGGGGCAGCGTTCATTGCAGCTTCCATTGGAACATTTCGAGTCAGTCAGTAAAAAAAACAGGCGAGCAATCCGCCTCGCCAGAGTCGGCTGCCGGGCCGGCGGCCCAGCAGCGCACACATTATTATAATGCAATACACATGTTCTTGCCGCTCGCTTATAATCTGACGTTCACCGCCTTTCATCGGAATTGGGGGCGATATCGCTGAGGATGTCGACATGTTTAAACTGGATGACGCGTTACTGTTGCCCGATCGGCGCCCCGTAACGCTGCGGGAAATCGCGGGAAGCCGCGGCCTCGTCGTCGCGGGCGTCGGGCGTGGCGGCGAGCGCGGATTCCAGATGATTCACCGTCTCCATGACGTGGCGGAACAGCTCGCAGCGGCAGGCATCCATCTAGCCTTCGTCTATCCGAGGGGATCGAGCCGGCATGTCATGGACCCGATTTCGGTCGCCAGCGCGCGGTTCCGGCGCCATCCGCGCCTGCTGCTCGACGCCGACGGCCATTGCCTCAAGCAAAGCGTGCCGCCTCGATCGCTGCGCGTGGTGTGCCTGAGCGGCGAACTGAGACGACTCGCAGACATTGAAATCGATTTGCGCGACCCGACGTGGGAAATCGAATTTCGGGCGTTTCTGACCAGACACTCGCGTGGGGAACAGTCACCCGCCGTCTTATCGGATTGAGCCAGTTCGGCTGACAATGACTAGAATATGGGCATGGTCGCATTCCAGAAGGAGGCTGCCATGACTCAGTCAGTGATTAGCTTTTGGGTTGGCCTTGTCGTTCTCGTTGTCATCGCCATGGCATTGTCCCGTCGCTACAGGCGCGATCACCCGGGAGAGGGCTTGAGCCAGTGGCTCGACACACACCATATGAGCTGGATGCATCGTAAGCACTAGCCAGCGGCGTGGCCTGACGCCGAGGAGCGCACCCGGGCCTTCATTCTCAGCTCGCGAGCTTTCCATGAGGGTGGTGAAATTCCTCGGCGCTTTACCTGCACCGGCGTGTGGCGTCAAATAACGAACTGCGCCGTCGTGGAAGGCGCAAACAATTCGTCGATGGTCATTAGCCGTTCAGACAGTCCTTGCGTGTGGTGATAGCGCAAGAATGCGTTGAGTACGGCTTCGTTGCCGGGTACACCGTAGCGCCAGAAGTCTTTACCAAGCACGGCGACGGTCTCTTCATATTCACTTGCAAGCCAGGGCAGCGTCGTCTTCAACGCGGCGAGTTCGCTCAGTTCCCGCTGCGCGTGGTTCTTGGCGAGAGTAAACGCTTTGAAGACGCTCGCGGCCAGCCACGGATGACGCTCGACGAGTTCATTGCGAATGCCCACGACGTGCATGATCGGAAAGATGCCCGTTTTTGCGTAATAGGCCTTCTCGGCTGCGCGAAAGTCGGGAAAGAGACGCACGATATCGGGGTGACCGTTGATGAATGCACTCGGCGCGCGCGGCGCCACGATGCCGTCGATCCGTCCTTCGACGAGCCACTGGTTGAGCGTCGCATCGGACGGAATCGGCTGGATGTCAATCCCTGCGTGGTTTTGCATCGCCACTTTTTCGTGACGTCCAGGCTCCTCGACACCGCCGGTCCGCCAATGAATATCCGACGATCGCACGCCGTATTCGTCTTCGAGAATGCCGCGGACCCACACCGGCGCGGTCAGCTGAAACTCTGGCACACCGAGCGTTTTACCGATGAGGTCGCTCGGCGCCGTGATACCGCGATCGCGTCGCACGTAGATCGCGGAATGACGGAACATCCGCGACAGGAACACCGGAATCGCCGTATAGGGCGACGTCCCGCGCGAGCGCAACATCGTGTAGCTGCTCAGCGATAGCTCCGCGACATCGAATTCAGACGATCGCAACGCGCGAAAGAAGGTCTCTTCGACAGGAAGCGGCAGATAGTTCGGATCGCAGCCTTCGATCCCGATGCGGCCATCGAAGAGTGCGCGCGTGCGGTCGTAGTCCCAGCACGCGACGGTGAGAGGCAGCTTCATTGTCTTCCTTTGATAGTTGAATGTTCTTTCCAGCGGCCGGCTCAATGAGCGGCCGATCCGATCTGAGCGCGAGCGGCGTCGGTGACCGTCGCGGGATGACGCGAGCGGTAGATGGCCAGCACATAAACGCTGATCGCCGCGATCACCACCGGCACCGCCACAGCGCCGAAAATCATCTTCGCTTCCCAATGCGCGGCCAGCATCGCACCGCCGACCATCGAGCCAACGATCGAGCCGACGCGTCCCATGCCAAGCGTCCATGCCACACCCGTCGCGCGGCTCGCGGTCGCGTAATAGCTCGCCGACAGAATGTTGGTGCCGGTCATCGTGCCGCCGGTGCCGACCCCGGTCACGAAAAGCGCCAGCAAAGCCAGGCCGGGCATGCCGGACAGATGACCGAACGAGGCGAGACTGATCGACGCACAGACGAACGCACCGCACAGCACGTATTGCGGATTCATCCGATCCATCAGCACGCCGAGCAAAACCGCGCCAAGGCTGTTGCCGGTGAGATAAAGCGCCGTCATCAACGAAGCGTTATGGAACGACACGCCGCTTTGCTGGATCAGGATCGGCAGCCAGTTGCCGAGGAAATAGATGACAAGCAGCGCCATGAACGCAGTGGTCCAGAGCAGCAGCGTGCCGCCGCCGATACCGGGGCCTAGCAGTTGCCTGATCGGCAAGCCTTGCACCCGCCGCTCTTCAAGCGTAATGGTGACGTTCTCGAGATCGGCGTCGGGCACGATCCGTTTCAGAATCGCGCGGGCCTGCGCCTCTTTGCCGCCGCGCGCGATGAGGTAGCGCACGGATTCAGGCAGCCAGAGCGCGAGCACCACGACAAGCAGGAGCGGAAGCACGCCGCCGAGTACGAGCATCGACCCCCAACCGAACGCGCCGATCATGCGCGACGCGAACAGCCCGCCCAGCGCGCCGCCCACCGCGATACCGCAGCCGATCGGCGCAACCAGCGTCGAGCGCAGACGGTCAGGGCAATATTCGGCCGCGAGCGTATACGCATTCGGCATCGCGCCGCCAAGCCCGAGGCCTGTCAGGAAGCGCAGCACGATCAGCATGCCGATCGAGTCGGCCCCCGCGGACAGCAGGCTGAACAGCGCAAACACCGCGATAGATGCGATGAGCGTCGGCTTGCGTCCGAAGCGATCCGCGACCGGACCGAAGATAAAAGAGCCGAGCGTGAGGCCGAAGAGACCTGCGCCGAACATCGGTGCGAGCTGCGCGGGAGCCGCGCCAAAGTGAGCCTTCAACGCAGGCGCGATGTAACCGACCACCACCGTGTCGTAGCCATCAAGTACCAGAATCGCAAAGCAAAGCAGGAACGTGACCACCTGAAACCGCGATAGCCGCCGTTCATTGATCAGGTCCTGTAAGACCAGCGTGCGGGCATTGCTCGCCCGGTGTTGCGTATTCATCGCGTCTCCTTTTGCCGTTTGCGGCTCGTTTTAGTTGCTGCAGTCTTGTGTTGCGCGACAGCCATCCGCTGGATGGTCTCCGAAATGCGGCGTCCGATATCGGCGACCATCAAGCCTTCCTGCTGCACGCGTTGCGCGCTGTAATCGTCGAGCGAGCGAACCACGCTGATGCTCCCGGTCACCTTGCCGTCCGCTGCGAAGACCGGCGCGGCGATCGCGAACACGCCCTCGTCCACCTCGGCGATTGCGAGTGCATAGCCCTGTTTGCGGATGCCGGCGAGCGCTTTTCGATATTCCGGCCAGCTCGCGCCGAGCGTCGGGGTTCGGGCATCGTCCTGGTTCTCCAGGTAGAGGCGCATCAATTGCCGGTCGGGCAGCCACGCGAGCACGGCTGTCGATGTCGCGCCACGCAGAAGCGGCATCGGGCATCCGCGTCGATAGCTCACGTCTTTGTCGAGATGACCGTACTCGCCAATTGCGACGACACGATCGCGGAAAAGCCGGCACAGGTGCCACTTTTGCGCGGCGGCGAATGGCGGCAGATCGGCTTCGATCGTTTGCATCGCGATCAACATCGGGTCCGACTCCTCCAACTGCCGATTGAGCTGGATGATGCGCGGCCCCAGGCTGTAACGCCCGGTCGCGACCGGCGCCAGCAGTCCTGACGCGGATAGTTCACGGATGTAGCGATACACGGCTGAGCGCGTGAAGCCGAGCGCGTCGGCGAGTTCATCGGCGGACCACACCGGGCTGCTCCCGGTGAACTGATCCAGTAACGACAGCATGCGTTCCAGGCTCGAGTTCTTCCCCTGGGATTCGTCGACTGCTTCGTCTTCGGGCTGGATCCGTGCGCGCTGCTTCACCATACGATATTTGACCGATATAGGAATTTGGCAATATTTCTACAATGTGGAAATAATGTTAATCAGGGAAATGCCTGGGGACGAGGCTCGACGTCTTAAGGACTTCGTTGTACTCGCACCCAGATCTCCAACATCTGATGCTCACACAATGTGCGGCCTTCCGATCGCTATATAGCGCTACTAACAATATTGCTGGCTGCTCGCCTGTTGGCCATCGTCTCGACAAAACCGCTCGAAAAGCTGCGCGCTGTCGTGCTTCTATCAGCGGGAAAATGCCGTATTGTGGATTCCCTTGAACGCGTTCAAGATCGACTTGCCCGTGTTTCGCACGCGCAGACCAACCATTCAGCGGTTCAAAAAAATTCGACATCACGGTGAGGGAGAACCCTATGAAAACACCAGGTCGTGTCCCCGCTTTCAGTCGGCGCACCATACTCAAAGCGACTGCCGCAACAGCCGCACTGCAGTTGGCGCCGCCCTTCATTATCAAGTCACGCGGCGAAGCTCCGTTGCGAATCGGCATGGTCGATCCGCTGACGGGCGTTTATGCTGCAGTAGCACAGAACGAAGTGACGGGCGCGAGGCTTGCCGTTCAGCAGATCAATGCCCAGGGCGGCATTCTGGGACGCCCCGTGGAGCTCATGGTCGAAGACTCCGCAAACGACGTCGGCACCGGCGTGCAGAAGGCGCGCAAGCTGATCGAACGTGATCAGGTCACGTTCCTCATCGGCGACGTGAACTCCGGTATCGCCCAGGCCATCTCCCAGGTCAGCAATGAGAAAGGGGTGCTGCATATCGTTTCGGGCGGCCACACCGATACGATTACGGGCGTCGACTGCAAGTGGAACGTCTATCGCGTCTGCAATACGACCAGCATGGAGGCGAACGCCGTCGCGAACCTGCTGTTCACCAAGTACGGCAAGAAGTGGCATTTCATCACACCGGACTACGCGTTCGGCCACACGCTGCAGAAGGCCGCGGCCGCCGATCTGCAGAAGCTCGGTGGCACGATGACCGGCAACGAGCTCACCCCGCTCGGCACAACTGACTTCTCCGCCTATCTGATCAAGGCGCGCGCGGCGAATCCCGACGTCCTGCTCGTGCTCCCGCAAGGCTCCGACATGGTCAACTGCCTGAAGCAGATTGCGCAGTTCGGCATCGGCAAAAATATTCACATTGCCGGGCTGCAGCAGGAACTCGAATCGCTCGAGGCGATGCCGCCGGAGGCGCGTGTCGGCATCTGGATGTTCGAGTGGTACTGGAAGCAGCCGGGTGTGCCGGGAGTCGAGAAGTTCGTTAGCGACATCCGTAAAGTGAACGGCGGCAAGGTTCCCACCGCGCGTCACTGGTTCGGCTATACATCGGTGCATACCCTTGCCGGCATCGCCAACAAGGAAAAGACGCTCGACGCCAGAAAACTCGCCGAAGCGCTCGGCGGTTTCGAATTGGCAGACGACGTCAAGTTGCAGGCGAACAAGTGCTACTACCGCAAGGGGGATCACCAGCTGATGACATCGTCGTTCGTGGGCGAAGCGCTATCCCAGCCGGCCGGCGACCCGGAAGACCTGTTCCGGGTAGAACGGGTGATTGCGGGGGACAAGACTGCGCCTCCCGAGAGTGAAACCGGCTGCAAGCTGCAGTGGCCCGCCTGATAGCGCAAGCGCCCGGGCGGGATCGCCGGGCGCGGTTCTCATCGCGCGAGTGGGAGCGAAGCACGGGCGCCGAGGGCGCCATAACAAGAATGGTGGGCGATGACTGAACTGCTGCTCTTCAACGTCACCAACGGGCTGATCATCGGCGCGTTTTACGTGCTGATGGCTCTCGGGTTATCGCTCATTCTCAACCTGAGCAACGTCATCAACTTCGCTCATGGCGGCTTTCTTGTCGCTGGCGGCTACGTTGCCTATACGATCACGCCCTACGTGGGCTTCTGGGGCGCGCTGCTGATCGCGCCACCGTGCGTCGCGCTGGTCGGCTTAGCCATCGAACGGGTGCTGATCCGGCGAGTCTATGGGCGCGACCCGCTTTACAGCCTGCTGCTGACGTTCGGTCTTGCCTTCATCTTCGAGGACGGCACCCGTTTCATCTGGGGCGCGCAAGGCAAACCGGTGACCATTCCGTCCGTGCTGTCCCAGCCTTTGAGCAACACGTTGTTCTTCATCACCGGCTATCGCCTCTTCATGGTCGCGACGGTGGCGGTGACGGTGGCGCTGCTGTTCGTCCTGCTACGCTATAGCCGGCTCGGCATCCGCATCCGCGCCGGTACCCTCGACCTAGAAACCGTGGCAGCGCTCGGCATCAACGTGGGCAGGCTGCGTTCGTTCAATTTCGCGGTCGGCGCCTTCCTCGCCGGTCTGAGCGGGGTGCTCGCCGCCGGCCAGCTTGGCCTGGAGCCGACGATGGGAACCGGGCTCCTGATGCCGAGCTTCATTGCCATCATCGTCGGCGGAGTCGGCAGCCTCACCGGCACATTGCTCGGGGGCTTGCTGATCGGCGTCGCCTCCGGCATCACGGCCGTGTTTCTGCCCGCGGCAAGCGAAGCGATCATCTACGTGATGATGGCCGTCGTGCTGCTGTTGCGCCCACGCGGCCTGCTCGGAGAGGAGGGCATGCTGACATGAGCGAAGCGCGACAGACGAGGCACCACAGACTGCTAACGCTCACGGCGATCTGGGCCGTGTTGCTGCTCGCCCCGTACTGGATGCCGCCGCTCGGCGGCTACACCGCGCTTGGCACCCGGGTGCTCGTGCTGGGTCTCGCCGCGATGTCGGTGAACTTTCTGCTCGGCTTCACCGGCGTGTTGTCCTTCGGTCACGCCGCGTACTTCGGGCTCGGTGCGTATGGCGCTGGCCTCGCGCTGAAATTCGTTGCGCCGAGCACGCCGCTCGCTCTTCTGTGCGGAACGTTGCTCGGCGGGATCGCCGGCGCGCTGCTCGGTGCGGTGTGTGCGAGGCGGCGTGGCGTCTATTTCGCAATGGTCACCATCGCCTTCGGGCAGGTCTTCTACTACATCGCATTCCAATGGAGTTCGTTGACAGGCGGCGACGACGGTCTGCGCGGATTCTCGCGCATGCCGCTTCACCTTGGCATCACGACCATCGACATCCTCTCGAATGCCGATGCGTTCTATTACTTTGTGCTGTTTTGCCTAGCGCTAACGGTCGGTCTGATGGGCTTTATCCTGCGCTCGCCGTTCGGGCGCACGATGATCGCGATCCGCGAAAATGAACGGCGCGCGCGCTTTCTCGGCATTCCCGTCGACCGCCATATCTGGATCGCTTTTACGCTCTCCTGCTTTTTCATGGGGTTTGCCGGTGCGCTCTATGCTCTTCTGAACAATTTCGCCGATCCGCGCGGGCTGCATTTCAGCCAATCCGGCGACTTCGTGATGATGGCGGTGATGGGCGGCATGCGCAGCCTGTGGGGGCCGCTTCTCGGCGCCGCGGTATTCGTCGTGCTGCAGGACTATCTGTCGAGTATCACCGTCAACTGGATGTCGTTCGTCGGCATGCTGTTCATCGCGATCGTGCTGTTCTTCCCGCGGGGTCTGCTCGGCTTTATCCGGCGCGGGAGCGATTCATGAGCGTTCTCGAAGTCAGGCACGTGAGCAAGCGCTTCGGCAGCCTCGCTGCGGTACGCGACGTCTCGCTCGCCGTCGAGGAAGGCGAGTTGCGCGCCGTCATCGGACCGAACGGCGCCGGCAAGACCACCTTCTTCAATCTCATCAGCGGCTTTTTCCCGCCGACCACGGGAACGATCGTGTTCGACGGACAGGACATCACGGCCGTCCCGGCGCATCGGCGCGTCGCGAACGGCATCGCCCGCACGTTCCAGATTACCGAGATCTTTCCCGCACTCACGGTGTTCGAAAACGTGCGCATCAGCGCGGAGGTTGCGGCGGGATTCCGCTTGCGACCGTGGGTCGGCCGCACCGAAAAAACCCGGGTGCGCGAGCGTGTCGAAGAAACACTGGAACTCACCGGACTGGCGGCAAAAAGCGACCGGCTGACCGGCGAGCTCGCGCACGGTGACCAGCGCGTTGCGGAAATCGCCATGGCGCTGGCGCTGCGGCCTCGTCTGCTGCTGCTCGACGAACCCACTGCCGGCATGGGCGGCGAGGAGACCAACGAGATTACGCAGCTGATTCGCCGTCTGCGCAGCGGCGGTAAATTCACAATCGTGCTGATCGAGCACGACATGCGCGTGGTGTTCCATCTTGCTGACCGCATTACGGTGCTCGACCGGGGCACGCTCCTCGCCGAGGGCGCGCCGGCGGAAATCGCGGCGAACGAGGTCGTGCAGGCGGCGTACCTGGGTGACGTGACATGAACACAGCGCTCATCGCCGAGGAACTTCATACCTATTACGGCAAGAGCCACATCCTGCACGGTGTCAGCCTTGCGGTCGAGGAAGGCCGGATCACCGCATTGCTGGGCCGCAACGGCGCGGGCAAGACCACGACGCTGCGCACGCTGATGGGCCTGACACCGGCACGCCGGGGGCGCGTGACGATCTTCGGCGCGGATACGACACGCTGGCCGACGTTCCGGATCGCCGCGAACGGCGTGGGCTATGTCCCCGAAGGACGAAGAATCTTCGCCAATCTCAGTGTCGAAGAAAATCTGCGTGTGCCGCTTGCTCGCAGCGGACCCTGGACGATTGCGCGAATTTACGAGCTGTTTCCACGGCTTGCCGAACGCAAGGAAAGCCGCGGACGTCAGCTTTCCGGTGGCGAACAGGAGATGCTGTCGATCGCCCGCGCGCTGCTGCTCAATCCCCGGCTGCTGATTCTCGATGAACCCTCTCAGGGTCTCGCGCCTCTGATCGTGCGCGAGGTGTTTCGCGTCGTGTCGCAGATGCGCGACGAAGGGATTTCGGTGCTGCTGGTCGAGCAGAACGCGCGCATCGGACTTGAGATTGCCGATCATGCTTACGTGCTCGACGATGGCGGCGTCGTCTATGCTGGCCGTTCAAGCGACCTCGCCGCCGATGAAAGCCGTGTTCGCGCGTTGACCGGTGCAAGCGCGGAGAATTGAAAGCGGCCCACGTCGCGTCAATTTCGTAGTTTGTCTACACCATGATGAAGCCGTGCCGCATGCCGAGCATCACCGCTTCGGTGCGGTTGGTCGCGCCGAGTTTGCCGAAGATGGCGGAGAGGTGGAATTTCACCGTGTTGTCCGAGATGTCGAGGTGCCGCGCGATCTCCTTGTTGCCGAGTCCGTCGGCGAGCATCGCCAGCACTTCAATCTCTCGTGACGTCAAGGCTTCGAACGGTTCGCCGGATGCCTTCTGGCGCGGCTGTCTTGTTCCGGCCAGCAGCCTTGCGAGGATGTCGGGCGTCAGCACGCAAAGGCCTGCTGCGACTGCTTCGATGGACGCGACGATTTCGGCTGGCATCGCGTTGCGCGGGAGGATAGCCGCCGCATCGGCGGGCAACGCGTCGAGGATCCAGTCGTTGTCCGGGTCGTCGCTCAACAGGACCAGCGACGGTGACGCGTGCGAGAGTTCGAATAGCGTCTTGAGCGCGTCGCCCGCCTCCGGCGCGATGTCGGTGACAACCACATCCGGCACCGATCCGGCGAGGCAATCGACGAGCTTTTCGGCGTCGGCTGCGCTACCGAGGAACTCAAGTGCCGGGTTCGCCTCGACAAGCGCTTGCAGGCTTGCGCGCTCTTGCCACGATGCCGCTATCACCACGACTCGTACAGGCGCCATCGGTACCGTCTGTCCATCCGACATGTCGTCGCTTCCCGGACTTTATCTGCACGAATTCCGTTGGGGCCGTTCGCCCACTGTTACCGAACACGTGTGGCGCTCGCCACCTCGGATCAAGGCGATTTGCAACTGCTGCCCAATGCTTGCGGAGCCCAGCGCGGCACTCACGTCGCCGATGTCGCGGCAAGGCTTGCCGTCCAGTTCGATCAGCACATCGCCTATCAGCACGCCCGCCTGCTCCGCGGGGCCGCCCCGCGCAAGCGAATTGATCAGCAATCCACTGCTGAACGACAGGTTCAGTTTATTGACCCAGGCGTCCAGCAAGCTAACCTGCTGCGTGCCGATACCAAGGTAGCCCCTTGAGACGCGCCCTTTGGCCAGCAGCTCATCGGTGACGCGCTCGATGGTCATCCCGGGGATCACCATGCCGGCGCCGCGCATCAGTGCCGACGTGCAGATGCCCATGACCTGCCCGCGCATATCCGCGATGGCCGCCCCGGAGAAACCTGGGCGCAGACCGCCGTCCAGCCGCACGAACGCATCGATCTGTCCACCTCTCCACGTGCGCCAGGGACCACCTGTGCTGCCGATCACGCCAAAATCAGCGCCGGTGCCGAGCTCGTCCGCACGCGCGACGGCGAGCGCAAGATGACCCGGCTTCAGTGAGCGGGCGTCGCCAGACTCGACTGGGTCCAGATCCACGCCGTCCAGTTTCAACACACCGACATCGGTGCCCGAATCCAGGCCCGCGAGGACCGCGGCGACCGTACGGCCGTCGGACAATGTGACTTCGATACCTTCCTCACGCCTGATCGCGTGTGCAGCCGTCACGACCACGCCATGTCGCCAGATTACCCCACTCGACGGCATCCGATGTCGGCCGTGGACTGCCACGACGCTCCGCCCTACTCGCCCGACAATGTCTGCCAGACTGTCCGAGAGATCCATCAATGGATTTCCGCTTGAGGATGTGGTTTCCATTTCAGTTCCCCTGCCAAATTGATGACGACGCGTTCACGATGACAGAAGCATGGCGGGCGCACACCACCCAAATGGGTAGCCACGGATTGCCGGCCGGCGCGTAGTCCGACAGACCTTGCCCGCATGCCATTCGTGAAGTAGATTTTTCTAATGACGTCCGAGACAGGAGGGACTGTCATGGAACTGAGCGTGGAACAAGTCGATGTTTGGGCCGCTACCATCGACGACAAACCGGGCGGCCTTGCGAAGGTATTAAGCGTCTTGCGGGATGCGGGTGTCGACCTGCAGTTCATCGTCGCACGCCGCACGCCAGAGGCATCGGGAAAGGGGGTCGTGTTCGTCGCTCCGCTACAGGGAGACGCTGCGATCCGTGCCGCCACCCAGGTGGGCTTCAGCGTCACCCCGAGCCTTCACTCCATCCGTGTAATGGGTCTGGACCAACTGGGCATCATCGCGCAATTGACCCAGATGCTGGCCGATGGGGGGATCAACCTGCGCGGCGTCTCGGCCGCTGTACTTGGCACGCAGTTCATTGCTTATCTCGCGGTCGACTCGTTGGGCGATGCCGAAACGGCGATAGACATTCTACAAAGGGCCTGAAGCGCCCGTACTGGGCTGCGAACCGGCTTGGCTCTTCCTGGCGGCGAATCCGATGCCGGGAGGAGGTCGCGAGTCATGAAAACACCGACGACCAGAAGGCGGGTACTTTGGACGCTCCTGCTCTGCACGATTGTGACCGGCGCGGCAGTTGGCGGGGTATTGCTGTTCGACCTGACGGTGATCGGCAATGCGGTGAGCGATTTCCGCCGGGACGCGGCAAGAGCGCAGGCGGACATCGCGCGTGGCGAGCCGGCTACGTCCGAGGAGCGCATCAATCCGCCCTATCTAAGGCAGTACGGGTTGGACCGCAACCTGTACAAGGACACTCACGGAATCTTCTCGCCAACTGGTGCCGACTGGCGGCAATGGGGATTGCGAACCAAGGTCGCAGCCACTTTGATGTGGCTGGGTCACGATCCACCGGGAACGTGGTGGACCTACGCCCAGATCAAGTGCGTTGACCGGTTTCCTCAAGCTCACACCGACAACGAGCCGATCGTCGATGTTGCCGACGCTTGCCTCGGCGAGCCGCATTGATCCACGCATCATCGATTCTCCCTCGAATTCAGGCCGGCGCCGTGCCGCGATCAGGCGGCGTCGCAATCGCTCCGGGGCGACGCATCATCTTGTCGACCTCGCCGGCGTGCAGTTCTTCGACGTGGATCATCTGGCGCGCGTATTCTTCCAGCGCGACTGAACGATCTTCGGTCAGCGAGAGGAGGTCCCGATACAGGTGAAGCGCGACTTTCTCGGCTTCGAGCGATTCACGCAGGATGGAGGCAATGTCGAAGATATGCGAGTCGAGAAGCGGTCCGATCCCCAGAGACGGGTAGGCGCCCAGGGTGGTGATCCATTCGCCGGCTTGCTGAGCGTGCACGAGTGATTCATCGGCCTGTTGCCGCAGCCACGCCACAATGGGGATACGGCCAAACCCGAATACCAGGAATGAGTAATGAGTATAACGAATGACCCCAGCCAGCTCCGACTCCAGAATCCGGTTGAGGACTTCAACAACCTTTTCCTTCTCGATCTCTAACATGTTTGCCTCCATGGTGTAGGTCCAGTTTCAGCCGATATCAATTGCCCGGCTGGCGCTCGGAACGGCCAGCACCGAGTGCCTCGAGCAACGGCCGCAGGGCATTCAGTTCCGCGCCAAAGCCGCTCCAGTCTCCCGCCTTTAGTCGCTCGATGGCGCGGTCATAGTGGGCAAGTGCCTCTTTCGCGCGAGTATCCACTGTGCCTCGGGGTGGCGATGCCGCTTGCGCGGTCTCCTTGAAAAGCGCCGCCAGGGCTTCAGCCAGGGTCTCCTCCATCACCACACGGTCACCATAGGCGGCAATCACCCGCTTCAACTCCGGCAACTGACCGGACGCCGCGCGCAAATAGAGCGGAGAAACGTAGAGGATCGAGTTCTCGATCGGCACGACCACGAGATGACCGCGAATGACGCGTGAGCCCATCTGGTTCCACAGCGAGATCTGCTGCGAGATCTCGGTATTCTGCTGAATGCGTGCTTCGATCTGAAACGGCCCATAGACCAGCTTGTCCTTGGGAAAGGTATACACGATGAGCTTGCCGTACCCGGGCGGATCGCAACGCGCCGCCAGCCAGGCAATCATGTTCTCCCGCTGGCTCGGCACCATCGGCAGCATGAGGATGAACTCGGCGCGTGCGTCACCGGGGAGTCGCATGATCGTGTAGTACGGCGGCATCGTGCTGGCGGCACCCCCGTCATCCATGCCGACCAGCTCCCGCGGAAACTGCCACAGATCTTCGCGGTTGTAGAAGACCTCCGGCGCATCCATATGATAGGCGCGGTACAGCTGCGCCTGGATCAGGAACAGGTCTTCGGGGTAGCGGATATGCTGCCGCAGTTCCGCTGGCATCACGTCCAAAGGCTTGAACATACCCGGGAAGATGCGCTCGTAGGTGCGCAGGAGCGGATCGGCGGGATCACTGACGTAGAAATCGACCGTGCCGTTGTATGCATCGACCACGACCTTGACCGCGTTTCGGATGTAATTGGCGCCGTCGCCGAAACCGGGCCGGGAGTAAGGAAACCACTGGCTAACGGTGTAAGCGTCCTGGATCCAGAACAGGCGCCCATTGCTTGCGACGACATAGGGGTCACGGTCGAGACTCAGGAACGGCGCGACGGTACGCACGCGGTCCTGAATGTTGCGGTGAAGCAGGATCCGGCTCCGGTCTGTGATATAGCCGCTCAACAGGATGTTCGGATCGTCGAGCTGCCAGGCGAAGAGACTGCGGCGCCCCACACTGCCGATCGTGACGCCGTCGCGTCCGCTATACGTCGTGTAGGCATTGGCCGGTCTTTGGGGAAAGTCGAATTCAGCGACATTGCCGTTCACGATGACATAGTCCTGCCGGCCCTCACTGAAATAGAGACGTGGTTCGCGAATGGCCGGGCCGCCGTTGGAGACGGGGGGAATATCGTGCAGATAGAAAAAGGGTAAGCCTTCGGCGGATTTCTCTGTGACTGGCGACATCACGGCGCCGATGCCGTGAGTAAAGATCAGGTGCAGATTCACCCAGGTTTGGGCATTGGCCGGAAGCATTGCCGGTTCCAGTTCACGCGCCGACAGCATCACCTGCCTGTATCCGGCGTCAAGCCGATAGCGGTCGATGTCCACCGAAAGAAATTTGTAGTAAGTCCTGATCTCTTGCAGCTGTGCGTAGGTATCCATCAGCGGTGGCACATCCCATAGCCGGATGTTGTCGATGGTCGCCCGATTGGCCTGCAGCGAGTCGAGCGTCAGTCCCTGCTCGGCCGCAAACGGTTTGACTTCGATCTTTGCGAGGCCGTAAGCCTGTCGCGTTAGCGCGATCGTGTGCTCGATATAGGGTGTTTCCAGTTCCAGCTCGCTCGGTTTGACATAGAAGCGCTGAAACAGCGCTGGATAGATCACCGCGAACAGAAATGAACTGCCAAATACGAGCAGCGCGAGAACGACAGGCTGCAGATAGCTCCGCCGGCGCATGTTGATCCAAAGGGCGACGGATGAAACCGTGGCAAGACCGACAAGCATCCACAGGACCGGCAATTCGACGTGGACATCGGTATAGCTGGCGCCGACCACGACGCCGTTGTCGCCATAGAGCAGCAGAAAGCGGTCGAGCCACCACGACCAGGCCTTCACCGCAAAGAACAAACCCAGCAGTGCCGAACCATGAGTGATGGCGGCGGATGAGAGTGTCCGTGGTGGCCGCTCCAGCGCGATGTCACCACGCACCCCGTAGACAGCACCCGCCACGATCGCACTCCAGAAGATCAGCTGCAGCAGCCAGTTCTTGAGTGCGACATACGCGGGGAGCGAGAAGAGATAAAAGCCGATATCCCTCTCAAAGATCGGATCGCGCTCGCCAACAGGCACCTGATAAATGAAGCGAAGCGCGATGTCCCAGCTCGTGACTTCGCTAGTGGCGATCACCAACCCCAAGACGATCGCGGCGGCGGCAATACTGGAGCGCCAGGGAACGCGCGGCGCGATCAGTTCGGACAGGTCAACGGCAACTTCCAACGCATCCGATGGACCGGCGGCTTCCGCTCGCAAGACATCGACGCGTCTCGCGTAACGATGCGCCAAAATCCCGGACAGCCATATCGCGCTCGCCGAGACTGCGAACACCGTGGCAAACAGCAGCACTCTCGCGGCAAGGATGGTCCAGAAAACGCCGCCATAGCCGATCGAAGAGAACCACAGCCAGTCGACCAGGATGCCGGTAATGCGTCCGACGACAATCAGACCTGCGACGACGGCCGCCGCCGTGATTGCATAACGTCTCAGACGCACGCCGGACTTCGGTCCCGACCGCATAGTCCCTCCTGTGCGACCCAAGTTCGGATCGAGTTGGTTCAGACCGGTTGATTTATTGTAGTTCGGTGTCGCCATTGAGATTGGCACCGCTCGTAAGCGGCCACTCGTTCAGGGCAGATTGAAGCGGACCTAGCAATATGAGGACGCGCAGACCGATTCGTAACCGGAGGACGAAGGTCTCGGCAGAATGGTCGGAGAAAATCGCTCTACGATAAACACTTTTTCCAGTTCGAAGCTTTCATTTATCAAAATTGCGCCTACACTTTTAGCGGGTAATCCCTGATACAAAAGGAACAGCCATGACTACGTTCTCTCGTATCGCGCTCGCCACGCTGGTGGCAGCGGGCTCACTGGTCCCGGCTACGGCGCTCGCCCAACCCTCCGACGCATCGGTTCCGCTGACACGCGCTCAAGTCCGCGCCGATCTGGTCGAATGGCTTCAGGCTGGCTATCACCCCCTCGACTGGATCAACTATCCGCAAAACGCGCAGCGCGCAGGCGCCATCGTGGCGATGCGCCGCGCCGCCGCCGCCGCCGCGCAGCCGCAATCGCAGCCGCAATCGCCGTCGCAGTAAAACGCCGATCCTTGACGTCTTATTTGTCGTCCCCGGTGCGCGGATCACGCTTCGCGCCGGGGCTCCCTGACGTGCCCTCCTCTTGCGGGCTCATCGCAACCAGTGCGTCTGCGAGCGGTGAGATTTGGGAAGGTTTGGTCCGGCTTATTTGACATCAAGAAAAGAGCGAATTTTCGCTTCTTGCGGCCCATAGAGTGCTCGCCATATAGCGCTCGGCCGTGTTCCCTTCCACGATATCAACGGCTTCGGCACTCGAAATAAATAAACTGGACAGCCGTGTCTCGCGAAAACTCGCTCGCAAGGAGCGACTTCAGAAAACGAAAAAAGCGTTGACCGTGACCAACTGAATTCGATGGAATCGAATGCTCCTGTCGACACAATCTGATTGTGTCGAAACCGATTGAGCGGAATCATTCGGCGACCTGGTAAAGGTGCGCCGCGTGACCGGACCAGGGATGCCGGCAATGGTCACGCGATAGCCGTATCGGACATTGGAGACAACCTGATGCATGCCCTGTCGGAGCGGCAGTCTGCCGTTATTGCGGTGACACTCAGCATCCTGCCTGGCCCTCTGGTTCACCGGGAAAGAACGGGGTTCAGCGTATTTGGATTTCACTAAAAACAAGTCAGAGGAAATCATGGAGAAGACATTAGATGTGCCGACCGATCAAACTGATCTGAGCCGGCGCGACTTCCTGAAAACAGCGGTACAACTGACAGCCGCTGTGTCCGCAACAGCGCTTCCAGGCTTCAGCGTTGCCAGCTCTCAAAACCAGACCATCAAGATCGGCTTTGTCGTCCCGCTTTCGGGTATCCGTGCGTCCTTCGGCGCCTCGACCAATTTCTCGATTGATTTCGTTCGCAAGTATCTGAAGGATGGCATCGAAATCGCTGGCAAAAAATATGCTGTCGAGATCATCGTCAAGGACAACCAGTCCAGTCCGTCGCGCTCGCTGCAGGTGGGCAACGAGCTGATTCTGAACGATAAGCCGGACATCATTCTCGTGTCCGATGCCGATGGCGCCACGGCAATCGCCAACCTTGCCGACGCGCGCGGGATTCCGCAGGTTTCCTGCGGAGGTCCCTGGCAGGGATATGTGGCGCAGCGCCACTACGATCCGCAAAAAGGCTTTCCCTTCACGTTCCATTTCTTCTGGGGCGCCGACGAGTTGGGCAAGACCTACGCATCACTTTGGGACACCCTGCCGACCAACAAGAAGGTCGGCACGTTGTACGCGGACAATGACGGCGGCCGTGCAATGAGCGACGCGCAGCATGGCTTTCCGCCTGCCTTCAAGGCAGCGGGCTATGAGGTTATCGACACCGGACTCTTTCAGCCGAATACCGACGATTTCTCGACCCAGATCGCCAAATTCAAGGCGGCGGGTGTCGAAATTGTCGCGGGCCACGCTTTCGAAAACCATCTGGTGACCTTCTGGAACCAGGCCATGCAAGCCGGCTTCAAACCGAAGATCTGCACCATTGCCGCCGGCCTGCTCTTCCCGTCGTCGGTCAACAATCTCGGCCCCCATGGCAATGGAATGTCGACCGAGGTCTGGTGGACGCCGGCTTTCCCATTCAAGTCGTCTCTGACCGGCCAGTCCGCGCAGCAGATTGCCGACGCCTACACGGCAGCGACCGGGAATCAGTGGACCCAACCGCTCGGTTACGACCATGCCCTTCTGGAAGTCGGCATCGCCGCCCTGAAGGCGTCGGGCAACCCGAAAAACGCCACGGCCGTTCGAGACGCCATCGCCCGAATGACGCTGGACACGGTCGTGGGCAAGGTCGATTTCGGGCATTCGCCGCTCAAGAACATCGGTGTGACCCACATCGTGGCTGGCCAGTGGCAACAGGGGGTCGCCGGAAAGTTCAAGTTCGATCTCAAGGTGGTCGGTAATTCCAGCAACCCGGCCGTTCCACTCAGTGGAAAACTGGAGCCGCTTGCGTTCGCATGAGAAGTGGCACTGCTGTGAGTAAAGCGGCGTCCGCTTCGGCTGGCGCCCGCATTTTGTCAACCTGCTGTGGATTGAAGGGGTCGTCTTGGCGCTTCTAGAGGTCACAAAACTGAGCAAGCGGTTTGGTCAGATCGTTGTTGCGGATGACATCAATCTAGAAATCAATGTGGGTGAATGCGTAGGCGTGATCGGCCCGAACGGGGCCGGCAAGAGTTCGCTGTTCGGAATGATCTCCGGCATCCTCAAACCGGACAGCGGCAACATCCGACTGAACGGAGACGACATCACCCATGTTCCAACCAGCAAGCGGGCCCGTCTCGGCATCGGGCTGGCTTTCCAGATTCCGAAGCCGTTTCCGGGTTTGACGGTGTACGAGAATGTTTTCGCCGCGGCCAGTTTCGGCGGGCAAATGTCCGCAGCGAAAGCTCGAGCGAAAAGCCGTGAAGTGCTGGAAAGGACCGACCTCGCACCGATCGGCAACGCCCTTGCCGGATCGCTCACGCTTCTGAATCGCAAGCGGCTCGAACTCGCCAAAGCGCTGGCCCTCGACGTCAAGCTGCTGATGCTGGACGAAATCGGCGCAGGACTCACGGAGCGCGAGGTCATGCGCCTGGTCGAGACGATCGCCGGGCTCAAGAGTGACCACGCCATTATCTGGATCGAACACATCGCACACGCGCTGAAGGCCGTCGCCAACCGCATCGCGGTGCTTGACTTCGGTCGAAAACTGCTCGATGGCAATCCCGACGAAGTCATGAACAGCACTGTCGTCAAGAAAATCTATATGGGGCTGGGTGTTGACGAACATCATTGAAGTGGACGCGCTCGAGGCGTTCTACGGCGACATGCAGGCGCTATTCGGCGTTTCCTTCACGCTGGGCGAGGGTGAATGCCTGGCGCTGGTCGGGGCGAATGGTGCGGGCAAATCGACCATCCTGCGCGCGCTCACCGGGCTGAACCGAAAGCTGAAGGGCAGGATTCGCTACGAGGGCAACGACATTACTGCAACGCCCGCGGAAATGATCGCGCGTTCCGGCATTGCCATGGTTCCGGAAGGGCGAATGCTGTTTGCCTCGCTCACCGTAGAAGAGAATCTTCTGATGGGCACGCTCACAGGACGAAGCGGGACCTGGACGCTCGAGCGTGTCTACGAGCTCTTTCCCGTTCTGCGCGAGCGCGCCAGGCAGATGGCCACCACGCTCTCGGGAGGCCAGCAGCAGATGGTGGCGATTGGCCGTGCGCTGCTCTCCAATCCGCGCGTACTGCTTTGTGACGAAATTTCCCTTGGCCTGGCACCGGTCATCGTCGGACAAATCTACGAATCCTTCGGCGTTATTCGAGCCGAGGGCACGGCGGTGATCGTTGTGGAGCAGGACATCAAGCGCGCCCTCACCGTGTCGGACCGCCTGATCTGCCTCCTGAAAGGACAAGTGACGCTGGAATTCGATGCCGCGGCGGCTGACATGGACCGCCTGACGTCCGCATATTTTGGGGTGTAACCGGATGAGTTATGTAGAAACTCTTATCAACGGTCTATTGCTGGGTGGTTTATACGGCATTCTTGGCCTGGGGCTGGCCGTCGTTTTTGGCGTGATGCGTGTCATCAACGTCGCGCATGGAGAATTCATCGTCGGCGCGGCCTTCGTTGCCTTGCTGGTCACGTCCCTCGCTCCAGGGATGGACCCACTCATCGCTATCGTGCCGGTGGCGGTGATCGCGTTCGCTGTTGGCTACCTGTTCCAGACGACCCTGTTGAACAAGGTCGTTCGAGGCGGCGACATGCTGCCGCCGATGCTGATCACGTTCGGTGTGTCGATCGTGATCCGCAATCTCATGCTGGCCGGATTCGGCTCGAATCCGATGGCACTCAGGACCGGGCCCCTGGCGCAGGATTCCTTCTCCGTGGCCGGTATCCATATCGGACTGTTGCCGCTCATCACGCTGGCGATCTCGATCCTGCTCTTTAGTGCCCTGCAGTATGTGCTCGTTCGCACCGCCTTTGGCCGAATGGTCCGGGCCACGGCCGACAATCCCGACATCGTGAGATTGATGGGCGTGAATCCGACCAGAATCTACGGCCTCGTCATGGGCATTTCGTTCGTCATGGCATCCGTTGCAGGCGTCCTGCTGGCCATGCGGACTTCCTTTTCGGCGGCCTCGGGCGTCGACCGCATCCTGATCGCGTTCGAAGTCGTCGTGCTGGGCGGCCTGGGTTCGATCTGGGGGGCGCTCCTCGCCGGCATCCTCCTCGGGGTGGTGCAACTGATGAGTTTTCAGTTCGATGCCAATTCAGGGCTGCTCTACGCCCATCTTCTCTTTCTCGTTTTCCTGCTCGTTCGCCCGAATGGACTGCTGGGAGCAAAATCGTGAACAAGCTAGTCCTCAGATCGATTCCTTTTGTGCTGTTTGCTGCGTTCCTCGCCATCGCACCTTTGGTTCTTGGCGACGGAGCCCTGCACCTCGTCAACGAGATGTTCATCATTATCGTCATCTCATCGATGTGGAATTTTCTTGCCGGATATGCGGGTCTCGTATCGCTCGGTCATCAGATGTACTTCGGCGCCGGCGGGTACGTTCTTTTCATGTTTGCGAACTCAGCCGGGATGTCCCCCTACGCGGGTATCCCTGTAGCCTTCGTTTTCGGGGCCTGCGCCGCGGCCATCATCGCGCCCGCGCTGTTTCGGCTGCGCGACGCGTATTTCGCAATCGCTAGCTGGGTGGTCGCTGAGGTGGTGACGATTTCGGTCCAGAAAACGGACGCGTTGGGCGGCATCAGCGGGGTTTCGCTGTCCGACATCTCGGGAATCGATTTCACTCGCTTTGAATCGCAGATGTTCCTCATCGGCGGCGCAATGGTGTTGCTGACCGTGCTGGGCTTCCTGTGGCTTTTGCGCTCAAAGCCCGGCCTCGCTTTCATGTGCGTCCGCGACAATGAGTTGGCAGCTCGCACCATTGGCGTCGATGTATGGCGCAACCGCTTTCTCGCCTATGTGCTGTCGGCCGCCGGCTGCGCCGCGGCGGGGGCGCTGAGCTGTCTGAGCGGACTGACTGTCCAGCCGGGCAACGCGCTTTCCGCGGATTGGACCGCAATCATGACGTTCGTGGTCGTGGTTGGAGGGATCGGCACGCTCGAAGGGCCGATCCTGGGCACGCTGATCTACTTCGTGCTAAGGCAGTTGCTCACCGTTGTCCTGCCACTGTCCGGCACATGGTACCTGGTTGCCATGGGCGCAGTCGCGGTGGCGACCATGCTCTACAGCCCAGCCGGCTTGTGGCCGCTCCTGCGCGACAAGCTCGGGATGAACTGGCTCGCAATCCGCCGGGCGATGTGAGGTCGAAATCAGTCATGGAACGTTCACGCTTTGACGAATATATCCGCCGCTTCAACGCGCGCGATTCATCGGCCTTCGACGAGTTCATCGCGCCGGACATGAAGATGGTCAACGGCGCGTTGACCTTCACCGGCTCGGCCGGAATGCGCGAGCACTACGAAGACAAGATATGGCCATTTTTCGAGGAGAAGCTGAACGTCCTGCGTTTCATTAGCAACGCCGATACGCTGGCGATCAGCATGTGGACACAGTTCACCGCGCTGGACAAGGCCGACACGCTGTTCGGCCTCGTCGAGAAAGGGGAACGCTTCGACTATCGTGGCCTGATTCTGTACGAAATCGAAGGGGGGCGCTTCACCTCCATTACTGTCGCCTACAACAGTTTCAGGAACACGAAGCTGACTGGCGAGGTGATCGAAATGGGCATACCGCACTAGTTTCGGAAAGCAGCGGACGGGCCTTCTCCATCGGCGTCTCAGCCCCGCTCGATGCGCATCACAAAGGAGTTCATTCGATGCAACAGGCTCTGCCGACCGTACGCCGCATCGTCACCGGCCACGATATCGAGGGCAAGGCGATCGTCGTTTCCGACCGTGGAATTTTGCCGCGTATGCTGGCCGCAATTCCCGGCACGGCGTTTCATGAAGTATGGGCGACGCTGGCGACCCCGGCACCGATTGATAACAGCGCCGATCCGCTAACCGGTCCGCTGATGCTGCCACCGCCGAAGGACGGCACCCGAATTCGCTTCGTCGATATCCCACCCGACACCGAAGAGTTCCTGAAGCACGGTGCGGCACAGATGAAATCCGCCTTCAGCGAGATCGGCAGCGTGGAAGCATCGACGGTTGAGGCGGATTCGCCGCATCCGCTGATGCACCGCACGGAGTCAGTCGATTACGGAATTCTGATCGAAGGGGAGCTCGTGCTGATCCTCGATCGTGAAGAGGTCACACTCACACCTGGCTCGGTCGTCATCCAGCGCGGCACCAACCACGCCTGGGCCAACCGCTCGGACAAGATGGCAAGAATGCTGTTCATCCTGATCGACGGGGTTTTCGCGCCTGAAATCAGGGAACAGCTGGAGCCGCGCTGATGACCGACTACCGCAGGCTGTTCAGCCTCGAGAACAAGACGATCCTTGTCACCGGTGCTGCCGGCGGGCTGGGCAGCGCAGTCGCCGCGCTGTTCGCATCGGCCGGTGCACGCCTCATCGTCTCGGACTACAACGAAACCGCCGCGCAAACGGCGCTCGCCAATCTCGGAACCACGGAGGCCGGCCATCGCGCGCTGCCGTTCGATCTTGCCGATCTCGATGGCGTGAGGCAATGCATGCTCGATCTCGTGAGCGAAGGCGTTATTCCGGATGGACTTGTCCTGAATGCAGGCATGCAAGGTCCCGCCGGTTCGCTCGCCGACGTGAGTGAATCCGACTGGAATCAGGTGATGGCGGTCAACCTCTGCAGCGCGCACAGGATCACCTCGGTGCTTGCACCTGCAATGGCGCAAAAGGGCGGCGGGTCGATCACTCTCATGGCTTCGATTGCGGCGCTGCGCGGGAACAAGGCCATCGGTCTTTACGGCCTGACGAAGGCCTCGCTCGCGCAGCTCGCGCGTAACCTGGCCGTCGAATGGGGACCGCGGAACATACGAGCCAATGCGATCGCACCGGGCCTGATCCGCACGCCGCTCTCCCGCACAATGATGGATGATCCGCAGTTCATGCAACGCAGGCTGTCGCTGACGCCTCTGCGTCGGGTTGGCGAGCCGGACGAGATCGCGGCGACGGCGCTCTTTCTTGCCTGCGACGGTGGTGCCTTCGTTTCCGGTCAGACCATCGTTGTTGATGGGGGGACGGTCATCTCTGATGGGTCGTAACGACGTCGTCCCGTGCGCCCATACGATACACGTGGACGCTCGCTTTCGTGTTGCCCAGACGAGAAGTGGATATCGCCGGTTACGGTCGCGGGCAATGCACCTTCCGACGCGATCAATTCATGCGTTCATTCGGAATCAATTGTCGCGAGCATTCAAGATCTGTACATTCCGAATCGGGCCAACGCCGAAATGCCAATTCGATTTGAGTTGCAGCTAAAGAGCAGGAAATAGCTAGTTTCGCAAATTGATCCCGCTCAACACATCATGGCCAATCGCTTCTGCAATCGGCCTTCGACTCGATTGAGCGTAACGGCGTTCGCCCCCGCTTCCCCAATGGTCCGACGTAGCGTGGGTCTTCTCGCAGCGGCATTGAAAGTCTGACGGGGGAAATAAGCAGTAAGGAAGTACGAATAAATATATTTATCAGGTAAGGAGACTTTGATGAAGAAGGTGCATATTGGCAGGTCCGCAATCGCGATGGCTTCCGCTATGTTTTTTGCCGGTGCAGCTCACGCGCAAAGTAGTGTCTCGCTGTATGGCATTTATGACGCGGGTTTGATTTACATGAGCAAAACCACTGCGAACAGTGGCAAGCTGATCGCCTTTAATGACAGCGGCAACATGCCGTCAATATTCGGCTTCACTGGAACCGAGGACCTTGGCGGTGGACTCTCGGCGGTGTTCAAGCTCGAAAGCGGTTTCTCCGCCAATACTGGCGGCTTTAACAACTCCAACGGCAACTTATTTGGCCGCGACGCATGGGTTGGGCTGAAAGGCGGCTTTGGCGAGGTCCACGCTGGCCTGCAGCAATCTCCGTTCTTCATGTCGATGGTTTTTCAGGACCCGCGCAACCTGTCCAACTTCGGTAGTTCGATGGTCTTCCTCGCGACCACTTCGGGCGCGACGGGTATTTTCACCCCGAATTCCATACAGTACACAAGCCCGGTGCTGGGGGGCCTTCAAGGTAGCGCGTTGTTCAGCTTTGGCGGCGTTGCGGGGAACTTCCAGTCCGGCCGTCAATATTCCGCCAATTTGAGCTACCACTGGCAGGGGCTCGGCATCAATGCCGCTTATTTCAACGGGAACGCGGGCGGCACGGTGTCAACAACGCCGCCGACCACCGAGGCCCTCACTGGCAAGTTGATCGGCGCGACGTACACGTTCGGTTCGTTGACCGCGAAGGCCTCGTACATGAAGCTCAAGGTTGCAGCCGGCGCTAATGAGGATGTGTACCTCGGTGGTCTCGATTACATGATCACGCCGGCCCTCGACGTGAGCGCCGGTGTCTATCATGCCAACAACCGCAATGAATCTGGCAGCCATACCTTGTTGGGGTCGATAGGCGCGGTTTACTTCCTCTCGAAACGCACCTCGCTTTATGCCCAGTTCGGCGCGGTGAACAACAAGGGTACGCAGGATATCGGTCTGTCGATGGGTCTGGGGGGCACCACCATGTTCGCCCCGACAGGGACAACGACCGGTGGCTCCATCGGGATCACCCACAACTTCTAACCGGACTTCCTGGTCAGATGGAGTTGATGGCGGCCGCATCGTGCATGCGCGCCGCCTTTTCTTTTTGCGAGCACCGCAACGCACGTTGACGAGCGAGCTCGATATCGTGTTTCTGATGTGCCGCGCGGCGTGGCCGCTTCTCTAGAAAAGCGGCGTGGCTTCGATCGTCAATTTCGCTTCGGCCAATGACGCGGCAATGCAGGCTCATCTCGCGCGCGATCCGGCGCTCGAAGCGAACGTCCTCGAAAAGAACATGCGGAAACGTGCTGGGGAGCAGGCCGATGTCGCGGAGTGCGCGCTCTGGCTGTGCTTTGACGCGGCTCGTTACGCAACTGGCGACGATTGTGCTGCCAATGTTGGCGTCACGGCCAGGTAGCGCGCGAAGCGGTTAGGCCGGGATCTGGAGACTTGCTACTTTGCTGCTACGCCTCTTTCGAGGCGTAGCCATATACATGAAGTGGGAATTGCCGGAGCGCGACGCCCTACCAGGCCGTCGCGCCGCCGTCTATCGGGAAGTCGGCAGCGCTGACCCAGCTCGCCTCATCGGAAGCGAGAAAGAGCGCACACCAGGCGACGTCCTCGGGCTGGCCGACGCGCTTGACCATCATCTTGCCGAGCGCGCGTTCAAGGAATTCAGGTTGCGCCTGCATATGCGCACGCGTCGCCGCCGTTTCGACCAGCGCGGGCGATATGCTGTTGACCCGAATGCCGTGTGGACCGCCTTCCATCGCCAACTGGCGCGTCATCGCGAGCACGCCGCCCTTACCGGCGCAGTGCGCGACCGCCGGCGACCCTTCGAGGGCGACCGCTGCGTTGGCCGAGGCGAAGTTGATCACCGAACCGCCGCCGCGCCCGATCAGCACGGGCCACGCGGCCTTGCAGAGCAGGAAGACAATGTCGAGTTCGCCCGTGAGCGTGCGGCGCCACTGGCTCTCATAGTCCATGTCCTGCAGCCAGGCGAACGCCCCGAACGCCGCCGCGTTGACGAGGATGTCGAAGCCGCCATGCCGCGCTACCGCGTATTCGACAAGGCGAGCGGCTCCAGCGGGGTCGGTGAGGTCGCACGGATGCAGGCTATCAAGGGCAAAGCCGCGCTCGCGCGCCTCGCTGACGGTTTGTTCGGCAGCAACGGCATCGATATCGCAGCCGATCACCCGGGCGCCCTGAGCCGCAAACATCAGGGCACAGGCTCGACCGATCCCGCTGCCGATGCCGGTTACCACGGCGACCTTGCCGCGTAGACGATCGCCTTCCTGGATGGGCAGTGCGTGCTTGAAAACAGACTTCATGATGGGCCTCGTAACGGATCAGCTGAGTGTCAGACGGTTTCGCGTGCGCAACGATGCGACGAAGCCCACCGCGGCGATCGCGATCAACGCGAAGCCCCAGCCTTCGACCACGGCGAAGCGCGAGCCCCACGAGCCGACCATCGGCATCACGAGCAACGGGCTGCAGAAGTAGCCGATGAACTGGCTCGCCGTGAAGGCTCCGGTGCCCATGCCACGGCGGGAGAACGGCAGCGAGCGCAATCCCCAACTGATCACGGCCGGCAGCACCACGCCGCAACCCGCCCCGTTGATGGCAGCGCCGAGCGTCAGCGATGCATAGTCATGCGCCGATCCCATCGTGATGAAGCCGATACCGCACAGCGTGGCGCCGATCAGCAGTTGCTGCAGGACGCCCAACCTCACGAGAACCCAGCCGAACATCGCCGTGCCCACGATGACGCCTAGACTGTTCATCGCATAGGCCATACCGATTTCGTTCGGTGCATGCGTGCCCAGGTCGACCAGCATGAATGACAGGTGCACCGGCACGATCATGAATACGAGGCCCACGCCAAAGGAGATGACACAGACAAGCGCGAGAAGCCAGCCATTGAATTCCGGTTCGTCGGCGCTCGCGCTGCTTCCTGCGGATTGCCCGTCGTGTGCGCGGGTGGGGTTCCAAAGGCAGAACTGCACTAGCGGCGCCAGCAGCAATGGCAAAGCATAGGCGGCGAAAGGTGTGCGCCAGCCATGTTCGCCGAGCACGCCACCGAGCAGATTGAAGGTGAACGCCGAGACCGATGCGAACGTCGTCTGCAGCGAGGCGTAACGGTCACGCCTGGCTCCGCTGAAGTAGTCGCCGATCAACGAGGTGCTGACGGTCATCACCGCGGCTTCGGCCAGACCGACGAGCGCGCGGCTCGCGAGGATCGTATAGATCGAATCGAGGTAGAGCGGCGCGGTTCCTGCCAGCGCATACAGCACCAGTGCACCGACCAGCACGCGCTTGCGCCCGATCCTGTCGCTGATCGCACCGATCACGACCGCCAGCACGCCCAGCACGAGCATCGGCATCGTGACGATGACTGGCACCAGCGTTTCAATGCCGGGCACGCTCGCGAAGTAGCGCTGTATTTCCGGCAGCACGGGGCCGATGACGGTCGGCGCGAGCGTGCCGCAGATAACGGTGCTCAGCAGGATGAAGGCGTGAAAGAAATTCGCGTTGCGCGCCGGCGCCACGCCTCGTCGATCGAGGGGGACTTGCATGGAAAGTGTCTCCGGTTATTGGATTTCGTCGTCAGTCCGGTTAGCCAGCGCATTGCGCTGTCGGCCCGGCGACGACAGACTTCGTTTGTCTGAGACGAATCATTCCGGCAGCCAACGTTTGATGCAATCAGTTTGCGTCGACACGTAGATTTGATTGCATCGAACGACGAACTACTCGCGCGTACATTCGTTACACGAGGTTCGGGATGGTATTGGCGTCCTGAGACTGTGCCTGTTCCTGCAGTACGCTGCGCATCCACGCGTGTGCGGGATCGCTGTTGTTGATGGCGTGCCACTGCATGACTTCGACGAGCGGCGGAATATCCATCGGGAGCGGCAGTAGCCGTAAAGGAAGGTAACGCGCGTAGATGCGCGCAAGACGCGTATGGACCGTGGCGATCCGCATCGTGCCGATCACGAGTTGCGGCAACGTGTTGAAATTGGTCGTCGTCACCTCGATTGAACGCTTGAGGCCCAGCTTGTTGATGAATACGCTTTCGAAGCTGACGCTGCGGCTGTCGCCAAACGTGGCGGCAACGTGGCCGAGCTGCAGATATTGTTCGAGACTCAGCGTGTCGCCAATCAGTTCATTTCCCGACCAGACCACACAGCTGAAGCTGTCCTCGAATAACGCTTGCGACGGGTGCGAGGCATTGACCGATGCGCTCGGGTAAATGACGAAATCGACTTCGCCCCGGTCGAGCCGCTCTGGAACGTCGTCGGACATGTTCGCGATGTGCAGCGTGATACCGGGTGCTTCGCGCTGCAGGCGCTGCACGACGTTGATCAGCAACACCGTCGTCAGATAGTCCGAGGCGCGGATCAGGAAATTGCGGCGCGCCTGGGCGGGGTCGAACTCGAGGCGCGTGACCACCGTGGACTGCACGCTCAGCAGGATTTCCCGCACCGGTTGCGCAAGGCTTCTGGCGAGCGGCGTCAGCTCCATGCGCCGCCCGACCTGCATCAGCAGATCATCGCCAAAGTGCTCGCGCAGCCTTCCAAGCGCACTGCTCGTGGCCGATGCGCCGATATGCAGGCGCTCGCTTGCTCGCGTGACGCTGCGCGTGTCGAGCAACGCGTCGAGCGCAACGAGCAGATTCATGTCGAAGTGTCCCAGTCTCATGGATCGGCACTGTCCTGCAACCATCCGATCCGATCAATGCGTATTTCCACTAGGAATTGATGGTCTCGACAGAAGCTCCGCTCTAAAGTGTGACCGTGAGAAATAGAAACCGCCGCGGCCGCGCAAGGCACGGCGGAGATTCCAGGAGACTTCAGAGATGACGCAACTCGAACCGGCCACGCTGCAAGACGCGCAGGCTCTTGTAGCCGCGGCCGATGAGCAACCGGCGGGCGCGCCGTTGCTCCCCATACTGCGCCCGCATCACTTCGGCATCAGCGTTCCCGACCTCGACGCCGCCGTCGCCTGGTATGAGCGCATGCTCGGATTCAAGGTCGAGTCGTGCTTGACCATTGACAAGATTCCAGCCCGCATCGCCTTCGTGCGCCGCGACAACTACCGCATCGAGATCTTTGAAGTTCCCGGCGCGGCGCCGCTACCCGACGAGCGCCGCGTGCCGAACCTCGATCTACGCACGCATGGCAACAAGCACATGTGCTTCGAAGTGCCCGATGTGCCGGCCGCCACTGCCGCGTTGCGCGCACAGGGCGCCGATATCGCCTTCGAACTGGTGGTTGACGGTAATCCGACCGCGTTCGTTCGTGATGTGTGCGGCAACCTGATCGAACTGCTCGAACCGTTCGCCGTCGACAGGCCCGCTGCGTGACGCGCGGCATGCAGCTCTCCCCAATTCAACTCGCAACGCGTTTCCGATGACGACTTCGTTCAATCCCTTGCGCGGATGGCAGGTAAACCGCGACGAAATTCGCATGGTCGGCCACGACCTGCTGCGCCCCGAATGCATTCTCGCCGAGCGTGACGGCACGCTGTGGACTGCCGACGCGCGCGGCGGCGTGATGCGCATCGCGCCCGACGGCACGCAGACGCTGATCGCGCAGCAGCATGAGCACCTCCACGCGCCCGCTTCCGGCGACGCGCAGCAACTGGTGCTCGGCGGCACGCTCCCCAACGGCCTTGCATTCGATCGTGACGGCAATATCGTGATCGCGAACTTCGGCACCGACGCGATCGAACTGATGACGCGCGACGGCGCATCGCGCACGCTGTACGACAGCATCGACGGTGCGCCGCTCGGCAAGACCAACTTCGTGCTGACCGATTCGAAAGGCCGCATCTGGTTCACCGTGACAACACGTCAGGTGCCATGGACGCGTTCGATCAACGAAAAAACGGCGGACGGATACGTCGGCCTGATCGACGAACACGGCATCCGCATCGTCGCGGACGGCTTTGTCGGCACCAACGAAATCCGCCTCGATGCGAACGAGGAATGGCTGTACGTGGTCGAGACGAACGCGCGCCGCATTTCGCGGCTGCGCGTGGCCGAAGACGGCTCGCTCGGCGACCGCGAGATTTATGGCCCGCACGACCTGGGCGGCTTCCCCGACGGCTTCGCATTCGACGCGGACGGCAATCTGTGGATCACACTGATCCTCACGGAGAGGCTGATCGCGCTGACGCCGGATGGCGAAGTGTTGACCTTGCTCGACGACGGCAACCCCGAGGCACTTGCGCGCTACGAGGAACATTACCAGCAAGGCACCACGACGCCCGAACTGATGGGCGCCTGCCGCGGCACGCTTGCGCCGATGATGGCGAGCATCACGTTCGGCGGCGACGATCTGCGCACCGTGTATCTCGGCAGCCTCGGCGGCACGGCGCTCGCGAGCTTCCGTTCGCCTGTGGCTGGGCTCGCGCTTCCGCACTGGAGCGCCCAATGATCCTCGAACTCGCGCACTTTCGCATCGTGCCCGGCGGCAACGCGGGCTTCGAGGCCGCGTATGCCACGGCGCAAGCCCTGCTCGCCGCCACGCCCGGCTATCTCGACCACGAGTTGCAGCGCTGCATCGAAGATGCATCCGAATACCGGCTGCTCGTGCACTGGAACACGGTCGACGACCACATGAAGGGCTTTCGCGAATCGCCGCGCTTCGTGCAATGGCGCGCGCTACTGCAGCCGTTCTTTGCGACGGCGCCGAGCGCGCTGCACTACGAACGCGTGATCGCGAACGCCTAGCCAGGCTAGACGCACGAACCTCCCTTTACCTCATTCTTCTTCCGACTCATTGGACAACCGACATGATCGAACACATCAAGGCGGGCCAGAGCGCCCAGGTGAAAGCCGACAATAACGCGCAGGTCCGCGCGACAGTCGAAAAAATCATCGCCGATATCGAGGCACGCGGCGAACCCGCCGTACGTGACTACTCGGAGCGCTTCGACAAATGGAATCCGGCGACTTTCCGTCTCTCCGCTGAAGAGATCCAGGCCTGCATCGATGCGCTCAGCCCGCAGGCGATCGAAGACATCAAGTTCGCCCAGGCGCAGATCCGCCGCTTCGCGCAGATCCAGCTGATGTCGCTGCGCGATGTCGAAGTCGAAACGCTGCCGGGCGTAGTGCTCGGCCACCGGAACATCCCGGTCAATTCGGTCGGTTGCTACATTCCGGGCGGCAAGTATCCGCTGCTCGCATCGGCTCACATGAGCGTGCTGACCGCGAAAGTCGCGGGCGTGAAGCGCGTGATTGCGTGCGCGCCGCCGTTCGACGGCAAGCCGTCGCCGGAGATCATCGCGGCAATGGCGCTCGCGGGCGCCGACGAAATCTACGTGATGGGCGGAGTTCAGGGCGTCGCGGCGATGGCGCTCGGCACCGAGCATATCGCGCCCGTCGACATGATCGTCGGCCCGGGCAATGCATATGTCGCTGAAGCGAAGCGTCAGTTGTATGGCCGCGTCGGCATCGACCTGTTTGCCGGCCCGACCGAAACGATGGTGATCTGCGACGACACCGTCGACGCGGAACTGGTCGCCGTCGATCTGCTCGGCCAGGCCGAACACGGCCCGACCTCGCCCGCCTATTGCATCACCACCAGCAAGAAGATTGCCGCCGAACTGCCCGCTGCGATCGAAACGGTGCTCGCGCGTCTCGACACGGCGCCCGTCGCGAGCGTCGCGTGGCGCGACTACGGCGAGATCATCCTGTGCGACACCGACGAGGAAATGCTGCAGGAAGCGGAGCGGCTGTGTTCCGAACACGTGCAGGTGATGACGCGTGACCCGGACTGGTTCCTGCAACGGATGACGAACTATGGCGCGCTGTTCCTCGGCCATCGCACCAACGTCTCGTACGGCGACAAGGTGATCGGCACCAACCACACGCTGCCGACGATGGGCGCGGGCCGCTACACGGGCGGCCTGTGGGTCGGCAAGTTCATCAAGACGCACAGCTACCAGCGCATCCTGACCGACGAAGCGTCGGTGAAGATCGGCGAAGTCTGCTCGCGCCTGTGCGCGCTCGAACACTTCTCCGGCCACAAGGAGCAGGTCGATATTCGCGTGCGCCGGCTCGGCAAGCGGGACTGACATGGCGACGCTCACCACAGCGAACGGCGCACGGCCCGTCGCCGTCGTCACCGGCGCAACAGGCGGGCTCGGCGCGCAGATCTGCGGCACGCTCGCGCAGGCCGGCTTCGCGATCGTCGCCGGCTATCGCAGTTCGGCGGACACGGCGCACGCGCTCGTCGAACAGCTCGACGGCGACGGTCACTGCGCGCTCGCCGCGCCCGTGACCGACAGCGCGGCGCTCGGGCGTCTCGCCGACGCCGTCGCGGCCCGCTACGGCCGCTGTGACGTGCTCGTCAACTGCGCGGGCACCACCCGCTTCGTCGCGCACGAAGACCTGGACGGCGTCGACGATGCGCTCATCGATGACGTGCTCGCGACCAACGTGCGCGGTCCGTTCGCGATGGTGCGTGCGCTGCGCGCGCTGCTGGCGGACAGCGGCCTCGCGGGCGGCGGCGTGGTGGTCAACATCTCGTCGATCGCCGCGCAGACGGCGATGGGCAGCAACGTGATCTATTGCGCGTCGAAAGCCGCGCTCGACAATCTCACGAAATCGCTGGCTCGCGCACTCGCGCCGGCGATACGCGTGGTGTCGGTATCGCCGGGACTCGTCGATACGGAGTTCGTCAAATCGATGGATGGCGCGTGGCGCGATGAACAGGCGGGCCGCACACCGCTCGGACGCCTCGCGCAGCCCGAGGAGATTGCGCGCGCGGTGCTGGCCGCCGTGCGCGACCTGCAGTTCACCACCGGATGCGTGCTGCCCGTGGACGGCGGCCGCCCGCTCAAATAACGCTCAGATAACTCGAAGGAGACAGGCACCATGAAACTCGCGTCGCTCAAACGCGGTGGTCCCGATGGGACGCTGATCGTCGTGTCGCGCGACTTGCGCCGCGCGGTCGAGGCCACAACCGTCGCACCGACCCTGCGTACCGCACTGGATGACTGGGCGCGCGCGCAGCCCGCGCTGCAGGCACTCTACGACGCGTTGAACAGCGATGCCGCGCCCGCTGCGTTCGCGTTCGACCCGCACGCCTGCACTGCTCCGCTGCCACGCACGCATCAGTTCATCGATGCATCGGCGTTTCTGAACCACGGCCGGATCATGACGCAGGCGTATCACCCGGAGAAGAAATCGGACGCGTCGGTGCCGATTCTGATCCAGCGTCAGGCCGACGACTTCGCCGGCCCGCACGACGACTACCCGTTCCCCGATGAAGCGGACAACTGCGACTTCGAGGGCGAAGTTGGCGTGGTGCTCGGCGATGTGCCGATGGGAACGAGCGCAGCCGATGCGCTTTCGCAGGTGCGGCTGCTCGTGCTCTTCAACGACGTGAGCATGCGCAAGCATCTGTTCCGCGAACTGGGCATGGGTTTCGGCTTCATCCTCGCGAAGCCCGCGACGGCGTTTGCGCCCGTCGCGGTCACGCCCGACGAACTGGGCGACGCATGGCAGAGCGGGCGCGTCCATCTCGACCTGCACGTGCACCGCAACGGCGAGCCGTTCGGTCATCCGAACGGCCGCGAAATGAGTTTCGGCTTTCATGAGCTGCTCGCGTACGCCGCGTACAACCGCAACCTGCGCGCGGGCATGATCCTCGGCTCGGGCACGTTCTCCAATGCCGATTACCACGCGACGGGTTCTGCGTGTCTCGCCGAGCAGCGTGCAATCGAAGCGATCGAAAAAGGCGAGTCGTCGACGCCGTGGCTGCGCTTCGGCGAACGTCTGCGCTTCGAGATGTTCGGCCGCGACGGCCAGTCGGTGTTCGGTGCGATCGATCATCGCTTCGTCCGGGCAGGAGCGGGAGCATGAGCCAGAGCTACGACATCGTCGCGATGGGCGCGGGCCACAACGGCCTCGTCGCCGCTGCGTATCTCGCGAAGGCGGGTAAGAAGGTGCTCGTGCTCGAGCGCAAGGCATGGCCGGGCGGCGGCGTCAGCACACGCGAGCTGAACACACCGGGCTACTGGCACGACGAGCATTCGAGTGTGCACATCATGATCCAGGGCAATCCGATGCTGCGCCAGGACGAGCTCGGATTGCTGTCGCAGCATGGCCTGAACTATCACTACTCGCCCGTGCCGCACGCGACGATCTTCCCTGACCAGTCGGTGCTGTTCACGTACAAGGACCTCGACAAGACCTGCGAATGCTTCGCAAAGGTCTCGCCGAAAGACGCCGAGACGTACCGCGAGTTCGTGAAGATGAGCCAGCAGATCCTGCAGGTGTTCATGCCGGGACTGTACTCGCCACCGCCGCCGCTCGGCGAACTCGTCGCGATGCTCGATCGCAGCGACGAAGGCCGCCTGATGCTCGACTACATGAATCGCGATTGTCTCGACCTCGTCAATCAGCTGTACGAGAGCGACAAGATCAAGATTCACCTGCTGCGTCTCGTCAGCGAAAACCTGCAGGCGCCCAACGAACTCGGCACCGGCATGGGCGTGTTGCTGATGCCCGGCATCATCCACACCTATGGCGTCTCGCAGCCGGTTGGCGGCAGCGGCAAGCTGACGGAAGCGCTCGTGCGCTGCATCGAGTCGTACGGCGGCGAAGTGCGCTGCAACGCCGAAGTTTCGAAGATTCTGACCAGCGCGGGCCGCGCGACGGGCGTCGAACTGACGGACGGCGAGCAGATTCTCGCGAAGGACGGCGTGATCGGCGCGATTCATCCGCATGTGATTCGCCGCTTCGTGGAAGGCGTGCCGGAGCCCGTGCTCAAGCGCGCCGAGCGGGCGACGCTCGCACCGTTCTCGATCATGGTCAGCCATTACGACCTGAAGGAGAACGCGCGCTACTACGCGGGCGAAGAGGTCGGCTACGCGACGATGCTCGAGTTCATGGCGACCGACAGTCTCGACGAGATGCTCGCCGACTTCGACGATCTGAAGCGCGGTCTGATTACCGAACGGCGTCTGTGCGCGGGCGGCGACGAAAGCATCGGCGACAAGACGCGCGTGCCGGCAGGCGCGGGCATGTTCCACGGCATCACGTTCGCGCCGTACGCGGTGAAGGACAAGCGCTGGGAGGGCCGCCATTGGGACGAGTTCAAGGAAGAGATCGGCGATCTGTCGCTCGCGCACTATCGCAAGTTCGTGTCGAACCTCACGAGCGACAACATCGTCGCACGCAGCATCGTGAGTCCTGTCGATCTTGAACGCTCGAGCCCGAACAGCATGATGCGCGGCGATCTGCACGGCGTTGCGCCCTACTTCTACCAGAGCGCGGGCCATCGTCCGACACCGGACCTCGGTCAGTTCACGGTACCCGGCGTCGAGCGTCTGTATCTCGCGGGACCGTTCCAGCATCCGGGCGGCGGCGTCTACGGCGCGGGCCGGGCGACGGCGATCAGGATGTTCGAACAGCTCGGCATGGATTTCAGCAGCGTCGCGAAAGGGGTGCGCCAGGATAGCGGCGTGCCCGCCACTGCCGGTGCGTCGAAGCCAGCCGCCAAGGAAGCGCCGAAGGAAGGCATGGTGCTGCGCGGCCCCGCCGACGAAGAGCTGATGCATGTCGAGTCGCTCGAACGCGTAGGCAACGAGCTCGTCATCAAGGGCAAGAGCTTCGGCACGATGCCGATGGAGGCGCGGCTCGACGCCGCATCGGCGCGCGCGGGGCTGAAGATGCTCGGCGCGTCGCGTCTCGCGTTCCTGGCTTCGCTGCCGTTCCGCAAGGGAGGTGCGCGATGAGTCATGTCGTCATAACGGGCGCGCAAGGCTTCGTCGGCCGCTCGCTCGTCAAACGTCTGCTCGCCGATGGACTCGGCGGACAGCACGTCTCGAAGCTCACGCTGCTGGACATCGCGTTCGACGCCCCACACGACGATCCGCGCGTCACGCAACTGGCTGGCAGTATCGCCGATGCGGATCTGCGCGCACGGACCTACGCATCTCCCGTCGACGCCGTGTTCCACCTCGCGAGCATTCCCGGCGGCGCAGCCGAAAAGAACTACGCGTTGGGCCGCTCGATCAACCTCGACGCGACGCTCGGTCTGCTCGAAGACCTGCGCGAGCAGGCGCACGCGCCGCGCTTCGTGTTCGCCAGCACGGTCGCCGTCTACGGCGAACAGTTGCCCGCGACGGTCGACGAGCACACGCTGCCCGCCCCTGCACTGAGCTACGGCGCGCACAAGCTGATGGGCGAGGCGCTCGTTGACGATGCGACGCGCCTTGGCTGGGTGCAGGGCTGCTCGCTGCGGCTGCCGGGTGTCGTCGCGCGTCCGGGCGACGGCGCGGGCCTGATGTCCGCATTCATGAGCCAGCTGTTCTGGAAGCTCGCCGCGGGCCAGCCGCTCACGGTGCCCGTTTCGCCTGAAGGCGTGGCGTGGTGGATCTCGGTGGGCGCCTGCGTCGACAACCTGCTGCACGCCGCCACGGTCGATGCGGAACGCCTCAACGCGCGCCGTACGTATCAGATGCCGGTGCTGCGGCTCACCATCGCCGAGGTCGTCGACGCATTGGCGGCGCGCTTCGGCGCCGAGCGCAAGGCACTCGTCACGTATGCGCCCGATCCGTTCATCGAGCGGCTCTTTGCGACCTATCCGCCGCTGCTCACGCCCGCAGCGGAACAACTCGGGCTGCGCTCCGACGGCACCGTCGATCAACTCATCACGCGCGCGATGGCCGGCTGATCGCTCGCCGACGCCAACGCAAAGCAAAATAAGGATTCCAACACATGAATATCGTGGGACTCGAATTTCTCGTCTTCGGCATCGACGACATGGCGGGCGCTCGCCAGTACCTGCTCGACTATGGGCTCGATGAAGTCGAATACGACCCGGTGAAAGGCGGCGTGTTCACAGCGCTCGACGGCACCGGTCTCATCATGCGCGCCGCCGACGATCCGCGTCTTCCGCCGCTGCCGCCGAAGGCCGCGACGCCGAGCCTGCGCGAGACCGTCTACGGTGTCGACAACGCCGATACGCTCGCTTCGATCCGCGCGCATCTGGAAGCGGAGCGCGACGTGCGCATCGACGCCGACGGCACGGTGCATTGCATCGACGACGCAGGCTTCGGCGTCGCCTTCATGGTGACGAAGCGGCATGCGTACGAAGCGCGTTACCTCGGCTTCAACGTACCCGGACAACCGGCGGGTCGCGCACCGAACGACTGCGCAGCGAATCCCGACGAAGTGATCAAGCCGCGCACGCTGTCGCACGTCGTGTACTTCGTCGAGGACGTGAAGAAGGCGGAGGCGTTCTACGCGCGGCTGGGCTTCGTGGTCACGGATCGCTTCAACCACCTCGGCCCGTTCATGCGTCCATCCGGCACGAACGATCACCATACGCTCTTCATGATCGAAAGCCAGAACGATCACATGATCGGCTGCAATCACTTCACGTTCCATCTCGGCTCCGCTGCCGAAGTGCTGCAGCACGGCTGGAACTTCGTGAAGAAGGGCTACAAGAGCTTCTGGGGGCCGGGCCGGCATATTCTCGGCAGCAACTTCTTCTGGTACTTCAACAGCCCGTTCGGCGCGACCATCGAGTTCGACGCGGACATGGATCATCACGACGCAAGCTGGATCGCGCGCGCGGTCGATCCCGGTTCCGACAACTCGCAGATTTTTCTCTTCGAAGCCCGCAACAAATGGGCGCCCGGCGAATGACGCAACGGGAACAACGATGAGCACCGAACGCGTGCTCTGCGCACTGGGCGACCTGCCGGATGGCGGCTCGCGCGGCATGCTGCGCGAGGGGCTCGACGACCGGCTGTGCGTCGTGCGCCAGGGTGACGAAGTGTTCGTCTGGCTCAACGATTGCCCTCACGAGCACCGGCCGATGGAATACCGGCAGGACCGCTTTCTGTCCGGCGACGGACGCCACATCGTCTGTTACGCGCATTCCGCGCATTTCGACATCCGCACCGGCCACTGCTTCGCCGGGCCGTGCACGGGCCAGCATCTAACGAAAGTGCAGGCTCGCGTCGAGAACGGCAAGGTGTGGATTCCTGCCGAACTGCCCTCGGTCTTCGACTGACCACCGACACGTCACACCGACACGACACCACTATGTTCCAGTATTTCCCAACCAACTACGTCTGGAGCCTCTCGACGATGATCGCCCTCACGCACGGCGGCAACATCGGAGAGGTCGATGCGATGTGTGCGCCGTTGCGCGATGCCGCGCTCGCGGGCGACGATCCCGGGACGCTCGCGTTCTATGAAGCGTGGAAAGCGGGCGCCGACAAGCTCGTCGCGCTCGCCGACGAAGACCTCGCGCGCGGCCACAAGCTCTCCGCCGGCGAGAAATATGGTCGTGCGGGCCTGTACTACGGCATCGCCGAACGCATGCAGGCGCACGGCTTCGAAGCGCGCCTGGCGATCTACCGGCGCTCGCTGGAACTGTTCGAACTCGGCCGCACGCTCGGCCGCGAGAATTGCGTGCGCGTCGAGATTCCTTACCGCGACACGCATCTCTCCGCGCTCTACGTTCGCGCTGAGGGACTGCAACGAGGCCAGCGCGCGCCCATCATCGTGGTGATGAACGGCCTCGACTCGACCAAGGAGATGCTGCAAAAGAGCGTGATGGGCACGATGTTCGTGCGGCGCGGCCTGTCGGCGCTCTTCATCGACCAGCCGGGCACGGGCGAGGCGCTGCGCCTCGCGAACCTGCATGCCGTCCATGACACGGAGACGTGGGCCGCGCCGATCGTCGACTGGCTCGAACGGCATCCTGAAGTGGACCCGCAGCGTATCGGCGCACTTGGCGTGTCGCTAGGCGGCTACTACTGCCCGCGCGCTGTCGCGTTCGAACCGCGCTTCGCATGCGGCGCGGTATGGGGTGCCAACCACGACTGGCGCGAAGTGCAGCAATCGCGCGTGAAGCGCGAAGGCGAGAACCCGGTGCCGCACTACTGGAAACACGTGCAATGGGTGTTCGGCGCGAACGACATGGACGACTTCTTCGAGAAGGCTTCGCACATGCATCTGAATGGCGTACTCGATCGCATCCGCGTTCCGTTCCTGGTCACGCATGGCGAGAACGACCGGCAGATCCCGCTCAAGTATGCGCACGCCACCTTCGAGCAGCTCGTCAACAGTCCGAAGAAGGACCTGTTCATCTTCACCGAACGCGAAGGCGGAGTCGAACACAGCTCGCTCGACAACCCGCTGAACGCGGGCAACCAGATTGCGGATTGGCTTGCGGAACAGCTTGGCGGGACGCTCGCATAAGCATCCCGCCCATACAACAATATCGAGAATAACTATGGCATTGGTCAACAAGGTTCTGATCATCGGCGGCGGCATCGGCGGGATGAGTGCCGCGATCCTGCTGCGCAGGCAGGGCATCGCCGTCGATCTCGTCGAGCTCAACCCGCAATGGGCAGCCGACGGCGCGGGCATCACGATTAGCGGTCCGACGCTGCGCGCCCTGCGCGAAGTCGGCGTAGTAGAAGATGTGTTGCGTATGGGCGGCTCGTGGCAAGCCATCGACATCTGCGACGCGAATGGGCGCATCGACGTGACCGTACCCATTGCGCCCGCGATCGGCGCCGAAGATCTGCCCGGCGCGGCCGGCATCATGCGCACGACGCTCGCCGGCATCATGGGCAACGCTACGCGCGAGGCCGGTGCTCAAGTGCGGCTCGGTGTGAGCTTCGAGACGCTCACGCAGGACGCCGATGGCGTCGATGTGCAGTTCACCGACGGCAGCCGCAGCCGCTACGATCTCGCGATCGGCGCGGACGGCGTCAACTCGGCGGTGCGCAAACACGTGCTGCCGGACTTCGCCGGCCCGAAGTTCAGGGGCCAGGGATCGTGGCGCGCGATCGTGCCGCGCCTCAGCGAAAACTCCACGATCTACATGGGCAAGACGACCAAGGCCGGGATGAATCCCATCAGTGCGACGGAGTGTTATCTGTTCGTGCTCGACAAGCGCGAAGGCATGGACTTCATTGCGCCGCAAGAATGGCCGCGCATGCTGGCCGATCTGCTGAGCGAGTTCGGCGGCGCGGTCGGCGAGTTCCGCGAGGGCCTGCTCGATGGTTCGCTGACGAATCACCGGCTGCTGTATCGCCCGCTTGCCGGCCATATGATCAACGCTCCCTGGCACAAAGGCCGCGTCGTGCTGCTCGGCGATGCGGTGCACGCGACCACGCCGCATCTCGCATCCGGTGCGGGGATCGCCGTCGAAGGCGCAATCGTGCTCGCCGAGGAACTCGCACGCCGCCATTCTTTTGAAGGCGCGATGATCGCGTATGCCGGCCGCCACTACGACCGCGCGCGCCTCGTCGTGACGTCGTCCGCGCGCATGGGGGAAATCGAACGCGAAGGCGGCTCGCGCGACGAACATACACGGCTGATGGTCACGGCTCAGCAAGCATTGCGTCAGCCGCTTTGAACCGGGGTACGCACGAGCGTCATACAAGACAAGGCAGGAGACACTGACATGACCATTGCCACTACTTCCAACGGTCGCGTTGCCGTCGTGACAGGCGCCGCGGGCGGTCTCGGCGAAGCCTTCGCGCTGCGCCTCGCGGCCAGCGGCCACGAACTGGTGCTGACCGACCGCGAGCCGTGCGATACGCTTGCCGCGCGGATCGTCGCCGCTCGCGGCCGTGCGACGACGCTCGCCTGCGACCTCGGTCAACCCGCGCAAGTAGAGCAATTTGCGGCAAGCGTGCTGGAGCGCGTCGGGCACGTCGATGTGCTCGTCAACAACGCGGCATTCATGCCGTTGGCACCGCTTGCATCGATCACCGCCGCCCTATGGCGGCAGATCATGACCGTCAACGTCGATGCGCCTTTCCTGCTCGCGCAGGCGTTTTCCGTCGGGATGATCGAGCGGCGCTGGGGTCGCATCATCAACCTCGCTTCGAGCACGGTCTGGGGACCCCCGCCGGGCATGACGGCCTACGCAAGCAGCAAGATGGCCGTGATCGGACTGACGCGCTCGCTCGCGGCCGAACTCGGCGCACACGGCGTTACCGTCAATGCGATTTCCCCGGGACTGACACGGCACCCCGGCAGTGCGGCGAATCTGCCGACGGAAGCATTCGAAGCGGTGCGCGCACGTCAGTTCATCCCGCGTACGGAAGTGCCCGACGATCTGACGGGTGCGCTGGCGTTTCTTGCGTCCGACGATGCGAGCTTCGTCACGGGCCAAGTGCTGAACGTCGATGGCGGGGGATTCGGTTTCTAGCTCGGTTCGGGAGCGCGCTCCGTAAGGGTCTGTGAGCAGTTCCATCCAGGAACGTCCGAGCCCAGCGTCTCGAGATCGGCCATTGCCCTTCGTGTGGCTGTAAGCGGCGGGTTGCTCCCCAAGTGCTGCGACGTCGCATGAATCTAGACGGGTTTCTCGCGTGCTGCCTCGGGCACATCAACCTCCGCGATACATGGGATCGATGCTGTCGCCCGGGGCGCGCTTCCCGGACGGCGACCTGGCCGTCACGCCGCCATGGCTCTTGTGAACCACGCTGCTGTGGAGCGACGGCATCGTTTGACCGCTTTGCGTTGCTGGCGCTCCGCTGTCGGTGCGAGAGCCGGATACAGGTACGTAGGCGCCTGCGAAAGCAGGCGCAGCCAGCGATGCTGAGCATGCGACCAAGAGGGCGGCGATAGTCTTCGCGTTCATGGGGACTCCAATCATTGAGTTGAGCATTCAAATGCACCCGAATCGGGTCCATTGCGGCGCGCCATGTTCAACTTGATCGGACGACATCAAGGCTGTGCTGCGCGCCAACCGCAGCGCAAACGCTCTAGGTTGTGTTCATTGCCGATTTCCTTTCAGGGCACGTGATGCACACAAGTCGCGACCGCACTAGCCCGCGGCGGCGGCCGGATTGCGACGGCGCGACATGCGAGCGTCTTGATGCGAGAACTGTGCCAGAGCCCCGACGGAGGCCCCAACTGGATGCCAAGTGCCTGAAAATTCGAAGCTTTTGCGCTGGCCACGTGTGAGCCAGGGCGCTGCGTAGGCAACACCCATGCGTATGCGCTCACGATATGTCGGGAGTGTCCCGACATATCGTGAGATCCAGTCGAACCTGAGCAAATCTTGAAGCCTTACGTGCAAGCCTTTGCAGGCTAAACCGTGTTGAAAGCACCTCGAGATGACGTGCTGCATGCGACCGGGTCGCTAGCGGAATTTTGGCGTCGGCCGGGAATATTTGAAGTACCGCGGTCGTTTAGCCTGCGGCGCTTTCTCGCCAGTCAGACATGGAGGGAAGTTATGTCTCAGATCTCGTGGGGTCTCAAAGCGGCGGCCGTGATCGCCTTAGCCGCCGGTTTCACAATCGGGCAAGCTGCTGCCGATGAAGCTTACGTCGTCACACCACTTGTGTCCAACCTGGCAGGCTCTGCCCCGAAGGTCGACGGGGTACTGCAGAACGCCTGGGGTATTGCCTTTAGTCCGGCAGGAAGTCCCTTCTGGATCAACGACAACGCCACAGGCTGCTCCACGCTGTATGACGGCGAGGGGACAAAGGTGGCGCTGCAGGTCTCCATCCCGCTGCCAGGCAACGTCATACCGGCGGGCGCCTGTCATCCCGTGTTTCCCAACAATCCACCGAATCCCACGCCCGCGGCGCCAACCGGGATAGTATGGAATCCTTCGTCGGCCTTTCTCGTGCCAGGCACCAAGATCCCGGCCTTATTCATCTTCGCGACCGAAGACGGCACGATTTCCGCTTGGGCTGGTGGGTTGAATCCGCCGAACAACGCCGTGATCGCGGTCGATAACTCGTCCAATCCCTCCGCCGCCAACGGGGCCGTGTACAAGGGGCTCGTCTTCGGAGTGAATGCGCAAGGAGGATTCCTGTTTGCGACGAACTTCCGCTCGGGCCGGATCGATGTATTCGGACCGAACGGTTCGAACGGCTTGTTCACGCCCGCTTCGACGGACGGTGCCTTCGCCGACCCGAACATCCCGGCCGGCTACGCCCCGTTTGGTATCGCGAACATCGATGGGGACCTTTTCGTCACATATGCGCTGCAAAACGGTCAGAAGCATGACGACGTCGCCGGCCGCGGTCATGGATTCGTCGATGTATTCGATACCGACGGCCACCTGCTGCGCCACTTTGCAAGCCAAGGGCCGCTCGACTCGCCTTGGGGCATAACGCGAGCGTCGTTTGCGTTTGGGCGCTTCAGCGGCAAGATCCTCATTGGCAACTTCGGCAATGGCCGAATCAATGTCTTCGACAATGACGGCAGGTTCGTCGATCAGCTGGAGAATCAGTACGGCAATCCACTGGCTATCGACGGCCTGTGGACGCTGACACTCGGAGGAGGGCGCAATTCAAGTCCGGACACGCTGTACTTTTCGGCAGGTCCTAACAAGGAGTCAAATGGACTCTTCGGTATCATTGCTCCAACAAATGACTCCAAAGCACGAGGGTCCGCTCAGAACGGGCAATAGCCCGCGGTAGTATGAGATAGCCATGTCCCGCAAAGAGCATGGCTATCTCTGGAATCAAAAGGAACCCGCATTGCAGCGGTCGATGCATCGGGAGGGCTACTGTTGCTGCTTTTTGACCCCTTCCTTGAGGTCGCCGTATTGTTTGCGCGCCTCGCCGGCGTTCTGTTGCACCTGTCCCTTCACTTTTTGCGCAGTATCGCCGGTCGCCTTGCCGACTACTTCGTTTACCTTACCCTTCACTTTTTCGGCGATACCCTTCACTTGATCCTTGTTCATGGTGATCCTCCTAAGGGGCCACGTGGGACATTCCATAAAGACCCCAGCAAAAAAGTATAGACCTGCGCTGCGAATACTGTAGACAAGAAAGGCCCGCTCGGTCTGACCCTCATCCGGGCTTCGCAACCTTTCTTCAGGTGGCTTTTCCGGCCTCGTGGCGTGGCGACGGACTTGGGCCGGCTGGCACATCGTCACCGGTTTCAGTCGATCCCCGGAGCAAGAATCTGTTCCGGAAACAATTGGCGAAAAATGTTCGTGGTCCCTGGCGTGAGATTTCGTTTTTGCGGGCGTAGCAGTTCGCCTTCGGCTACCAGGACCTTCGCATATACGGCCTCATAGACGCGCTTCACCACACCGGGCGCAACCATCTCCCGGTCGTATCCCGGAGCGATGCCAATGAGCCGCCATCCCAACGCTTCAAACGCCAATTGCACATTCGGGATCTTCAAGGTAGCCATTCCGTAGATCATTCCCATCCCGATACGTTGCCCGATGAACTCGGCGAGCATGATGCATTTGTGACATAGGCCTACGCCCCGATGCTTCGGGGCGACCACTACCAGGCGGCCGTAAAGGCTCAACGTGTCCAGGTCACGTTCGCAGGAGAAGAGCCCTGCCAGGTTGTGGCCTGCCCTGAGCAACACGACAAGGACATCTTTGTCGGCTTCATCGACAAGACTGACCTTTTCCCCGAAAAAATCGCCTCGCAAATAAACGCTCGCGCTGCCAACGCTAATGTCCGGAAACCACTCCCTGATCGAGTCAACGACCTCGGAGATGTCACCTCGCTTCAGTAATTCAAAGCGGTACCCCTTTGGCAGCGGGACTCCGGCCGCCATTTCATCGATATCGAGCCACTTCACGATGCTGCCTCTTCCTCGTTGAGCTTGAAGGCTTCGGTCATCTGCTTTCGCAGAACAAACTTCTGGATCTTGCCGGTCACGGTCATCGGAAAACGGTCCAGGAACGCCACGTACCGGGGGATCTTGTAGTGCGCAATCCGCCCGCGACAGAACGAGCGGATCTCTTCGGCGTCCGCCGCGGCACCTGGACGCAGGATGATGCACGCACACAGTTCCTCTCCGTATTTGGGATCCGGCACACCAACGCACTGCACGTCCTGGATCTTCGAATAGCGATAGAGAAATTCCTCGACGTCGCGCGGGCAAATGTTTTCGCCGCCGCGAATGATCAAGTCTTTCGATCGGCCGACGATCCTGCAATATCCGTCCTCGTCGATGGTCGCCAGATCTCCCGTATGCATCCACCCTTCCTGATCAATCGCTTCCGACGTTTTCTCGGGATCGTTCCAGTAGCCGCACATAACCGAGTAGCCGCGAGTGAGCAGTTCGCCCATTGCGCCGCGTAACACGGTGCGTCCCCACTCGTCGACGATCTTCACTTCGAGGTGAGGCTGCACCCGACCCACCGTTGACACGCGGTACTCCGGCGGATCGTCGAGGGCGCTCTGAAAGGAAATCGGCGCCGTTTCAGTCATTCCATATGCGATGGTCACTTGCTGCATGTTCATGCGCTCCATCACGCGCTTCATGACTTCTACCGGGCATGGCGACCCAGCCATGATCCCGGTTCGCAACGTGCCGAGACCGTAGCGTCCGAATTCCGGGTGCGAGAGGAGCGCAATGAACATGGTCGGCACACCATGCAGAGCCGTGCACTTTTCTGCCTCAACTGTCTCAAGAACTGCCTTCGCATCAAACGCCTCGCCGGGAAGGACCATGGTCGCGCCGTGCGTCGCACAGACCAGATTGCCAAGCACCATGCCGAAGCAGTGATACAGCGGCACTGGAATGCACAGCCGGTCCTGACTGGTCAGCTTCATTGCCTCTCCGACAAAGAAGCTGTTGTTGAGGAGATTGCGGTGAGTCAGCGTTGCGCCCTTCGGCGCACCTGTCGTGCCCGACGTGAACTGGATGTTCACCGGATCGTCGCAGCGCAGCGTCGCGCCGCGCGTCGCAAGTTCGCGCAGATCGCACTCGTTCGCAGGCGCGAGAAGCGCTTCGAAGTTCAGCATGCCCGCGCTCGCCTGCCCACCGAGAATGATCGCGAGCCTGAGGTCTGGCAAGCGAGCGGATTTCAATTGACCGGGTACGCAGTGGGCAATTTCGCTTGCCACGTCACGCAGCATCTCGACGTAGTCGGTTCCCCGGAAGCGAGCCGACATGATCAGCGCCTTGCAGCCCACCTTGTTGAGTGCGTGCTCAAGTTCCTCGTGACGATACGCCGGGTTGATATTGACGAGAATCAGCCCCGCCTTTGCCGCAGCAAACTGTGTCAACACCCACTCCGCGCAATTCTGCGACCAGATACCGATGCGATCTCCCGGTTCGAGACCGAGGTGCATCAGCCCGACGGCGAGGTTATCGACCCGGCGCGAGAGTTCGCGCCACGTCCAGCGCACATTCTGGTGAACGACCACTAGGGCTTCGTTGTCGGCATGCCGTTCGGCGACCCTGTCGATATATGCGCCCAGCGTGTCGTCCGTCAGTGGTACGTCCGTCGTCCCCACCACATAGCTTTCTTTCGTATGCATGGCCATCCCTCGTCCTAGTCGGCACCTTGAACTTCGTCGATCTCGGCGGGTGGGCACAATGCGCCGGAACCTGTCAGCGTCGTGCGTTCGCGCGCGGTCGGAACCGCCGCCGAGGTGGCAGACGCCTTCGCGCACGAGCCGCCGCACGTGCTCCTGGCGTCTGTGGGCGTTTTCGTGTCGGTAGCGGCGGCAAGGATGGCCGCGGTAGCGGTTGGCTCTAGCGAAATGACGGCGGAATCGGTCCGGATAGCAACGGCGAGCAGAAATGCAACGCCGGCGATCGCAATGCAAACGCGTAAGGTTGTGCTCATTACAGATTTCCTTTAACGGTCCGTGAGGGAAGACAAGTCGCTACCGCACGCGAATCCTGCAGCGGCTGCTGCCCGAACGCCGCGGCGCGTCTTGCGACCGTCTTTAGGCGAAAGCTGTGCCAATCGCGGTCCCGTGGCTGAAGTCGGGATCCAAGTGTTTGAAAATTCGAATTTTTTTGTGCCCACAATGTCAGCGGAGGCGCTGCATCCAACGTGCGCAAGCGAACGCCGTCACGATATTTCGTGACGTTCTCGAAATATCGTGACTGTCAGGCCTTGCGGGTGATCGCGAGCCGCTTCATGCGCGACTCCAGCGTCGTGGGCGGCAGCCCGAGGCGTTCGGCCGCACCAGCCTTGCCGCTGACGCGCCAGTCGGTCTGCTCGAGGACCTTCAGGATATGAGCGCGCTCGGCATCCTCGAGGGTAAGCGCCTCGCAGGCCGGGGGCGTGGCGTCCCTGAACCAGTCGCCGAGCGCAAGCTGGCTGCCCTGCGTCAGGATGACCGCGCGTTCTATCACATGCTGCAGTTCCCGCACATTGCCAGGCCATCGGTAGGCCCGAAGCACGTTTAACTGCGCGTCGGCCACAGCGTCGATGTGTCTCCCATACTTCGCCGCATAGTGACGTACGAAATGCTCAACGAGCTGCTCGATGTCCTCGGGCCGCGCGCGAAGCGGAGGCAGTTCAATCGGAAAAACGTTGAGGCGGTAGTACAGGTCTGCGCGAAACCGGCCCGTCGCAGCCTCTTCGGCAAGATTCCGGTTTGTTGCAGCGATGATTCGCACATCCGTCTTTTGCGTACGGATGCTACCGAGCCGTTCGAACTCGCCGTTCTGAAGCACGCGCAGCAGCTTCGCCTGCAGGTCCAATGGCAACTCGCCCACCTCGTCGAGAAACAGCGTGCCTTCGTCAGCCAGTTCGAAGCGGCCAGCCTTACGCGCCAGCGCGCCGGTGAACGCGCCCTTCTCATGCCCGAACAATTCGCTTTCGACAAGGTTGGCAGGAAGCACCGCGCAGTTGAGCTTGACCAGCGGTTTGCCACTACGCGCGCTCATCCGATGGAGAGCCTGGGCGATCAGTTCCTTGCCTGTGCCAGTCTCGCCGGTCACGAGTACCGACGCGTCGGTCCCGGCCACCTGACGCACGTGCTGCATGACGCCTTGCAGGCCGGCTGTGCCAACGAGATCAGCGCCCGCCTCGGCTTCGAGCAATTCGTCCTGAAGGTAGCGGTTCAGGCCGCGCAACTGACCGACCTCCACCTCCGCTTTCCTGCGCTCCTCGATATCGCGTATGAACAGGATGTAGATTGGCTGATCGCACGCCTCCGCAGATGACAGGCTCGCTTCGATCCGAAAGGACTCGCCGTCGGCACGCACGGCGCTATGCCCATCTGGCAGCCAGATCGGCGCACGCCGTTGATTGCCTCTCATGAAGTCACCAACCAGGTCGTACAACGAGGGCGAGAAGAACGCCTTGCAAGCCTGCCCGACGGCGGCGTTCGCGGGACAGCGGAACATCTGCTCGGCAGCGCGATTGAAAAGCGTAATGCGGCCGTCGCTGTCAAACGCGACGATTGCGTCCGTCGCCGATTCGATGATCCGCGACAGCCGCTCCTCGCTTTTCTGGAGGCGCAGTTTGAGCCGCTGCAACTCGAGATGCGTATTGACACGCGCGAGCACTTCCTCGTGTTGGAACGGCTTGGTGATGTAGTCGACAGCGCCGAGTTCGAGGCCCTTGACCTTGTCTATCGTGTCGGTGAGGCCCGTCATGAAGATCACGGGAATCTCGCGGGTCGCGAGATTCGCCTTGAGTCGCCGGCAGGTCGCAAATCCGTCGAGCCCCGGCATCATCACGTCAAGAAGGATAAGTGCGGGTTGGGCATAGGCGACCTGCTCGAGCGCGCTCTCACCGTCTTCGGCGACCGAAACGGTGAAGCCCGCGCCGCTCAGCAAATCGAGCAAGACGGAGAGATTGGCCGGGACGTCCTCCACGACGAGAATCGGCGCCCTCTGTACATCGGCCGGGCTCATGGTGTGCCTGCGAAACTCTTGAGCCATCGACGCAGTTCCTTCATCTGGTACGCGTCGCCCATTGCTATGATGCGGTCGGCGAATGGTGCGTAGATCGGATCTTCATTCGCCAGTGCGTTCGCCTCGATCAATAGTTGCCTGACGTCACCCCGCGAGGCGAGGTCGATGAACGTCAGCATTCGTGCGCAAGGTGGTGCGATCAACGGTGCCAGCTGCTCACGCTTGCTGTTCGGGTCTTTGGGCGGCGCGCGAAGCTGCGTGAGTCCCAGATGCTCGCATAGCAGTTCCAGCAGCTTTTCCTGCCGAAATGGCTTGGGGATGAACTCGTTTGCCCCCGATTCGATGCAGCGTGCACGGTTGTGTTCGAATGCGCTTGCGGAGATCGCAAAGATGACCGTGCTCGCGAGATCGGGCATCGCGCGAATCTGTGCCGTTGCGGCAAGACCATCGAGGCGCGGCATCCGCATATCCATCAGGATGGCGTCGGGTTTCAGTCGCGCAGCTTCATGGACCGCCGCGAGGCCGTCCGCGGCCTCATGCACTTCGAAGCCGAGCGGAACCAGCAAGTCGCTTAGTAGTCCGCGTCCGTCTTCGTCGTCGTCGACGACCAATACGCGGCGCCTTGCGCCCGCCACCCCAGTTACGGGCCAGTTCGTGGCTACCGGCGTCGGCGCGGAAACCGGGCGCAGTTCCAGCTCGAACCAGAAGCGGCTGCCTTCGTGCGGCTTGCTGGCGACCTGCAGTTCGCCCCCCATCAAGTGCACGAGCCGTTTGCTGATCGCGAGTCCAAGTCCAGTACCCTCCACGGTCATCGATGGATCGCGAACCTGATGAAACACGTCGAAGATCTCGGACAGGTGTTCCGGCCGGATCCCAAGGCCCGTGTCCTCGACGACAAAACAGACGGCGCGCTCGTGCATCATCGTACGCAAGACGACCTCGCCGTGCCGCGTGTATTTGATCGCGTTATCGAGAAGATTCATCAGCACCTGGCACAGGCGGCGCTCATCGGCGGACACCACTGCCGGAACGTCGGCGCCCGGCGCGAACGTGAATGCAAGGCCTTTCGACTGGGCGCGACTGCGCGTGATCTCGACGATGCCGTCCAGCATCCGGTGCAGATCGACGTTTTCGGCAACGATGTCCAGCGTGCCGGCTTCGATCTTGGCCATGTCGAGGATCTCTTCGATCAGGCGCTGCAGATGCTCCCCGGATTGCTGGATGACATTGAGTGCCTTGCGTTGTCGCTGCGAGAGTTCCTCCTCGCACCGCAACAGTTGCGCGTAACCGAGAACGCTGTTAAGCGGCGTGCGCAATTCGTGGCTCATACTAGCGAGAAATTCGGACTTGGCGCGGCTGGCTTTTTCCGCCGCCTCCTTCGCCTCGTGCAACTCTTCTTGCGTGCGTTTGCTCGCTGTGATGTCGCGCACCGTGGCGGTGACGAGCTTGGGGCCGCCGAGGATCGGCGTCACCGAAATTTCGACCGGAAACTCCGTGCCGTCGGAACGCTGCGCCTGAACCTCGATTCGTCTGCCCAATACCGGACCCTCGCCTGTCGCGAGATACCTCGCAAACCCCCGGCGGTGTGCGTCGCGAAGGGATGGCGGGATGATCAGTTCAGCCAATTCGCGTCCGATCACATGCTTGCGCTGGTAGCCAAACGTTCGCTCGGATGCGGGATTGAACTCGATGATCCGTCCGGCGTGGTCGATGCTGATGATGCAATCCATCGACGCATCCAGGATGCCGCGAATGCGTGCCTCGCTCTCTCGCAGGGCTGCCTCGGCACGTTTGCGTTCACTGATGTCGATGATGCTGCCGCGCACCAGCCGGCGTGACGCATCAGGCAACCGCACCAGGCGGACCTCGCAAAGAAAGAGCGCACCTGCGGCGTTCAAATGCGTCCATTCGAATACGGGCACACCGCCGTCGAGCGCTTCCAGAACCTTCTCGCGCGCCGCGTCGGCCGAGCGCCGGCCATCGGGCTGGCACTCGGGGCTCAGTTCGACAGGTCCCAGGCGCAGCAGTGTGGTGCGTTCGTATCCATAAAGACGCGCCGCCTGCTCGTTCACCTCGACAAAGCGCAGTGTATCGACGTCCAGTAGTGTAATCGCATCGGGCGAGTACGCCAGCATCGTGGACAAGCGTTGTTCGCTCGCCCTCAACGCCTGCTCCGTGCGCTTGCGCTCCCCAATATCGATGATGCTGCCGCGCACGAGCCTGCATCTGGCGTGCGGCAGCCGAACCAGCCGGATTTCGCAGGGAATCAGCTCGCCCCCTACGTTCTGATGGATCCACTCGAACACCGGCGTGCCCCCCCTGAGCGCAACGTCGAGGTATTCACGCCGTGCCACGCTCGACAGACGGCCGTCCGGCTGCCGTTCGGGACTTAGTCTGGTCGGATCGATCTGCAGTAGCGATTCGCAGTCGTAGCCGAACAGCAAGGCGGCCTGCTTGTTCACCTGAATGTAGCGGTCGGCGTCCACGTCGAACACGAGAATGGCGTCAGGCGCGTACGCGACCAGTGTGGCGAGACGCTGCTCGCTCTCGCGCAGCGCTTCTTCAGCACGTATGCGTTCATCGCGCTCGACGGCAAGCGCGATCAGATTCGCGAGCGCGATGCCGAACACGCGATCTTCGGGCGTCCATGGCGTCCGAGGCCCGAGTTGTGCGAGACGCAGCACACCGTCCACACGGCCGTGCAGGTGAATCGGAACGTCCAGCATCGCCGTGATGCCAAGCGGCATCAGGTAGGTCTTGAAAAATTCCTGAATCCGAGGATCCGCGTGAGAGTCATCCACGACGATGACTTCACTCGTCCCAAGTGCCTGAAAATAGGCTGGATAGTCTTCGACCTGGATCTCGGCGCCGTCAGTGTGGCGGTTGTGACGGCTCTCGTAGAGATCAAGACAACGAATGGCCGAGCGTGTCTCCGTATAGCGCCACAGGCCTACACGTTCGACACCCATCAACCGGGCTGCGGTCTGCGTGATGAACTGCAGCCTCTGCTTGAGACTGCCGCCCTGATGCTCATCCATCCGGGTCAGTGCCGCCAGCGCCGTTTGCTGCTCGAGTAATCGTTCGCGTCGGCCCGGCGGTGCGAATGGTCGCTCCGACGTCGTCACTGTGGCTACTCCTCAGACTCTGCAGAAAGGCTTCACAGAGGCCGGTTCGAAACGGGGGCGTATTCGTTGATTTGTGTGTTGCCGGTCCGTCAAAGCGGCTTTCGAACATCGCGGACTTTCAGTTTATTTACTGTACACCGTCCGTGTTGTCCTGGACAGGACGATGGTCCGGGCCACCGCGTCACCGTCAAGCAAGTTGGCCACGAAACGGTAAATGGCGCCGTAGCGAAGCGTTTCTTTAAACGAATGATGCAAATTTGCGTTTTGACGTCAACGTGAGCTTTGGCCGATGAGGCACCACCCGTTCTCCCCGTTGGAATGGCTGTTTGCTAACAGAACCTGTCCGATTGTCTGCAAACACATTTCGGCCAAGCGGCAGCTTTTCGCAGCAACGAATTCACACTCACCGGGTGAGCGGTCGGCTGTGCGAAACCGACGGCGGAACACGTCGCTTGTCGTCAGGTTATTGATCTCGACATCCCAAACGGGCTTCCCACCCTCAAGATCGAGCACCCATCCGGGGAGCAGACTCCTCCTGCCGCCCCCCCTTCTCCATGATAAAAAAGCCGGCAATCATTGCCGGCTGATTTATTGATAAACACAACGAACATTTTTGGCTCGGGATTTACGTGATGCTCACCAGGCACCGCATGCCGCGTCTCAGGCCCGGACGCCCAACCCTCGCATCCGCCGTGCGAAATGCGCGCGCTCGGCATCGTCCATCAGCATGAGGAACTGATCCGCTTCCATATGAATCAGTTCTTCGTGATCGCCCGCCTCGAAGTAGACGTCGGGCTGGCCTGCCAGGCTCGATTCCAGGTAGGTTTTCATTCCATAGGCCATACAAATCGGCGGCAGCGCTCCCACATCGCAGTCCTTGAACAATTCGCGCAGTTCGACTTCCGTGGCCAGGGTGAGCCGGCGCCCTGTTTTGCTCCAGAGTTCGGAGAGCTGCACGGCGTAAGTTGATGGCAGCACGGTGGCCACATAGCCGTGTTCGTCTTCGAGGAGCACGGTCTTGGCGAGGCGGTCACCCGGAATGTGCGCCGCAGCAGCCGTTTCGACACTCGAGTGGCTGTGTGGGTGACGCACGACTTCGTAGCGGGAACCCTTGCTGCGTAGGCACTCCTGCAAGGTTGGTGACATCGACATGGCACACCTCCTGTCGAATACTTGAAAAGGGATGAACGTTTGCGATCTTTTCAGAATAGTTCACGCATCGGCGATACGCACGCCGGCTGAAGCAAACGCCTAGAATGAAAGCACGGTTTGTACCTTACAAAGAGCCGGCCATGTCTCAATCGAATCTCCGACTCAGCCCACAGGAGACGCCCAATGTCAGTAATCGCACCCGACGAAAGGGCTGACTTTCTCGCCGTCCTGCGTCGGCACAACCTCGCCGAGACCGACTTTGTCCTTCAGGCGACCGGCGCGACCGATGTCGTGGACGAGGTCTACCCTCTTAGGGGCAGTGTCACCGTCGTTCGCACGTCGTCACTCCGGGAACGGGAGTACCAGACCGGACACGGCACCGCATGGACAGTTGAATTCGAGAGAGACCTGATCCGGGGCGCATTCGGATGAACCCGGAGAGGCGACGGTTTCCCCACCGCTCCGTCTCGTTCGCGGCCCTCCTGAGCGCTCGCGGACGGTCGGACGGATTCGGGAACTTGCCTCGGGACCTATTGCGCCCGCGTTGAATCGATCAGCTCGTCGGCCTCGCGTTCCAATTCGTCGCCTTCAGCCGAACGTTGCGCGTGGCTGAGCAGCGTGCCCAGATTCCGCAAGGTGCGTGCTTGATCCTGCCGCCAGGTCAACGGATCGTCGTGTGCGAGTTTGCGGTACAGATCCAGCGCGCGGCGCCACGCGTCCTCCGCTTCGCGCGGCCTGCCCGTGCGGCTGTAGAGCACGCCGAGATTGTTCAGTATCCGTGCCTCGTCGGGCTGGTACGCGACAGGCGTAGTGCGCGAGAGGCCGTGAACGATCTGCAGCGCGTCCTGGTACGTCTGCAGCGCCTTGGCCGGCTGCCCTTCGAGGCGGTACAGCACGCCCAGATTGCCCAGCGTATGCGCCAGATCGGGCTCGTAAATCGCGGGACTTTCGCGGGCTAGCTGTTGACGGATCTTCAGAGCTTCCTGGTAGGCGTGCTCTGCTTCCGGCAGCCGCTCGCTCGCGCTATAGAGGTTCCCGAGGTTATTCAGCGTGCGCGCAAGCGCCGGACGCCAGGCGGCGGGATTATCGTGTTCGAGTGCGCGCTGGATGCCGAGCGCTTCGAGATAGGCGAGTTCCGCGTCGTGCGTGCGCTGTGCCGCACTGTAGAGGATGCCAAGGTCGTTGAGCGTCATCGCGACCGCGGGCCGGTACATGGCCGGGTTCTGTCGGGCCAGCGCGCGGTCGAGGGTCAGGGCTTCGCGCCACGCGTCGGCCGCTTCCTGCAGACGTTGCGTATCGCGGTACAACGTTGCGAGGCTATCAAAGGTGTTGGCCACTGCGGGACCGTAGGCCGAAGGGTCCACACGCGCGAGCGCCCAGTAGATTTCGAGCGCGTGCAGCCATGCGATTTCGGCTTCCTTCTGCTGCTGCCGCATCACATACAGACTGCCAAGCTTGCCGAGCGTACGCGCGATGGACGGCTGCCATGCGGCGGGCCGCTGTTGCGCAAGCTTCCGATACTGGATCAGCAGCGCCCGATACACCGGCTCTGCACGCTCGGGCTCGTGCTGCACGAGCAGCGTGTCGGCATATGCGGTGGCGATGTCCATATCGTCGGGTTGCAGCGCATGGGCCTTCTCCAGGTACGGCAGCGCGCTCCAAGGCATGAAGCGAAGCAGTTCTATGATCGCCGCTTCGTAGTTGCGCGCGGCGGTTAGCTCGGTGGTGCCCGGCGCCTTGGCAATGAGCCGCCTGAGGAGCGCAGATGCGTTATCCAGATCGAGGCGCCTCGCGGCGGCGGCGGCCTGCGGTTCGGCGGGATCCGTGCTGCGCGTGATCGACATCCTGCGCAGCAGCTCTTCATAACGCGTGTTCCATTCCGACGCCTCGGCTGTGAGGTCGATATCGGTGCGCGTCCTGATCTGCGATGCGAGGCTTTCGAGGATCGGTTCAAAATTGACGAGCGTGGCGTCGTTTGCGGGTTCGCCGTGGTCTGTCTGCGAGTAAACCGCGTGCAGCATTGCGTTGGCCGCTGTCGCCAGCGCGACACGTTGCTCGGCCGAGAGAGCATCGCTCTTCACCGCGCGGTTCAGGCGTTCAGTGACGCGTGCGAGCGCGGGCGCGGAGACAGCGCAGCGGGTCCGCACTTCGAGTCCATCCTTGACGGCGACCTCGGAGAACGACGGCACACACGCACCGGCCGCCCCCGCGGAGGCGCATGTCGTGGACAGCGCGGCCATCGCGATGCCGGACAGAATCTTGCCCGCACTCATTTCCAATCAGGTCTGCAGAGTTACTGGTACAGCGTTGCGCGGCGCATCGCTGCGCCCGGAATGCCGCAACGCTATCGCGTGTACTCATTCTATCGAATACGGGTGAGCAATTTCCGTGCGAGGCAGACGCCGCCGCGGACCGAAAAAGTTCACACCCTGTTGATTGTTAAGGAACTGCGTTCTACCGTTCTGACAGGTGCAGCCGATTCGCAAGTAGTCTCCGTTCGCCAACCTGACAACGCCCATCGTGAACCTCGAACGCAGCCACACCTTCTCCTTTAGCCCCGACGGCGAACATTTCCTGCTCGACGGCCTGCCGTTCCAGATTCGCAGCGGCGAGATGCATCCAGCCCGCATCCCGCGCGAGTACTGGCAACACCGGATCCGCATGGCAAGGGCGATGGGGATGAACTGCATCGCGTTGTACATCATGTGGAATTACCACGAGACGCATAGTGGCGTGTTCGACTTCCGCAGCGGTAATCGCGATATCGAGGCCTTCATCCGCCTATGCCAAGCCGAGCAGATGTGGGTGTTGTTGCGCCCCGGGCCTTACGTTTGCGCCGAGTGGGATCTGGGTGGCCTCCCTTCCTGGCTGTTGCGCGATCCGGACATCCAGTTGCGGACCGACTCGGCCACCGATCCTCGCTACATGGCGGCGGTGGCTCGCTATATCGACGAACTGGTTCCGCGTATCAAGCCATTGATGTGCGAGCACGGCGGACCGATCCTGATGATCCAGATCGAGAACGAATTCGGTTCGTATGCGAGCAATCCGGCTTACCTCGAAGAGCTCAGGCAGCTTTGGCTCGCAGGAGGCATAACCGGGCCGTTCTACACCGAAGACGGTCTCCCGCAACTCGAACGCAATCGCACCACGGTAACGGGCGGCGCGATCGCGCTGAGCAATGGCGACGCAGCGCAAATCGCAACGGTGCGCCACGAATTCCCCTCGGTGCCCGCGATGGCTGGCGAGGTGTACCCAGGGTGGCTCACGCATTGGGGCGAAGCGGGTTTCGCAGGCGTGGACTATGACCTCTCCAGTACCCTGGCCGCGTTCATGCAGGCGCGACTGTCGTTCAACCTGTACGTCATTCATGGCGGCACGAGCTTTGGCTTTTTTGCCGGCGCGAACGTGGACGGTTCGGGCAACTATCAGCCCGACATCACGAGCTACGACTACTCCGCGCCGATCAGCGAGCAAGGCATGGCGACGCCGAAGTACATGAAGTATCGAGACCTTATCGCCACCTATCTGCCCGATCCCCTGCCACCCATACCCGACGCCGTCGCCATGCTTGACTGCGCAGGCATCGGGGACTTGATGCCAACGCTCTACGCCTCGATCTGGGACAACCTGCCCGCGGCACTACCGCGCGAGCATGGCGTCGATCCGCAGTCGTTTGAACGCTACGGTCAGGCGTTTGGCTTCGTGCTGTATCGCACGCCGTTACCGGAGCACGCGAGCGGTGTGCTGGATATCAGCAGCGTTCATGACTATGCGACCGTTTTCCTTGGTGAACGGTACGCGGGCGGCGTATCGAGAGCACAACTGCCGCAGAAGTACGCGCAGTCGCTCCACATGATGCATCGCGCACCGCTTGCCCTGCCTTCGGCGCGGCAGAACCACGATTCGAACCCAGACGGACCGGTAGCGCTGGAGATACTCGTCGAGGCCATGGGGCGCGTCAACTTCGGACCCGCGATCGTTGACCGTAAAGGTCTGCTCGAGCCGGTCACGATGAAACAGGTAGACGGCTCGCTCTCGTTGCTCGAAGAATGGGACCTCTACCAGCTGCCGATGGATGAAACGTTCATCGCCAACCTCAACGAAAGCTGCACGAAACCGCTGAAACCCGGTCTCTTTTACAAGGCGAGTGTGCTGCTGGCTGAAGTCGGCGACACCTGGCTCGACATGAGCAACTGGACCAAGGGTATCGTCTGGGTCAATGGCCACAACCTCGGACGCTACTGGAACATCGGCCCGCAAAAGCGCCTGTATTGCCCCGCGCCGTGGCTCGTGCAAGGTAACAACGAGGTGCTGGTCTTTGACCTTCATCAGCTAGAGGCAAAGCCGATTCAACTGGCCGACAGGTTGTACTAGCGCCTCATCCCCTTCACCGCCTCGCGGTGGCAACCGGCAGCAGTTCGAGCGTGAGCACTTCGAACGGCGCGAGTTGCACTGCTTGGGGCAGATCAGCGTCCAGTTGACCAGGAATACCGGAAGCCCCTGCACGCCCCACGCTGCGTGATTCAAATCGTCCCGCCGCCCTATCCGGCAGCTCAAGTTGGCGCCGCAGGTCGAGTGTGAAGCGTTGCCTGCGGCTGTGAGGATTGCGCAGCGTGACGATCGCCTTGTGCGGCGCCCACGCTGCCCAACCATAAGCTGCCTGTTCGTCCGGCGCGCCGCCAATCCAATGGCTGTCGCGCAGTATGTCGCCGTTTTCGCGCGCCCATCGGGCGGCGCGCGCAAGCACATCCCAGTCGGGCTCGCCCAGCAGCGCCGGCGTAATGTATAGCTCCTGCAATTGCGTGCCGGTCCCGAAGTACGACCACACTTCGTTGGAGAATGCGTCGCCCGCCGACGTATTGAGGCGGGGATTGCACTGCGCGTAGAGGATGCCGTGCAGCATCAGCGAATTGAGTGGAAAGAGCGGACTGCGCTCCACGACGTTGTGATACGTCTGCGTGTCGCGGTAGGTGATCCAGCGCTCGCGGTTCGTGCCGCTGCCCGCGAGGCCATCGTCGCTGCCGCCGCGCCAGATGGAGTCGACATGGCGTAGCCAGAACGGCGACGGATGCGTACCTGTCGAGAGATTGATGAAGGTGTCGGGTTTGGCCGCGCGGATGTCCTCGATCAGTTGAATCGCCGCGTCCCAATCGCTATCGAACAGGCTGCCGGGGAACACCCTGTCGGCATTGCCTGTGCCGTCGAACTTGAATTGATTGACGCCGCCCTTGTCGAGCAAGTCCATCACGACTTCATGAAAGCGCCGGTAATACGTCGGCCCCGATAACGCGAGACCGTTGTCGATGACCTCATAACCAGCAGCACGGCCTCGCGTCACGCGTTCCTGTTTTGGCGTACCGTAGCCGCCCCACGGAGAAAGCCATATGCCGGGAGCGGCGCCGAATCGCGCGGCAGCGTCGCGCAGCGGAACGAAGCCATGTGGAAATGCCTTGCGGAATTGCCAGCCGCCGCCAAGGTCGTCCCAGCCATCGTCGAACAGAAACGAATCGATTTGCACTCCGCGCGCGGTGTGCAAATCGTGGCCGATCGTTTCGATGCGCTCTAGCGCCTGTTCCTGCGTGTACGGCGTGAGGTAGCCGATGTCGCCCCAACTGTTGTAGTGCAGAAACGGGCGATACGGGCGAGCCCGTTCCCGCTCCAGATAGATGCCGAAGTCGCGCCGAATCTGGCCGTCACTGGCTACACCCGCCACAGCGGAGTAGACCAGCGTCCTGTTTTTCTCCAGCGGCAACGCGCGATGCAGCATAAAGCTGAGGCTGTGGCCCTCCACGTGACTTGTCGCCAGCGGGTGCTCAAAGCCAAGATAGAAGTTGCCCGCAATGACCGGCGTGCCCTTGCGCTCACGACTGGCCCTGGCGCCAGGAGCGCGCGTCTCCAGCAATGACACGGCGGCGATCGCTTCGTCCTGAAGAAGCGCCGTAATCGAAAGCTGGACGCGCAGATATCGTGAACCTTCGCGCTGCTCCACGCTCCATTGCACCTTCAGGCGTCCGTGAGCATCGACCAGGGAGACGCTCGCGCGTCGCCCTGCGATTCGTTCACCCAGGCGGGACGCATGCGGGTTGGGTTCGAGCGCAGCGTCGCTCACGGGCGCAACGACCCTCAGTTCGGCCAGACCCGTGGTGGTTCCGTCAGCGAGCGTGAGCGTGAACGGCTCGACAATGGGCAGCGTGCGTTTGCGCTCGGAATCGAACAGCGAGAAACCGGTGAGACGTTCGTCCTCGTTCGTCCAGCGCAATGCAATCGCGTCGTTGCCGAATGAGGAGATATGGCCCGTCGTCTGGAACACGGGCATGCCCGGTTGCTTAGGCAAAGCATGGTTGGCGCGCATGGGGAAACCTGTCTCGAGCCAGAGCAGCATCAATAGGGTAACGGCAACGGCCTCACATGTTCAAGGCGCAGCCCCCGCGGTGAGACGCCGACTACCTGCATCACAGGTGTGTCGGCTCTCGGGTAGGGCAATTAGAACTTGGCGATCATGCCAACGGCAACCGCAACCTGGCTGCGCGAGGACGATGGCGTGCTGTTCGAACCGTCGCCGACCGTCGCGGTAGCGTTGATGACACTCGTGCCACCCGAGCCAAGCGTCTTCCCGCTTGCGCGCGTGTAGCCTTCAACCGAATACAAACCCGTGCGCTTCGACAGCGAATAGAACTGGGATGCGCTGATCTGGTTGTACCTGGCTGCGTCCGTGATGGTGTTCGCCTTCGTCGCCGCCGTGTAGGCGTATGCAGCAACCGGAACCCCGCCTGAGCAGGCAGATCTATGGCGCCACGGAAGTAACCCGGCCATCGTCACTGGCCAACTCCACTACCTCACGCGGACGGCGTGCCTGAATACCGGCCAGGATTTCGGCGCAGCGGTGCTCTGTCAGCGGGTAGAAAATGAACGCAAGCAGCGTCAGACCCAGCAGCGAAGCCGGTATGAGCGTCATCGCAGCGTAGATACCCGACACACTGTCCGCGCTCTGGTCTACGCCGCGAGACGTTGCTCAATGGATGCTGCATCGCTCTTTCGCACCGTCAGTCTGTTCGTCACCGCCTTAACTCCGAGCACTGATCTTGCTGCATTGCCAGCGCGCGAGATCTGCCAGCTCTCCGGCACCGAGCCTGTGAGCGTAACGACGCCGAGGCTCGCCCTGATGTGAATCTCTGAATCATCCATATCCGGTACGCGCCTGAGGGCACGGCGAACGTCACGAACTATCGACGTATCCGGCCTGGGTCGAGGCGGCGAGCCCGAGGCCGCCACCCGTTGGGCGACCGCGTCGGCCGTCGCATTCAAACCAGGTTGCGCATTCGCATAGGTCGCGCAACTCGCGATAGCCACAACCAACATTGCGCCGATTATTCTGCTCGCATCGCTCATGTCCATGCTGCCTCCTTTGGGTTCTGTGAACCTGGCGGTTCAAGACAGAAAGATTGGCCGCGGCTCTACCGTCCATGGCACAGTTGACAGATTTTGTGCCACTTTCGTGAACTTGTCCCGCGCGGCAAATCGAGCCGCCCGACGCTTGGGTCAAAGTGAAACACGCTCGTTGACCTTCCTCGCTTTCACCAGATCGCATGCTCAATAGTTCAGCGAACTGCATTCCAACGCCGCCGTGGACTTCGACTAGACCTCACTGCTCGACGCAGCAGGAATCACCGTCCGTTGTTGTCCGATTTGAACCAAAGTGATGCTAGCAAAAACGAGCCCGATGGCTACGAGTTCCAGCAGTCCGAATCTCTCCCCGAGCACCCAACCTATCACGAGGGCTACGGCGGGAGCGAGGTATTTTGCACTTGACGATGCGACAGCACCTAGCTCATCGAGCAGGTAATAGTAGATAAGGAACGCCACGCTTGATGTTTGGACGACAGGCCTACGTCGGCATCGCGAGCGACACGTTTGGTACCGTCACGCTTGGCCGTCAGTACGACTCGCTGGTCGATTTTCTCGCTCAGACCACGGCAAACGGAAACTGGGCCGGCTACCTCTTTTCCCACCCGTACGACAACGACAACACCGACAACAGCTTCCGCGTGAACAACACGGTGAAGTATACGAGTCCGGTGTTTGCTGGCTTCCAGTTCGGCGGCACCTATAGCTTCAGCAACGACACGAATTTCGCCAATAACCGGCAGTACAGCGCTGGTGCTCAGTACACGATTGGCGGCTTGTTGATCGCGGGATCGTACCTGCAGGCCAATAACCCGTCTTCGACGGCCTTTGGCGCGATCAATAACGGCGGCGACGAAAACTTCCTGGCACAGCGGCTTCGCATCTTTGGTGCCGGGATCAACTATACGGTGGGGTCGGCAACGCTGGGCTTTGCCTACACGAACACCAACGTGACGCAACCGCTCAGCTCTGGCTATGTGGGCGCAATTACGCCGCCCGCCGGATCGAGCCTGTCGTCGCTGCGCTTCCAGAACTTCGAGGTGAACGGGAAATATCAGTTCACCCCAGCGTTCTTCGTGGGTGCGATGTACACGTACACGCATACGGATTTCAACGCGACCACCGGGAAGCTGCATCCGAACTATCAGATGGTCGGTTTGATGGCTGACTACAACCTGTCGAAACGCACGGACCTCTACCTGCAGGGCGCCTATCAGCACGTCGGCGGCGACAAGACGCAAACGGTGCTCGACGTGGCTTATGTTCCTGGCGCAGCAGGCGTCTCCTCGAATTCCAATCAGCTCGTGGTTCGCGCTGCAATACGCCACAAGTTCTGAACACCACCAGTTGCTCGAGTTTGACGCCTTGGGAGTGCCCTTCTGTGCCGATTCCGTCGTTGCAGAGGGGCAATCCACTTACCGAAACGCGCGCGCAGACTCAATCATTCAGTTCAACCAGACCGGCTTCGCAGCGAAACAGAAGGCGATTCGCCAAACGCCCGCTTGTACTCCATTGCGAACCGACCGAGGTGCGCAAACCCCCATTTGAGCGCGACGTCCGTAACGGAAACCGGTTCGGCCGCCGCGCCTCGCAGCTCGTCTCGCACCCGCTCGAGACGCAGCTGACGCACCCACGCCATCGGGCTCATGCCGTGGCAATTGCGGAAACCGGAAAACAGCGTGCTTGCACTCACACCCGCATATTCGGCAAGCCGTTCGATTGTCAGGGGTTCATGCAGATGCGTTCTGATGTATTCCTCGACCCGCTTCACGTAGAAAGGCGCAAGCGGTGCGCGCGAGGGCCGCGCGCCACTTCGCGCCGTGTTGGCCTGCCCATAGACGAGCGCGTTGAGGACGGTGGATTCGAACTGCTCGTAGGCCAGTGGATGACGCAGCGGGTGCGACGGATCGCTCAACGCATTGGCCAGCAGCGAGAGTAACGGCAACAGGCACATGCCCGATGGCGACGTCATGTCGAAGGCGGGCTCGAACTCCACCGCCCTACGCTCTTCAGTGCCGAAATGGCGCGCGCAGTGGTGCTCGATCGCATCGCGCTCGATGCGCAGCACGACTTGCGGACAATCAATCCAGCGCATCCTCAAGGGCAGCGTCGGCGACACGAGCGAGGCAACATTGCGCGTCGAATCGAAACGATGATCGCCGCATTCGACTTCGGCGCCGCCGCTCACGGGCATCTGCAACAGGAAGAAGCTGTCGAGACGCTCGGGATCGATCGTCACGTCGCCGCCATAGTGCAGCAGATTGAGCGACAGGCTCCCCTGCCTTGCGTGATACATGCGGCTCTGCAACGGTAGTGAAGCCCCCAGCAGAGCAAGCTTGTGCGGCTTGAATACCGAGCCGACGCACTCGCGCACCTCCTCAAGGTCGCCCGATTCGAGCAACAGGGTGCCGCTATTGAAGCAGGCCGCGCCGACCAGTGCATTCGCAGCGGGAAGAAGCTCCATAGCAGTTCTCCAAGAACATCCACCTGCACCTCATTCGTGCACGGTTTTCCTGATTTCACGAGCCGTAGGTAGATAGAAAGCGGAGTGCCGCCCAGCGGAGTACTGCCTGCGGATTCCTACGGCTTCCTTGCGACGTGAAAGACGCAAGAAGCAGGCCATTGTCGGGTAGCTGCGTACTGTAGGCCCGCGATCTTTAGGCAGCCATCCTCAATTACCCTCGCCCGCCCTGCCGGGTTTTCCCTCGTTCCGCAGGTTTCTGGACTCCTCGGATAGCCGTTGAACGAAACGGATAGAGCCAATCGTTTTGTCGCAGAACACTGTGGCCACTCGAGCCGCAACCCTATCGGAGAGCCCAATGAAAGGACGATACATCGATATTCCCTCGCCGGACGGTGACGCGTTCCGCGCCTACCTGGCGACCCCTGCAAGTGGCACAGGTCCTGGCATCGTGCTGTGCCAGGAGATCTTCGGTGTCAACGCGACCATGCGCGACGTGGCCGACTACTACGCCGAGGAAGGCTATACGGTGCTGGTGCCCGACCTGTTCTGGCGCGTCGAACCGGGCATCGAGCTCGGTTATACGGAAACCGGATTCGCGCGTGCGTTCGACCTCTACCAGCAATATGACGAGAACAAGGGCGTCGACGATATCGGCGCGACGCTCAAAGTACTCCGGACCTTGCCTGAGTGCCAGGGCGAGGCCGGTGTGCTCGGTTTCTGCCTGGGCGGCAAGCTGGCCTATCTTGCGGCCTGCCGTCTGCCCGTGGCTTGCGCAGTCAGCTACTACGGCGTGGGCATCGAGCGGGCACTGGAAGAAGCATCCCACATCAAGGGGCGCCTCGTCCTGAACATCGCCGCACTCGATCGCTTCTGCCCGCCCGAGGCGCAGCAGCAGATCACGGCAGCGCTGGGCCACCATGAGAACGTCGAAGTGTATGTCTATCCGGGAGTCGATCACGCTTTCGCCCGCAAGGGTGGCGACCACTTCGACAAGCCGTCCGCGATGATGGCGCATGAGCGTGCGATTGCGGCATTTCGCAAGACGCTGGGGCCGCACTACGATCTGTCGGCACTGTGGGAAGAACACCTCGCCCACGAGTTTGCGACGCGCGACGTCGATGCCACGATGGCGACGATGGTCGCTGAACCCTATGTCAACCATATCCCAACCCTGACGGGCGGCGTAGGCCACAAGGAGCTGAAACGCTTCTATCGCCACCACTTCGTGCACGCCAATCCGCCCGATACGGCCATCACGCCGATCTCGCGCACCATCGGCGCGACGCAGATCGTCGACGAAATGCTGTTCTGCTTTACGCACACCACCGAGATCGACTGGATGCTGCCCGGCATTGCGCCCACCGGCAAACGCGTCGAGATTCCGCTGCTGGCGGTGGTGAAATTCCGCGGCAACAAGCTCTACCACGAGCACATCTACTGGGACCAGGCCAGCGTACTGGTGCAGATCGGCCTGCTCGATCCGACGGGGCTGCCAACCACCGGCGTCGATACCGCCCGCAAACTACTCGACGAAACTCTCCCGTCCAACACGCTGATGAAGCGCTGGCAGGACAGCATCCCCGCCAACGACGCCCACTGACCGAATCATCCTCTCAAGAACATGGAGCAAGCCATCATGACCTCACTCGCAGGCAAGACCGCAATAGTGACGGGCGGCGCTACGCTGATCGGTGCGGCCGTTGCCCGGGATCTCGCTGCCACCGGCGCCAGCGTTGCCGTGCTCGATATCGACGTTCAGAACGGCAGACGCGTAGCCGATTCACTCGGCGCCAACGGCCTCTTCATCGAAACGGATATCACCAGCGACTCCGCCCTGGAGCAGGCAGTCGCGAGAACCGCGCAACAGTTCGGCGGCATCGACATCCTCGTCAATCTGGCCTGCAGCTATGTCGACAACGGCATCCAGGCAGGCCGCAACGACTGGCTCGCCGCGATGAACGTGAACGTGATCTCGGCGGTCATGCTGGTCAAGACCGTGCATCCGTATATGGTCAAGCGCGGTGGCGGCTCGATCGTCAACTTCAGCTCGATCTCCGCCGAGTGCGCGCAAACGGGGCGATGGCTCTATCCGACCTCGAAAGCCGCGCTCAAGGCGCTCACGCGAAACATGGCAATGGATCTGTCGCAGGACAGGATCCGCGTGAATTCCGTTTCGCCCGGCTGGACCTGGTCGCGTGTGATGGACGAGCTCACACATGGCGATCGCGCGAAGACGGACCGTGTGGCCGCCCCCTTTCATCTGCTTGGACGCGTCGGCAATCCGGAGGAAGTCGCGCATGTCGTCACCTTTCTCTGTACTGATGCAGCGAGTTTCGTGACAGGCGCCGATTACGCCGTCGATGGCGGCTATTCGGCGATGGGTCCCGAACAGGCCGCACCGGCAATTCCGAAGCTGGCCGAGTAAGACCAGACGATCCGCAAACACGCTTCCTTCATCTATCGACTTCGAGGTACCAACCATGAGAAAAATTGCGATTGTCGGCGCCGGTCAGTCCGGTCTGCAACTCGCGCTCGCGCTGCTCGACCGTGATTATCAAGTCACGCTCGCGACCAATCGCGACGCACAGCAGATCCGCACCGGCAAGGTCATGTCGAGTCAGTGCATGTTCAACACGTCGCTGCAGATCGAGCGCGATCTCGGCCTGAACTGGTGGGACGCATCCTGCCCGCCCGTGGAAGGCATTGGCCTCGCGGTTCCGCATCCGGACGTGCCAGGCGGCAAGCTGATCGACTGGTCTGCGCGCCTTGCGCACCCTGCGCAATCCGTGGATCAGCGCGTCAAGATGTCGGCCTGGCTCGAAGCCGCCGGCCAGCGTGGTGTCGATGTGCGGATCTGCGACGTTGGCGTGCCCGAAATGGAAGAGCTCGCACGCAGCCATGACCTCGTGCTGCTCGCCGCGGGCAAAGGCGAAATTGTCAATCTGTTGGGCCGCAACGCCGAGCGCAGCCCCTTCGACAAGCCGCAGCGCGCGCTGGCGCTGACCTACGTGAAGGGCATGACGCCGTCGACGCCCTACTCGCGCGTGCGCTTCAATCTGATTCCGGGCGTGGGCGAGTACTTCGTGTTCCCCGCCCTGACCACGAGCGGCCCGTGCGAAATCATGGTGTTCGAAGGCATTCCCGGTGGGCCGCTCGATTGCTGGGCGGACGTCAAGACACCCGAACAGCATCTCGAGACCAGCCTGGCCATTCTGCGCAAATACCTGCCGTGGGAGGCAGAGCGCTGCGCCAACGTAGAACTGACCGATCCGAACGGTGTGCTGAGCGGCCGTTTCGCGCCCACTGTGCGCAATCCCTGGTTCAGGCTGCCTTCCGGCAAGAACGTGTTCGGCATGGCCGATGCGATCGTAGTGAACGATCCGATCACTGGCCAGGGTTCGAACAATGCCGCCAAGTGCACGAAGGTCTATCTCGACGCCATTCTCGAGCGCGGCAACGCCGCCTACAGCGAGGACTGGATGCAGCAGACCTTCGATCGTTACTGGTCGTATGCGCAAACGGTCGTCAAGTGGACGAACTCGCTGCTCACGCCACCGCCGCAGCACATTCTCGAGTTGCTCGGTGCAGCCGGTCAGTTTCCAACGCTCGCCTCGACCATTGCCAACGGCTTCGACGACCCGCGTACGTTCTCGCCATGGTGGTTCGATCCGGCCGCCTGCTCGGCTCTGATCGGCGAACACGCTGCGCGCGCGGCGTAATCAACACGACAAGGAGAATGTTGATGTGCAACGCCCCCGAACCCGCCGCCGCGAAATCCGATGAGCTGGTGAATGTCACGCGCCAATTACGCAACGCCTTCGGGCAGTATCCGACGGGGGTCACCGTAATCACGGCCGCCGCGCGGGATGGACGCAAGCTCGGCCTGACCGCGAACTCGTTTGCGTCGCTGTCGCTCGATCCGCCTCTTGTGCTCTGGAGTATCGGCAAGACGTCGCCTAGTTGCCAGGACTTCGTGGATGCCGGCTACTTCGCTATCAACGTGCTGGCCGAAGACCAGATCGAACTATCGCGCCGTTTTTCGAAAGCGTCACCGGACAAGTACGCGGGCGTGGCCTGCCGCGAAAGCACCGGCGGCGCCATGGTGCTCGATGGCTGCAGCGCGCACTTCGTGTGCCGCAACCTTGCGCAGCACGAAGGCGGCGATCACCTGATCTTTATCGGCCAGATCGAGCATTTCGAAGCGGATGGCCATGCGCCGCTGGTCTTCCACCTGGGACAGTACGGCGCGGTAGCTAGCAATCCGGCTTTTTCCTGATCCATTTATTTCGCATTCCTTAGGCATAAAAAAAGAGGGGATTTCATGAAGCAACGCTTCCGCACGCTGCTGTTCTGCTTCGCTGTGTTTGGCCTGACAGGTTCCGCACCGGCAACAGCAGCCGACCTGCCGAACATAAACCTCGGCTTCACGAGCTTCCTCGACGGCGCGCCGCCGGCGGGGTCAGGCTGGTATGCAACGCAGTACCTCGAGTACTACACGGCAGACCGGATCAACGACAATGCCGGCAACAAGGTCGCTCTGCCGAAGCAGAACATCGATATTTTCGCGGGCCTGACGCAACTCGTTTACCAGTCGCCGTTCAAGATTGCCGGCGCGCATCCGGGCATTGACGTGATCCTGCCGTGGGTCGCTTCGGCCCATACCGACGACGGCATGGGCAACGTGGCGCTGAACGCTCGCACGGGGTTCGGCGACGTGCTTGTTGGGCCGTTCATCCAGTTCGATCCGATCATGGGCCCCGACGGACCCCGTTTTGCACAACGTTTCGAATTCCAGATCATCGCGCCAACCGGTGCCTACGACCCAAGCAAAGCGATCAACCCTGGCAGCGGCTTCTGGTCAATCGATCCGTACTGGGCGGCGACTGTCTGGATCAATCCCAAATGGACAGTCTCCTGGCGGCTGCACTACCTCTGGAATGCCACGAACAATCGGCCCTATCAAGGCCTGGGAGAGGGTGCGACTTCATCGCAGGCAGGACAGGCGCTGCACGCCAACATCGCCACTGAATACGAGGTGATACCCGGCCTGCGGATCGGCCTGAACGGCTACTGGTTGCGCCAGATTTCCGACATGAGGGTGAATGGCCAGAACGTGTCCGGGCAGCGTGAAGCGGTGTGGGCGATCGGCCCGGGTGCGATGTATAGCTTTTCCCAGCACGACCACCTGCTATTCAATGCCTATTTCGAGGCGGATGCGCGCAACCGGCCCGAAGGAACGCGCCTGGTGCTGCGCTATGTGCATCACTTCCAGTGATAGAAGATAGTTGTTGACGGATGCAGACCAGAACGCCAGAGCCCAACTGTCTTTTGCATTGCAGGGCACTCGCAGGACATCGGCAAGCGCGCAACGTGGCCGTACGGCCTGTCCGGGTCGGCTTCCGACGATTGGACTGCTGACCCGGATTGCAGCCGCCGTCGCACGCTCGGCACAAGCAATACGCGTCGGCCACGCCAGGACAATACGCGCCACGTCCCTCCATTGGAACGCGGTCCAGCGTCGATCGAACCCGCGCCGCCTCTTCCTTGTTATTCCGGCATCGCCAACCCAAGCCGCCACGACAGATTCTCGCGAGCGCGCACCTCGCACCGCGCATGGAAATAGTCGGTGAGATAGATACGCGGCCGCGCAAGCAGGCTGCTCAGGATCATCCGTTCCTGCAACTCATACGCGCGGTCGTCGAGGTCGGGGCGCTCGGTCCGCAGGCGCGCGCCATCCTCGCGAAACCGCGTACGCACGGCGCCAAGCACAGCGAGGTCGATGTCGCACGCAAAGCGCTCATCGAGGTCGTCGGGCACGCTGGTATGTCGGGTCGCGAGGATCATTTCGCAGATGTGCTCACACATCGCAATACGACCGCCGGAAGTGCGCCGGAGCCAGTCTGCGCTGCACGGTTCGTTGTCCCGTGCGCCCGGAACATAGATCACGTCGTGGCACCAGAGGGCAAGCTCCACGAGATCGGGATGCGGGATGGCATGGCGCGCCAGATCGAAATAGCGCAGGCAGCGGCGAACGTGACGCAACGTGTGATAGTGGCGAAGCGGTTCCCCATAGCGTCGCGCGAGATCGGTGTAGACGGCCTCGGCGCGCGCTCCCCCGTTGCGCGACCACAACTCGACGAAGCGTCCCTGCATGTCGGTCATCCCTGCTCCTTTGCGCACCGCGCGTCCCTGCGGCTACCCGACGCTCAGAGAAACTCCTCGTGAATGTCGATGCTCGAGCGCTGACCGATATCCGCGTAGTGCTGTATCAGCCACGCATCGGCTTCCCTTCGGCCGTTGTCGCGCAGTTCGGACAGGAAACCCCAATCCGCGTTGTACTTGCTGGATACGCTGAGCGCGGACATCGCGGCGTCGGAGCGGATCGAATGGATCCGCATTTCCTTCATCTCGCCGCGAGCGAGTTTCCCTTGCTGGATCAGATTGGTCACAAACGCTATTGCGCGCATCTCGCGCATCAGCGATGAGTTGAAGCTGATTTCGTTGATTCGATTCAGAATTTCGGCTGCCGTGACCGGCACGCCGCGGCGCACGATCGGGTTGATGTGGACGATCACCACGTCACTCGTGTTGCAGTGATAGATCAGTGGATAGATGGCAGGGTTGCCCATATAGCCGCCATCCCAGTAATGTTCGCCTGCGATCGCGACGGCATGGAACAGGGTGGGGACGCATGCGGAAGCGAGCACCGCGTCCGCGCAGATGTCCTCACCCGTGAAGAGGTGAATCTTGCCCGTCTCCACGTTGGTTGCGCACAGGTACAGCAGAATCGGACACCGCTGGCGCAACGCCGCAAAATCGATCTGGCTCTCGAGCAGTTCGCGCAGAGGATTCAGGTTGTGCGGATTGAACTGATAGGGGGAGAACACGCGCAGCATCATGTCGGCGAACGCATACAGTGGCGAATGATCGAGCCCGAAGCTGTGCGTCCCCTTGAGCCATGGCACCCAGCGCAGCGGGTTATAGCGCTCGGCCGACTCCGCGACCGCATGCCAGAAGTCGTACAGCGCCTGACGCGCGCCGTCCTTGCCTCCCTGCAACAGCCCGTACGCGAGCACTGCGCCGTTCATTGCGCCAGCACTGGTCGCGCTCACGCCTTCGATCACGAGCCTCTCGTCTTCGAGCAGGCGGTCGAGCACGCCCCATGTGAACGCGCCGTGTGCGCCGCCGCCCTGCAAGGCCAGCGCGATCTGTCTGGGCGCCGCGGGGTCGTGCCGTTTTGTTTGCTTCGTCGCCATAGACCACCTCCTCTGCCGGTCCGGTTTGACACCACTCGGGCGCGGCAAGGCATTGCCCCCTCATGCGTGGCGCGGCCCGGCTGTCAACAGGCAAGCCGCTATTCGCATACAACGTCGATTCGTTCACCCGTCGCTCGATGCGAGCGCGTTGAGCAACTCCCTGGCCTCTAGCCAATCGCTGGTGTCAAAACCCTCCGCAAACGTGTCGAAAACTTCAGACAGCACCCGCCGCGCCTCACCGGTCCTGCCTGCCCGCTGCCACAGGCGGGCCAGACTCGACGCGGCGCGCAACTCCAGCGATCTGGCGCCCTGGGCGCGAGCCACCGCAATCGCCCTGAGAAAACAGGCTTGCACTTCGTCCCTGCACGCGGGGGCAAGTTCGTCGTTGCTCATCGCATCGAGCAGGATGGCTCCCTTGAGCCTATGCAATTCGGCCTCGTAATAATGCTCGCCGGTTGCGTCCACGATCGCCATGGCTTCCTCGATGCTGCGCAGCGCGCCCTCCCGGTCGCCGGTCCTCCACTGGCAGTCGGCAAGGATGGCCAGGAAGTAGGAGGAGAGATGTTCCTCGCCGCCGGCGGACTGTTCGGCATTCAAGCCCTCGCACAATAAGGTGATTCCGTCCTGCAGGCTTACCGGTTCAGTCTGCGCCCAGCCCCGGAAGATGGTTCCGTGCGCGAGCCAGTACGGGAACCCCTGCTCGGTCGCGACTGCGATGACCGCTTCGGCTCGCTCGCGCACCAGCGACGCCTCGCGACGCAGCTGATGCAACTCGGCCGAGTAAGTCAGTGCAAATGCCAGCGTCGGCCCGTAGGCGAGCTTTTGCGCAAGGGCGAGCGCTTCCCGATTCCGCTTACGCGCCTGATCCGGGTGTCCCTGGAGCCACAAACTCAAAGCCAGAAAGTTCAATGCCCGGATACCTGGATCCACCCCATGAGCGAAAACATGGGCCTGATGCCGCTCGGGATCATAGAGGGCGAGCGCCTGTTCCTCGTGTTCGACCGCGGCGCTCAACTCGCCCTGGTGGAACAGGCACGCACCGAGTGCGCCGTGTGCCTCCAGGAGCCAATCGGCATCCTGTGCTTGCTGCGCCATGTGCAGCATCCGTTCCCCCAACTCGCGCGCGGCAGCGTACCGCGCGCACGATACGTTGTAGATTCTCAATCCAAGCAGCGCCGCGAACAGTTGCGAGGTCTCACCGAACTGTTCGGATAACTGCCGTGCACGCGTGTAGGTCGCTCCCACCTCCGGCGCGCCATAGCCGCGCACGTCCATCAAGGCGGGGCCCAGCGACAGTAGCAGCATCAGCTCGCGAGACGCACGTGCGGGCGTATCGGGCAATCGCTCCAGCAGACCCAGCGCGGCACCGAGGTGATGCATCGCATCCGCATGGGCGGCATGCCTGAGCGCCTGCTGCGCGGCACGGTGCAGGTACTCCACAGCCTTCGGAATATTGCCGCTCAGACTGTAGTGATGTGCGAGTTCGCTGCAATAGTCCGCAATTCGCGTGGGGAACAGCGCCTCGATGGCCTTTGCGGTGCGTTCGTGCAAGGCGCTGCGCCGTTCCGTCAGCAGCGAGTGGCCCGCCACTTCCTGCGTCAGCGCATGTTTGAACGAATATTCCACCTCCGGGAAAGCGGGCCGTTCGTAAATGAACTCCGAGGCTTCCAGGTGGGCAAGCAGTTCGCGCAGATCGTCGTCCGTGCGTGCGAGCTGTCCGCCGCAAATACGCTGGATCAGGCTGAACGGAAACTCCTTGCCGATCACCGCGAGCGTCTGCAACAGCTCCTTCTCCGCGAGCGCAAGCCGGTCGATACGCGCGGCGAGCACGCCCTGCACCGTGGTCGGGATGTGCAGCGCGGCCGGGGTCCGTTCGACCCGGTAGCGTCCCGGTTCGCCAAGGAGGGACCTCTCCTCGGCCAGCGTCTGGACCACTTCCTCCATGAAGAACGGGTTGCCCTCCGTCTTTTCGAGGATGAGCTGCCTGAGGGGCAAGAGGGAGGCATCGTCGCCGAGCAGGGCCGTCAGGAGTCCCTGCGCTTCCACCGGCCCGAGCGCTTCGAGCCGGAGCTGGTCGTAGTCCCAGCCAGGCTGATACTCTGGCCGATAGTTCACGAGCAACAGGATGCGGGTGCCCGGCACCCGCTCGACAAGGTAAGTGAGGAAGGCCTCAGTCTCCCGGTCCAGCCATTGCAGGTCTTCGAACAGCAGCTCGATCGGCTGGTTCCGGCTCTCGCGCGCCAGAAGCTGCGTGATCGCGTCGAAGGTCCGGTCCCGCCGAACCTTTGGATCCATCTCCGCCAGCGCCGAAGCGGATTCGCCCGTTCCGAGCAGATAGAGCAGGTAGGGCACAAGATCCTCGAAACTGCGCTCGAGCGTCAATGCCTTGCCGATGACTTTTTCACGGCAGCGTCGCTCATCGTCGCCGGCGGTGATCTGAAAATAGCTCTTCATGAGTTCGATCAGCGGCAAATTGGCGAACGCCTTGCCATGTGAAACGGAAAACGTCTCGAGCACCAGACATCCTCGCCGGGAGCGCTCCTTGAACTCGTGAAAAAGCCGGGACTTCCCGACACCCGCTTCGCCGACCACACCGACGACCTGTCCCCGCCCCGCCCGTGCCGCTTCCAGCGCCTGGTTCAGATGCGCCATTTCGGTCTGGCGCCCGACGAACCGCGCGAGGCCGCGATGTGCGGCGAGTTGCAAACGCGTGCGCAGCGCACCCGGGCCCAGCAGTTCGTACACCGGGAGCGGCTCGGGAATGCCTTTGACCTGGGCTGCCCCCAGCGCCTTGAACTCGAAATAGCCCTCGGCGAGCTTGTGAGTCGATTCGCTCACCAGGATCGACGTGGGTGTGGCGATGCCCTCCATGCGCGACGCAATGTGGATCGTGTGGCCGACCGGGTCGTAATCGGTGTGCAGGTCGTCGGTGCGGATCGAGCGCACGACGACCTCGCCGGTGTGAACGCCCACACGAACCTGCAGTGGAATGCCTTTTTCCAGGCGAATACGGTCGCCATGCCCGCGCATTGCCTGCTGCATCCGCAAGGCCGCGAAAAGCGCGCGTTGCGGATGGTCTTCGTGGGCGATCGGTGCGCCAAACAGTGCGAGGATGCCGTCACCGAGAGACTTCGCGACATAGCCCTCGTAGTAGTGGACGGCTTCCATCATCAGCGCGACGACGGGGTCGATCAGTTGGTGGGCCTCTTCCGGGTCGAGACCATGGATCAAGGCCGTGGAACCGGCCATGTCCGCAAACAGCGCGGTGACGGTCTTGCGTTCGCCCGCGGTCTCGCCTCTTGCTTCCATTGCGACGTGCTCGGCGCGGATACGCTCGGCAAGATGATGGGGCGTGTAATGGACTGGCGCGGGCGGCGGCTCGGGAGCGGATCGCGCCGACTCCGGCGCCTCAGCAAGCGACGCTCCGCACTCGCTGCAGAATCGGGCGGTCGCAGCGGCCTCATGTCCGCAACGGGGACACGCGCGCGTCAGGCTGGCCCCGCATGCTGCGCAGTATCCGGCCCTGGCGAGATTCTCGAATCCGCAGTTTGTGCAGCGCATACAACCTCGTCGCGGCCAGGGACCAACATAGGTTCATTATGCGCCGCATGCACTGAGGGAACAGCCCTGCTATTTACCTGGCATTGCACTAGAAAAATCGCTGGGAACGCATACTCCCCGCCAGTATTATCGGATGAATGAGGGCCGACACCAGGCAGAATTAACCCGTCAGCAATCTGAAGCAAGGCTGGCGGAACTGCGCTGCCAACGCAGGGCAAAGAGAAAGGTGGCGCCAGTTCCCTAGGACCCCTCATTACAAGGGAGATACAATTCTCGCGTTTGTCGTCGATGAAGATGCAGAAACCGTGTGGTTTCCCGGCGTCTTTTGCAGTGGCCAGGATTGGCAGTCGGTATTCAGCAAACGGAGTTCGAACCATTTGAGCGCGTTAGATCCTATGCAGCAGGATGGCCGGCGAGTCGATCCGTAAAATCAGCTTGTCAACGCTTGCTCAAAGGAGAGCATCAAGCACACACAGCGGATCTCCAGACGATGCGCCGAGGAAGTTGTACTAGCGGTGTCGCTCGATCTGGTGTTGGGAAGCAAAGTGTGATCTGTCTTCGATCTGCCCGATCGCGTTTATCTGGAGAGGTTCCTGCGATGCTGCGACGTATCCTGTCTTCGAGCCGCTACATCATGATCGTTCCCGTCATCGCGACGCTTCTGGGTTCGCTGGCGCTGATCCTGTATGAGACGGTCGTTCTGTTCCTGACTGCCCTCAATGTAATCGAGGACCTCGCGCTGTCAGCCAAGTCGGTAAAGATATTTGCGGTGGGGATCGTCGAGGCCGTCGATGTATTCCTGATCGCAATCGCTGTCTACATCATCAGCATCGGTCTCTATTTGCTGTTCATCGATGACAAGCTACCGGTGCCGAAGTGGCTGGAAATCGACGATCTCGAAGACCTGAAGGGGACCCTGGTCAGCGTCGTCATCGCTGTGCTCGCCGTGCTGTTCCTGCGCGAGGCCGTCGCCTGGGACGGAGTGCGCGACATCGCAGCATTTGGCGGTGCGTTGGCCCTCGTCGTGGCCGCCCTCGCATTCTTCCTGATGAAGATCAACGCACGCAGACAGTGAGGCTCGTGGAGTCGACATGACCGCGACCCATGATCGCCGTCATATTGACGAATGCATCGTCGGCATTGTCGTCCGTGCTCGGTATCCGCTCGGACGAAAACAGGCGTTAGGGTCCTGGTTCAACCTGTCTCGTCATCGCTTCGTGCACACGGCACTTGACGTAGGAGCTTGACTGCTTTCATGCCACGCCAGGCATGATTGCCCGCATCGCGGGGCCCCGTGCTGGCGCCCCGTTTGTGACGTACTACGGAGTGGTCGATCGCGCGAACGGCATGATTCCGTCCACCGCAGGCTACCCGCCGTCGTTCCCATTTTTGTATGACGACCGGAAAGAGGGACTCGAATTGAGTCATCGACTCGTCGTCAACGATACGAATGCATATCTCGCGGCTGGCCTCGCCAGTCTCGGCGTCATCCAGGCGCCGACCTACTCAGTGCGCGACGCAATCGTCGGGGGCAAACTCGTGCCGCTCCTCGTGGATTGGCGGCAACCGATTATCCCCGTGCATGTGATTTACGCACCCAACCGTTATCTGAGCGCGAAAGTGCGCGTTTTCATAGACTGGCTCGTCGAACTATTCGAACGGGACGAACATTTGCGTCGTCGGTGAGGTGACAGGGATGCGCGGGCGCGAAATCGGCGAGACATCACCTCCCCCACTTGTCTATGAAGAGGCTGAAGCACGGGCGGCGCGCTTCCCGATCGAGCGTGAAAAAGCCCGGACGTCAGCGGGCATGCCGGCCACTTTGCGGAACGCCGTCTGAATCATCTTTTTGGATTGCGCAACCGAAAGCACCGCAAACGAGGCCAACGCGGTGTCGGAAACCGCGTATGCATCACCCGCGCATTCGCGCTAGTCACTGACAGGATTGCTGCCCGCGCTGAACGCGGCCCGAACTTCGTCCACCGTCTGTTCAGGCGCTTGCAGATGTGGAAAATGGCCGAGTTTAGGGAGAATCGAAAGCTTTACGCCGTTACGGTTCGCGTACTCAACGCCCATTTCCTTCTTGATATAGATATCCTGCTCACCCCACACGACTTTCACGGGGACCTTCAGGTTTGCCGTATTCGCTTCGAAGTAGTCCTGGTCGCGGGTGAAATGGGAGTAATAGTGGAAAAATGCGTCTGCCGACGTGACATCGCCGTCCCACCCTTTCGCCATATCGTCCCGGAACTCCCGCGGCAACGCGTAGCGCTCCTCCGCCGACATGCCGCGGAAGAATGTGTTTGCCAGGATTTCGTCACGGTTCTTGTTCATCGCAGCACGCACAGCGTCGGACGAAGGCTTTGACTTCAGGCCCTGCAGGCTTTCGTACATGTACTGTGGGCGGTTGAACGGGGCAAAGTCACCCACAATGATCTCCCTTGCGATATCCGGTTGCTCCAATGCCGCCAGCAGCGCAGGCAGGGCCCCGATATCGGTCGCGTAAATCACCAGCTTCGAACTGTCGATGCCGGACGTTCGGATATAGTCTGCCAGCACGTGCGCATAATCCATCGGCGCGTAGCCGAAGCGATCGGCGCCTGGACGCGAAGACTGCCCGTAGCCAGGCCAGTCAAAAGCATGCACCTCGTAGTCGCTGGACAGGGATTCGGCGATCGGCTTCCACGCATACATCGTCTCCGGGAAGCCGTGCAGGAACAGTACCGTACCCCTGGATTGCGCGGGCCGATAGACCATATGACGCAGCTTGATGTCGGGATTGATCTGCACCTCGCCGACTTCAACCTTCGGCGCCGACGAGGATGATGCCGGCACAATCTGGCATGCGGAAACGCCCACAGCTACTGCGGGAAAGACTGTCGGATTCGTTACTAGTTTGAACATGATCGTCACTCTCGTTTAGTGCGAAATTGCGCCAGCTAAATGCGCTTCGTTGCTTCGGAATTCCTTGCGGCGCCCCAAAGCGGCGGCGCAGCAGCCCGGTACGCTCCGGCGCTTTCTACTGGGGAGAAGGCGGATTCAAAAGCTTGCCCAACGGCTTCAGTGGGCCTATTGGGAGCAGCGAGAATGTCATCAAGTGCGCTTTCCCCAATGGAAGTGCCTCGAGCATTTCATGCGCTTGACTCACGTCGGTAACGTTCAAAATGAAGGCTACCCCAGCCCGGTCTTGCAGTGAATACCACTGATCAAGCTTGCCCTCGAGGTAGAGTTGCGCCGTCTCGCGAGCCTCGGACGGAAGAATGTGTTGGACAAGCTGCATGTCCGTGCCCGGCGGAAAGGTGCCAATCGCCAGTATCTTCGTGGTCGGCGTGGTTGGCATCGGAGTGGTGTGCGCCATGGAAACTCCAGCGGAAGCGATCAGCACAGAGGCTGTCGTCAAGTTAAGAAGAAGCCGTTTCATCGTGCGGCCTCGAACACCGTCTGTGAGTGCGGTTTTCAGCCGCTCCATCAGATCGGTCGTGCGATAGCGTTCGCGTACGTCATCAGGAGCATCTGTCATCGAGAAGTCGCTCCAGTGCAACCGTCCTCGCGTGAGGCCAGGCCCGATAACGTATTCAGTGCAGCTGCTTCCGGTCCGCTCAGATAGCGATCACGGAAGCGCTGATCGACCCGCTCCCACATCAGTTTCGAAAACAGCAGCACCGCATTGAGCGGGCGATGACTAATGACCACGGACTCCGTCTCGCCTTGTTCGTTCATGTGCGCGACGACCACCGTCTCGATCGGCACGCCCTGGATCTGCGAGCGATAGGACTCCATATACAAACCTTCGCCAATCGCGCCCTTATAGCTGTGTTGTTGGAATGCGTAGAGCGAGACCGCGTGTTTGATGACGGAGAGAATATCGGCCCGTCCTTCGATCGGACGCTTCAGCACGGAGGCCTCGAGCGTCGCGTTTTCAGCGAGGTTCGTCAGCCAGAGCGGCGGACCGCCTGCGGGTGCCATTACGGGGGCTGTGTCGTTGAATTTCATGCTGGGCGCTCCAGTGATGATTTGCTCGCGATGCCTGCGCTGGCGGCATCGAGCGCTGCTTCGAGCGTGATGCGCGCTTTTTCGAGGCGGCGTCGCGCAAGCCGTGCAACGCCTGCGCCGCGCTCCGACTCGCCCGCCAGCAGCGCATGAATATCGGGCAGCATCCAGATCGCACCGCGCGTGCCCCAGGCGCCATCGGGTATCTCGGTTGGGAAGACCCAGACGCGCGGCGCGACGTCATCGAACGGCCTGTTCTCCGCGCGCGCCACCGCTTCCGTGACCTGTCTCACGAGCCAGCGACGCGATTCGTCGGTGTATTGCCCCTCAGGTGCGGAGGGGATGATCCGATAGCGGATCGTGTTCGTGCGTTCACCGCCGACGTAGATCGCAGCCGGCCGATGAAGATGGAATACAGTGACACGCTGTGCGATCTGACTGGCGGGATCGTACCCTTCGGCCCTGATGAGGATGTCGGTCAGTTCCTTGACTAGGCGGGCTTCGGCCTCGGGCGTCAAGGCGTCCTCGGGCCACAGTGCATCGATCATTGGCATGGTGCTGCTCCTGCGTTCAGTTCATGGGATGTGGCCATGATCGGGGTTTACCGGTTCGGCCAAAAGTGGCAGCATCGCCATTATTCGGGGAATTTCGGACACACTTATGGCTATCGTCCGTATCTGGGTTTATGACGGAATCCTCGCGTCCGGCGTCGCGGGCCCTGTCGACGTCTTCAGCGCGGCCAATCAGTTCCATGCGCGCAAGACTGCACCGGGCACGACATCCGCGCCCGTGTTCGTATGGCGCGTGGAATCGCTCGACGGGCATCCCGTCAGGTCTGCGTCGGGTCAGACCATTTACGTCGACGGAAAGATCGACCCGCGCAAACGGGCGGACGCCGTTTTGCTGACGGCACCGTTTTTCTCGAACATCGACGAGTTCATAGGGCGCCGCGAGCAGTTGAACGAACTGTCTTCCGCGCTGCGGCGCCAACGCAAGGCAGGCACTGTTCTGGCGGCTTATTGCACGGCGAATTACCTGCTCGCCGAGGCCGGCCTGCTGGATGGCCGCGCCGCAACGACGCACTGGGCGAGAGCGTCGGACTTTGCGCACCGCTATCCGCGTGTCGAAGTTCGCGCACACGAACTGCTGATCGCGCAAGACGGCATCATCTCGGGAGGCTCCGTGACGTCGTATCTGAATCTCGCAGTGCGGCTCGTCGAAACATTCGCCGGCGAAGAACTCGCTACGATGACCGCGAAGGCACTGTTGATCGACATGAACCGCACTTCGCAGGCTTCCTTCGCAACGCTTCTCGATGAACATGGGCATACCGACACGCTCGTCGCGCGCGCCCAGCAGCAGATGGAGGCTACGTTGCAGCAGGGATTCCGGTTGAGCGATCTGGCGGCATCGCTTGCTGTCAGCGAACGCACGCTCAATCGCCGTTTTAAGGAAGCCGTCGGGCTGGCTCCGTTGACGTATTTGCAAAACCTGCGCATCGAGGTCGCGAAACGCCTGCTGGAAACGCGCCCGATTGGACTCGAGGCGGTGAGCCAACGTGTCGGTTATGGCGATATCAGCACATTTCGACAATTGTTCAAGCGCAAGACCGGATTGTCTCCAAGTGAATATCGAATGCGGTCTTCGCGTGGTGCGAAGAATATCGAAGCCGAGCCGGACAGCAAAGGCGGCTGAGACGTCGCCACGTTACGCCACCCAGTGGTCACTCCCTCCCTCTCACCCCCATCTCCGTTTTGTATCCGAACGTATCTGCAAACAGACTGGATACGCGCCCTTACACGCATACAACTCTCAGACACAAACGGGATACGTTGATCCGGTCAAATACGCGATCGCGAACCGGAGGCCGGGTCGCAAACCTACGAGCACGCATGACTTCGTGAAGCTGCACGTCGCACACTTCATGCGCAGCGCAACACCCAATTCAAGGCAGGAGATCGATTCCATGTCAAAAGACACACCCCAATCCTCATCGCGTCGACATTTCGTCGGCATGGCCGCCGCGGCGCTCGCCGCGGGCTCGCTGAGCCGCCTCGCCTTCGCAGATACGATCCCGGCAGCCGGCAAAATAGTGGAACCCGCAGACGGCGACAAGACCGCGATACGCCCGTTCCATGTTCATGTTCCCGAGTCGCAGCTCATCGACATGCGGCGTCGCATCAAGGCCACGCGCTGGCCGGATCGTGAGACGGTATCCGACGAATCGCAGGGTATTCAGCTCGCCACCATTCAGGGGCTCGCGCAATACTGGGCGACCGGCTATGACTGGCGCAAATGCGAGACGCGGCTGAATTCGTATCCGCAGTTCGTCACTGAGATCGACGGACTCGATATCCATTTCATCCATGTGCGCTCGAAGCACGACAACGCGATGCCGTTGATCGTGACGCACGGCTGGCCCGGCTCGGTGATCGAACAGTTCAAGATCATCGATCCGCTCGTCAATCCGACTGCGTATGGCGCGCCCGCTTCGGATGCCTTTCATCTCGTGATTCCATCATTGCCTGGCTATGGCTTTTCCGCGAGACCTACCACAACGGGGTGGGGTCCGGAGCGCACTGCCCGCGCCTGGGTCACGTTGATGAAGCGGCTGGGCTATCAGCGTTTTGCATCGCAGGGCGGCGATCTCGGCGGCATCGTGACGAACATCATGGCCAAACAGGCGCCGCCTGAATTGATGGGCATTCACGTGAACTTCCCCGCTTCCGTTCCCGCACAGGTTCTGAAGTCGCTCGCCGCGGGCGACGCGATGCCTGCCGGCTTATCGGACGAGGAGCAGCACGCGTATGAACAGTTGAGCGCGAATTTCAAGAAGAAGCGCGGCTACGCATTCGAAATGGGCACACGCCCGCAGACGCTGTACGGACTCGCCGACTCGCCGGTCGCGCTGGCATCCTGGCTGCTCGATCATGGCGATGGTTACGGCCAGCCCGCCGCGGCGTTGAGCGCTGCCGTGCTCGGTCATCCCGTCAACGGTCATTCCGCAGGCGCGCTAACCCGTGACGACGTACTCGATGACATCACACTCTATTGGCTCACCAATACGGGGGTTTCGGCGGCGCGCTTCTATTGGGAATCGCACGCGAACTTCTTTCTCGCGGCCGACGTCAATGTGCCTGCCGCTGTGAGCGCGTTTCCCGGAGAAAATTACCAGGCGCCAAGGAGCTGGACCGAAAAGGCATATCACAACCTGATTTACTTCAACAAGCCCGAAACGGGCGGGCATTTTGCGGCGTGGGAAGAACCGATGATCTTCGCGAATGAAGTGCGCACGGGGTTGAGGCCATTGCGCGCGTAAAGTGCGCAGCGCTCCGGCACGCATGCGTCGGAGCGCTCACGCTGTCGGGCAGCTCGAACGCAGCCGTGATCAATCTCGGCAAGATCAGTTCGAGTGGCGGCGATGTGTTCCTGATTGCGCGACACGGACCAGAAACATTCGCGCGGATGGCCGTTTGACGGCGTCATGGTTCGGCAAGTGCAAGCGCCCACAAACGGCCGCTCGCATACCTTGACGTTGGACATTCGGGCGTCGGCTCCGCCTCGTAACCGGCCGTCCCATGTCAAAGACGAACACTCAGTCATCGGGTAGAAGGGTCATGACTCAGGACGCATTGGACGTCATTCGCGACGAACCAGCGAAGAGGGTCATGTCAGCCCTTCAGTGCGAATGAGGCGTGCCCTCGGGGACCGTGAACGTCACCGTCTGCCGGCACTCCGTGCACTCAGAGAATACGTGATGTTGAGCGTCGACCAGCTCCACAAGCATCTTGTGCTGACCGGGTGGCAGACCCGCGACGCTGATTGTATTGACATCATTCGCTTCTACCCAACCCCAAGGTAAATCGTCGATGTGTACGTGCAGATGCCCGATTCGTGGGGACACGTTGAGCGCGGCTGCCCCGAACACCGGAACGATATGCACGTTCTCCACGCGATATTGGATCCAGACGATCCCGTGGGCCAGCCCTGCCGAAAGCGGCGTGGGATCCACAATCAGTTTGGGTTGGGGCTCGTTGTTGATGGCGACGTACGGTGAGGCGATGCCGACCTCCCCCGTGCTCTGGGCGAAGGCGTTCGTTGCGAGCACGGCACCAGCCGTAACTGCGGCAAGCGTTTTGATCAGCATGTTCATTTGCGTTCTCACTAGTTGATCCCCGCGGGGAGAAAGTTCGAATAACTTAGCGTGGAATCGCTGGGCCGTGTCATGGTAGTTCCACAAATGTGACTTCCGAAGCTCAGGGACCGCGATGGCGTATTTGAGCGGATGAGCGTATCCCGCTGATGTCAGAAAGTCGGTTGTGTATAAGCGTGCGTATCCCTGACTGGCGTAGATACGGTGGGATACAAAAGGATGCGGTGCGGGGCGGACGCCTGCGCTGAGAATCAGTGGGGGCTCAACGTGACGCCCGGTTGCCGGTCAGCGACAAGACCATGAGCGAACGTCGGTTGAGGCTCTGACAACGGCCCCTTCTGAGGGGATCACTCTAACAGCGGCTCAGGGGTCGTGCACAGCCGCTCGACGTCAACTGAAGCTGCCGCTTGCCCAGACCGACCGATACCATCGTGAGCTGAGGACCCCATACCAGCCGCTAATACTTTGCGGGACCAACGACCGCTTTGGCCGACGATACGACGTCGGCTCTCCCCGATGGAACGACCGCTTGACGAGGTAGACCAGCCGTCTGAACATCGTGGCCACGCGGCGAACGAATGGCGCCTTGACTCAAACGCGGACCCTCATGCTCGCACCGCGCTGGGTAGGTCATCGGCCTGATGGAAAGCATTGCATCAGCCCGAACCTTGTTGATACCCCTTCCTGCGTCGCGCAATGACTGTGGATTCATGCTGTGATAAGGTCCCAATGACACACCGGCAGCCCTGCATCAGGAGGCCATCATGGACGAAACGGGCGTTCTGGATGCCGTTGTCGTAGGCGCGGGATGGGCTGGTCTCGGTGTCAGCTATGCGCTCGCTCGGGCCAATATGCAACATTGTGTCCTGGAGCGTGGTCGAATCGGCGAAACGTGGCGGACCCAGCGCTGGGACTCATTCCACTTCAATCTTCCCTACGTCTACAGCGTGATGCCCGGGGACAGCTACGATGGCCCATCCCCGGAAGGGTTCATGACGCACACGGAGTTCGTGACGGTGCTCGAAAGCTACGTGCTGCGCCACCGACTTCCTGTTCGTACTGGCGCCAGCGTCACAAAACTGGATTCGAGCGACGGACTGTTTCGCGTCGTGACGTCGCAGCAGACGCTGCACGCAAGGAATGTGGTGGTCGCCAGCGGCAGTCTGAACAGGCCGCGCCGACCGACGGCAGCCTCCGCATCGATGAACGTCGCGATGCAGATCGATGCCTCCGACTACCGCAATGCAGACACCCTTCCCTCCGGTGCCATCCTGGTCATCGGCAGCGCCCAGTCTGGCTGTCAAATCGCCGAAGATCTGATCCTGGCGGGCAGGGCAACCTATCTGGCGACCGGCCACATTGGCCGCATGCCGCGACGATATCGTGGGCACGACATCACCGTGTGGATGGTGAAGGCCGGACTTTTCGACGTGCCGCGCAAAGATTTTGTCGATCCGTCCGGCCGTATTGCTCCTCGGGGCATGCTGGGCGCGCTGCACACGATAAGCCTGCAGTCCCTCAGTGCTCAAGGCGTCGTGCTGCTGGGGCGATTCACCGGAGTGAAGAACGGCCAGTTCTCTTTCGCCGACGACCTTCGCGAAAATATGCGCTTCGGCAACGAGACTTCCGCACAGTTGAAAGTCCGGATCGATGCATTCATCGAACAGAACGGTCTAAATGCGCCTCCGGCCGTCGAGGACGAGGCGGAGACAATTGCTCCGCATCTACCAGAGAAACCTATCCTGTTGCTCGATCTTGTCGAGCGAAACATTTCGGCGATTATCTGGTGCACCGGCTTTGAAGGCGACTTCAGTTGGATCGACATACCCGGTGTCCTGAACGAGCAGCACCAACCCATCCACGAAGATGGGATTGCGTCGGTCCCCGGAGTCTATTTCGCCGGGCTCGATTTTGCTTCCACCCGACGGTCTGGCACCCTCCTGGCCGTGGAAGACGAGGCACGCCGGTTCGTCGCCGATATGGCGGAACGTCGCATGACGCGGTAACCCCGCCGGACGATGGCAGGAATGCCTCGAACGGCCGAAGCGCGCGCCACATCACTCGCCGACTCCAGCCCGCTACAAAGAGCCTACGACGGTTGGCCCTTAAAAGCGGACCTGCGGTGTGCGCGCGGTCGAGCGTCGGCAGTGGGCATGAGACCGTCGTCCGTCTCGGTCCTCTCTCATAACTGTCCCGTACTATCCGGGTACAGAGCAGGCTGAGCGATCAGCTTCGCAAGAAGCCCGGCCCCCAGAGGTTCAAGGTACGCTCTTCGTGCCGCCAGGTCCGCTTGGTAACCTCATCAGGCACGAGTTCCATTTCTGCCGAAATCTCCACCAGATAGCCTTGTGGATCGTGCACCATGAAGAAGAGATTGTTTCCCGGCCCGTGGCGACCCGGTCCCCACCACAGCTTGATGTCGAGTGCTGCGAGATGATCTGCCCAGTCGCGGATGTCGTTCCAGCAGGTGGTTTCGTATGCGTGATGGTCCGGTCGGGTCTCCGGGCATCGAAAAACCGCGACGTGACGGACCTGCGCGATGGACTCAATCGTATGCGCGCCGACATCCGGGAACGCAAAATTCCGCCGGAAGAGCTGCGCGGCAACACGGTAATCTTGTCGAACTTCGGCATGTTCGCCGGCAAATACGCGGCTCCAGTGGTCGTGCCACACCCACCGTCGCGATTCTCGGAGCGGGCCGAATCCATGAAGAGGTCGTGGCGGCCAGAGGTACTCCCGCCGTGCATCGCATCTTGCCGCTGAGCCTGACGTTCGACCATCGGGTTGTCACGGGCGGCGAGGCGGCACGATTTCTCGCTGCAGCGATAGCGGATCTACAGATGGCGCAGTAGCAGCAAACACGGTAGCCGTCCGATCTTGACCGTCCAGACGGCAGTCACGTCGTATTCCATCCTTTCACGCCGCACAAATGTCTCTGAGCGTTGTCGCCAATGCTGTTTGACCCGATGCCGAAATTCGGCTGACCAATCGGATTGGGCCGCCCCGCTGTTGACTGAGTCTTTTTTATTGGCCGACTGGTGAGTCCGATGTCGGCATGCGGTTAAATATTCCCGGACGAAACATCCTCGCTGCGCTATCACGCCGCTCAGTCGGGCACCAGTCCCCTCTCCTTCAACCAGGCGGGATTGAACAGCCGGGCACGGTACAGATCGCCACGATCACACAACAGCGTGACGATGGTATGGCCCGGCCCCATCTGCCGGGCGAGCCACACGGCCGCCGCCACGTTGATGCCAGTCGAACCACCGACAAACAGGCCTTCCTCCCTCAGCAACCGGTAGACCATTGTGACGCAGTGCTGATCGTCAATACGCACGGCGTCGTCGATCGGCGTGCCCTCGAGATTGGCGGTGACCCGGCTGGAGCCAATACCTTCTGTGATTGAGTTGCCTTCCCCCTTGATTTCGCCCGTTTTCACGAAACTGTACAGCCCGCTGCCGTGCGGATCAGCCAGCACGGTTCTCACGTTGGGGTTCTGCTCCTTGAGAAAGCGTGCGACGCCGGCAAGCGTGCCGCCGGTCCCTGTGGCACACACGAACGCATCCACCGTGCCACCCGTGTCGCGCCAGATTTCCGGTCCGGTGGTTTCATAGTGAGCCTGCCGGTTGACGAGATTGTCGAACTGGTTGGCCCAGATTGCGTTCCCAATCTCCTGTGCAAGACGCCCAGCAACCTTCTGGTAATTGTTCGGATCTTTGTATGGTACGGCTGGCACAGCATGCACCTCCGCACCCAGCACACGCAGGAGGTCCATTTTTTCGGGAGACTGAGTCTCCGGAATGACGATGACGCAGCGGTAGCCACGCGCAGCACAGATATGGGCCAGTCCGATGCCGGTATTGCCGGCGGTGCCCTCCACCACGGTACCCCCAGCCTTGAGCGCGCCGCGCCGCTCGGCATCCTGAATGATGTAGAGTGCGGCGCGGTCTTTCACCGACCCGCCGGGATTCAGGAATTCGGCCTTGCCGAAAATGTCGCAGCCGGTTTTGGCGCTGAGCTTTGCAAGCCTGATTAGCGGCGTGTTACCGATGCTGCCAACGAAACCCTCCTGCGCGCCCATGGCTGCCTCCCTTTCACACCATCATTGGCGATCCACTTCAACACTGACAGGATATCCGCTGCTTTCAATCGACGAAGCGAGCGAGGTATCAAATGGCTGGAATGTCAATCCGACTGGGTCCGGAGAAAGCTAGGGTCTTTAAGCGGACGCTGTCCATCAATAATCGCTTTCGCCTCGTCGATCGCGGCCTCACGTGCCCAGTCTTCTCGTCGATAGCCTTCTTCTGCGAGACATTGCACTGGAATCCTGTGATGGTCATGCAGTGATCCCCAGTGGGCGAATACGAAGCCAGTGAAGCCGAAAATATGGACGTATCCGCCCCCAACGCCCTGCTTTTCAAGCGTGCGCACAGCAAAACTGAGTCCGTTGTGACTTCCCTCTGTCCAGTCCATATCGTGCCCCTCACGGTATTCAAGGAATCCTGGCATGAAGTACCGCTGGTCGCCAAGACAACTGGCGCGCACCGGGGTGCGTGCTGCAAGCGCGGAGCACGTCAAGGTGTCTGACCTGGCTCAGGGTGTCGGCGAGTGCGTCACCGGGTACCCAGTCGCAATCGGCGTCGCGACTCCGCGCGACGCGCAGCGCAAGCATCTAGAATGAAAGCACGGAGCCTGCCATGTCTGTCTCAGTCGGTAGTGAAGGTGATCGACTGAGCGACGTGGGACCGCGACGCCACTCATGTGGGCTCGCCCGCGTGGGATCCCTTATTTCGATCCTCGCGTTTCTGCGATTCTCGAGCGATCTCTGATTCCATCGTCGTCGTTGGGGCAGCATGGGTGATGTCCACGGAAATTTTTCTTCGCATGCTGCGCGTGATCTCGGCGCCGCTGCAATCGACGCGCCCGAGCGCAGTCGCTCCCGCCACTGATATGAAGGATTCATCTATCCCGGCCGATACTGGCACTTTCTCGACGATGGACGCATCGAGTGTGACCTGTGCCCACGCGACTGCCGCCTGCATGACGGGCAGCGCGGTGCCTGCTTCGTGCGCCAGCGGCTCGATGACTGCATGATCCTGACGACGTACGGCCGGTCTTCTGGATTCTGTATCGATCCGATCGAAAAAAAGCCCCTCAACCATTTCTATCCCGGCACAAGCGTGCTTTCCTTCGGTACCGCCGGCTGCAATCTGGCGTGCAAGTTTTGCCAGAACTGGGACATCAGCAAGTCGCGCGAGATGGATACGCTCGCCGACGCCGCGACCCCGGAGGCAATCGCCCTGGCGGCCGAGACTCATGGCTGCAAGAGCGTTGCCTTCACCTATAACGACCCGGTGATCTTTGCCGAATATGCGATGGATGTGGCTAACGCCTGCCACGCACGGGGCATCATGACCGTTGCAGTGACCGCGGGATACATGGGCGCGCAGGCGCGGCGCGATTTCTACGCGACCATGGATGCCGCCAACGTCGACCTGAAGGCATTCACTGACGATTTCTATTTCAGGGTCACGGGCAGCCACTTGGCGCCGGTCCTGGAGACGCTTCAATATTTGCGGCACGAAACCGGTGTCTGGCTCGAAATCACGACGCTGCTCATTCCAGGCAAAAACGACAGCAGTGTGGAGATCCGCTCCGAAGCGCAGTGGCTCATGAAGGAACTGGGTGAAGACGTGCCGCTCCACTTCACGGCATTCCATCCCGATTACAAGATGACCGACGTGCAACCCACACCGCCCGCCACCCTCACTCGCGCGCGAGAGATCGCGCTCACCGAGGGCTTGAAATACGTTTATACGGGGAATGTGCATGATATCGAGGGCGACACCACCTTCTGCCCCGAGTGCGGGACCGCGCTCATCGTGCGCGATTGGCATCGCATTGAAAGCTATCGCCTCACTTCCGAGGGCGCTTGCCCTGTGTGCCACGCGCGGGTGGCCGGTCGGTTTGAGCGGTTCGATTTGCCATTCGGCCGGCGCCGGATCCCCATCCGTGTCGGCCTTTAATGTCGGTGCTCCTGTTTGGCAGGCTCAACCTCACGGTTGTGGTGCAAATAGCAATCAACAGATCGGTCAGAGTGTCGCCCTGACCGATTTGAAGAGCCGCGATGAACAATTTGAAGAGTCTGGACGGGCTATTCGCCGGCCGTCATTTTGACCGTGACGTGATCATTCTTTGTGCGCGCTGGTATCTGCGCTACAAACTCAGCCTGCGCGATCTCGTCGAGATGATGGCTGAGCGTGGGTTGTCGCTGGCTCACACGACGATTCTGCGTTGGGTGCGGCACTACACGCCAGAGTTCGTCAAGTTGGCGGAGTTCGCGCGTGCGTGCCGCCATGCAGCAGCGGTGGCTGGTTGCGCGGCGTCCGATATAGACTGAAACAGGATCGACATCGCGACCGCTGCATCAGGCACGCGGCAAGGTCGCGCAATTCACTGTCATTGGAGGCGCACATGGCGACTGCAATCATCACTCCACGCAACGACGGCCCCTATCACGTCAAGGGCGAGTTCAAGATCGTCACGCAAGGCGGCAAGCCCGTCGACGTGGAAAAGGACGAGGTCTGGCTATGCCGGTGCGGCCACTCCGGCAACAAGCCGTTCTGCGACGGTTCGCACAAGAAAGCGGGGTTTGCCAGCAACCTCGACGACACGCCGGCGCCTTGACACACAGCGCGCCAGGCTGCGCCGCCTCGCGGTCTGGCGCCGCGGCACACGGATCGGCCAGCGTCGCGAACAGGAGCAGTCCGGATGACGCACGTACCTATACTCAAAAGGCGAAAAGGCGGCGCTGATCATCCGCGCCTACGGGCACGCGGCGACAGAGACGCCGCGAACGACCGGGCGGAACCAGTTCATCGCGGCGCTATAAGGGCGCATCTGGACGCCATACGCGCATTCGGTGTGCTGTTTGGCCCTGAAGAATTTCGGACAGACGCTCGCTCGCAGCGGTCGAGCCCGATGCGGCAACGTTGTCCGGTGGAGCGCGTCCGATGGGGTCTCCAACCGCCAGGGAAGAAGTCCTGATCCAAAACGGCAGCGCAGGCTTGCCGGGTATGCTCGCGCTGCCGCCGGGTGCGTTCGCTGTCGTCCTGTTCGCGCACGGCAGCGGCAGCTCGCGGCACAGCCCGCGCAACCGGTACGTCGCCGCCGAACTGAACCGAGCGGGGATCGGCACGCTGCTGATGGACTTGCTCACGCCGCAGGAGGACGCGGTGCCCGCCACCCGGTTCGATATCGATCTGCTCGCGGCGCGTCTGTCGCGGGCAACGGCTTGGCTGGCCGCACAGCCAGCCGCAGCGCTACCGTTCGGTTATTTCGGCGCCAGTACCGGGGCAGCGGCAGCGATTCGTGCCGCGTGCACGTCGCCGATCCCGATTCGCGCGCTCGTCTCGCGCGGCGGCCGGCCCGACATGGCTCGCCCCGACGCGCTGGCCGCCTTGCTCGCGCCCACCTTGTTCATCGTCGGCGGGCTCGATACGACCGTCCTCGAGCAGAATCGCGCGGCCTTCGCGCTGCTCAGGTGCCCGAAGGAACTGGCGATCGTGCCCGGCGCCACCCATTTGTTCGAGGAGCCGGGAACACTGGAGGCCGTCGCGCGACTGGCGGCGCAGTGGTTCGAACGCCACCTCCGCAACGCGTGAGGCGAGCGGGTCGGCACGTGCGGGTCCGTCAGCCTCGCTCCCGCACCGGCGAGGCGCGCCATTGCAGCACAAGCGCGTTGTCCGGCTGCCGCTTCACGGCGCACCCCCAACGCCGGCTCTCGCGACAAAGCGTGCTCGCAAGCCAGCGCACGCCCTCGTCCGGCGCCAGATTGACGCAAAACCCGCGGATCCGGGTCGGCGTCATCGTGCGCCGGAACGAGCCTGCCGTTGGCAAGCTCCACGACCGGAAATTACGTGAGCGCGAGGTCGCCGCGATATTCGTCGCAACCGCCGATGCCTTCGTAATTGTTGATGAAACCCCTGCGCCGCACAGGATCAGCTTTTCCCGGTACACCTCGATTCCCTTCACGTAGTGTGACGAATGGCCGTGCACCAGGTCCGTTGCCTCCCTGTCTCCGGTCCGAGCTGTCGTGGTGGAAGGAAGGGCCAAAAGCCGAAGCGGTCTGAGTTGTCGTGGTGAAAGGAAGGCACAGTGACGCCGCGCGTGGTGCCGGGACGTGTAGCATCGCCCAGAGAACGCGTAGAAGCCCGTCTGCTGTGCGAAGCGCTGTCCACACCCGAGGCGTCTGAACCCGATTCCGGAGGATGTGTGAACGCGCGAATCCGATCCGGGCTGCCGCTGGCCGTCCATCGTTGCAGGTTCGCTACGTTAGACGCCTAGCCCGGATCGCTGTTCGTCGGTTGTCCTCAGGCGCCCGACATGCCGTTCTTCAGTTTGTCCTGGCACCGTTCGACGTCACCGGCCGGGTCACCCCGCCCCCAGGACGGAATACGGGCGCTGGCATGCCGCTGAGGCGTCCTGGCATGGCTGGCGTCTGCATGCCAGGACTGCGACCGGATGGTACGAAGCCTGGCGCGACGTGCGGCATCATCACCGCGGTTGGCCGTGGCATCGGCTGCGGCATCTGCGCTGGAGGCGCCCGCAGTACTTGGGGCGCCTGTACGCGGGACACCTGCGGTGACAGAGGTTCCTGTGCGCGGGGCGCCCATGCCTGAGGCATCTGGACGTGAGGAACCTGTGGCGCCGCCGGCACCACTGCCCGGGGCGCTGTCCACACCCGAGGCGTCTCCGTGTGAGGAACCTGCGGCGGCTGAGGTACCTGTGCGCGAGGCGCCGTCCATACCTGAGGCATCTGCGCGTGAGGAATCGGTGGAGCTGGCGTCACCTCTGTGCGAGGCGCTGTCCACTCCCGAGGCGTCTGCGTGTGAGGAACCTGCGGCGGCTGAGGTACCTGTGCGCGAGGCGCCGTCCATACCTGAGGCGTCTGCGCGTGAGGAATCGGTGGAGCCGGCGTCACCTCTGTGCGAGGCGCTGTCCACACTCGAGGCGTCTGCGCATGAGGAACCTGCGGCGCCGGCACCGGAGCTGCGGGCGAATGCGCGCCCCCCGGCATCCCCGCGACGTCCGGCGCAGTGCGCGATGAAGGAAAGGCCAACGCTGCCGGATTTCCGCGGAAGGCCGGGCGCGCATCCGCCGACGCGGCGTTCGACGCAAACCGGCTCTGCACGCCCAGGTCGCCGTATGGAACGCCGTGCCGATGCCACGGATCGTGTGTCCACTCGACTCCTGGCCGCGGGTGGTGACCATGTAGAGCGGCGAAGCGGGCGCGGTCGAGGTCGATATGGTGCCGATGCCAGTCGCAGTGTCCCCAGCCCCACAACGGAACGACGACGGCTACGCTTACCCAGCGGAAGCCGAACGGACCGGGCACCGCACTGTAGAAGTCATCCGGGAAATAGTAAGGTGGATATGCGGGATATGGCCAGGCGCCATAGGCGACCGTCGGGTTGTACACCGGAACGTAGACGGTGTCCGCGTTGGCCGGCTGAATCGTGATGTCCTGCCCGACCTGGTTGACCGCCTCCTCCGGTATCGACTGCAGCGTGCCTGCCGCCTGCGCACGCTGCCGAAGGCGCTGGATCGAATCCATGACCGCCGGATTGCTGGCCAGAAACGCGTCGCCGAGGTGCTCGGTCCACTCGATGTTGCCATCGAGCATTTTCAGCACCTGCGGAAACGGCACGAGCGACTTCACACTCGGATCCCAGGGCTGCTGCTCAAGCGCATCAGTCAACTGCCCGCCCTGGAGCCCCGCGTTGCCCGGCTGCTGAACCCAGCGATCGGCTTCGACGACTTCCAGCGGATAGGTTGCCGCCATCAGGATCTGGGCGACGAGCGGATCAGGATAGAGCGCGATCGGCGCGAGCATTTGATCGAGTTGCTCCGCCGTCAACTGCGCGGCGGTCTGCGACACCGGCTGGACCTCGCTCTCACCATGCACGCCCGATGATGCTCCGAGGATCAGGCTTGCCAGCATCCCGGCGAGGATCCGGAACGTGGTCGACTGCATCTTCCCTCCTCGCAAGGCGCGATCCACGCAGATCGGCTGCGGATCGCCCTCGAACCAGACATCGCTGGTCTGTTGTAGTTTGGACTCCATTCGAACGTGCGAATTCACGAACGCCGGGGTGCGGCCCGGACTAAATCGCTACCGCTGTTACAGTTTCACGGAAAGAACGATCGGGACGGGTGGCAAATTCCAGCGCCGCCCGCGCGATCGGGTTCGAACCCGGGGATTGCGCCGTCGTCAGGGCGATTACATTGGGATGTTGAACGCGGACGTGCCAGACGGCCGCATGTGCCGCGCGGGCGCGAGCTACGGCATGCAGCCGTATCGCTAGCTGCTGGGTGGGTAATGAATAGCAGATGCACACATTTCCCGGCGGATTCAACTGGTGGACGCAACAGTTTGCTCGCATCGTCCGGCTCGCCTCCGATGCTTTGGCGTGCAAAACGCGTCGCCATCAGTCGCAAAGCAACCCATCCATCGGAATCGCCGGGGTTCGTCCCGCAATCAGGTCGGCCGTGATTCGAGCCGATCCGTGTGACATGGTCCAGCCGATATGACCGTGACCGGTATTCAGATAAAGATTTCGATACTTCTTGCGTCCAAAAAACGGTAAGTTCGTTGGCGTCATCGGCCTGAGTCCGGCCCACATTTCGGCGCGATCGTAGTTGGCGCCGGCCGGGTAGAGTTCCTGCGTCACGCTCTTCATAAACGCAAAATCAGAAGGCTTATGGCTCGTGTCGTAGCCAGCAAACTCCGCCGTTGCGGTGACCCGGATCCGGTCGCCGAAGCGCGAGATTGCGACCAGATTGTGCTCGTCGACCGCTGCAACGGTAGGTGGCAAGGGCCGGCCATCGATGGGAATCGTGAGGGAATATCCCTTGATCGGATAGATCGGAAGATCAATGCCGATCTGGCGGGCGAGAACCGGACTATAGGGGCCAAGGGCGAGCACATACGCGTCGCCTTTTACAAGGCCTCGACTCGTTCTTGTGCCCACGACGTCCTGCCCGGCGGTGTCGAAGCCGTCGATAGTGGTGTCCGTCAGAAGCGTACCGCCACGCGCGACAATCTTTTCCGCAAGAGCGCGAGTGAACTTCGCAGGGTCTCCGGTCTCATCGGTCGGGCAGTAAATGGCACCCGCTATCCGGTCTTTTGCCGAAGCCAGCGACGGGTCGAGTGCGACGACCTGATCGCGGCTGAGAACCCTGATGACTTGCCCATCGGATTCCAGCAGCTTCATGTGTTCGACTCCGCGGTCCAGCGCTTCCTGAGTCCGATGGAAATACAGAATTCCGCGGTCATTTCGATCGTATTCAATGGCCTCCTCAGCGATCACATCCTGTAGTACTCGTTGCGAGTACGCGGCAAGCCGATGCTTGAGCAGGGTATTGCGGCGTGCCTTCTCTGATGTGCATTCCATCAGGAAACGCCACGACCAGCTGTAAAGCCTGGGATCTGCCGAGAACTTGAAGCGCAACGCCTGATCTTTCAGCACCAGCGATTTGAGCAGAATCATCGGCGCTGTGGGCGAGGACCAGACAAACGAATGCCCGGGCGCGATCATGCCCGCGTTACCCCAACTGGTTTCCGCGGCGACTAAAGGCTGTCGCTCGACGATCACGACCTCATGGCCATCTTTCTGCAACTGGTACGCGGTTGTCACACCGACCACCCCGCCACCGAGCACGATAACTCTCATGATGTCCTCAGATACAAGGGGGCTGCGGCAGTCTCACTTCCATTGCGGCTGATTCAGCACCATACCGTGCTGCCCCTTATAGGCAGCCACAGCCGGCGGCGTCCACCCGTCCAGCATCTGTGGCGCAAGTTGCCAGACCTCGATCCCAAGCGGCCGGCACACTTCCAGCGGATCGCGCGCGTCGGGTCCCCACATCGGCACTGACAGATCGCCGCCCGGGCAGGTCGACAGTGCGCACAGCAAGTCGATCTCCGCGAAGAATTCGAGGTAATCGCCTTTCTTTGCCGGACACGCCTTCATGAAGTATTTGTCGTCGAGATTCAGGCCGGTGCACTGAAACACGTTGAGCACGTCGTGGACGTCGTACTCAGTCAATCCATACGGGGCGATCGCGCGCGTCAGGTTGGAGTGGCAGTGGAAATGAAAATCCTCGCCGGTCAGCATGCGATTCACGTAGGGGTCGCAGCGCGTGCCGAGCAGATCGTGGACACGGCCGCCGTGCTCGTCGACACCGTAGCCTGCGAGACTGTCATCGGTGATGGTCACCATCGGACGCAAGAATGGCAGCGTCGACCACAGACGGTCGAACGTGCTCACGTGCGCCTGCTGCAACTGGCGCGTGCGCGATGCCCACATGCGCTCGCGTGGGTTGTGCCGGTTCCACATGTTCAGGTCGGCAACCTGCGGGCCTTCGATCGTGACGATGCGAAACACGTGGCCGGCCGGCACGGTCCACGCCTGCCCCGAGCGGATCGGCACGACGATTGATTCGACCAGCGTGCGGGTGTCGTGCTGTGAGGCGATGCGTTGATAGAACGTCTTGTCGACGTCGAGCGCCGAGCCTTTGGTGGACTGATAGGCAGCAGGGTAATTCAGCATCATGCATTCTCCCTTGAACTCAGGCCTGAGCCTGCATTAGAACTTCCTCGCGCTGCTCGGTTGGCGGGTTACTCCGCCGAGATAGCACTGCCGCCCAGATAGGCAGCGCGGACCCGGCTATCCTGAGCCAACTCGCGCGCGGACCCCGCGAGCGCAATGCGCCCACTTTCCAGCACGTAAGCCCGATGAGCGATTCGCAGCGCCTGGCGGGCGTTCTGCTCGACGAGGAGAATCGAGGTGCCTTCGCGGCAGATGTCGGCGACCATGCCGAAGATCGCACGGACCAGCTTCGGCGCGAGTCCCATCGACGGTTCGTCCAGTACCACGATACGCGGGCGCAGCATCAGGGCTCGGGCAATCGCCAGCATCTGCTGTTCGCCGCCACTGAGCGTGCCTGCCAGCTGGCTGCGTCGCTCGCCGAGCCGGGGGAAAGTCGCATAGAGCTGATCCCTTCGCTGTTGCAATGCGGTACTGTCGCGCCGGATCAGATAGCCGCCGAGATGCAGATTTTCCTCCACCGTCAGCGCCCCGAAAATACGCCGCCCCTCTGGAACATGACCCAGTCCCAGCGCCACGATCTGGTGTGCGCGCAATCCCACCAGGCGCTGGCCATCCATCGCAATGTCGCCCCCGCGCGGCCGGATCAATCCGGAAATCGCCCGCAGTGTGGTCGTTTTTCCCGCGCCGTTGCTGCCGAGCAACGCGACGATCTCGCCCTGTGCGACGTCCAGCGAGATGCCGTGCAGCACTTCGACGGTCCCATAGCTCACACGCAGATCGCGGATTTCTAGGAGTCCCACAGCGATTTCTCCCCGGCGGTATCGTCGCTCGCCTCGTCCTTTTCGGCCGTGCCGAGATAGGCATCGATCACACGTGGGTCCACCTGGATCGCGGCAGGCGGGCCCTCGGCAATGATGACGCCGTGATCCATCACGATGATCCGGTCCGACACGCCCATCACCAGCATCATGTCGTGCTCGATCAGCAGCACCGTCACGCCATGATCCCGGATCCGCCGGATCAGTTCCATCAGCGCGCGTTTCTCTGTCGGGTTCATGCCCGCTGCCGGCTCATCGAGCAGCAGGAGGCGAGGACTACTGGCGAGCGCACGGGCGATCTCCAGCCTGCGTTGGTCGCCGTAGGGCAGATCGGCGGCGCGCTCGCCCGACCTGCCGGCAAGACCGACGAAGGCGAGCCAGCGCAGGCCCTCGGCGGAATGGTCCGCCGCCTCGGCACGCGCGGACGGCAACGCCAGAAGCTCGGCTGCGAGCGGTGTCCGAAGCCGATGATCCATGCCGGTCAGGACGTTTTCGAAGGCCGTCATGTGGCCGAACAGGCGGATGCCCTGGAAGGTGCGCGCCATGCCTTGATGGACGATGCGATGAGGCGTACCGCCGGCAAGCCGTTCCCCGCACCAGACGATCTGGCCGCCAGTCGGGCGGATCACGCCGGTCAGGCAGTTGAACACAGTTGTCTTGCCGGCGCCGTTCGGACCGATCAGGCTCACGATCTCGCCGCTGCGCACCATGAAGCTGACACCGCCGACCGCCAGCACGCCACCGAAGCGGCGCCGCATGTCGCGCACCTCCAGCAGGATCTCATCTGTGACGGCGTGGCTGGGCACAGGTGCCCGATCGACGTCAGCGCCCTTGCGCGCCGGCGCGACGCGGCGCAACGGCGCTGGCCACAACCCCTGCGGCCTTAGCAGCATCAGGATCACGAGCCCGATCGCAAAAGCGAAGATGCGCCAGAGGTTGAGAAAACGCAGTATCTCCGGCAGGCCGGCGACGATGATGGCGCCGAGGACCACACCGGGAATGCTGCCGCGGCCGCCAAGCACGACGACAATCAGGATCGTGACGGACTGCAGATACGTGAAGCCGGTCGGATCGATGGTGCCGAAGCGGGCGGCGAACAGGCTGCCGCCCAGCCCGCCGATCAACGCGCCCATCACATAGGCGAGCAGCTTGACGCGCAGCGTCGGCACGCCGACGGCCTCGGCAGCTGCCTCGTCCTCGCGGATGCTGGTCCAGGCGCGGCCCAGCCGCGACTGGCCGAGCCGGACGGCGAACACGAGCACCAGCACAAGGAACGCCATGCCCAGTTCGTAGAGCGCTTGCGGCGAACTGATCTCGAAGCCGAACAGGCTCGGGCTTGCGATGCCGAAGATGCCGTTCGGGCCGCCCGTGATGTCGAGATTGGTGGCGACGATACGCGTAATCTCGCCGAACCCCAGCGTGACGATCGCCAGATAGTCGCTGCGCAGGCGCAGCGTGGGATAGCCGATGACGATGCCCGATACCGCGGTGAACGTCAGACTGAACGGCAGCGTTTCCCAGAACGAGAAGTGCAGCAGGGTTTCCAGCAACGCTGTCGTGTACGCGCCGATCGCGAAGAAGGCTGCGTAGCCCAGATCGAGCAGTCCGGCATAACCGACCACGATGTTCAGCCCAAGACCCAGGATCGAATAGGTGACGATGGTCAGGCCGACATCGACGACATAGTTGCTGGCGACAGCGGGCAGCGCCACGGCGGCGGCCAGCAGCGCAGCGCCGACATACCTGGCCCAACGCGCGAAAGCCTGATTGGCGCTCATGGACTACATTCTCTCGACAACGCGTTCGCCGAACAGCCCGGTCGGCTTGATCACGAGCACAGCGATCAGCACGCAGAAGACGAACACGTCGGTCCATTGCGAAGAGACATAGCCCGCGCCGAAGGCTTCGAGCAGGCCAATCAGGATGCCGCCCGCCATCGCGCCCGGGATGTTGCCGATGCCGCCGAGCACCGCGGCGGTGAAGGCGCGCAGGCCTAGCACGAAGCCCATGAAGAAATTGATCTGCGTGTAGTAAAGCCCTTCCATGAAGCCCGCCACGGCGGCCAGCACCGAACCGAGCAGAAAGGTGAGCTGGATCAGGCGTTCGACGTCGATGCCCATCAGACGCGCGGCGTCCTGATCGATTGCCAGCGCGCGCATCGCGGTGCCAAGGAAAGTGTGGTTAACGAAGAAATACAGTGCCAGCATCAGGGCGAGGCTTGCCACGATGATGCCGATCTGCGCGAAGGTGATCTGCACGCCGTGGAGTTCGAATCCCGCCTGGCTCAGCACATGCGGATAGGTGCGAAAGCCCGCACCGTAGATCAGCAGCACTCCATTTTGCAGCGCCAGCGAGACGCCCAGCGCCGTGATCAGAATCGACAGCCGCGGCGCGCGCAGCAACGGTTGATACGCGAGCCGCTCGATCAGCAGGCCGAGCGCGCCTGTGGCCGTCATCGCGGCCACAAGGGCGATCAGCAGTGCCAGGGCGAGCGGCAGATGCGCGGACGCAAGCATCATCAGACCGGTCCAGCCAATGAATGCGCCGACCATGAACAGGTCGCCATGAGCGAAGTTGATCAGCCGGATGATTCCGTAGACCATCGTGTAGCCGAGGGCGACGAGCGCGTAGAACGAGCCGGTCGTCAGCCCTTCGACGACGAACTGGAAGAAGTCGCTCATGACGGCGAGTTGCGCGCAATAGCGCCTACTTCATCGCCACCCAGCGTCCGCTCGCATCCTGCCTCTGGTAGGGCTCGAAGTTGTCGTTGTGCACGATGATGGTGATGTACACGGCTTTGCTGCGGTCCCCCTTCGGAGTGAAGTCAATCGTTCCGGTCGCGCCCGGGTAGTTCGAGATCTTGTGCAGAGCGGCCGTGATCGCGGCTGGCTGCGCCGATTTTGCGTCCGCGATGGCTTTCGCCGTGACCCCGACAGCATCGTATTCATAAACCGAGTACGGTCCCGGCCCTTGCCCGTAAGCCTTCGTATAGTCATCGACGTAGGCGTGCGCGCCGCTCAGGAACTGCGCGAGCGGTGCCGTCGTGATGATCATGCCGTCGGCGGCGGCACCGGCCGTCTTCATCAGGGTGGGGTCATTGGTGCCGTCGCCGCCCATGAGGGTCATTTTCAGACCCAGTTGCCGTGCCTCCTTGACGATCAGGCCGGCTTCGGAGAAATAGCCTGTGTAGTAGATCACGTCAGGCTTCAATGAGGATACCCGTGTGAGCGTCGGTGAATAGTCCATCTGTCCGGGCGTGATCGAATTCGCGTACACGACATCGACACCGTCCTTCTTCAGCGCTTGCACGGTGTTCTGGGCGAGGCCTTTGGAATAGGTCGTGTTGTCGTCGATCACCGCCACGTGCTTCGCGTGCAGGACGTCTTTCATGAAGCTTGCCGCGAATGGGCCCTGCTGGTCGTCACGGCCGATCGTGCGGAACACGTTGTCGTACCCCATCTCGGTCAGTTGCGGATTGGTCGACGCATCCAGCACGTAGGGAATCCCGGCGCGATGAAAGGTTGTCGATTCTGGCAGCGCCGCGGCGGAGCAATAGCCGCCCGCTACCGCGACAACGCCTGCATCGACGAGCTTCTGTGCCGCCTGCACCGCGGTCTGTGCATCACAGGCGTCGTCCTCGGGCACCAGTTCGATCTGCTTACCGAGCACGCCGCCGGCCGCGTTGATTCTGGCGGCGGCGAGCTTCGCGCCATTGACGATATCCGTGCCGGCATTGGCACTGCTGCCCGACAGCGGGACGGGCACGCCGATCTTGATGGTGGCGCCCTGGCTTAGCGCCGAACCGGGAGCCATGCCGACAAGCAGGGTCACGGCGGCCGCCATGCCGGCGACAGTCGTTTGCCGCAAGCCCTGCCCTGCACCGGACCAGCCAATCGTCTGAGCAAACATGTTAGCCACTCCTTATTGAAAGAGGGATCGGATGATCCGCCACACGGGTATACCGGTGACATCAGAAAGCGGACGGAAATGGGGCGATTGCGCCTGATTCATACCCACCAGGTCAACTGTGTGACTGCTGGCTTCACCGGAGCGCTGACACTAAAGCGCTTCTTTCATGATAGGAGCCGGGGTGCGTTGGGACGGTATAGGGTATTTGCGTATAAACCGTTACACAAAGGCGCCGTCAATCCTCTACCTTTGAAAGGCAGCGACGGCAGAGACTCGCGAACCCGAACGCGACAAGACAGGACGACTCCGAAATGAGTGCGATTGCACAGCATGACGACGTGTACACGAGGCTCGATTTCACGCTGGACGACGGCATCTGCCGTCGTGCCGCGATTGGGCTCGTGGTGCTCGCCACCGATCATACGATTGAGCATGAGTGGCGGGGCTTGCTGACGCAAGACGGCGTGGCGTTCTACGAAAGCCGTCTGTATAACTCGGCGGACATCACGCCTGAACGGCTAGCGGAAATGGAGGACCGTATTGCGCCGGCGGTCGCGCTGATCCGTCCGGCCGAGCGTATCGATGTGGTGGCGTTTGGCTGCACGTCCGCGTCGATGGTGATTGGGGAGGAAAAGGTGTTCGCGCGGATTCGCGAAGCGCGTGCGGACGCCGCGTGCACTACGCCGATCACCGCGGCGCTGGCGGCGCTTCGGGCACTAGGCGTCCAACGTACGGCCCTGCTCACACCCTATGTGCGTTCGATCAACGAATACATGCGCGACTATATCGAGTCGCGTGGTCACTCCATTACGCGCATGGCGTCGTTCGAGCATGCGAACGATAACGAAGTAGCCCGGATCGATGCGGTGTCATTGCGAACTGGCGTTGAGCGACTTGCGCGCAATCGTGACGTGGACGCGATTTTCGTATCGTGCACGAGCTTGCGCATCGCCGGGTTGATTCCGGAGCTGGAGGCGGCGATCGGCAAGCCGGTGATATCGAGCAACTACGCGATGGCGTGGCACGCGTTGCGGCTCGCCGGCGTGGGAGATTGCGGGCCTCATCTTGGGCGGCTGTTTGCGCTGTGACGTTGTGCCTTGAAACGCGACGCAGCGCGACGGGGCGATGGTTTGTTGCGCCTTCGCGAAGAACGCCTTTGACGGCGGTGATAACACCGTTATCGCCTCAAATCTGAGCGCCAGTGTCTACCCGGACATCCCGTCTCATCCCGTCGCCGCCCGGCGGACCGGATGCGGCCGCCCGCCTGTCCGCTTTCGCAGGGGCATGAGACCTCCGCCGAAGACTCATCGGCCCCGCACAGCGCCACAGGGAGTTTGGGGGCAACGTCTACCGATGAAATCGTGACCATAGTCACCGCAAGCCGCATGGCGGTTCTTCGAGTATTGCAGCAAGAAACGGGGGGCTGGGGACTGCTCACGCCGATATTGTTCAGGCAGAGAGGGGCGATCGTGCATCTCTCTTTCAACCACAGTCACTGAGGAATTCACCATGTCCAAGGAAGATGACAACAAGGCCACCGTGGGCCGCTGGTTCACCGATTTCTGGGGCAAGACCTGCAACCTCGGAATCGTCGACGAGCTTGCCGCTCCTGACATGCTTCTGCGCTACTCGCTGCACGAGCCACGCCGTGGCCGCGAGGACATCAAGGCATACATGACAGATTTCCGCGAAGCATTCCCGGATCTCAACTTCTGGGGCACCGCTGATCTCATCGCCGAGGGGGACTATGTCGTCGCTCGTTGGGATGGTGGCGGCACGCATACCGGTCCGGCATTCAGCGATTTCCTCAATGGATCGTTGCCCGCTGAGACCGGACGGAAAATGCGCTTCACTGGCATGACTGTGCTCAAGCTAAAGGACGGCAGGATCGTTGAAGAAATCGGCCTGGACGACGGCGTGACCGCTCTGCAGCAACTCGGACTCATCAAAGCAGCGTGATCTAAGGCACGATGCGTCCGACACAGATGGTGAATCAGGCGGCTGGCCCGTTCAAGGAGCGGACCTTCGTGCTCGGATCGAGTCTGGCGGATTCGGTCTACGTGAGCGCCGCATGCAAAGCCGCGGTCGCGCGGTGCGAGCGCCGGGAAGCCCCAGACCCGCGGATACAGTGTATCGGGCTACTGGTCGTGACCACGAATGTCTGGGATGGACTTGAGCTGGACCCTGAGAATGCGCCGAAAGATGTGTTCGTTCAAGGTTGATCCAACGGTCGCGGCGTGAGAGGCTCGCCTCCACGGCATTCGAGAGCCGTCCGGTCCCAGCCGCCGAGATCCGCCGCGGCTCGATACGTGCTCTCGAGAAAATCCATCAGCGCTCGCTCGGGGTCGTTCGACGCGCGGACCCGTTCGTACGGAAGGATGAATTCGCCAAGCTTGTCGTCGAAATAGGCGCCGCTCGGCAGGGGCGTTATCGTGGAAAAGCCTTCAGGCGCGGGGTAAGCGTAAGAGTAAAACGCCGGGAAAGCTGCCGTCGGTCCTCCCGGCCAGAATCCGGCCGACGATACTTCGTGGCTGTAGGCTTCGCGCGTCACTTCATCGGGTAGCGCCGGAACGCCGCCGGGATGGAGAGGCGCGCTGCGTCCAGAAAAACGCGTAACGGCGAGATCGAAGCTACCCCAAAAAAAATGGACCGGGCTAACCTTGCCGATATAACCGGTACGAAACCGCTCCAGCACACAACAGACCGTGACGAGCGCTTGAAAGAAGCGGGTCACAGCATCCGCGTCGTAGGGGCGCGCTTCATGGTCGTCCTGGAACGGCAAGGCGTTCGGGATCTCGTTGGGTCGCCCGTGAAACTCGGGCTTGCCACCGAGTTGCACAACCAGATCCAAAAAGTTGGCGTGGAATTGTGCAACCGACATGGGTGCGAGTGCAAAGTGCGCCTTGCGTCCATCGGCAGCGCTGCCGACCACGCGATGGTCAAGAAGGTCGAACTCGATCTCCACGCCGTTCGCATCGGGAATAAGCGACGTCGTAAGACCACGCGCGCTCACGTACAACGTAGCGTGCCACGAATGGTTCAGCCATGGGGTTCGGGCGAGCTTGTACTTGCCAACGATTTGCGTGTAGAGGTGCAACGCAGAGCATGTATCGCGCCAGGCGTCGTATGGAATATCAGTCCAGTTCGCGCTCATGGAGGCTCCATCACATATTCGTCTGTGTCATCGCCAAATGACGCGCGCCCCAGTCCTTCAAGGTGCGCTGGTCGCCGAATGACCTTACGCCAGACGCAAAGTCTTGTCACCTATCGCGCAATCAGGTGGGCGGCTACGGCCAACGGTGCGCCTTGGGGGAAGGCTGCCAAAAGGGGCCGTCGAGAACGTTGAATCAATTGCCCCCGATCGGTCATTACATAGCGGCGGATAGACTCCTATAGTCTGAGGGGAACGTCGTCGTCTCATCGCGTTGGCTACTTTCGGCAGGCGTGCTCCGGATCGTGCGACGTCGGATATACCCGGGTTTCGAGCGACGTAGAAGCGTCGCCATGGAGACTGATATGCCCACATTCATAACGATCGGATACGGCGACCGGGAAGGTTACGATCGCACAGACGCGCCCATACGAGATGCAGCCCACGCGCACGATGCCCAACTCCGACAAAGGGGAGTTCTGATGGGGATCGCTGGCGCACCGGTTCAGGTACGAAATCCCAATGCAGGGGGCGTTGAGACCAGGACCGGTCCTTTTATGTCTTCCGCGTTGCCTATCGCCGGTTTCGCAATAATTGAAGCGGCTTCCTTGGACGACGTGGTGGACATGGTGTCCAGAACGCCCTGCGCCGTCGCACACGGTGTGGTCGAGGTGTGGCCACTCGAGCAGGCACGATAGGCGCGCGGACGCACTAGCCGTGTTCGGTTGTTTCTGAACCGGCTGGAGGCTCATATGAAAATCACGCCTCCGTTGACGGGAATCGTCTGGCCCGTGATGAACCCGTTGCCGACGACCATCAGCACGACCTGTGCCACCTCGTCTACATCGCCGAACCGCCCGACTGGCAGTCGCTCCGCGACGTTCGCTCCCTTCAGTGGCGCGGCCATTTCAGTGTCGATCAGCGCTGGCGCCACCGCATTCACGGTAATCCCCTCGCGCCCGAGTCGCGCTGCATACCCTCGCGTCAGACCCTCCAGGCCCGCTTTCGAGGCGTTGTAGTGAACGCCGATCAGGCCAGTTCCGCGCGCGGCGGCCGACGAGAGGTTGACGATGCGGCCCCAGCGCCGTGTTCGCATGCCCGGCAGCACCGCCTGCGTGCACAGGAACGCCGACTTCAGGTTGACCGCAAGCGTCCGGTCGAATTCCGCTTCCGTGAGATTGTCGAGGTCGAAGGACTTACCCGTGCCGGCGTTGTTCACGAGTACGTCGACGGCGCCGAGACGGTCTTCCACCTCCGCGATCATCCCCTTGACGTCATCTCCCACCGATACGTCGGCGCATATGGCAATCGCACGGCCCCCGGCGCGTTCAATTTCAGCAACGACCTGCGCAGCTTCATCACCTCGCCGTCGGTAGTTGACGGCGACTTCCGCACCGGCTGAAGCGAGCGAGATGGCAATCGCGCGTCCGATGCCTCGCGAACTGCCGGTCACGAGGGCGACGCGCTTGTTTAGATCGGGAGAAAGGGCAGACATGAAGACCTCCAATCCTGATGAAGATGACTAGTCGCACAGCGGCCGCGCCATCGTGGGTAGCGTCGCTGAACGACACATTGCCGCAAGCTGGGTTCTTCCTGTTCGATACGTCCATGCAGGAAAGATGCCCGGCGCCCCCGTCTCCGAACAGCTATCGACTCGCTTCTGTAGCGCTATATTTACTGATGCACCCGTGGCTTTCCGGACCAGGAGCATCGAATGAAGCCGACACGCAACGCCGACTCCGTCCCAGGCGAGTGGTACATAGACACAGCTTGCATCAATTGCGGTGCATCGCGTCACGTCGCGCCTGGGCTGATTGTCGAACGAAACGATAAAAGTGTCTTCGTGCGGCAGCCCGTTACGCCCGAAGAGCACGTCGCTGCCTGGCGTGCGGTGCTCGTATGTCCTACGGCGTCGGTACGCAGTGAAACGAAGCAGCCTCGTCCGGGCGTCGCGATCTTTCCACAGCCAATCACGTCGGCTGTGTGGCGCTGCGGATTTAACGCGCGGTCGTCGTTTGGCGCGCACTCTTACTTTGCGGCGCGTCCGGACGGCAACCTGCTGATCGACTCACCGCGCTATGCGGCGGAACTCGTGAGATGGTTTGATGACAACGGTGGTATCGCACACATCCTTCTGTCGCATCGTGACGACGTCGCGGACGCAGATAAATACGCCCGTCATTTCGGCGCACGCGTCTGGATACACCGGGAAGACATGTCGGCTGCGACCTATGCAACAGACGTGCTCGACGATGGATCGGCGACGGACATTGCGGCCGGCGTGCGCGCGATCCCTGTGCCCGGGCACACACGCGGCAGCGTCGTGTACCTGCTCGATGACAGCGTGTTGTTCTCGGGCGATTCGCTTGCGTGGAGCCCGCGCGCGCGGGACCTCATCGCGTTCAGGGACGCGTGCTGGTATTCATGGTCTGAGCTCACCGAATCGCTTGGCAAGCTATCCGCGTATCGCTTCGACTGGTTGCTTCCTGGTCACGGCTGGCCCACGCACTTGCCGGCCGAGGAAATGCATGCCCGCTTGCTCGCCTTGGTTGTTCGGATGCTGAAGGATTGAAGTCGCAGGAATACCCCGTCAGGTATGACGTGTTCTCGCTTCATCGGCTTCTGGAACCTACCCCAAAGATCGCCGTATACGACAAGGGCGCCTGCTATCGGACTCGGCAGACGCCTGATTACACAGGCGATGCCCCCGACCCGCTCGCGCGGGGCGCAGACCCATGCTCCGCCGATAGCAGCCGTCGACGTTATGCCGATGCAAAGGACCGCTCAAGGTCGACGTTGGCCGACCTCGTCGGGCGGCAGTCGGCCACGAGCTGTCGTTCGCTGCTTCAGTCCCCAAGCCATTGGAGCGGCAGTTCCGCACCAAACAGTGGACATTCGTGGACACATGATTTTAGGGCGCCACCTTACGCATTCCGGGTAGGTGCGCAACGGTCACGTGTTTGCACTGCAGGCATCTGCGACGGTAATTATGCGATCGCTAACGCCGCGCAAAACGTCCCTTGTTTCGAACATCGGGTGTCGGACGCGCTAGCCAGATTTGCCCGGTAACGTAGAGAAGCCGACGGCGATTCACCAAAGTGCCGCTTATAGTCCAGTGAGAATCGGCCGAGATGTGCGAATCCCCATCTGGTTGCGACGTCAGTAATTGACGAGGCGTTGGATGCTTCCATGGCGAGCAAATCGGCTCGGACACGTTCAAGGCGTAACTGTCGCACATAAGCCATTGGGCTGAGGCCATAGTAATTCCTAAATCCGGCGAACAAGGTGCTGGCGCTGACGCCAGCGTGCTCCGCAAGTCGCTCGATGGTCAAAGGCTCGTGCACGTTTGCGCGAATAAACTCCTCGACACGGCGAACGAAGAACGGCGCGAGCGCGCCGACGGGATGACGAAGTCCAGGCCGGGCACTGTTCGGTTGGCCGTAGAGCAACGCATTGATCAGAGTGGACTCGAACTGACTGAAGGCCAGCGGATTCCGCAGTGGGTGGTCCGGGAAACTCAACACATCCGCCAAAGACGGCAGCAGTTGCATCACGCAAAGGCCGCCGGGGGATCCCAGTTGCAGTTCCGGATCGAATTCGACCGGTCGCCTGAATGCCTCCCCCAGATGTTGCTCGCAGTGGCGCTCTATGGTCCCACGTTCGATTTTCAGGAGAACTTGGGGACACGCGTCGCTCCAGTGCATCCGTAAGGGCAGCGACGGAGACAGGAGTGACGCTACGAGCGCGGACGAAACGAACCGCTTGTTGCCGCATTCGATTTCAGCACTGCCATGAACCGGAATCTGCAGCAGGAAAAAGCTCTCCAGGTGTCCAGGATCTATGGTCACCTCACTCCCATAATCGAGCAGATTCAGCGAAAGATCGCCATACCGCGCGTGGTGCATGCGTCCAAACAGGTGATGGGACCCGCCCGCCAACTCGAGTCCGTGCGGCTTGAAGATGCGTCCGACGCTCGCGCGGACTTCCTCCAGGTCGTTTGACTGAAGCAGAAGGTTGTCGCGATTGAAACAGGGCGCGGTTGCGAGCCGCTGACCATCGACACCGAAGGTCGACCAGTGCTCCATCAAGTTTCTCCACCAAAGCACGCATGTGCTTGTGCGATGCAACACGTTCGCCTGTTCGCGGAATCGCCGTGTTATCCGGATAGTACTGCGACGATTCGGATATCGCTGTCGCATTACCTGCTCTGTCGCATTACCTGCTAAATGACACTTCGCGCCCGCAATAAACGGGCCATTTCCTTTTGATCCTAGAGAAATTCGCGCCCCTTCACATCGGCAAATGCCCGGGACAAGGGGGCACGAATGCCCGGCCCGGATGAAGACAATTTCTGGACTCTCCGGACATCGATTGGATTCAGTGGATAGATCGGCGGGAGCCGGCGCCTCATGCTTTGATCGTGGCCCCAGCGCCTACGGAGGTTTGCCATGGCATCCGAGCAGTTCAATGGGAGAGTCGACAGGACCGTCGTGCGGGGCGGATCTGAACGCGTGCGATCAAGATCTCTGCCGACCGGCATTGAACCGGATGAGGGCAGCCACATTGTTGCGCGCCGTGCCGCATACGACCATCACGGCATCTATGTGGGAAATGGAAGGGTGGTGCACTACGCCGGTCTCTGCAGATCGCTGCACCGAGGTCCGGTGGAGGAAACCACGATCGAGTGCTTTGCCTCAGGCCACGAAATCGCGGTCATGCCGAACCCTATGGCGAGATACGTCGGCGCCGATGCAGTTCGCCGCGCCCGCTCGCGACTGGGCGAAAACCGCTACCGGCTGCTGAGCAACAACTGCGAGCATTTTTGCAACTGGTGCTTGTATGGGGAAAGCCGAAGTGAGCAGGTGGAAGCATGTTTCGCCCATCCCCTGCTGGCGCTGCGCGCCTTAGCGATCCTTTTCCTCCAGACCTTCAGACCGAGACTGCACAGCGTGGACTGCACGGCGCGCGCAGTGTGATCGATATCCCGCGGAGAACGACATGCACGCCCCGGAAAAATCCCTGCGTGGCCAGGTCGATAAATGGCTTGCACCGACGAACGCAATGCGCACGCGTGTGATCCAGTTCAGTCGGCTCTCGCTGCATCGCAGACGCTACGTATGCGTCGAGGTGTCGGGGCCGATGGGAACGCTGGCGCTTTTCTTCTTCAGACATGACGACAGATCGTGGCGTGTGTATCCGCCTGAGACGCAAAGGCCTGCGATGGCCCCCAGGCTGTGACTTGCACACGGACCCGCGGCATCAGTGACAAATTCCGCATTTCGTGGATACCGGTCGCAGGCAACGGATAGTGCACCCAGTATTGGCCACCAATACTTGATTCACAAACCACCCAACGTCGAGGCTCAAATGAAAGGTCGATACATCGAAATTCCATGCGCGGGCGGCGCCACTTTTCGCGGCTATCTGGCGACGCCGGCGAACGGGAAAGGTCCTGGCATCGTGCTTTGCCACGAGATCTTCGGGTCAACGGGACGATGCGCAAAGCGGCGGACTACTACGCCGAAGAAGGATATACCGTCCTTGCTCCCGATCTGTTTTTTGTCTGGGTGGCAAGCTTGCTTATCTCGCTGCGTGCCGCCAGCCGAAGTCGAACGTGGACGTGCGAGCACCTGAATTCAGAAGGATGCCGTTACCCGGCACTTTGTGCGGCGACGCGGTGTAACGAATGCCGACGGAAAGCATGCGGTGCGCCTTGCACCGTCAGCCGGCAGCAGACATGAGAGGACGATGATGGATACAGCAAGAAACGTAGCTGAATGGAAGGAGTTTGTGAGCGGCTGTCTGGACTTTCGTCCGGCAGAGGGCGTGTACCGGATCGCCCGTGAAATGTTCACGGAGCCTGAGTTGTTCGCGCTGGAAATGGAACTGATTTTCGAAAAGGCATGGATTTATGCATGTCACGAGAGCGAGATTCCGCAGCCGCATGATTTCATCACGATGCAGGCAGGCCGCCAGCCGCTGATCGTGAGCCGGGACGGCAGTGGTGCGCTCCACGCGATGGTCAATGCCTGCCAGCACCGCGGCGCCACGCTCACGCGCATGAGCAAAGGAAATCAGTCGACCTTCACGTGCCCATTCCATGCATGGTGCTACAAGAGTGACGGGCGACTCGTCAAGGTCAAAGCGCCGTCCGAATATTGCGAAGATTTTGACAAAGGCGCGCGCGGCCTGAAGAAGGCACGCATTGCAAGCTACAAGGGCTTTGTGTTCGTTAGCCTTGATGTGGCAGCCACGGATTCGCTCGAAGACTACCTTGGCGATACGCGCGTCTTTCTCGACATGATGGTTGCGCAGTCGCCCACCGGTGAACTTGAGGTGCTTCCAGGCAGGTCGACCTATACCTACGACGGCAACTGGAAGTTGCAAAACGAGAATGGCCTCGACGGCTATCACGTGAGTACGGTCCACTACAACTATGTGGCGACAGTCAAGCATCGTCACGAATCGAATGTGCAAAAGGGTGCAGCGGCCAACGGCACGCTCGACTATAGCAAGCTCGGTGCTGGCGATGCGGATACCGATGACGGCTGGTTCTCGTTCCGCAACGGGCACTCGGTGCTATTCAGTGACATGCCGAATCCGGAAGTGCGACCCGGCTATGCGAGTGTGATGCCGCGCCTCGTTCAGGAGTACGGCCAGCAGCGCGCTGAATGGATAATGCATCGGCTTCGCAACCTGAACGTGTATCCGAGTCTTTTCTTCATGGACCAGATCAGCTCGCAGTTGCGCATCGTGCGTCCAATCGCGTGGAACAAGACCGAGGTGATCAGCCAGTGCATCGGCGTGAAGGGCGAATCGGACAGCGACCGTGAGAGCCGCATCCGGCAGTTCGAGGATTTTTTCAATGTGTCCGGCATGGGCACACCGGACGATCTCGTGGAGTTTCGTGAAGCGCAGCGTGGCTTTCAGGCGCGCCTTGAGCCCTGGAGCGACATTTCGCGGGGCCATCACAAATGGATCGAACAGGCAACACCTAACAGCACGTTGTTAGGCATCTCACCCGCATTAACAGGTTCCGAGTTCACGCATGAAGGCTTGTATGTGAACCAGCACGGCGCATGGCAGGCGCTATTGCTGAAAGGGTTGCGGCAGAAGTCATTGAGCGTCAAGGAGATCTGAGATCATGAACCCGTTGCAGCATTCGATTGAACAATTCTTTTATCGCAAGTCCGAACTTTGCGATGCGCGGGACTGGGATGCTTACCTCGGCCTTTTTGACGAGCAATGCGAATTCCATGTGCCGCAGTGGGACTCTGAATTCGAGTACACGACAGATCCCCGGCGCGGTCTGTCACTGATCTACTACGCGAACCGCTCCGGGCTGGAAGACCGGGTTTTTCGACTGCGCACCGGCAAATCGGCCGCGTCGACGCCGTTACCGCGTACCCTCCATCAAATCACCAATGTACGTGTTACTGGCGGGCTGGACGGGGTGACGGAAGCAAAGGTCAACTGGGCGACGTTTTACACGCGCCATGGCGTGTCGGAGCACTTTTTCGGCCATGGGGCTTACCAACTGCGTGTCGACGGTGATAGCTGGAAGATCGTGCGCAAACATGCCCTATTGCTCAATGACCGCATCAACGCGGTCCTCGACTTTTACCATCTGTAATCGAGGGCATCGAGATGAACCACAAGGTAGCCTTCAGTTTTGCCGATGGAAAGACATTGTTCTTCGATGTCGGCGCAAACGAGATCTTGCTGGACGCGGCATTGCGCAATGGCGTGAAGATTCCATTCGACTGCCGCGAAGGCGTCTGTAGCACGTGCAAGGGACGCTGCGAATCGGGCGAATATGAGCAGGACTACGTGGACGATGAAGCGCTCTCTGTCGAGGATCTTGCGCAACGCAATATGCTGTCGTGCCAGACCAGAGTCAGATCGGATGCGTCGTTCTTCTTTGACTTTGACTCGACGTTATGCCGTACCGAGGATACAGGTCGCATGACGGCGACCGTCACCCGTATGGAGAAAGTATCCGGCTCGACGGCAATTCTGCATCTCGACGCGAGTGGCGTGCGCAGGCGTCTGGACTTTCTGCCCGGTCAGTATGCTCGCCTCCTCGTACCGGAGACTGACGCATGGCGTTCCTATTCGTTTGCGAATCAACCAAATTTCGACAATCAGTTGCAGTTTCTGATCCGACTGCTGCCTGACGGCGCCATGAGCAATTACCTGCGCGAACGCTGTACGCCCGGTCAGTCAATCGACTTCGAAGCGCCATTTGGGACTTTCTACCTGCGACACGCCGAGCGTCCGCTTGTGATGGTCGCGGGCGGAACGGGCCTTTCGGCGTTCCTCGGCATGCTGGATGAGATGGCTTCGCGTGGCGGCTGCGGTCAACCCGTCACGCTGTACTACGGGGTGAACAACGTCGGCGATCTGTGCGAGTCTGAACGATTGAAAGGGTATGTTGATCGTGTCGAGGGATTCTCGTACGTGCCCGTGGTCGTGAATTCGTCGCCCGATTGGAGCGGGAAGACGGGATACATTCCGGATCATTTCGACGTGAAGGCACTAGCGGCGCGACCTTTCGACATGTACGTATGCGGTCCGCCCCCGATGGTTGAAGCGATCAGGAAGTGGTTGGCGACTTCAGGCCTTCAAGATTTTCAGCTGCATTTCGAAAAGTTTGCAAGCACCGGAGGCCTTGAGTGACGTACGGAATGCCCCCTTTCATCTGATACCTGCCTTTGGAACAGCGTCGGCCCGACCGGCAGCAACGGGTCGACCTATGCCTGTTGCATCTAGCACGCACACGAGACGACCGTCGCGCTCGATCGTGGGACACAGTGCGGCCACTTTCGGTCACTCGACATGAGTGGCTCGATCGTTGACAATCTCCCGCATATTCAAGAATGGGCCACCGGTATGACTATGCAATTCGTAAAGATGCATGCACACGGCGACGACTTCGTTATTTTGGATATGCGCGGCAAAGCTGATCCGATAACGAGTGAGGTAGCTCGTAGTATGGGTGATCGCCATAGAGGGATCGGGTTTAATCAGCTTGCCGTCATGGTTGACTGCGATGATGCAGCGGCGCGCTTACGATTCTGGAATGCCGACGGTTCCATGCTTGATACCTGTGGGAGCGCGACCCGAGGCGTCGCGGATATGCTCATGCGTGAAATCAATAAGCCCACCGTCGTACTAAGAACCAATCGCGGGTTGCTTACCTGCACGCGGGACGCGGATCAAAACGTATCAGTCGATATGGGAAAGCCTCTGCTTAACTGGCAAGACATTCCCCTCACCGGGGAAATGGACACCACTGCGCTCCCCATCTCTGGCAACCCGACTGCCTGTAGCATGGGCAATCCGCATTGCACGTTTTTCGTTGAGGATTTGGCGTCCGTAGATGTAGCCGCTATCGGGCCAATGATCGAAGCCAATCCGCTTTTCCGCAATAGGACTAACGTGCACTTCGTACAGGTTATCGATCGTGGTCGCATCCGCTTGCGCATTTGGGAACGTGGTGGCGGTATACCGCTCGGATCAGGCTCCTGTTGTTGTGGAGCAGTCGTTGGAGGTATTCGACGCGGCCTTTTGGATGACACGGTCGAAGTCCAGTGCGACGGAGGGGCGGTAAAAGTGCAATGGGACGGCATCGGCGGCGTTTTTCTGACGGGATCGGTCAAAACAGTCTTTTCCGGAAAGATTGCTATCCAGGTTTGAGCAGCCGACGTGCGCGGCCATGATGAGACGTTCGGCTTCGGGCGGTAGATGCCCGACAATCGACGGACGAATGAAGCAAAGTCACCGCGTGACCGGCCTTCTAACCCATTCATTTTCATTCGCAAATGGTAGAAATCAGCCACCCGACGTTGAGCGATGCGGAAGTCTTGCTACAGTTTGAAGTTGACAATCGCGGCTATTTCGAGCATTGGATCAACGCCCGCGAGGACAGTTACTACAACATCGGATCGGTGCGAAACGCAATAAAGGCTGCACAGAGCGATATCGAAGGCGACAAGGCGTATCAGTTCCTTGTGAAATGCGAGGGTGCCATTGTTGGGAGGGTGAATCTTGTCGCGGTCGCACGTCCGTATTTCAACAAAGCCGTACTTGGATATCGCATTGGCGAGCGTTTCGCGGGGCATGGGTACGCATCCGAAGCGGTAAGGCTTGCGCTGGAAATGGCTCGTTTGGACCTACGGCTGTGGCGAATCGAGGCGGTTGTCCGACCTCAAAATCGCGCTTCCGTTCGCGTCCTGGAGCGCAATGGATTCGTCACATACGGTATTGCGAAACGCAGCATGCATCTGCACGGCGTTTGGCACGACCTCGTACACTTCGAACGACACCTCGAAGAGGGACACTGAGCGTCCGCTTTGTAGAACGCTGGCTGGCCGAAGTGGGTCGCTTTGTGCCTTCTGCACTACGGCACACCAAAATCCAGAAAAGCCTTGTGGCGGAAGGCAGCAGGGCCCAACAATCGCCCGGAAAGCCCCGCCAGGATCGGCTCCCATTTCCCACGTCCGTGGCCTACCCGTCATCCCACCCATACAGCAAAATCAACAGCCGCGACAGAGCACAAACGCGCTGATACGTAACATCAAAGAACAGCCAGCAGTTCGAGTAACCCATCAATCCATCGTCTTGTCTCGTCGATCGCCTGTAATGAGCCGTGTGCCGCGCCGGTAGGTGAGATACGCCCAGAGCCAATCGAGAATGACGATGGCCCGGTTCCTCCCGCCGGACAGAAAGGCGATATGGGCTGCGCCCCAAAACCACCACGCGGGCTCCCCCCACACGCGAAATTTTCCGATCTCGGCAACGGCCGCCTGACGCCCGATCGTGGCAAGGCTGCCAAAATGCCGGTAGCTAAACGGCGGCGGCGGGCGTCGCCCCGACAGACTCGCGGCAATTACGCCAGCCACATACCGGCCCTGCTGTTTGGCCGCCGGCGCGAGGCCTGGGACGGCAGCGCCGCGCCATCCCAAGCAGTAGGCGGTATCGCCGATCGCATAGATCCGTTGCAGATCCGGCACGGACAGATCGGCGGCCACGGCAATCCGTCCCGACGGATCAGCGCTCTGATTCAACCATTGAGCAGCAGGCGACGCTGCAACTCCCGCCGCCCATAGAACGGTACGGGCGGCGATGCGCTGCCCGCCAGTGTCGACGCCCTCGCTGTCCACTTCCAGTACCCGCGTATCAACCCGGACCTCGACCCCGAGCGCTTGCAGCGAGCGTTCTGCGGCGCTAGAGAGAGTAGTGGTGAACGTGGGGAGGATCCGGGGACCCGACTGCAACAAGATCACGCGAGCAACGGCCGGATCGATCGTGCGGTATTCTTCGGCCAATCCGTGCCGGGCCAGTTCGGCGATGGCTCCGGCCAGTTCGATGCCAGTGGGGCCGCCGCCGACAATCACGAAAGTCAGCCACGCGGCACGCTCGGTCTCGCTCGCCGCGCTTTCGGCCTCCTCGAACGCCCGCAACAGGCGGCCGCGCACGCCGGTCGCATCTTCGATACTCTTGAGCCCAGGTGCAAAAGGCGCCCAGCTGTCCTTGCCAAAATAGCTGTGGCGAGCGCCGGTGGCCAGCACCAGATAGTCGAATTTCATGCGTAACGAGCCGACGTGTACCTCGCGCGCGGACACATCTACCCCCGTCACCTGACCTAGCCTGACCTGAACATTGCGCTGACGCCGGAACAGGCTTCGGATCGGCGTGGCGATCTCGGCGGGCGACAACGCGGCCGTGGCCACCTGGTAGAGCAGTGGCTGAAACAGATGATGGTTGCGCTGGTCGATCAACGTGACCCGACAGCGCGCGTTGCGCAACCCTTGCGCAGCCGCGACGCCGCCAAAGCCGCCCCCGACCACGACGACATGCGGCAGGTCTTCCGGGACAGGATCGTCTTGCTGCGCGTCGCCGCGCGCCCACTGGGCGAACAGCCAATCAATGGAGAATACGCCACCGCCCGCGATCACAAGCAAAAAAAGCAGAAGCAGAACTGCCATCCGGTCGTCGGTCGACATGGCGATGCCGGCCACTGCAATCATCACCGCGATGAACAGCGCGGCAAACCTCGTCGCACAGCCGAGCACCAGCGCCAACGCGAGCGCCAACGCACACCACACTGGCTCGACTAGAGATGTCACCGCAGTTCCAAACATCCCTGTCTGCGACCACGATCCAACTGGTAATACAAAGTTCACGAGTGACGCAGCAAGCCCTGCACGTATAACAAGCCGCAGAAGCGAGTCCAGATTGCGTTCGAGCCAGATATAAAGCCCATGCGTGAGCCGGATTGGGCGAAATGGGATCCATGACAAACCCCGCCCCAGAATATTGTCTAGTGAAAAAGCTCCCGCCCCGCTTACGACCAGCCAGGCAATGAGTGCGAGTTTGGCTCCCTGCGCGCCCGCTGCCAGCGCACCATGACTGCCGGCGATTGTCTCAACGAACAGCGCAAACGCAACAGGACGAGTCAGCAGTCCCACGGTAAGCAACAACGGCACGACACTGTGCAGCGCCGCATCGAGCCCGGACGGTACACGCAGGCCACCGGCAAGCAGACCGCCATGAAAACCTTCTGCCATTGTCATGATCTGGTGTACGAAGACGACCTGGCCAAACCAGATCCGGGCAAGCAACAGTAACCAGGGCATACAGAGCACACGCAGAGCGAGGCCGAAACTGTAGGCATAGCTAAGGGCGGTTCGCAACGTAGGCATAGATAGTCCACACATCAATGAACGGCCTGGCGCTCCGCCGCAGACGGTTGCCGCCGCTAACACCACACCTTGCAGATTTGGCAGATAGTTCGTCCCAGGCCGGCAGACGGTTACAGCGGCTGAAGAATTTTTCTTCGGCAAACTGATCAGCAATCCCTACAAGTGGTGCAGTTTTCGGTCGGCGGAAACTCTTCACGGGTCGAAAACAAAAAACGAGTTCCCTGTAACCAAACATCTCCAGCCGACGAAATAGATTACGTACCCATCGCGGGTACCTTCTATCCCAACTACTGGAGAGATTCCATGGCCACCAAGACCTCGGTCAATTCCACCCTGCTTGCCGGCGTTGTCGCGAGCCTGCTTGCATCAGTTGCCCACGCAGCGCCGCTTACCAAGGCGGAAGAAAGCGCCGCCATCGCTGCTCACAAGGAGAAGTGCTTCGGCGTCGCCCTGAAGGGGCAAAACGACTGCGCCGCGGGCCCTGGCACCACGTGTCAGGGTACTTCCGCGATGGATTTCCAGGGTAACTCGTGGAAGTTCGTTCAGGGCGGCACCTGCACGAGTATCCAGGTGCCGGGTGGCGGCCACGGCTCCCTCACCCCGCTGAAGTCCTGATCAGGCGAAGAACAGGAGGAGCGGAGCGGCCATGGGCAATTCCACGATGACAACGGCAGTTGGCGAATCAGACCGCCACCTTTATGTGACGCCGGGCGCACAAGAGCCCGCCGGCACGAGTTTCAAGCATGAGCACCTGTCCGCAATCCTCGCGGACGGACTGAACGACGGATTCTTCGAAGTTCATGCGGAAAACTATATGGGCGCCGGCGGCCCTCCACATCGGGCGCTAGCGGCCATCCGTGCGGACTATCCGCTCTCCATTCACGGCGTGTGCATGTCGATTGGCGGTCCGGAAGCACTCGATCTCGCTCATCTCGCGCGCTTTCGCGATCTGGTCACGCGCTACGAGCCCATGCTGGTGTCCGAGCACCTGGCGTGGTCCTCGCACGGCGGCAAATTCTTCAACGATCTTCTGCCTCTGCCGTACACGAACGACACACTCGACAACGTATGCGCACACATCGACCAGGTCCAGGAAGCAATCAAACGCCCCATCCTCCTCGAGAATCCGTCGAGCTATGTCGCTTTCGCATCTTCGACAATGAGCGAAACCGACTTCATCGGGACGGTCTCGCAACGAACCGGTTGCGGTCTGTTGCTGGACGTCAATAACGTTTTCGTTTCGGCCAACAATCACGGCTTTTCGGCCTCAACTTACCTTGCCGGATTCCCACTTGAACGGGTGGGCGAAATACACCTGGCCGGACATAGCGAGCAACGCGACGACGAAAACGAATTGCTGCTCATAGACAGCCACGACCGTGTCATCTCCGTCCCCGTCTGGGAGCTTTACAGCGATGTCATATCGCTTATCGGACCGAGGCCAACGCTAATCGAATGGGATAGCGACCTTCCCGACTGGCTGGTGCTGAGGAATCAGGCACTGACAGCCCGGCAAATCATGGCCGATCATGGAATGTCGCTCGCGGTGGAGGCCTGCCGTGGGGTATGACAATCGTACGTGCCAATACGCCACGGAGTTTACGCCGGGCTTGACGGACCCGACCATCGTGGCGCCGTACGACGTGGTCGCTACGTCGGGGAAGGGTGTCGTCAAGCGGTATAACGTTTATCGTAACAACGTCACGGTCAGCCTGATCGACGCGCTGGCTGCCATCTACCCGGCTGTCCAGCGCATTACTGGCATCGACTTCTTCAGGGCGATGGCCCGTTTCCATGTCCGCGCGACGCCCCCCGCTTCTCCGCTACTGTTCGAATACGGGCGAGATTTTCCCGCGTTCATCGAATCCTACGAATATGCCCGCGACATGCCTTGGCTTGCGGATACCGCGCGCGTCGAGCGCGCGTGGCTGGATGCCTATCACGCTGCCGACCTACCTGTACTTGCTGCAGAAGAGTTAGGAGAGGTTGAGCCCGCGTCGCTGGCCGCAGTGTGTTTCAGGCCGCACCCCGCCGCGCGGGTCGTACGGTCACCCTATCCGGCCGTCTCAATCTTTGCGATGAACCGGAGTGATGGTCCTGTTTCTCCGCTGCGCTCCAGCGAACCGGAGGACGCACTCGTGACGCGACCGGAGCAGGCAGTGATAGTGTCGCGCCTGCCGGCCGGTGGTGCGACATTTCTCATCAGTCTTCTTGAGGGTGTACCGCTGGGCGAAGCGGTCGCGGCCGCGTTTCAGGAGGCCCCGTCCTTCGATCTCCAGGCCAACCTTGCAGGGATGATCTCAGCCGGCGTGTTTACCGCCGTTCAAACCTGACCTGACTGGCCATGGCACCAGGCATTGCAGCTTCGGGGCCGGGCCTGATCTCAATTGACTACCTGCTTCGCGACAGGTCGCTCAGGTCGCGAATGTGCCCCTCCCACCGATCCAACTCACCAGTTCAGCAGCTGGGGCCCCAGCGCTGCGCCAGCAAGCGTGGGTATCAGCATGCCGAGGAGATACCAGACAGCCCAGAATGGGGCGGCCATCTCGGGGCAGTGGAAGCAGTAAGCAACCGTTGCAGTCGCTCCCGCCAGCAGGCCGCCAGCGGCGCCGGCTAGTTTGGGACGCGTGGGTGCCAGACCTCGCATCGCCCAGAACACCGCAATGAACGCCGGCACTGAAAGCAATGCGATATTAAGAGGACATACCCGCCACGTTCTGCCTAGTATCAGGGGCAAGCGCGCGTCGGGTGGTGTCAACCACAACAGGACAAGCGTCGCAATCCAGACGGTCAGCACCGGTGCAGCAAGTCCAGCCCACGCGCGGCCTACCGGCATTCCCGGACGAGACAGCCGCGCCGTCACCAGCAACGCGGCAAGTGCGAGGCACAGCGGCAGAGCCACCTTGATCCAGAACAGTGGCGTCTTCACCACTGTGCCGATATCGGGGCGAACGCCAAAAACGATTGCCATGAGCACCGCGGAACCGACAACGCCGGATAACATGGCCCAGCTGAATCGCTTTGCCAACACGTTGTGATCGACCGCGGGTACCCCCGCGGCCAGCAATGAAACGAGATCCTCTGTCTTCATCATGCGCCTTGAAACTTCAGTGCCAATGCTTTCAAACCGCGGTGCACGCCAACCTTGACCGCCGACTCCGACAGGCCTGTCAACTTTGCGGTTTCAGTCACCGACAGCCCCTCCAGTTTCACGTGCACGATCGGCAGCCGCTGGCGATCGGGCAATTGTTCGAGCAACTTGCTCAGATCACGCCGGGCCTCTGCCGGTTCGACGTCGCAGTTGGCGAAGATCGCGAGTTCGTCGTCCAGCGGCATGTTCAACGCTTCCCGGCGCGATCGCGCGCGGAAAAAGTCCGTCAGTTTGTAGCGGGCGATCGCATGCACCCAGGCCGTCAATGGCTGGTCCGGACGGTAGGTATGGCGCCCATTATGCACCGCCAGCAAAATCTCCTGGACCAGGTCCTCGACATCGTCTTGCAGATAGAAGAGACGCTTTCTCAAGAACCCGCGCAGATGCCCCGTCAGGTCGCCGAGAAACGCTTGATAAGCCGTCGCATCGCCATCGAGACCACGCACGAATAGAGCCTTCAGTCGCTCTTCGACAGGACGCACCGGTCCATCTTCGGTAGTTCGGTTCATTTCGGATTCTGGTTACAGTTGGCGCGAAATAAACTGCATGAAAAAAAACTTACAGCGGTAGCAGAGAAGTGCGTCCCTCCTGGAGGTGCCGGGCAAAAATCTCATGCCGGGCTTCCCGGGGCGAGTCGTTCAAGAACCGGAAGCAGCTCGGCGGGGTCGGGACGTTTCGTGCTGTCCGGACTCACCTCGGCGTAAGCAATGATGCCGCCCTTGTCGATTATGAACCGCGCCGGCATCGGCAGCGTCCACGAGGGGTCGTCATTGAATGACGACAGATCGGTCCCGAAAGTAGTCAGGTACAGATCGACAAGATAGTCGGGCAAAGCGACGCGTAGTCCATAGGCCGCCGAAAGTTCACCACGCGGGTCTCCGAGTATCGGAAAACTAAGGTGGTTCTCGCGGATTGCTTTGCGGCTATTGACCCCGTTCTGCGGCGAAACAGCCATCAAGCTCGCGCCACGCGCGACGATATCAGGCAGCGCAGCCTGCAGCGCCTGCAGCTCCAGATTGCAGTATGGGCTCCACACGCCGCGATAAAACGTCAGCACCAGCGGGCCGTCGGCGATCAGCTTGCGCGAACTGATTGGCCGGTGATCTGGGTCCTTCAGGATAAAACCCGGCGCAACATCGCCAACCTTTTTTGCGCGCTCGACAACGCCGGATTCGATCAGCTCGTCGGTCGCCCGGTGGAGCGAATCGACGACCGAACGAGGCACATTGTAGGGAGGAAGCCCCGATTCGAATGTCGCCTTGAAAGCATCGAGACGTTCCTGCAGTGACATGACAGGGTTCTCCGGTTCGACGCAGGCACACGCTGCGAGATTCATCGAAGCTCGTTCGCCGAGTCAGGCGTCGGACGCGGATCATCGGCTCTCCTCGAGAGGGTCACCGAGCGCAATTCACGATGGCGCTATTGGCGAGCCGCGTCTTGTCAGGGCCGTGTGGCGGGCGCTCTGAGTTTTAGAGCGGTCGTTTTAGAATATACTAATGCAACTGTGACCGCAATATTCCAGCGGTTCGAACGCAAGCAAAGGTTGCGGCATGGCGCGTCCAAGAGAATTCGACGAAACGGTTGCCCTCGATGCGGCGGTTCAGTGCTTCTGGACACGCGGCTGTGAGGCGACGTCAGTGCGCGATCTCGCGGAAAGCATGGGCATAACGTGCGCGAGCCTATACAACGCATTCGGCGACAAACGTTCGCTCTATCGGCGGGCGCTGGATCACTACGTCGAACGGAGCTTCGGCGACCGCGTGGGGCGCTTCGAGGGACATCTCGCGCCGAGGCAGGCGATCGATGCGTTCTTCAGCGAGATCATCGAGCGTTCGTTGAACGACCCGGACCGCAAAGGCTGCATGCTGGTGAATTCCGCGCTCGAAGTAGCGCCGCACGATGCCGAATTCCAGCGGGTCGTCGCAAATGTTCTGGTTCAGGTGGAGGCCTTCTTTCACCGCTGCGTGACGGCCGGCCAGCGCGATGGAACGATTGGGACGGCTCAGCCGGCCGAAGACCTGGCGCGGTTGTTTCTGGGTGTGCTGCTCGGGATTCGCGTGCTGGCTCGCACCCGACCGGAGCGCGCGTTGCTCGAAGGCCTGGTGCGGCCAGCATTGGCGTCGCTTGACTGCGATAGCGGCCGCTAGCCACCTGCCTGGAACCACTTCTACGCTACCTATAGTGGCGTAGGCTCTAACAGCCGCATTGATGGACAATAGCTCATGTCCGCCGAGTGGAAGCGTCGCGTTATCTTGATGAAGGCTTTGGGTGGCCTCTAAATCCCACCTTCAGATTGGGCTACCAACGCAGGTAGAACGGAGCAAGTGCGGCACCTATACCGGCGGTTGAGACTATCGCCAGGACATACCAGATACCCCAGAACGGCACAGACATCTCTGAGCAGTAAAGGGAATATACGAGCGAACCTTGTGCTCCAGCGAGCAGCCCGGCACCTGCGCCCGCCAGTGCAAGGCGGGTAGGAGCAAGTCCCTTCATGGCATGCATCATAACCGCCAGTGAAGGCAAAGAGACCAGGACAATATTCGTTGTGGTCACTCGCCAGGTCGTCCCCAGCATTAGTTGCAGGCGATAACCAGGGGGCGTTGCGATCAGGATGAACGCGGCAACGAGCAACAAGGTGACGAATGGCAACGTGACCGCGAACCACGCTAGCTTGACAGGTACGCCGGGGCGCCCAAGACGTCCGGCGAGTTTCAGTGAAGTCATGAGTGTGGCTACTGGAAAAGTGAGTCGTACCCAGAACATCGTCGTCAACAGCAAATCCCGCATGTCGCTCCGGATGCCGTAAAGTACGACCAGCAACGCGGTGCTGCTGACAAGGCCAACGCTTAGTGCCCGGTTGAGTCTCTTCGAAACAGGATTCGACCCAACCGGCGTCAGACCATTAGCAAGCCTGTGTATCAGATCTGATGTTCTCATGGTTTCCGATGGGACAGGCCCCGCCCTTCTGAACACGATTCGTAGTGCAATACAGTTACCGGATGTCGGACCCACGCACTGTACTGGAGCAATACTCCGAACCTGACATTCCGAACGCTCTCGGCTCACACTGAATTTGTCGAGAGCTTCGGGTTATGTCCTGAATGACCTGTCACCGAGCAGATAGTCGATCGATATCAGTCCCGGCCCCCAAGCTGCAATGCCCAGTGCCATGGCCAGCCACGTCAGGTGGATAGGCCAGCCATCGGGGACAGTCAGCTCGATGATGCATGTCATCAATATCAGGCCGGCTGCGGCGAACCGGGTTCCGAAGCCAAGCACGAGCAACACCGGGAATGTCACCTCACCGCAGGCCGACAGAAACGCAAAAACAGCGGGGGCGGGAAACGGATACGGACCGCCTGGGAGATGCAGCTTGAACTCGTCCGTGAAAAGGTCTATTGCCGTGTCGTTCAGTTGAAGGAATCCGTGCCATTTAAGAATGCCTGATTTCCAGAAGGGCACGGCCAGCGCGATCCGGAGCACGAACTGTACGAGCCACGGTTGCGCGAGGTGCTGGATCAGCCGTTTCGCAGTGCAAATCGCCGATATGACCACGTCCGGAAACGGCAGTTTTACGTCCTGTTGGTTCGACATCTCGACTAAGCTCCATGTTGAACGGCGGTAAACGCGCCGGCTGAGATCATCCCTGCCAGGTTGGCCTGGAGAGCGAAGGAAGGGACTTCCTAAAACGCGGCCGCGACCGCTTCGCCCAACGATGCACCCTCAAGAAGACCGATGAGCCCAGTCTTCTTGCCGGAGGGCGGCCCCGCTCGTCGATTCCAACTGATGTTGTTCTCGATAAATCGATCATGGCCGCCCCATTTCCTCTTGTCGTTTGCCGGATCAGGACTTCAGGGGAGTGAGGGAGCCGTGGCCGCCACCCGGCACTTCGATACTCGTGCAGGTACCGCCCTGAACGAACTTCCACGAGTTGCCCTGGAAATCCATCGCGGAAGTACCCTGACACGTGGTGCCAGGGCCGGCGGCGCAGTCGTTCTGCCCCTTGAGGGCGACGCCATAGCATTTCTCTTTGTGCGCGGCGATAGCCGCGCTTGCTTCCGCCTGAGTAAGCGGGGCTGCGTTGGCGGCAGTAGCGAGCAGGCTGGCAACTACACCGGCGAGCAGGGTGGAACTGACGGTGATTTTTGCGGACATTGAATTTCTCCAGAAGTTGAGATCGGGCGGTACCCGTGATGGATACGTAAGCTAATTCGTGGGCTACGGATGTCTGGTTACAGGAAAGACTTCTTTTTTTGCTTTCGACCCGTGACACGACGGAGTCAGCTTGCTCGGTCAATGAGCTACTCAGAAATTTTCTGACCAATTGGAAATTGAGAATGACTTGCAGAGGAGAAGAGAACGAGTGCAAAAGAGCTGGCTTACCGGCTTCTCCAATCGTCCATCGTCGGGCGCCGTCGTTCAAGCTGGTCGCGACGCCGGTAGGCCGCCACCGTCTGCGAAGTGTTGATGTGGGCCAGCGCTTCTTCCGCCAGCGAATCCGGGTATTCCGTGCATTCGGCGATCCGGTCGCGAAACGCGGACCGGAAGCCGTGGACGGTAACCCCATGACCGGACATGCGCCTCAGGAGAGTCAGCATCGCCATGTTCGACAACGGATGCCCTTCCCTGCACCCGGCACACAGGGTAGTTCCTATTCGATCCGTACTGTTCGCCCCGCATTTCCGGCACCGCGAACGGCGAGTTGACAAGATTCTTGCCAGGAAAACGGCCTTCAAAGAAGTGAAACGATGTCTGTGAATCGCAAAACATAAGTTGCACTTCAGAACACCTGTCGAGCTGTGTTCGGCCGCAACCACCAGCTCACACAAAGACGTTTTTCTGTTTTGGGCCGATCCGCCCACGTCTCTTAGCCCTCGCGCCACACCACGTCTTTCGGGCTGATCGTGTAGCGCAGCATCCTTTCGCGCGATGCTTCGAGCAGACGCGTCATCGCGGCGGACGCGGCCTCCGGTTCGCGCGCAACGATCCGGCGACGCACTGCGTCATGCAGCTCGATATCTTCGCTCGGCCGCGCAGCCTGCCGCAGCAGCATCTCCGACGACACCCGCAACGCCGCCTTGATCGCACTGCCGATCGTGATGAACATGCCGTTCTGCGACATCGCGATGATCGCCATATGAAACTCCAGCACCGCTTCGCCCACCGCGCGCACATCCGAATGCGCCGACGGCGAAGCATAGGCGCTCGCCAGCTCGCGGTAGCGGCGCTCGATCAGCTGAAGGTCGTCGTCGCTGCCGTGCCGCGCCGCCAGAAAGCTCGCACGAGGCTCGAAACAGATGCGCATCTCGAAGATGTCCTCGACGATCTTCGAATCGAATTGCGCATTGAGCCGCCACGCGAGCACGTCACGGTCGAGCAGATTCCAGTCCGAGAACGGCAACACGCGCGTGCCGATCTTCGGCGTCACTTCGATCAGGCGCTTGCCGGTAAGCTGTTTGATCGCCTCGCGCACAGTCGTGCGACTCACACCGTACTCGGTGCACAACTCGCTTTCGACAGGGAGCAGATCACCAGGGCCGAATTCGCCCGAGACGATCCTCATGCCGACGATCCGCGCGACCTGCGCGGTCATCGTCCCTACAACGGGCTCACGCTCGAACATCACCCCTCCTTCGTAGACGTCCCGTGCGAACCACCTAGCCGCGCTTGGCCGCGGTCGTGACGATCACGTTCCACGAGCCCGGCTTCAGGCGCGCCGTCAGTTTCTCGCCATCGACCGAGATCTTCTCGTTGGTCGCGGGCACGACCGTCAGCGGCGTCTCGCGCGTATTCACCGCCTTCATGTTCGGGTGGTGAAGTTCGAGCGCGTGATCGAGCGTGCGCTCCACGCCGAGGCCGCGCAATTCGATGCTGAGGTCCATCTCGTCGGTCAGGTGCCGGTTCAACGCGAAGATCGTCGTGGTGCCGCTCGCGCGGTCGTCGACCACGGCGGCGCACAGGTAGGCGATCTCGGGGAAGGTCTCGGCCTCGTAGACCGGCGATTCGATCACCGGCTTGAGCACGCGGCCATGACCGAACTTCGACGCCTGCGAGAACGGATAAAAGATCGTCTGCCGCCAGGCGGCTCCGCCCGGCTCGGTCATGATCGGTCCGATCACGTTGACGAGTTGCGCGAGGCACGCCGTTTTGACGCGATCCGCGTTGTTCATCATCGTGATCAGTGCGCCGCCGACCACCAGCGCGTCCTCGGCGTTATAGACCTCCTCGATCAGGCGCGGCGCGCTTGGCCACCCCGGCTTGCGCAGATCGTTGATCGTGCGCGCCTTGTACCAGACATTCCATTCATCGAACGACAGCATGATGCGTTTGCTCGAATGCTTGCGCGCCGCCACGCTGTCCGCAACGGCGACGATCTCCTTGATGAACAGATCCATCACGTCGATGTTGCCTAAAAATTCCGCAGTCGAGTCATGACGGTTCTCGAAGTACGTGTGCAAGGAGATGAAGTCGACCTGATCGAAGCAGTGTTCGAGCACGCGATCTTCCCACGCTCCATAGGTCGCCATGTCATGGGTCGACGAGCCGCACGCCGCGAGTTGAATGGTGGGATCGACCGCGCGCATCAGCTTGGCCGTTTCCAGCGCGACGCGACCGTACTCGTCGGCGGTCTTGCGGCCGATTTGCCAGGGGCCGTCCATCTCGTTGCCGAGACACCAGAACTTGATGTCGTGCGGCTTCGCATAACCATGTTCGTGACGCAAGTCCGACAGCGCGGTGCCGCCGGGATGATTGCAGTACTCGACGAAATGGCGCGCTTCGTCCGGTCCGCGCGTGCCGAGATTGACCCCGTACATAGGCTCGATATCGAGCTCGCGGCACCAGTCGATGAATTCGTTGGTGCCGAACTGATTGGTCTCGACCGAATACCATGCGAGATCGAGCCGCTTCGGCCGCTGCGCCTTCGGGCCGACACCGTCTTCCCAGTTATAGCCCGACAGAAAGTTGCCGCCGGGATAACGGACGATCGTCGGTCCGAGTTCGCGCGTGAGCGCCATCACGTCTTTTCGATAGCCACGCTCATCCGCGTCGGGGTGATCGGGCTCATAAATGCCGGTATAGACGCAGCGGCCCATATGTTCGACGAAAGTACCGAACAAGCGCCGGTCAAGGTCCGCGACGACGAAATCCCGGTCGACGACAAGGCGGGAGGTAATCATTGTGATAGGTCCTGTGGTGAGATCGCCTGCGCGTGCCGCGCGATGCGGCACGCCGGCTTTTGAGCTCGGTTGGGTTCGGTGAGGTTCCGTTGAGTTCGGGACAGGTGTGCGGCCACTACCTGGACAGCAGCTTGTTAACGCGGTCTTGCGCATCCTGTTCGACGGCGGCGACCGGCTTGCCTGAGGTCAACATGTTGCTGACCTCGCTGCCGACGATCTCCTGAATCGCGAACTGACGCGGCACCGTGTTCGGCAGCGAATAGCCGGTGGACGAGATCTCCTTGATCTCCGCGCGATGCGGCAACGCGTTGAACGCCGCGCTATCGATGACCGACTGCCGCGCCGGCAGATGCCCCGTGCGGGCCCAGTCGGCATCGTGGTCGTAGAGGAACTTGAGGAACACGAACGCGGCGTGGCGGCTCTTGTCATCCTTCGCGCCGCCCTTGAGCATGACCCATGAGTGGCCATCGGCCCACACCGCTTTCTTCTGGAACAGGTTCGGGAACGGCACGACCTCATAGCCGTTGTTGGCGAGCGGCGAATCGGTTTTCTTCGACAGGTTGGTCAAGTCCTCGATCATCCATGTGCCGCAGATCAGCACACCTGCATTGCCGTTCATGAACGCCTGGTTCGACGCACCGTAGTCGAGGTTCGGGGTGATGTCGCCCGCCTTCATCAGCCCATCCAGCAATTGCAGTGCGTTGGTCACGGGCTTGACGCGCGGATCGATTTTTGTCGGGCCTGACGGAAAGAGCGTGCCGTTCTGCTGATAGACCATCGTGTACAACGAGCGCGTCTGCGCGGCGCTCTCGTTGGCGATCGGCATCGTGATGTACGGCAGACCGGTCTTGTCCTTGAACTGTTTCGCCTGCTTCAGCAGTTCGTCGGGCGTGGTCGGCAGGATCGGCTTGCCGCTCGCGTCGACGAGACCCGCCTTCCTGAACAGATTGATGTTGATATGCCAGAGCCACGAATGCGTGTCGAACGGCAACGCGTAGGTCTTGTCGTCAAACGTGACGCCGCGGCGCGCTTGGTCCGTGAAGTCCTTCGTATCGACCCCCACCGACTTGAACCCGTTGTCGAGCGGTTCGACGAGCTTGCGCTTCACATAGTCGCCGAGCACTGCTTCGTGCATGACCGAGATCGTCGGTACGTCGTGACTAAGAATGCGCGCGTCGATCTGCGTATAGTAAGGACTCCATTCGATGATCTGCGGCTTGACGACAATGTCTTCCTTGTTCGTCGCATTGAACTCATTGACCAGCGTCGTGATGATTCCGCACTCACCCGCGGCCTTGCTCACGTCGTTCACATTGCCGTATTCAGCGTCGCAGGCGCCGAAAAAGCGCGACAGCGTAATTTCGGTTTTGGCCTGAGCCGGTGCCGCGAGGCCGGCCGTCAGACTCAGCAAGGCAAGCGAAAGCGCACCGCGTACGAGCGATCTCTTCATGGTTGTCTCCTGTCGAATACTCGATGAGCCGCGTATTTCCGATCGACACCGCGCGGCCGCTATTGGTTACCGGCGTGACCGGTTCTTTTCAAGCAAGGCGCCGATGCCTGGAAACATCGGTGTGCCAGCGGTTCAGCGCACCGTGGTGCCCGCCACGGCGGCCACGATGTACTTCTGGAAAAACAGGTACAGCACGAAGATCGGCAGGCCGGCGAACACGGCTTGCGCCATCAGGTAGCCAATGCCCTCGGACTGCGCGAAATTGCCTTGCGTCGACGCGAGGCCGATCGTCAACGTATACATCTCCGGCTTCGATGCCGACACGAGCGGCCACAGGTAGTCGTTCCACGCGCTGAGGAAGGTGAAGATCGCAAGCGTCGCCTGTGCCGGAATCGACAGCGGCAATACGATGCGCCAGAACACCTTGAAGCGCGACGCGTTGTCGAGCAGCGCGGCTTCCTCGATGTCGATGGGCACGGCCTTGAAGTACTGGGTCATCAGGTACACGCCGAACGGTGACGCGAGCCGCGGCATGATCAGTGCGCCATAGGTGTTGTGCCAGTCGAGCGACGCGAAAAGGCTATGCAGCGGAATCACGAGCGCCTGCTCGGGAACCGCGAGCCCCGCGAGGCAGATCACGTACAGCCAGCGCTTGCCTGGAAACGTCGTGCGCGCGAAGCCGTAGCCCGCCAGCGACGCGATGACGAGCGTCAGCAAGGTCTGGCCCAGCGCGACGATCGCGCTGTTGATCAACCAGCCGCCGACGGCTGACGTGCCGATGATGCTGGTGTAGTTCTGCAGCGTGAACGGCGGCGAGAACAGCACATCGGTATGCTGCTGCAGGAAGGCGTTCGGCTTGAACGACAGCGCGAACACCCAGACCAGCGGCGCGATCCAGACGAGCGCGAGCAGCACCACGGCGCCGAGCATCACGCGCTCGCCGAGACGGCCGGCCAACGAACCGCGCGAACGTTCGGGACCAGCTGGATTCGAAGCGGACTGCAGTGCGGCGGTACTCATGCGGGATCCTTTCTGCGTACGATCCATGACTGCACGGCGATACCTAGCAGCATCAGTGCGAACAGCACCTGGGCCGCGGCAGCCGAATAGCCGAACAACCATTGGCGGAAGCCGGATTCGTAAATGAACTGGACGAGGGGTCGCGATGCATTGTTCGGGCCGCCGCCGGTCAGCAATTGCGCCTGACCGAACAGCTGGAACTGGAACACCGCTTCGATCACCGCAACCAGCGCGACGGTGCGCCGGATCGACGGCAGCGTGATCGATACGAAGGTGCGCCAACGGGTCGCGTTATCGAGCGCAGCCGCTTCGTATAACTCCTGTGGGATCTGCTGAAGCGCCGCAAGAAACAGCATCATCGGCAGGCCCACGATCCACCACACGGTGACGATCGCGATCATCGGCAGCGCCGTGGCTTCATGGACGAGCGGCACGTACTCGGGGATGTTGAGCGCGCGGCTGACGTCGGCGAGCAGCCCATGGCCCGGCATCAATACCAGCTTCCAGACGAGCGTGACGATCGTCACCGACAGCACCGACGAACCGAAGAAGATCGCACGCAGCGCGGCGCAAACTCGGCCCGGCCGATTGAGCACGAGCGCGAGCGCAAGACCGAGCGCGACGAACATCGGCACGGTCATGAACACGAAGTAGAACGTGTTGCGCACGGCACCGCGAAAGATCGGATCGGACGCGAGGTCGAGATAGTTCTTCAGGCCGATGAACTCGGTCGTGCCGCCGAGCAGATCGACGTTCTGCAAGCTCAGCCACCAGCCGTACGCGAGCGGCACGACCAGCAACAGCACGTAGACGATCACGAACGGCAACACGAACAGCCCGTTCGACCAGGACGCGAGGGGATAGTTGAAACGGCGCTGCCGCGCTTTCGGCAGACCGGCCGTCAGCGGGCGATCAGCCGCCATGATGCGCGCTCCCGTTGGCGTCGAACAGGTGCAGATGGGCGGCGTCGAGATTCATACGAAGCGGGTCGCCGGGCCGCAATTCGTACTCGCGCGGAATCTCGATGACGATCAGCTGATTGCTGGCCAGACTCACGTGCGCGAGCGAACGGTCACCGAGGCGCTCGATGAATTCGGCGCGCCCATTGAGCGCGCCGGCGGCGTCGATCACCACATGCTCGGCGCGGATGCCGAGCGTGAGTTGGCCCGGCGGCAATCCGCCGGCCGCGATCGTGGTCGGAATCACGACGTTGTCGACCTGCAGGCGCACGCGCAAACGGCCGCCGTTTTCGCCGGTCGGTTCGACATCGATGAAGTTCATTGCCGGTGCGCCGATGAAGCCGGCCACGAAGCGCGTGGCCGGACGCCGGTAGATATCGAGCGGCGCGCCGATCTGCTCGATGCGGCCGCGGTTCATCACGACGATGCGTGTGGCGAGCGTCATCGCTTCGATCTGGTCGTGTGTGACGAAGACCATCGTCGAGCTGAGGCGCCGATGGATCCGCGCCAGTTCGACCCGGGTACGCGTGCGCAACGCCGCATCGAGGTTCGACAACGGCTCGTCGAACAGGAACGCTTCCGGTTCCTTGACCACCGCGCGGCCAATCGCGACCCGCTGACGCTGACCGCCCGACAGTTGCGCGGGGCGGCGCTTGAGCAGCGCATCGAGTTCGAGCATGCGGGCGGCTTCGGTAATGCGCCGGTTGATCTCGCTCGCGACGACGCCCGAGTTGCGCAATCCGAACGCCATGTTGTCGTAGACCGTCATGTGCGGATAAAGCGCGTAGTGCTGGAACACCATCGCGACGTCGCGCCTGGCCGGCGGCAGGTGCGTGACCTCGCGGCCACCGATGCTGATCTGCCCTTCGCTGACGCCCTCCAGCCCGGCGATCATGCGTAGCAGCGTCGACTTGCCGCAACCGGATGGGCCTAGAAAGACGAGGAATTCGCCTTCATGGATGTTCAGATCGAGACCGGTGATCACTTCCGTCTCGCCATACCGCTTTGTCACGCCGTTGAGCTGAATGCCCGTCACCGTGCCTCCTTGGGTTATGTCCCGGAACTGCCGTCTCTGTCTGTATTTGTCTGCTTTGATATTATGAAAATATAATAATTTCGATTGGTTTAGTTCGTCCAATCCCTATTTCGATATTGATGTATTTGGATTTGGGTATCGGGATATGCGTATTGAATTGCCCGGGCAATATGCAATTCAAGCTGGATGTCGTTGGGTGCCACAGAAAGTGAAAACCGCGCCAAGTAAGTAAAAAAACTATGTCCACAGTTCCTGCAAAAAATCCGCAGTTTCCTCCCTTCAGGTTTGCTCAAACCCCAAGATGAGCGGTCCTTCACAGGCATTGCACGGATCGGCTGGTTCTCGCGTAGAAGCAGCCATCCTAGCCCTCAGTCTTTTGGGCGTTTGGCCAGTCAGCGCGACCGCATGGCAGCAAAGGAGCCGCAGCCGTATGTGTACGCGCCATACCAGCTCCGAGATTGAACGACTCGTCGCCCCACAGTGGTGGATAGAGCACACGACCGTCGGCCGCCTTCAGACCTTCGCCGTTCTTGCCATGACAAACCGCACACTGTTGTGCGTATATCCGTTTTCCGTTTTCGACGTTCGGCTTAATATTTGTGTCCACTCTTCCGATACCCCGGCCCGCCACTTTGTCCTCCGGCCCGGTCTTTCCTTTCATCCAATCGAAATAAATCACCATCTACATCTGGCACCATTCGGGGCTACAACCGATCAAAAACCGATGTGTGGGACGGCTCGCAGTCGTCACGCCGGGATCATTGGCGACGAAGACATACGACTCTCCGCCCAGCGTGTTGACTATGGCCTTCGCGCAATCGGCCAATTCGCAATCGCCGCTGGAGGCGATGAGCCTTTCAAAATGGACGCTTAGGACTGGGGACGTCAGTTGGATGGCCCCAAGCAATCCCCTCAGCGTCGATTGCTGACGTACTGGTGATAAAGTCCTCGGACAAGGAGGTGACGGAATACCCGGGAAGCCCCGTCTGGCGGAAGGCAGCAGCATCGCACTGCCGGCTGCAAGGCCCCGCCAGGTTTGACTCCCACCGTTACGGATCGCCCCCTACCCATCATCCAACCGATTCTTCCCGCCAGATCGATTGCGACCGGCTTCGCTCGATGTTTCGGAGCGTATCGCTCTGGAATTGCACATCCCCCGGCCTCAAGCTCACGTTGGCTGTGACAAGCTTCGACTTCGTCGGAGACGGGCTGCGGGATGCGCTTGATCCTCGCAATGAGATGTAGCGCGTCGGCGGATCGATGATCCACCATCCGCGCGTGTATCCCGGCTAGCACACGTGCCGCGCACAAGGACCCGGCAGGAACTCGCGAGTCGACGACGCCGGCTTGTCTCGAGGTCGGCAGTTACGCGATGCGCTAACGTGGATTGATCTGCTTTACGACATCAGCCACGATGGCACGGGTCTGCCTGTCAGTGGTCGGTGCGAAGATGCCCTCCCATGCCGAAGACTTGGTGTCGTAGGAGCGCTCCCCGAATACGTGGTCAGTCTGCAGATCGCGGAAAGTAACCTTGGCTCGTATGAAGGCATTGCCTGTCATAATTCCAAATGCGATCCGTGCACCTTGCGAGACGAAGTGGTAGTCGTCGACACAGACATCAACGACCGTGCCGGCACCGCTCCGGTTTGCCATCCCCGCGGTTTCATCGATGAAGGTCAGTCCTGCCGGGTTCGAGGCACCTTGCACGGCTTCCCGCCATTCCGTCTGCACCCGCGGCCAGTCGGACGAGGCCGTGGCTACGTTCGATCCGGTCATGCGCAGGACAACTGTATGGGTCGAAGCAGGCGGCACGACGAGGCTGGCTCCTGAGGTCCTTTCACCCGACGACGAATTGTCTTGGGTCTGCAGCGTGGCGGCGCATCCGCCGAAAAAAGCGGTGCTTGCGCTGACGATAAGAATCTAGAGTAGTCGTCCCTGCATTTGGGTGTTCCGGGTGATGAAATCGATTTGTCGAACAGAATTACATACTCTTTGTCGGCATGAGATCGTCAAACTTGAGCAGCATCCGCTGCTATCTGATCCGGCAATGCCTCAAGCGCGTGGACAAACTCATCCCACTGCGCCCACGTATAGTTCTTTGCACCCGGCACGATCCGCTCCCATACGTCGCCTTTTGGACCATCATGCGAATCGGGAATCGACTCGTCAATCCCCCTTTCGACGATCGATTTGGAGGATCGGAAGCACTCGGAAACCACGGGAAACTAACGGAACAGAAAAAATATTTTTGACGCATTGCCCGCGCAAACAGATTCGAAGAGCGCGCGTCGCAGACTCGCATGCGGGACTCGACAAACTACCGCATTGTGACGCGCAGCCGCACGCAACACATTCTCCGCAACGGCGATGATCGGATCCCCAACCGATATGGAACAACCTGACACCCACGGTCAGAATTTGTCGGGCGCTGCTACTGGCTGCTTACATGCACGTCGCCAACTGACACACGTGAACTCGCCATCATGGAGTGGCACCCGATCAGACTGAGACTACTCAATGACATGACGCGCGGTACTTCCACCCACGGACCCGCCACAAGGACCTCGCGAACTCTGCTCTCCGAGCGAACAGCCTCACAGCATCGATCTCTCGATTTCGCACGACGTAGACGTCGGCATCAACCGGCTATGCTCGCAAGTTTTCGGCAGGAGACAAACGGAATCGCACTCATGACATCACAGAATCAACGGGTAGACCGCGCGGAAAACCCCGTACACCGCCATGTTTCTCGGATAAGCGCTTAGATCGCAGTCCATTCGCAAGGCGTTGGCGATTTGCGGCACTAGACACACGTCCGCGAGCGTCGGCTGCGTTCCGAAGCACCACGGCTCCGTGCCGTTGCGTTCCAGCACGCGTTCGATGCTTTCCATGCCCTGCGAGATCCAGTGCCGATACCACACGCTTTTCTGCAGCCGTGTGGCGCCCAACTCCGCTTCCAGATAACGCAACACGCCGATTGTGGCGTGCCCATCATTAATTTTGACGCTTGACGCCGTCCAGAATCACCTGACACAGCTTTTTCGCCATAACGGCCGGCGGCGATTCTGCGGCCAGATGCGGGTACCATTTATAGGCCCAGTTGCATATTCCGAGGAAAGCGAAAACCGTGACGTCCGGATCGAGTTTTCGAAGTCTCCCTGCGGAAATGCCGTCTGTGATGATCTTTCGGATCCGCCCGAAATACTCGTCCCGCCGCTTGCGAATCTGCTTCCGGTGCTCAACTTCCAGATCGGGGTAGTGGTCCATGAAGGCGCGCACATATCCAGGATGCTCCGCGATTTGGCGAAGGGCAGACGCGCAAGCCTTGACAAGCAGTTCGGCAGCATCAGAACAGATTTCGGCATCGGCATCCAGGTCATCCAGCAAAGTGTCCATATGGATCTGATGCATCTCGAAGAGAATGTCGGCTTTGCTTGGGAAATAATGATAAAGGGTTGGCTTTCCGAGTCCGGCCTCGTCTGCCAGCATTTGCATCGTCATTTTATGGTAGCCAACTTTATCGAATAAGTCGGCACAATGCAGGATGATTTCCAGCCGTCTTTCACCGTGGGCGGTGGTGACCTGCGTCTTTGATTTCCTTCCCGTTTCCATTGATTACCCTTTTCTGTTACCACCAGCTTTCTTTGAAATCAACGTCCTGCCTGCACGCATAAGGGCATTCAAGCTATTCGGGCAACAACTGAATCCTCTACGTACGTGTTGCGAACCCAGTGGGAGACTGAGCCCGATAACGTCCGCTGGCTCCTGGACGCCCGTGGCAAAGATTCGCAGCGATGGTAGAAGTGTACCGCCCCATACCTGATGCTGAACCAATTCGGTTCCAGGTTGATAGTCACGCTAACCATGCACCTGCTCCGCATTCGCGGAACTATCCACATTCGGCCTTGCTTACAAAGGGACATCGTTTCACGTGTTGCGATTTTAGCATGGGGGCCACACCCCTCACGACATCGAGTCCCTGCTTTGGCCCGGTCTCCGGGCATTGCTTGAACAACGTTCTCACGGATCCCGGCACTGCGAGCTGATTTTGATGCGTGAGCGCACGCAGGAAAATAGCGTGGCGGAGTCCACAGGTTTCCGGTCGTCGTTGGCATCAGGATGCGTGGCATCGCGTCCGACGCAGATATTCATTCTCGGCGCCAAGACGTAGCCTACACCGACAGCCGGATCTATTTATGGATGATCTACTTACATTAAAACGTGTTACATTCCCGGACTAAACAAATGCAGACCCGAGCGAATACCCGGCCACCCTAAAAATCCCCTTCTTCAGCACCGACTTCCATTAGGTATGCACGCAAGTTCTCGCGGCACACTCTATGGAAATCTACCTGACCACTCAGCCGCTCACCACGTGCCGCTCGATGAGGAGATTTTTCGCCGCAACACGATTGCCTGCCTGGCGTCGCGCGGGGACGCGAGCCCACCCTTAATGAGCGAAACGACCGACTCCGCGAACGCAATGTCCTTTGCAGGTCGCTTACGTAGTCGGGTCTGAATAATTCGTTTTGGACGACGCTTGCCCTCACGGCTGGTATTCGACAGCGATTGAGCGGTTGAGCGAAGCGGACCAGAACAAGTGCGTAAAAAAGCCTCAGCTTCCTGAGGATCATCCGAAGGTTATGGCCGGCGCCGCACAGCACTGCGTGTATCGCGTCGCCGAGCGCGCCTTTAAGCCAGTTCCGGTCGAGCTTCCCGTCTGCCTTCATGTGGCCGATGGCTGGCTCGATCGCACTTCGCCTTCGGATCATCTCGCGTAGTCCATGCGTGATCGCTCCCCTAAGCTCTACGGCTTCCCGCGATGAACTTAAAAAAAAGCCCCGCGGACTTTACGTCGCAGGGCTTTGATTGAAACCTCACCTGGCTACCAGACCATCGAGGATCACTCGGCAAAGTTTTTCGGCCATCTTGGGAGGCGGACACTCTGAGGCCATATGCGGGTACCACTTGTACGCCCAGTTGCAAATCCCCAAGAAAGTAAAGACGGTGATGTCCGGATCATTGTCACGGAAGGCACCAGAAGAAATACCGTCAGTGATGATTTTTCGAATACGTTTAAGGTACTTGTCGCGTAGTTTGCGAATCTGCCCACGGTGTTCATCTTGCAGATCACCATAGTGATCCATGAACGCTCGCACATATCCAGGATGCTCAGCAATTTGACGCAAGGTCGAGGTACAGGCTCTAATCAGCAATGATGCTGCATCCGTACACCCATGGCTCGTATCCTCCAGATCCTCTGTCAGAAGCTCCATGTGCGTCTGGTGCATTTCAAAGAGAATCGCAGCCTTACTAGGGAAGTAGTGGTAAAGCGTAGGCTTGCCCATGCCAGCTTCGTCGGCCAACATTTGCATAGTCATCTTGTGGTAGCCGACCTTGTCAAACAGGTCAGCACAGTGATCGAAAATCTTCAGTCTTTTCTCACTGTGCTCAGCTGTCATTGTTGTCTTAGCTTTACCCGTCATTTCCTTAGCTTTCCCGTTTTTGATCTAGTACACCCGAAATGCACAACAACTACCCGCTCGAACTAGCCTAGGTTCAGCTGGACTATAGCGTTTTTCTGCAAGATTTTCTTGTCAACCTTGCCGGTAGTGGTGACAAGCATTTTGTCGACAATCACAAGATGCTCAGGCCACTTCTTCTTCGTCAGCCCGATAGTTTCCAGATGAGCTGCCAAATCCGACAGTTGCAATGTTGGGAAACCCGGCCGGATGACACAGATAGCGCAGGCTTGCTCACCGAGTTTCGGGTGCGGCACACCGACGACAATCGCGTTTTCGATGGCAGGATGCTTGAGTACAGCGGCTTCGACTTCAGCTGGGTCAACGTTGTAACCGCCGCGAATGATCTGGTCCTTCAAGCGGCCAACAACCTTGATATAGCCATCGTGGCCGACAACGATTTCATCGCCGGTCAGGAAGTAACCGTTTTCCGTCAGTCGGTACTCTTGACTGCCCAGTCCTTCTGCGTACTTGAGGAACAGCGACGGCCCCTTGACACCTGCTTGACCGCGCTCACCTGCGGGCAAAGGGTTGTATTGAGCGTCGAGGGCTTGATCCTGAGTGCCAGGGAAGGGCTTGCCGTCCGAGTTTTGACGTACTTCCAGCGAGTCCGTTGGCAGGGCGCTGCAATGGCCCATGCACTCAGACATGCCGTACATACGCAGTACCGGAATGCCAAGCAGTTCGTCAGCGTCTGCAATCAGTTGCGTGGTCATAGCCGAACCGCCGACTGCGAGAGCTTTCAGCGGGCTACGCTTCGACCACTGGCCAGAACGAGCACACTCGACCATCGTGTGCAGGTGAGTGGGAACACACATACCCCACCGGCAGTTATGCGCGTCCATGAGTTCCAGCGCACGGCGAGGGTCCCACGGATCGACGATGATTAGCGGATGCCCCAGCGACAGGCTGAAGTGCAGCGTGAACGTGAATCCGGGTGCGCTTCCGAGAGGCACTACGCCGACAATCGCATCAGCACGTTCGAGACCGGCAACCCTGGCACAGGCACGCGTAGCGTAATTCATCCCGTCCACAGAGTGCATCACCCCCTTGGGGATACCCGTCGTACCGGAAGTGAAGGCGATTAGCGCGGCCTTCTTGTCGGTTTCGTCCCACGTGCGATCTTGACGTTCGCACAGAGTGAGGTAGAGGCCTTCGACACCCGGGATAGCCTTTGCGTTGACTTCTGACGAACCGATAAGCGCTACGTGACCGAGCCGCTGTTCGATGACACTGCGCTCTGATTTGCCCAGATCCGGCGTATAGGGACAGGTAACGGCACCAACGCTGGAGATCGCGAGCGCTGCGGCGAGTGTATTCGCAGTCTTGCGGCCTTCGACCATCACGCGGTCGTGAGCACCGACACCGCTGGCGCCAAGTTCTTTAGCGATCAGAGTCGCGAGCCCGTAGAGTTCTGAGCGACTCCATTCGCGACCTGTGCCGTCTACGACGGCGAGCGCCTGTGCGTCTGCTTCGTGCAGAGCGTTGAACTGCTGCCAAAGCGAGGCGTCAGTCCAGACTAGCCCTTCGGCGGTAAATTCCGTAATTCGGTTATTAAGCAATCGTCTGCCCCCCGTCTACGATATATGTTTGCCCGGTAATGAATCCGCCAGCGTCAGACGCCAAGAGAGCGACCGTACCCGTAAGTTCGATGGGTTTGCCGAACCGATGCAAGAGAATATCATTAAGCAGTTTCGATTTCTGATCCTCAGGAACAGTTTTCGTCATTCCAGTTTCGATTGAGCCGGGAGCAATCGCGTTCACACGAATGCCGTGCGAGGCCCACTGCGCAGCGAGATTGCTTGTCAAATGAACAATCGCAGCCTTGCTTGTCGTGTACGGAACGACTTGTCCTTTCTCTGGCGTGTAGGACAGGTATGCGCCGACTGACGCCACGTTGATAATCGAACCGCCTTGGCCGCGGGCAATCATGTGGCGAGCAACATGGCGGCAGGCCAGGAAGGTGCCCGTCACGTTCACGTCCATCACCTTCTGCCAGCCTGAGAGGGGAATGTCTTCAGGCAGCCCCCACCACGAAGCACCGGCGTTGTTGATCAGAATATCGATCTGGCCCAGTTCTTCGACAACTCGGGCAACGGCAGCCTCAACTTCAGCCTCGTTCGAGACATCGCAGCGCAGGCCCAGAGTCCGCACACCGAAGCGTGGTCCGATATCGTTTGCCACGGCCTCGCATTCTTCTACTTTGCGAGACATGAATACGACGCTACAACCGAGGTCAGCGAGTGCTGCACCCATTGCGACGGCCATATCACCGCGACCGCCATTAATGAGAGCAACGCGACCGTCGAGGCGAAAGCTTCGAGCGACGAAACCTTTTTCAAAAGTGGACATTAGCTGCCCTCCTTAGGAGCGTGGAGAGCATACATATCTGCTTCTTCTGTAATCAGAGCAATTCGCTTTCCCTTCATACGGCCCACGTGAGCAACTGCATCTTTCCATTCTTGCGATGCAAATGCGGCATCGAGAGTCGCGCGATCCGGAAAAGTCAAAACCGCGTGACCGTCGTATGCGGGTCCTTCAGGGTGATCGTAGTCGTGCACAATCACCCCATGGCGATATGCCTGCAAGCCCGGCAATTTCCGGCCATACGCGGCATGTTCACCTCGCCACCAAGTTGTGAACTGCTCAGCAGTCCACTCGGGCGGGCGAGAGGCCAAAATTACAAGGCTTACAGTCACTATCGTTCTCCGTCTACTTACTTACCGATCCACTTCGGCTGACGCTTTTCCAGGAACGCGCGCACGCCTTCCTTCGCATCTTCCGAGTGGTGGACGACGTTACACGTCATCGTTTCGAGCGTGATCAGGCTGTTCGTGTCTGCGTCGAGGCCGCGGTTGACTGCCATCTTCGTCATCCACATGCAGAACGGCGACTTGTCGATCAGCGGTGCACAAAAGTCCTGGATCAGCTTGTCGAACTCAGCGCGCGGTGCGCATGCGCTCATCAGGCCCCATTCGACGCATTCCTTGCCCGTCAGCAGCTTGCCCGTGAGCATCAGTTCCTTCGACTTGCGCATGCCGATCATGCGCGGCAGACGATAGATCGGACCTGCACCGCCGAAGAGAGCGCGGCGGATATGGAAATCACCAACTTTAGCTTCTTCCGTTGCGAGTGCAAAGTCGCACGAGATCATGAGTTCGAAACCGCCGGCAACTGCGTAACCGTCAACGGCTGCGATGGTCGGCTTCTTCATGTTGAAGATCTTGTCGTACGTACGTGCCGAGTCGATTGCGAGTTGTAGCGACGTGGATGTTTCTTGCAGCACAGGGCCGACGAGCTTGCCGAGGTCAGCGCCTGCGCAGAACGTGTTTTCACGACCACGGAACACGACGGCGAGAACGCTGTTGTCTTCCGCTGCGCGATCAACGGCAGCTTCGAGATCCTTCAGCAGTTGCGGGCTCACGCAGTTGCGAACGTGCGGCCGATTCAGCCAAATCGTAGCAATGCCGTTATCAGCAACTTCGTACTGGATCACGTCCTTCTCTTGGTTCACTTCGCTCATGTCAGTTCCTGTGTAGTAGTCGTAACAGTGCAGTGTCGGATGCTAGCTTCTCCCGGAGGGAAGTAGAGCTGTATCTGAGCATTCGACCGACCATGCGGTCGAGTCACCAATTTACCACTGCTACTCACAAAGTCAAGTCCATACTTAGTCATTGCAAACAGCGAATGGAATCCTGCGGGGAGTTTTAGATTAGAAGCGGTGACGAATGCCAATAGTCACGCCAAGCTGCTCTTTCGCGCCTTGCTTGAGGAAGTAAGCATCGATGTTGCTGTTAGCCGTGCTGTCCATGTCTAAAGCCGCGTTACGTGCATATGACGTGACGAGGTACACGTCGGTGCGCTTCGACAGGAAGTAGCTAGTGAAGAAGCTGACTTCCCACGGGTTGCCGATACGACCATCAGCTGCGGTAGCGCTCGTCTTCATCGTTGACAGACGATTGTAGTAGAGGCCGAGACCGCTCCTGATGAGGGGCGTGAAAGCGTACTGAGCACCGGCCCAGAAGTAGTCGCCTCGATAAACAACAATGCCGTTCTGGTCTGTGGTACGCCCATAGCTGTAACCACCCATGAGTTTCAGGTCGCTGGTGACCATATAGCTACCACCAACAGCAATCTTGGTACCAGTCCAGTTGTCACCGGTACCCGTAGTCGCCATTGATGGGAAAATTTGGTCAACGCCGAACGCCAACAGCATCGGGCCGTCCGTGTAGGTAGCGCCGATACCCCATGCCGTGTTGTCGTGGAAGTGACCTGGGATCTGACCGTTGCCGCCGTTAGCGACCGGCAGGCCATTGTAGAGCACTTGAGCCGCGCTAAAGCTGTAGTGACCCTCCACCATCACCTTGCCGAAGGTGCCGACGTACTTAATCATACTGTCTTGACGGTAGTTGCTACCCGTTTCGATAGTGACCGGCTCGTACATAGTTGCCAGGTTGATCGGTCCGAGCGTTGCCATCACTTCGAGCAACGATGTGTACTGGCGACCGAGCGAGATAGCACCCCAGTCAGAGGACTTAAGTCCAACGAATGCCATACGGCCAAACATACGACCGCCCTGTTGGAGCTGGCCGGTGGTCAGGCCGAAACCGTTCTCCAACTGGAAGAATGCCGACAGGCCGCCACCGAGGTCTTCGTTGCCCTTGAAGCCCCACCGCGAGTTCGACAGACCACCGCTCGAATTCAGGGACCAACGATTACCGCCTGGCTTCGGAACAGGAAGGCCGTTTGCAGCCAAGCTGGGCGCGCCCGATGCCTGGTTAGTGACGAACTCAAGCGGGGCATCTACGATGCCGTACATCGTCACGCTAGAGTCTGCGTGTGCTGCTTGAGCAAACGAAGCAAGTACAGTCAAAGCGAGAAGCGTTTTTTTCATGTATATAGCCTCCAAATCTCCAAACCACTTGTGGGAATTTCTGGTAACCAGAAACGTAAAACGTGTGGGCTAGCAGTCGCGCTCAGAGGCGCGATTGATCGACGGGCATAGGGGTGAACGATCACTTATGCGATGCTCCGCACTTCTAATCAATGTCTTTCCATTTTTTTTTGATTAGAAGCATTAACTACAGCGCTACTACGTTACTCAAGCAGTGTGGGCGAATCTACTCGACCGACTGGTCGGGTGTCAACAAGGGTAACTAGGGGGTATGGGGTTACAACCTTCTGGTTGTAGACACAACGGTGCCTAGCACATACCCGGACACAGTTGACGCCCGACCAGTCGGTCGAGTACCATTGGTCACCATGAGATGTGATCTCGAGCGCAGGCGTCGAGCAGTTATTTCAATCTGGATCCATATAGATCTGAAGGAGACAGCGTGGGTCACGAAACAATGGAATGCGACCTCTTGGTCATCGGCTCCGGCATGGCAGGACTGTCTGCCGCTGGCTGGGCGGCTGAGCGAGGCGCACGCGTTGTCGTAGTAGAGAAAGCATCGACGCGAGGTGGCTCGGCTGTGTTGAGCGGGGGCGTTGTTTGGACTGCGACTTCGGCTTCCAAGATGTCGATGTATGGCTGCGGCGATCCCAAGCTGGGCAATGTCGTGCTAGATACCTATCCTCAGGCGCTCGCCTGGATACGCTCACGTGGCATTCAGGTCAATCCTGCCATGAACGTCCTGCATGGCCGCGGCTACGCAGTCGATTTGATTCACCATCTCGACGACTGCATTCAAATGGTAGAAAAGGCGGGCGGCTATATCGTATACGAGACAACGACCGAGACGCTGCTCAAAGACGACGCAGGGAACGTCATCGGGGCTCGCACTGTTTGCGCCGATGGTACCGTAGATGTCATCGCTACAAACACTATTCTTGCTACGGGTGGTTACCAGGGCTCACCCGAACTCCGCGCACAAAACATCCATGAAAATGCGCGCAACCTTCTCCTGCGCTCCAACCCAGTTTCGCAGGGTGATGGTATCCGTCTGGGTGTCGAGGCCGGTGGCGTCTTCAACAAGGACAACAAGGGTTTCTATGGCCACCTGGTGACGAAGAGCCCGAACTGGGGTGAAGAGCGCTACTATACGGGTCTCAGCCAATACCACAGCGACCACTCGCTGCTGTTCAATGAACAGGGCTTCCGTTACTGCGATGAAACTGAAGGTGATCATACGAACACCTATCGCACGGTTTTCGAATCCAATGCACGGGCTATCCTGCTCTGGGACAAGCGTATTCAGGAAACGTACGCGACGGCTCACGTTGTGCTTTCTGCGCCCCCGCTGGATAAATACAAGGTCGCTATCGAAAACGGCGGTGAAGGCGTACACACGACAGACGTTGCTGAACTGGAGAAGTTTGCGACGGCTCACGGCTTCGACGGCGCGCAACTCGTGAAGAGCCTTGCTGAATATCAGGAAGGCGCTACCAATGGCTGGGAGAATTTGAATCCCCCGCGACGTGAATCGGCTATCCCGCTGGATGGCGAGTACTACGCTCTCGTAGTGTATTCAGCTATCACATTTACGTTCGGCGGTCTGATGATCGATACCGATGCGCGCGTGCTCAAGGACGATGGCTCTGTGCTTCCGGGTCTTCTCGCAGCAGGTTCGGATGCCGGTGGCGCATACGGTATCGGCTACGCGGGTGGTCTCGCACTGGCTATAACGTTCGGTATCACGGCAGCTCAAACGGCTGGTTGGAAATAAGTACTGTAGTTCAGGTAGTTGCGAAGACTACTTGAACTACCTAAGGAAACGACCCAAACATGACTTCTGACAATTTCGTACTAGCCTGCCCATCATCAATTGAGCACGATGTGGATGGCATGGCGACTCTAGTAGGAAATCAGTGTGCTGACTGTGGCGAAACCTATTTCCCCGCCGCGTCTGGGTGTACGCGCTGCACGGGCACGAATCTAAATCGATTTAACTTTGGACGTCACGGAACCTTGTGGACGTGGACGATTCAGAGCTTCTTGCCCAAGACGCCCTACAACAGCGGCGAGACTGATGCTAATTTCAAACCCTATGGTGTTGGCTATATCGAAATGCCCAGTGGCATCAAGATCGAGAGCCGTTTGTCTGTTGCTGATGCCGATAAGTTGAAAATCGGTATGCCGATGACGATGTCGCTCAAAACATATGGGAAAACGCCCGAGGACTCTAACCTCGTGACGTTTGTGTTCTCGCCAGCAGAATCTGATATCAGCGGAGCTTGGGGCAATGAGTAACGATGTGGCGATCATCGGCGTAGGCATGCACCGATTCGGGCGCTTCGATGGTGTATCGGGTCGAGCACAGGGCGCTCATGCCGTGCGAGAAGCACTTAAAGACGCAGGTATTACGTGGGATCAAGTGCAAGTCGCATACGGCGGCTCGCAGGATGCGGGCAACGCGGATGCGCTTGCTAACGACCTCGGTCTCACCGGCCTGCCTTTCGTCAACGTAGCTAATGGTTGCGCGACGGGCGGATCATCTCTTGCAGCCGTCATTGCCGCGATCCGGTCGGGTTCAGCTGACATTGGTGTTGCCGTGGGTTTCGATAAGCACCCGCGTGGGGCTTTCAATCCAATGCCTAAAGACTGGGGTCTCGAAGACTGGTACGGTGAAACTGGTTTGATGCTCACTACTCAGTTCTTCGCGATGAAGACGCGTCGCTATATGCACGAATACGGTATTACGGATGATGCCCTGATTCGGGTTGCTCAACGTGCATCGCGCAACGGAGCACTGAATCCGAACGCATGGCGTAGGCAAGAACTCGATTACGAGCAAGTCGCTGAATCGAGCGCCGTAAGCCTGCCCCTTCGCAAGTTCATGTTCTGCAATCCAGCAGAGGGCGGTGCGGCTATCGTCCTGTGCTCGGCCAAGCTCGCAAAGAAGTTTCAAGCCAATCCCGTGATCATCCGCTCGGCGGCAGTCAGGACCCGTCATCACGGGTCGTTCGAAGTCTTCAGTCCCGCACTGATGGCACAACAGGTGTCAGCTCCGACAGTGACAGCTTCCAAGGCGGCGTTCGAGGAAGCGGGCGTCGGGCCAGAGGATATCAACGTCATCCAATTGCAGGATACTGATTCGGGATCGGAAATCATTCACATGGCAGAGAATGGTTTTTGTGAGCACGGCGAGCAAGAAAAGTTGCTCCGCGAAGGCGCTACGGAAATCGACGGCCGTCTGCCTATCAATACCGATGGTGGATGCCTGGCGAATGGCGAGCCTGTCGGTGCCTCTGGCTTACGTCAAGTAATCGAAGTCAGTTTGCAACTCCGCGGTCAAGCAGGTGCGCGTCAGGTGCCGAATAACCCGCGGCTGGGTTATACGCACGTATACGGTGCGCCCGGAGTGAGCGGCGTTACGATTCTCGAACGCGGCTAACCGCTGGTGCTCAACAGCTATCGCAATAGAACGGGACTGAAGATGGATCGTGAAATCTTTGTAGTCGGCGCGGCACGTACCGCTATCGGAACCTTTGGCGGCTCGCTCAAGGACGTTGAACTCACTACGCTCGGCACAACTGCTGTCCGTGCGGCGCTGGAACGTAGTTCCGTGCCGGCTGCCGCTGTCGGTCACGTGGTTATGGGCAACGTCGTCCCGACCGCTCCCCGTGACGCCTACCTGTCGCGAGTTGTCGCTATTGATTCGGGTATGCGAGAAGACACCCCAGCATTTAACGTGAATCGACTTTGCGGTTCGGGTCTGCAAGCTATCATTAGCGCGGCTCAGTCGATTGCTCTCGGTGACTGCGAAGTCGCTGTTGGCGGCGGTGCTGAATCTATGTCGCGCGGCCCTTACATCGTTCCGGCTGCTCGCTGGGGTCAACGCATGGGCGATACGGGTATGGTCGATTACATGAACGGTATTCTCCATGACCCGTGGCAGAAGGTGCATATGGGGATTACCGCTGAGAACGTCGCCGCGCGCTATGGCATTACGCGCGAACAACAAGACGAACTCGCAGCCGAGAGCCAACAGCGCGCACTGAATGCTATTCGTGAAGGTCGCTTTAAGGACCAGATCGTCCCTGTCGAGATTAAGACGCGTAAGGGCGTTGTAGCCTTTGACTCCGACGAACACGTAAAGGCTGAAGTCACCGTCGAATCGCTGTCCAAGATGAAGCCCGTGTTCAAGAAAGATGGCGGCACTGTTACGGCAGGTAACGCCTCAGGGTTGAATGATGGCGCCGGTGCTGTCGTGCTGGCCGAGGGTCGTGCTGTGAATTCGCTGCGCTTGACTCCGACAGCTCGACTCGTGGGCTACGCTCATAGCGGTTGTGAGCCGCTGTATATGGGTATCGGCCCAGTCTTGGCAACTCAGCGGGTGCTGGCTCGTACCGGTCTGTCGATTAACGATCTAGATGTCATCGAAGCTAACGAGGCGTTTGCTGCGCAAGCTCTGGCAGTGACTCGTGAACTGGGCTTCGACCCCACGCGCGTTAACCCGAACGGTTCGGGTATCTCGCTAGGCCATCCGGTAGGTGCTACCGGCGCGATCATTACGATCAAGGCTATCGCAGAGCTTCAGCGCACTGGTGGCCGTTACGCACTTGTCACTATGTGTATCGGCGGCGGGCAGGGCATTGCAGCTATCTTTGAACGCGTTTAACCCCAAATAAAGGTACGCTGAACATGAGCAGCAAGATTATTGGTGTAGTCGGCGCGGGTACTATGGGCAATGGCATTGTCCAAGTCGCAGCCGCGGCAGGCTTCAACGTCGTTATGCTCGATGTGTCGGACGCAGCATTGCTGCGCGGCCTGTCTACGATTGGCAAGAGCCTCGACCGTCTGGTGCAGAAGGAAAAGATTAGCGCCGAAGAGAAGTCCGCTACTCTTGGCCGTATCAAGACTACGGTGACGTATTCCGACCTCTCGAGTGCTTCGATTGTCATTGAAGCTGCTACCGAGAACGCAGACATCAAAGCGAAGATCCTCAAGTCGATTGACGAGTCAGTGGCCTCGACGGCGGTGATCGCTACGAATACGAGTTCGATCTCAATTACCAGGCTCGCGTCTAAGGTCTCGAATCCGAACCGATTCATCGGCACGCACTTCTTCAACCCAGTGCCGGTCATGACACTTGTCGAACTGATCGCAGGCCTCCAGACGGATGGCTCGACCCTCGATCTGGCGAAGGACTTCGTTGAGACTATCGGCAAGACGGCGATTGTCGCGAAAAACAGCCCGGGCTTCGCCGTCAACCGTATCTTGGTCCCGATGATCAACGAAGCGATCTTCGCGCTCCAGGAAGGACTGGCTTCGGCGGAAGATATCGACAAGGGCATGAAGCTCGGAGCGAATCACCCTATCGGCCCGCTCGCACTCGCAGACCTGATCGGCCTCGACACGTTGCTGATGGTGCAAGAAGTTTTGTACGCGAGCTTCAACGATTCTAAATATCGACCGGCACCGTTGCTTCAGGAAATGGTCGATGCAGGATATCTGGGTCGCAAATCAGGCCAGGGTTTCTATCAGTATTAAGGGACTGACTGATCAAAGTCTGACTAAGAATCACAAACGCCTACATCATCATGTAGGCGTTTTCACTTCATGCTCAGGACGATGCTTCTCTTTTTATTTGTAATAAAAGCTCCACGTACCGGCGAGCTTGAGAGCAGCACTTACATCTTGTCCATCTGAGTCGCGCCAACTACCCATGCCGACAGGCCGCTGGTCATAACAGCGCAGACTAACGACTCTGCGATTTCGGTATCAGTCGCACCCGCAGTTTTCGCACCCTTCATGTGGACGTGCGTCCAGTCGCTGTAGTCCGCGGCAAGGATGGTGACGAGCATCAGTTCCGAGTACTTGGCGCCAAGCGGCGTGCCGTTGATGGTGCCTTCGCGCATCAGGTAGTAGGCTTCGCTACCTATGGGAAGCAGATCGATCAGCTTGCCCAGCGACGGCGGAATGGTGCCGAAGTAGTTGAGGAAGTTCTGTTGGACTTGACCCGCTTCGACCTCGATGACGGGCATAGCCACTACGGTCGGTACAACCTCGTACTCAGCATCCAGGAGAGCCAGGAAACGCAATGCGGCGCCCTCGCCGCGGCAACTGCTGAGAATGATACCTGCCGAGCTAGCCTCCTCATATGTGAGGCCCAATTGGTGCGCACGCGTAAGTTCACGTTCGGCCATCTCACGATAGCCCTTCGTGTTCGCAGCTACCGCTACGTACAGAGCCTTGATACGCGCAGGAATAGCGCCGTCCGTGTTGACGATTTGACGCCACCGCGAATAGCCAGCGAGCGTATAGGGAGCGATCTTGCGCAGTACGTTCGAGTCCAGAAGCGGGCTCATGCTTTTCGTTTCCAATTCGTTCTCCGCGATTATTGGCAAGTCACACCGCCATCGACAACCAACTCAGAACCCGTCATGTAGCTAGACTCATCGCTGGCCAGGAACAGGAAAGCATTAGCGATGTCCCGTGCCTTGCCGAAACGGGCGAGAGGCGTATGAGCCAGAAATTCTTTCGCGATTTCCGGTTTTGCGTATGCCGCTGCTGTCAGTGGAGTTTCAACGTGACCCGGGTGCACCGAGTTGCAGCGAACACCATTACCGGCCTCTGCGCATTCGAGTGCCGTGACCTTAGTTAGCATCCTGACACCGCCCTTCGCTGCGCAGTAGGCGCTTGCGTTAGGTCCTGCCGCGATACCGCGCATGGACGACATATTGACGATCGAACCGGAGCCCGACTTAGCGAGCAGAGGCATCATGTACTTCGTGCCCAGGAATACGCTATCGAGGTTCACAGCAACCGTTGCTTTCCAGTCTTCATACGACAGGTTAGCAATCGATTGGAAGCGCCCGAAACCTGCATTGTTGACCAGGACATCAAGCTTGCCAAAACGAGTCATAAGAGTAGTCGCGAGATCCTTCCACTCTTGCTCTGACGTGACGTCAAAGCACGCACTACCAGACTCGCGTCCAATCTCCTGGATCTTGGCGAGTGCTTCGGCCAACAATGGTTCGTTGCGGTCAGCGAGGACCACAACGGCCCCTTCTTCAGCGAACCGTTGCGCCGTAGCAAAGCCAATACCTGAAGCCGCACCTGTTACAAGTGCAACCTTATTAGCGAGTCGGCTCATTGCGCTTTCATCTCCCCGCTGCGGATATCGCGCTTCGTCATTTCCAGCAGTGTGGCGAACTGCGGATTTTCACGATTCTGAATAGCCGTATGACGCTCCTTGATCGCTTCATCGAACGCCGTCGTCGTGATCGCGTACAGTTGATTCGCGCGGATAGCATCGACCACAATGCCTGCGGCCTCTGCAGGCGACAGCGCGCCGCTGTACATCTTGTCTGCGACGTCCTTCAGCTCCTGCGTCTCTTCGAGAGCGCCGCCTTCCGGTTGCAGTTCTTGCGGACGGTTGCGTTCCGACTGATAGATCTTCGTGTTGACTAGGCCCGGAATCAAGGCCGTTACGCCGATCTTCGAATCACGCTCCCGCAGACCCGCATACAGTCCTTCGGTGATGCGCAGCGCCGCATGCTTGGCTGCGCCGTAGGCAACCGATGCCGAGCCGCTGACGATACCTGCGATCGAAGCCGTGACGACGATATGACCTTCCGTGCCTTGCTCGAGCATGCGCGGGACAAAGCTACGGATGCTATGGACAACGCCCATCATGTTGACGTCGAACGACCACTTCCAATCCTCGACCGGGTACTCCCAGACCGGACGATAGCGGCCAGAGGGAACGACACCTGCGTTAGCACACAGGACATCAATCGAACCGAAAGTATCGACAGCAGCCTTCGCCAAGGCTTCGACTTGATCGCCCTTCGTCACATCGGTGCGAATCGCAAGAGCTTGGTGCCCTGCGTCTTTCAGAGCTTGCGCGACACGCGTAGCTTCTGCTTCGTTGACGTCAGCGACAACAACTTTCGCGCCTTCATTGGCAAAGCGCCAGGAGAGTGCTTCACCGATACCCGAACCGCCGCCGGTAACTACTGCCACTCGACCTTCGAAGGATTGCATTTGGTTCTCCACATATCAAGCTGCGCCCGGCCATCTGTTAGTAATCCGAGCACTATTGAAATCAGGGTACTTGGCGCACCCTACCGAAAGACTTCTTACGTTACAAGCTCAAGCCCAGTCGCTGACCTTCCAGCATTGCGTGTGAGACACGACGCGGGCTGACGCAATCACCGATGGAGTGTACTTCCATAGTAGATCCTTCGAGCGCGTCAATCAGAGCAGTACGTGAAGTACGGCCCGTCTGGATGACAACCAGTTCGCATTCATATTCCGTCGTTTCACCGGAACCGGCGTTCATCAGCGAAACGCCGTTTTCTGTAATGCTATCGAAAATTGAAAGTACACGATACTCAGTGCCGCCGCTACCCAGACGTGCAATCAAAGGCCCGATACTCTCCGTGGGAATCTGTCCGACGACACTCACGCCTGGACTAGCGATCGTGACCTTCCAACCCGCGTTCATCAACGCTTCCGCGACGCCATACGTCCACCAGAATGCCGAGCCATCGTCAATTACGGTCACTCGTCCCTGACCGTGAGGCGAAGGCATTTCTTGATCGAGGACTTCGAACCACGTCTTGACGTGCGGGCCAGATTGTTCGTCCGATAGTGGATTCGGCTGCGAGCCCGTAGCAACGACAATGACGTCAAAGCCCTGGAGTTCGGAAGCTGACTCAATGCGGCGGTTCAGCTCGACAGTGACACCGAGTCGACGAATCTCGCTTTGCAGATAATCGATGAGATTTCGCAGATCGCTACGGCCGGGCAACGAAGCGGCGTAGAGGAACAAACCACCGAGCCCATCCGTTGCTTCAAAAATCGTTACCTGGTGACCACGATCAGCCGCAGCACGCGCTGTCTCAAGCCCAGCGGGTCCGCCGCCGATGATTGCGATCTTGCGCTTACGCAACGGGCCTTTGATGGTGAATTCAGGCACCAGCTCACGACCAGCGCGAGGATTCACTGCGCAGTGGAGATGCGGCGAAAATGCACGACATTCTTGATTCAGACCAACGCACGGACGGATACGCTCAGATTGTCCAGCACGGGCCTTAGTGACCCAGTCAGCATCAGCAATGAATGCTCGCGCCATACCGATCAAGTCTGCCTGACCTTCAGCGAGCACCTTCTCTGCGATTTCGGGGCTATTGATTCGCTGGCCGACAATCACAGGCAAGCCCGTAGCTTGACGAATCAGGCCAGCTGCACGTGCTGCAATCGCCTTCGGCTGCGTTGCATCCTTGACGTATAAGCCGCGCGTACCCATCGTAATACTCAGGTAGTCCGTCAGTCCTTCAGCGGCAATGAGTTTGCTAACCTGTACTGCATCGGGAATTTCCATCCCATCCGCGATTTCTTCAGAAGCGCTAAGACGCAGACCTAGCATAAAGTCTTCGCCGCAGTGCTTGCGAATAGACTCGATGACCATACGCAGGAAACGCATACGATTTTCGAGCGAACCACCCCAACGATCATCACGAAAATTCGTAGCCTCGGACAAGAATTGCCCGACGAGATACCCGTGCGCTCCGTGAATCTCCACGCCGTCGTGACCTGTAGCCTTGAGGTTAGCTGCGGAGATACCGAAAGCTTCCACGATCTCAAGAATCTCTTTCTCGTTGAGCTTCTTGGGACCATACGGGTCGCGCGGGCTACGGATAACCGAAGGAGCGAGCGGTGCGTTCTCGAACTCGCCGCCGATTGTTTCACGTCCGAGGTGCAGGATTTGACCTACGATCTTCGCGCCATGCCTGTGCACAGCATCCACGCGCTTTTGCATGGATTCGAAAACAGCTTCGTCGTACGGGGCGACGAGTTTGCCCGAACGAATGTACGACGTACGAGACACTACGGCAGCGCCCGTGATAATCATTGCTAGACCAGACTTTGCGCGTTCCTCATAGTATGCAATGTCTGCATCCATGATCGCACCGTCTTTGATCATCGATGTGCCATGCGGCAGTGCTACGAGTCGATTTTGAAGTTCGACTTTACCGATCTTGAACCTTTCAAAAAGCCGCGGAAAGGCTTGAGATGTTTCTTCACATGCCATGTTCCGTCTCCTATTTTAGTTTACCGCTCAGAGCACCGACGCGCCGCCATCGACAGTAAGCTCAGTACCAGTCGTATACGACGAGTCGTCAGACGCGAGATACAGCGCGGCGTTCACGACTTCAGAAGTTTGACCCATACGACCCAGAGGAATACGCGAGAGCCGGTTACTCATCGCCTCGTCATTCGGGAACGTAGTCCGGAGCATCGGCGTATCAATCGGGCCGGGGTGGATCGAATTGCAGCGAATGCCATCCTTGGCATATTGAGCGGCTGTCACCTTGGTGAAGATCAAAACAGCACCCTTGGAAGCCGCGTATGCCGCTTCCATATGAGTCCATTGTCCGAGCGCCGCAATCGAAGATACGTTCACGATAGAACCCGAGCCGGCCTTGCCCATTACAGGTATAGCGATCTTCGTACCGAGGAACACGCCGCGCGCATTCACAGCCATCACCTGATCCCACTCCTCTACCGTGCGCTCTTCGATAGGAGCGACCTTTGGAACGATGCCTGCGTTGTTGACCAGGATGTCGAGCTTGCCGAAGGAGTCAACAGCCTGTTGAACTGCGAGTTTCCATTCAGCTTCGTTGGTGACGTCAAGCTTGGCGTACTTAGCAGAACCGCCGTTCTTGATTATTTCATTCACAACTTCAGAGCCATCAAGCACGTCCGCTACAAGTACTGCTGCGCCCTGCTGTGCAAACACGCGTGCCATTTCAGCACCGAGACCGCGCGCTGCCCCCGTAATCAGTGCGACCTTGCCAATAAGCTTGTTCATTATCAACGTCCAGATTCAAGTTAATTTAGCTTTGCATAGAGCAGGTCACGCCGTGCCACATTCAGAGTGACACAGCGTGTACGGCTACAATACTTAAGCTACCGCTTCCTCAACGAGTTCGCTAACGGGTTCCTTGTTCAAAACTTCGTTAGGCAGCAGTACAGAACTACGCCAGAACATCAATGCCGAAACCAGCGACGCGCAGACCGTAACGCAAATCGCATAGCCCAGGCCTTGCACACCATATGCAGCCGTGAACTTGTCGCTCAATATGCCAGTAACGAGAGGGCCGAGTCCCAAGCCGATCAGCGACACTACGAGCGTCAGCACGCCAGACGTAAAGCCGCGAATGTTCGCGGGCATCATCTGGTGAGCAACTGCCACGATAGGGCCGTAGTAGACGAGCATCATCGTCATCGTGATCGCGCCAAGCACCATCGATACGGCGTGCGACGGCACGAGGTACTGGACGATTGCAATCGGAACCATGATGAACTGCGAAATCGCGACGACGCGCGGGCGACCGCGAACGTCCTTCGAGCCAAAGTAGTCCGCGAGTCTCGCACCGGCATAGATACCGATAGCGGAGCCGATACCGTTCACGAGTGCCAGATAATACGAAACCGTGGACAGCGGCACCTGGTGGACACGCACGTAGAACATGGCATTCCACGAGTTGACCGAATACCAGGCCCACGCATGGAAGCCGCCCGCGAGGACGAGCCAACGATACGCACGTTTGCTCCACAGGATTTTCAGCGCTTCCCCAGTGGACGGTGCCGGTGCCCTCGCTACCTCAACTGGATCGAACGTGCCACGCTTCGGTTCATTTGCGAACCACATAAACGGGACGACGATCAAGCCACACAGACCGATAACCGAAAACGCTTCACGCCAACCGACGTTAGTCACAAGCCAACCAGCGCTGGAGTAACCCAGAAGGATACCAACGGGCAGCGACAAGCCGAAGATTGCGATTGCCGTAGCACGCTTATTAGGCGGATACAGGTCTGAGATAATCGAGTGGGATGCTGGAATCGATCCGGCTTCCCCAACAGCGACGCCGATACGGAAGCCCAAAAGTGCCCCGAAGCTGGTTGCGATACCCGTGAGTGCCGTGAAACCGGTCCAGACTGTCAACGCGCCTGCTACGAGACGACGACGTTGCCAGTAGTCCGCTAGACGTCCAATAGGCACACCGAGTACCGCGTAGAAGATCGCGAAGGCCAGACCCGTGAGCATGCCCAGCTGAGCATCGGTCAAGCCCAGTTCCTTCTTGATAGGGATTTGCAGGATGGAAAGAATTGTACGGTCAACGTAGTTGAAGACCGACACCGTGAACAGCAAGAAAAGAATGTATCTCCGTTGGGCTGCGCTAACCATTATCTGACTCCCCGGTAAAACACATTCGAGTCGTCGTGTGCGCTACGCTTATTCCTCTCATAAGCATAGGCAGTTACGCCTACGTACCTCATAGTATCTCCTTGTGTCTCAATCTGATTGGTGTCTTTCTGTATATCTAGCCCGACACGTATTGTTTTTGGCTCTACGCGTCTTACATCCTCGCACTGCGAAACCTTATAGGCGCCCCTTACTTTAAATTCTTCGATATTTGAAGATGTACCATATTTGTAACTTTTTCCAACGTGTCGCGATCGCTTCGAATACCTAAACAGCTACTCATGAACCTGAAAACAGCGGCGTGCGGCGCTGTTGGAAAGCAACGACACCTTCCTTGAAATCATTAGTTGTCGCACACTGACGGAAACCCAGACGCTCTGCTTCGAGCTGAGAATTCAAGTTTCGGTCGAGCGAATTTCGAAGTAGTTGCTTGATGACGCCAAACGACCGTGTAGGTCCACCAGCAAGTCGATCTGCGAGACTCATCGTCTCTCGAGCAAGTTCAGCATTGCTGACTACGCGATAGACTAGACCCAGACGATGCGCCTCCTGCGCATCGAAGGTCTCGGAGAGCAACGCGATCTCCATGGCCTTATGCAGCCCCACTGCACGAGGCAGCGACCAGGATCCGCTTACGTCCGGGCTAGCTCCGATCTTTGAATACGCCATGTTGAACTTCGTGTTGTCCGCAGCGATCACCATGTCACAGGCTAGCGCTAGACTCACACCGGCCCCTGCGACTGCGCCGTGAACGCTACCGATCACGGGCGCCGACATCCGAGAAAGGATAGTCACAGCCTCGTTCAGCGGTTTAATCAGACTGTCGGCAACTTCGGCAGCATGATCGAGGTCTCCAGTAAATTCAGCGAGATCGCCCCCAGCCATGAACGCCTTGCCCTCTCCGCGCACGACTACGCTACGAACACCGGGGTCGCCGGCAATTCCCTGGCACACAGACAGGAAATCTGTCGCCAATTGTACGTTCGCTGCATTCAGCACCTGAGGGCGATTCAATACGATTTCAACAATCGCTCCCGTACGATGCACGAGTACTGCTGCATTCTTTTCACTCATTGCGCCACTCCTTACCCACGAACTAACGTTCCCAGCAAAATCGAATGGGCCGTTAGAGATTTAGTGCTGGCCCTCGCTGTTAGCCAATGTCAACTTGATGAAGTTCTCGAAGTGGTGATCGAGACTACCGAGCAAAACAGCGTTGACCATCAAGCGACGGAAATAATGGCTCACGTCAAGCTCTTCGGTAATGCCGATACCGCCGTGCATCTGGACAGCTTCATTACCCACTATGCGAGCCGTCCTGCCGATATACGCCCTCGCTCCGCTGATGATCCGAGCCCTGTCTGCGCGGGGTTGATTCATTGATAACCTCGCAGCCTTGGTCAGAGCTCCGACCTCTTGCTGAATCATGTACATGTCAGCCATGCGATGCTGGAGCGCCTGGTTTGCACCCAGGGGCTTGCCGAATTGCTTGCGCATCTTCAGGTAATCAGCTGTCGCATTCACCAGAGCCCTTACAATCCCGAAGGTCTCACCGCAGAGAGCTACTACAGCCTCGTCCGCGACATCAGCGAGTACAGCCTCTACTCTCGCACCGCTGTTGTCAGTACCCAGTCGCTGAGTGACTACCCCTTCAAAGCTGACTGATGCAGCACCGCGCCGGTCGACCAGTCGGTAGTTCCTGCGAACGCAATCCTGTGCATCTACTACGTAAACCTGAACTTCGCCATCCGCATCTACTGCCGGAACGATGAACTTGTCAGCTACGTCTCCATGCAACACCATAGGTGCCGTACCAGTCAGCCGGCTCTCCGATGCAGTCGGCCACTGAATACGCGGAGTTCCGAGATCAAGCACTACGAGCTTTACCGACCCATCGATCAGAGTCGGAAGAATCTGATCCTTCTGTTCTGCGCTACCCAACAGGGATATCAATCGAGTTCCGATGACAGCACTCGATAGGATTGGCTCCATGAGCATTCGATAGCCGATGACTTCCATGAGCGGACCCAGTGTAGTCGCGTCAGCATCGAGACCGCCCAAGTCTTCTCCTAGCGTTAGAGCTAGCCAGCCGAATTCAGCATAGTCTTTCCACGCTTGCTCGCTATAGCTCTGAGCTTCCCTAAGGACAGCGTGACGCTTCTGGAAGTCGTAGTTATCGGTCGTATAGCGCTCGATACTCTCACTGAGCAGAGCGAGCATTTCCTGGTCTGCACTCATAGTCCGAGAACGGTCTTAGCAATAATGTTGCGTTGGATTTCCGATGCACCGCCGAAGATCGTAGCGGCACGGTTGTAGAAGTGATCTTTGAGTACCCCAGCCGCATCATAAGGGCCAATGGGAGGTTCCGTGCCCTTGTGCAGCGCTTCGATATCGAACGGAAGTCCTGCCATACCAAGCGCTTCAACCGTAGCTTCCGCAACATGCTGGTACAATTCCGATGAACGGATTTTTATTAGCGAGGCCTCGCCGCCGCTCTCTGTACCGTCCATCATAGCTTCGACAGACTGATACGCTACCTGCTCAAGTGCCATGAATCGCAGTTCAAATTCACCGATGCGATTACGCATCAGCGGTTTTTCGATTTCCCCACTCTCTGTTGCTGCGAGCTTGAGTCGATCTAGTGCGTGACGAACCATGCCGACGGTAGCGCCTGCTGTCCGCTCGTTCTTGAGCAGGAACTTCGCATACGTCCATCCGTGCCCTTCAACGCCGATCAAGTTCTCAGCAGGTACGCGAACGTCTTCTAACCACACTTCATTCACGTGGTGATAGCCATCCATCGTGTCGATAGGCTTGACCGTCACACCTTCGCTGTTCATGTCGATGAGTAGGAATGAGATACTGTTTTGTGCCTTGGTCTCGGAGTCGCCGGTACGCACCAGGCAGAACAACCAATCGGCCCATTGCGCATAGGTCGTCCATACTTTTTGACCATTGACTACGTAGTTGTCACCGTCACGAACTGCCGTCGTGCGCAAACCTGCCAAGTCAGAGCCTGCACCTGGCTCCGAGTAGCCTTGAGCCCAGAAGTCTTCGTTGTTAACGATGCGCGGCAGAAATCGCGCTTTCTGTTCCGGCGAGCCGTACTTATAGATGACGGGTCCCACGTATTTGACGCCGAACGGAATCACCCACGGGCAACCCAATCGGGCAAGCTGATCCTCGAAGGTAAAGCGTTCGAGCGGCGACCAGTCTTGGCCACCATACTCTGCAGGCCAGTGCGCGGTACCCCAATTCTTCTTCTGCAACAATCCCATCCAGCAAAGATAGTCCTCTTTGCTCAAGACTTGATGACGTCGGGACCGATCAAGAAGATCGGCAGGCATCTCGCTCCTACAGAATTCGTGTATTTGCGCACCTAGTTCCTGAGCCCGCGCGCGTGCAGATTTGATCGTATCGTCCATATGATTGTCGCAAAATAGAATCGATAGAAGCCGAGTCCAAGACCTCTTATGACCTGATTACACAGCCCCACCAGCGAGTGCGAAATCCCATGCAGCCTTAGCCAGCGGTTTAATCAACTTCGTCACAGTATCCGCATGGGCCGAGGCAGCATTACCTTGCGAAGCGCGCTGCGCGACTCCTTGCAGAATCGCAGCGACACGGAACAGGTTGTACGCCTTGTAGAAGTCGAGGTTCCCTTCGATCTTGAATCCCGTGCGTTCGCAATAGCGCTCGACGTACTCTTCAAAACCTGGAATCCCCAAGGCGTGCAGGTCTGCGCCGTTCAGCGTATCGCGAGCATCGACGCCCTGCGGCCTGTACCACTCCATAGTGTGATACATGAGGTCGCCCATCGGGTGTCCGATAGTCGACAGTTCCCAATCCAGCACCGCAACTACGCGCGGCTCAGTCGGATGGATCAGCAGATTGTGGAAGGAGAAGTCACCGTGAGCAATACACGAGCGCTGATCGTCAGCCGAGACCTGACCAGGCAACCACGCGATCAGCTTTTCCATTTCCGGAATGTCTTGCGACTTGGAAGCTTCGTACTGGGACGACCAACGCGAGATCTGACGCGAGAAATAATTGCCAGGACGACCGTAGTCTGACAGACCGATCTTGCTGTAGTCGATCGAGTGCAATCGTGCGAGCACTTCGTTCGCAGAATCGTAGATCGCTGCCCGGTCGTCGCGGCTAACGTCTGGCATTTTGCAATCCCAGAAGGCACGTCCCGGCACGAAACGCATGACATAGAACATGCTGCCGATAATACTGTCGTCTTCGCAAAGTACCAGCGCCTGAGGGACAGGAATACCGCCTGCGCCCGAAAGCGCTTTAATGATTCGAAACTCTCTGTCTACTGCGTGAGCTGACTTCAGCAGCACACCTTCAGGCTTACGACGTACCACATATTTGCCGCTCGGCGTTTCTAGCAAAAACGTAGGGTTAGACTGCCCGCCCTCGAATTGCTTCACTACCATCGGGCCGCCAAAGCCATGAATCATGTCATTCAAATACGTAGCAAGACGCGCTTCATCGAAGCGACTGCCTTCACGAACTGAACCGAGTTCACCGATGTAGCGCTTAGGCTCAGCGGTAAGCGTTTCCGTGGTACTCAATCTTGTAGCCCTCTATAGTTGTATGAAAACGAGACCTGTAGGTCTCGAATTCGATTATTTCGAGTACGCGAGGATATCGCTGTACTGGCGGCCTTCGTTCTTTTTGTAATTCCAGACGCGCAACGGCACGGCAATGCACTTCGTCAGGACCATCGGTAAGACGCACGATACGCGTGTTGGCATACATCTCCGCCAAGCCGAAGTCCTGGCTCACACCACCGCCGCCGTGAGCTTGAATTGCCATATCGATAATGCGTTCGGCGACTTGCGGAGCGATGACCTTAATCATTGCGATCTCGCCTTGCGCCTCCTTGTTGCCCACAGTGTCCATCATGTGCGCTGTCTTCAAGCACAGCAGACGAACCATTTCGATATTGATTCGAGCGTGGGCGATACGCTCTTCCCAAATCGAGTGTTCGTGAATGCGCTTGCCGAATGCTTCTCGCGACATCAAACGGATGACCATGCGTTCGAGAGCGACTTCAGCTGAGGCAATCGTGCGCATAGCGTGGTGAATGCGACCCGGCCCGAGGCGACCTTGCGCGATTTCGAACCCGCGGCCCTCACCCACGAGCATGTTTTCTGCAGGCACGCGGACGTTATCGAGAATGACCTCGAAGTGGCCGTGCGGCGCGTGGTCGTAACCGAACACGTTCAGATGACGTACGAGGGTCACGCCGGGAGTACCGACTGGCACGAGAATCATCGATTGCTGGCGATATGCCGAAGCCGTCAGGTCCGTCTTGCCCATGACGATGAAGAACCCGCACTTCGGATGGCCAGCGCCCGACGACCACCACTTGCGGCCGTTGATCACGTACTCGTCGCCATCGCGCTTGATTTCCGTCTGGATGTTGCGCGCATCCGACGAAGCGACAGCAGGCTCCGTCATCAAGAAAGCCGAACGTGTGAGGCCGTCGCGCAGCGGAATCATGAACTTTTCTTTTTGCTTCGGCGTACCGTAGCGGTGCAAGACCTCGAAGTTGCCTGTGTCCGGCGCCATGCAGTTGAATACTTCCGAAGCGAACGAGACACGCCCCATGAGTTCCGCAATCGGTGCGTACTCTACGTTCGTCAGACCAACGCTGGTGAAGTACTCATCGTCGTGTTCCGAGGGAGGCATGAAGATGTTCCAGAGGCCCGCGGCTTTAGCCTTAGCTTTGAGTTCTTCGAAGATAGCCGGAGTTTCCTTCCAGCGATCCATCTTTGCGTGCTGTTCGTGATAGGTAGGGATCGCCGGGTAAACGTACTGGTTCATGAAAGCTTCGACGCGGCCATACCACTCTTTCGACTTTTTCGATTGTTCGAAATTCATCCAAGACTCCGTGAGTCAATGTTCATGACACGCACACCCACTGTCTACGACACATCAAGGGCGTGCTGCCTCGTACTTGTCATTGACCGGAGGGTACTCGACCGACTGGTCGGGCGTCAACTGACGTGCGCAAAATTTCTCGAAAGACTGACGATCCCAGGGTTACTAATTAGGGCTCACCTGGGGTTGACGCCCGACCAGTCGGTCGATAGCATGGACACGCTGGTCCCTGTCGTTTTCGTAGACTTCCATCTGAGTAAATTTCATGGCCGCAAACCCACTGATCGAATCAGAACTGCTGCGCGAAATTGCCCCCTACACGCTGTCGGGCTACCAACTGTTCCGCGATATCGTGGAGATCGATGGCGCGATTCCTGCGAAATTCAAGTCCCTGTTCGTCGCTGTCGCTGCGATCAACAAGGGCTACATTGACGTCGCGAACCGTGCGCTCTCTATCGCGCAGGGACTCGGCTTGACTAAGAAAGAGGCAATCTCCGGATTGATTCTCCTGAGTAGCCTTCGCGGTGAAGGTGCGGCGCTCGCATATCAAGGCGTGGTCAACGAGGTGTATCCGCGCGATCCCCAGGGCCCAGTCCCTGACTATGAGCACCAAGTCGTGGCTCCGGGCGAGGCCGAGGCTGACTTCAAGAAGTACTTCGGCACTATCCCCGGCCCGCTTCAGAAGATGCTTGATTTGTCGCCCAAGGGTGCGGACGCGTACTACCTGATGCGCAAGGGCACGATCTACTGCAACACCATCGAGCCGAAATACGCGGAACTCTGCCTCGTCGCCGTGCTCGCTTCTGACTACAGCCCGATGGTTGCTCGCCATATCAGCGCTGCACGTGCGGTCCAAGCCACGGATGCCGAACTCGTCGAAGCTATTCTGTGCTCCGTTCCTTCGTCGGGTATCGCTGCCGTAATGGGCGCTGCCGCATACCTCTGATACGCCGCAGGGTCCGTAATGAAAAACAGAAACTGGATACTAACCAATCGTCCGCAGGGCGCCATCGAGTCAGGCGACTTGACACGCGAAGACCGTGACATGCCTGTTCCTGGGGACGGTGAAGTACTGGTACGTGTCCTGTATCTCGCTATGGACCCCGCTATTCGCGGATTCATGAATGCGTCGGGAAACTACGCTGCGCCGCTGCCGCTGGGAGCGCCGGTGCGCGGAGTCATGCTTGGACAAGTGGTAGTCACGGGACCGGGCGCTGACCTCAGTGAAGGTCAGTTTGTATGGGGCTTCGGTACGTGGAGCGATTACGTTGTAGCTCCTGCATCGCAGTTCTACGTCGTAGACGCAGACGCTGATTCGGATCTCCCGTCCTTTACGCACGTCCGGGGCACTATTGGGCTGACTGCCTATTACGGCCTTCTTGACGTTGGCGATTTCAAAGCCGGCGATACGGTACTTGTCTCTGGTGCAGCTGGAGCAGTCGGCTCCCTTGTAGGCCAGATCGCAAGGATTAAAGGCGCGTCCCGTGTCGTCGGTATTGCGGGTGGCACAGCCAAATGTCAACGCGCAGTCGACGACTACGGCTATGACGTTTGTATCGACTACCGTTCTTGTAGCGATCTAAACACCGAACTAGGCACGACTCTCCCTGAGGGGATTGATCTGCTGTTCGAAAATGTAGGCGGCTCGATATTCGAAGCATCGCTTAATCATTTAGCACGGAATGCGCGTATCGCAATTTGCGGCATGATTAGCCGCTACAACACCTCTAACGTTGAACCGGGACCTTCGAATCTTTGGAACATCGTTGTCAAGACTGCGCAAGTCCGGGGCTTCCTCGTCAGCTCTATTCTCGGAGACAGAGCGCGAACGAGTGCGATGTTGAAGTCTATCAATGAATGGATTTCTGAAGGCCGGTTGAAATCCGACATTGATATTCGGGAGGGGTTCGAGACTGTACCCGATGTCTACAACTGCCTCTTCACTGGAGCGCATAAAGGGCGCTTGATTGTCAAAGTTGCGGACCCTTTGCGCTAGTTCATTACTACC
>ABYL01000002.1 GCA_000173575.1 Burkholderia sp. H160 | reverse complement strand
CTGCTGCCCGCCGTCATCAAGCAGCGCTTCTCCGCGCGCGTGCCGCTCGCGATGGGCGTGTTCTCAGCGTCAATCATGGGCGGCGGCGGCCTCGGCGCGAGCCTGAGTCCGTGGGTCAGCCATGTGATGCAGTCATGGCACGCGGGGCTCGCGGTGTGGGCGCTGCCGGCCTGCGTCGCGCTTGCGTGCTGGTGGCTGCTGACGCGACGGCACGCCGTGGCCCATGCTGCGACTTGCACCACGACCACGCCCGCGCCGGCGTTCTCGCCGTGGACCACGAGGCGCGCATGGACGCTCGGCCTGTACTTCGGCATCGTCAACGGCGGTTATACGAGTCTCGTCGCGTGGCTGCCGGCGTTCTATCAGCAACACGGTGCAAGCGTCGAATCGAGCGGCTCGCTGCTCGCGACGATGACGGTCTTCCAGGCCGCGTCAGCGTTGCTGCTGCCGCTTGCCGCGGCGGCGTCCCGCGATCGCCGCGCGTGGCTGATGCTCGGGCTGTCCGCGCAATTGGCCGGCATGATCGGCCTGATCGCACTGCCTGACGCCGCGCCGCTGCTCTGGGTCGGTGTCGCGGGCGCGGGGCTCGGCGGCGTGTTTTCGTTGACGCTCGTGACCGCGATGGATCACTCAGCCGATCATCGCGTGGTTGGCCCGCTGGTCGCCTTCACGCAAGGCGTCGGCTTTATCGTCGCGGCCGTTGCGCCGCTCGTGGCCGGCATCGTACGTGGCTGGAGCGGCGGATTCGTCGCCGCGTGGATCATGCTCGCCGGCTGCATCGCCGCGATGATGATGGTGACGTTGCTGTTTTCGCCGCGCAGTTATTCGCGCTGGCTTTGACGCTTCGGCCGCTGCATTCGCGATGCGCCGTTTCAGTGCATCGGGCTTGCGCGGTCCCGCATGCCCCGCGCCGGTGCAACGCGGCTGGCGTGGTCGCGTCGCATCGTTCCCGCGCGCTTCGCAGAGATCGCCCGCGAAATTCCCAAGCGGTTCGCCCCATTCGCGCGCGCCAACCCACGCGCACCTCGGCAAGTCCGCAGCACGACGACTGGCATGTCTATTGCTCTATCGGTAGACAGTTGTCCCGGCCACCGACTCCATGCTGCGTGTTCTCCTTGTCACCGACACCGACAAACCCATCGGCGATCTGCGCGATGCGCTCGCCTGCCTCGGCTGCGAAATGCTCGCCGGCACCGCGACGCCGCAGGCGCTGCATCGCGCCGTGCAGGACGAGCGGCCCGACGTCATCATCATCGATACGGAGTCGCCGTCGCGCGATACGCTCGAACAGCTCGCCGTGATGCACGCGACCGCGCCGCGCCCGGTGCTGATGTTCAGCCACGACGCGAACCAGCAACTGATCCGCGAAGCGGTCAACGCGGGCGTCACCGCGTATCTGGTCGAAGGCCTCGCGACCGAACGGCTCGCGCCGATCCTCGAAGTCGCGCTCGCGCGTTTCGCGCAGGAGTCGCAATTGCGCGAGCGGCTCGCGCAGGCCGAGAACGAACTCGCTGAGCGCAAGCTGATCGATCGCGCGAAACGCCTGCTGATGGATCAGCAGAAACTCTCCGAACCGGCCGCCTACGCGAGTCTGCGCAAACGCGCGATGAACCAGGGCATCAAACTCGCCGAGGTCGCACGCGAGGTCGTCGCGTCGGCCGGCTCGCTCAAATGAAGCGCTCATGAATCCAGCCACTTCCGTCACCGCGGCGGCCTTTGCGGAGCCGCCTGAAAAGACCCATCTGCGGCTCGGCTTCGTCGCGTTGTCCGACGCGGCGCCGCTCATCGCTGCGAAGCTGCTAGAGTTCGGCCACGCGCACGGACTCACGCTCGAGCTATGCCGCCAGCCGTCGTGGGCGGCCGTGCGCGACAAGCTGCTATCGGGCGATCTCGACGCCGCGCACACGCTTTACGGCCTCGTGTATGGCGTGCAGCTCGGCCTCGGCGGCCCGCGCACCGACATGGCCGTGCTGATGGTGCTGAACCGCAACGGCCAGGCGATCACGCTGTCGAATCGTCTCGCCGATGCGCTCGCCAGCCACGGTACATTGCGCAACGCGCTCGCCACGCTCGGCCGCAAGCCGGTGTTCGCGCAGACCTTCCCGACCGGCACGCACGCCATGTGGCTGTACTACTGGCTTGCGGCGCAAGGCGTCGATCCGTTGCGCGATATCGACAGCGTCGCGATCCCGCCGCCGCAGATGGTCGCCGCGCTCGCCGAAGACCGTCTCGATGGCCTATGCGTCGGCGAGCCGTGGAATGCGATGGCCGAAGCGCACGGCGTCGGTAGAACGATCGCTTATACGAGCGAGGTGTGGCCCGAGCATCCCGAGAAAGTGCTCGCCTGCCGGCGCGATTTCGTCGACGCGTATCCGCGCACCGCGCATGCGCTCGTGCAGACCGTGCTCGAAGCGTGCCGTTGGCTCGACGGCGCCGGCCATCGCGACGAGATCGCGCGCTGGCTCGCGCGGCCCGATTACATCGGTATCGATCAGACGCTGATTGCGGCGCGGCTTGGCGATCGCGTTGACACGGCGAACGCACACCGCCTGCCGATGCGTTTCTTCGACGACGGCGCGGTCAACTATCCGCATCCATTCGAAGGCGTGTGGTTCCTCACGCAGTTCGAGCGCTGGGGGATGATCGATGCTCGGGACGACTACGAAGCGATCGCCGCGCGCATCAATCAGACGCAGTTGTATCGCGAAGCCGCCGCGCGAGTGAACGTGGCGGTGCCCGGCGAGAACGTGGCTCGGGAATTGATCGATGGCGAGGTGTGGGGAAGCGGCTCGACATCGGCCGAGTATGCGCGGCGTTTTGCGATCCGGCGCTGAGCGGATCGCATCTGGATAGTCAGCCGTTGCCGAAGCTCGGCCTAGAAGTTGTACTTGTCGATATTGCTCGCATCGAACGTGGTCGGTGGTCCGAGAATGATTTCGCCTTGCGCACCGATCGTGCGCTTGCCGAGCTTGCCGGCGTCGAACGATTCACCCTCCTTACCCGAAATCTTGCCCGATGCCAGCGACGCCGCCGCGTACGCGGCCAGATAGCCAAGCTCGTTCGGATCCCACAACTGGAACGCCTGTACAGTGCCGTTCTTCACGAACGCGCGCATCTGGTTCGGCGTGCCGAGACCCGTCACCACCACCTTGCCCTTGCTCGACGATGACGAGATATAGCGCGCCGCCGCCGCGATGCCGACCGTCGTCGGCGCGACGATCGCCTTCAGGTTCGGATACGCCTGCAGCAAACCCTGTGTTTCGACGAAGGACTTCTGATCGTCATCGTTGCCATAGGCAATCTTGACGAGCTTGATCTTCGAGTACTCCGGTTTCTTCAGCTCCTCCTGCATCCACTTGATCCACGTGTTCTGGTTGGTCGCGTTAGGCGTCGCCGACAGAATCGCGAACTCGCCCTCGCCGCCCATCAGCTTCGAAACCAGTTGCACCTGGCCGCGGCCGATGCCCTCCGCGTTCGCCTGATTGACGAATAGCTGCCGGCCTTCGGGCGCGGTATCGGAGTCGAACGTGACGACCTTGATGCCCTGGCCCATCGCTTTCTTCAGATACGGCACGACCGCGTTCGCGTCGTTCGCGGCAATCACGATCGCGTCCTGGTGCTGCGTGATCAGCGTGTTGATGTACGACACCTGCGAGGACGCGCCCGCATCCGACGGCCCCACTGCCTTACCCACGCCGCCGAATTCCTTGATCGCGGCGAGACCGCCGTCGTCGGCGATCACTTCGTAGGGGTTGTTGATCTGCTTCGGCACGAACGCGATCTTCAGCCCGCTTTTCAGGTCTGCGGCGAACGCGCCGCCGCAGCTGATCGCGAGCAACGCGGCGCAAAGCGCGGCCATGCCGGTGTGACGTAGAGGTTTGAACATGAAGTGTCTCCTGCGTTGTTGTTGGACAGAGAGGGGTCCGGGTTATCGGTCCTTGGAAGCTTCGAACAAACGGTGACGACTAGGTTGCGGATGAAGACGACGCGGCTACGGACTTCGCGATGAAACGCCGGTCGCGCGCCGCCCGCCAGCGCGCGACGAGGTTCGGAAGCAGCACCGACGCGAGCAGCAGCACGCCGGTCACGATGGTCAGCGTTTCGCTCGATACGTCATCGAGCGTCAACGCGTTCTTCAGCACGCCGATGATCAAGAGCGACAACAACACGCCGACCATCGAGCCGCGTCCGCCGAAAATGCTGACACCGCCGAACAGCACCGCCGCGATCACCGACAACTCGAAGCCCTCGCCGTTATCGCCGCGCGCGCTCGTGAAGCGCAGCGTATAAACGATGCCCGCGAGCGCGCTGACGAGCCCCGACATCACGAATAGCCGCAAGCGGATCTTCGCGACCTCGATGCCGGAAAACGCGGCGGCGGTCGGATTCGCGCCGATCGCATAGAGACTGCGGCCGAACGCGGTGGCTTGCAGCAGCACGGTGAACAGCACCGCGGCGACGATCACGATCACGAACGGCAACGGAATGAACGTGAGCCCAAGCGTGTTCATACCGAACGCCGTATACGCGGCCGGAAAATCCGCGACTGCCTGATCGCCGAGCAGCACATACGCGAGACCGCGAAACAGCGCGAGCGTACCGATCGTGACCGCGAGCGACGGCAGGTTGAGCTTGACGATCACGAGGCCGTTCAACAGCCCGGCCAACGCGCCTGCGATCAGCACCAGCACGATCACGACCGGCATCGGCAAGCCCATGTGCCACAGCACGCCCATCAACGCGCTCGATGCGCCCAGTACCGAGGCGACCGACAGATCGATTTCGGCGGCGACGATGATCAGCGTCATCGGCAACGCCATCAAAGCGATTTCGGTCAGATCGGCGAGCACGTTGCTCAGGTTCGCACCGGTCAGAAACACCGGCGACAACCAGCGCCCCAACACCAGCGACACGATCAGCACGATCACCAGCAACACTTCCCATTGCAGCGGCGTTTCGCGTTTGCGCGTGAGCAGCGCGGAATCGGGTTTAGCCATGATCGCGTTTCCTCATCATGCGTTTGGCGACGGAGCGGGCCAGCAAGGTATCGGCGGCGATCGCGGCGACGATCAGCGCGCCCTGGATCGCCTGCTCCCAGAACGGCGACACGTGCAGCACCACGAGCGCGATGCTGATCACGCCGAGCACGAGCGCGCCGAGCGTCGCGCCGAGAATCGTGCCGACGCCGCCCGTGATCGCGACGCTGCCGACCACCGCCGCCGCGACGACCTGCAATTCGATGCCCTTCGCGGTGCTCGCATCGACGGTGCCGAAACGCGCGAGCCACAACGCGCCCGCAAAGCCGGCGATCGCCCCGGACAGCAGAAAGCCCGACATCACACGACGCTCGACGTTCACGCCCGCAAGCCGCGCGGCCTCCGGATTCGAGCCGATCGCGTAGTGCTCGCGACCGCCGCGAAACTGCTTCAGATAGACGGACAGACCGGCAAGCACGACGATCGCGATCAGCGCGAGCGTCGGGATGCCGAGCAGCGTGCCGGTCGCGAGCCGCGAATAGGCATCGGGCAGACTGGTCGCGTTGATCTGGCCGCCGTGCACCCACGCGTAATCGGCGCCGCGAAAGATGTACAGCGTCGACAGCGTCGCCACGAGCGAAGGCACGCGCCCGACCGCGACCAGCAGCGCATTGATGCCGCCCGCGACGAGCCCGATCGCAAGCCCCGCGGCCAGCGCGACGAGCACCGGCATATGCGGGAACGCAACGTACAGGCTGCCCACCGCGTACGCACTGATCCCGACCGTCGAGCCGACCGACAGATCGATATGCCGCATCAGGATCACGACGGTCATCCCAGCAGTCAGCAGACCGATGATCGACACGTTCAGCAGCACGTCGCGCAGATTCTGCAGATTCAGGAACTGCGGCCTGGCGATCCCGGTCCCCGCGATCAGCAGGATCAGTACGACGAACAAGGTAGTTTCGCGGCTCTTCGCGATGCTCGCGACGAGACCGCCCGACGAAGCGGCGGAACGCTTTGGCAACGACTGCTGCACCGGCGCGGGATGGGTCGAATGGCGCATCATGCTGCACGTCCCAATGGTGAAAGGCCCTGACCGAGCGCGGCGCCCATGATGCGCTCCTCGTTCGCGTCGGCGCGCGCGATCTCCGCGCTGATGCGGCCTTCGTGCATCACGAGCACGCGATCGGCCATGCCGAGCACCTCGGGCAGCTCGCTCGAAATTATCAGCACGGCCATGCCGTCACGTACGAGTTCGGCCAGCGCGCTATACACCTCGGCTTTCGCGCCAACGTCGATGCCGCGCGTCGGTTCGTCGATGATCAGCACTTTCGGGCCCGTCGCGAGCCATTTGCCAAGCACGACCTTCTGCTGGTTGCCGCCCGACAGTGTGCCGACCGGCGCGTTCGGATCGCCCGCCTTCAGGCGCAGACGCGTGCCCCACTTGTTCGCGAGCTGCGTTTCGCTGCGCGTCGAAATGAGTCCATGCCGCACGAGCCGGCCGAGCACCGTCATCGACGCATTGCGCGCGATGCTCAGTTCCAGCGCGAGCCCTTGCTGCCGACGATCTTCCGGCACGAGCGCGAGCCCGGCTCGCACCGCGGCCGCGGGCTTGCCGGTGTCGAGACGCTTGCCGGCGAGCCACACTTCGCCCGAGTCGAGCGGATCGATGCCGAAGATCGCGCGCGCGACCTCGCTGCGTCCCGCGCCGACAAGGCCCGCGAGGGCGACGATCTCCCCAGCGCGCACGTCGAACGAGACGTCTTTGAACACGCCGATGCGCGTCAAGCCGCGCACCGACAGACGCACGTCGCCCGGCGTGCAATCAGCCTTCGGATAGAACGTTTCCAGATCGCGGCCGACCATCTTTGCGACGATCGCGTCGGTACTCAGATCGGCGGTCAGTGCATCGAAGACTTTCGCGCCGTCGCGCATGATCGTCACGCGCTGCGTCAGCCCGAACACTTCGTCGAGCCGGTGCGTGATGAACAGGATTGCGACGTCGCGTTCGCGCAGCTTGCGCACAATCGCAAAGAGCCGCTCGACTTCGGGCAGCGACAACGCGGCGGTCGGTTCATCCATGATCAGCACGCTCGCGTTCAGCGACAGCGCCTTCGCGATTTCGATCACCTGCTGATCCGCGATCGACAGACCGCGCACCAGTTGATCCGCGCGCAGCTCGACGCCGAGCGACGCAAGCAGCCCGTCCACCTCGCGATGCATCGCGTCGTACTGGATGCGGCCCAAGCGATCAACCGGCTGCCGGCCCATGAAGATGTTCTCCGCAATCGAGAGATCGAAGAACAGCGTCGGCTCCTGATAGATGACCGCGAGTCCGGCGTCGCGCGCTTCGGCGGGCGTCGCGAAGCGGCGCGGCTCACCGTTCACCAGCAGTTCGCCGGCATCGGGCTGATACACGCCCGCGAGGATTTTCACGAGCGTCGATTTGCCCGCGCCGTTCTCGCCGAGCAGCGCATGCACCTCGCCGGGCCACAGCACGAGGTCGCCGTCGGACAGCGCGCGCACCCGGCCGAAGGATTTGCTCGCGTGCCGCAATTCGAGTCGCGGCACCGCGGATGGGGATGGCTGCACTGCGTTGTCTCCTGTTTTTGCGGCTGCCTGATGCTAGACGCGCGACGTGTCAAATACGGTAGTAGCGTTCCGCGTTGCGCCGAAATAGCGCGTCTTTCTCAGCCTCGCTCGCATCGCCAACAATCGACGCATACGCACGCCACAAATCCGTGTACGACCCGAACAGCCGGTCGACCGGGAAGTTCGACGCGAACATCGCGCGTTCGACACCAAACGTATCGATCGTTTCGAGCACGTAGGGCCGCAGGCTTTCGACAGTCCAGCGATGATCGAACATGGCAAGTCCACTGATCTTCACCGCGATGTTCGGACACGCCGCCAGCATGCGCATGCCTTCACGCCACGCGCGATAACCGGCCACGCTATTGCGATCGACGAACATGCCCGCGTGATTGACGACCAGAAGCGTATCCGCATGCGCGCGTGCCAGCGCGGCCGCCTCTTCCATCTGCGACGGATATAGCTGCAGATCGAACGACAAGCCGTAACGGCGCAGCAATGCGAAATGCTCACGCCACTGCGGCTCGCGCATGTAATGACGGCCGACGTAATCGAACAGCTTGTTGTCGTGCACGTTGAGAATCTGCCGGATACCGCGCGTATTCGCGAACGAAGCATGCGCTTCGAGGAGCGCGGGCGCGTTCTGTGCGGAAAGATCGACCGCTGCGACGATCGCATTCGGCATGCCGCACGACGCGGCGCGATCCGCGGTCGACTGCAGCCAGCGCGTTTCTTCGACAGGATCGGCCGGATCGTGATTCGCCTCGACGTGCACGATCTTCAGTACGTCGATGTCGCCCGCTTCACCAAGCAGATCGTCAAGCAGGTAGTCGTGCTTCAGATCGCGCGCATCGCCGACGAACGACACACCCGGGTTCTCCAGCCACGGATAGCGATGCGTCTTCAGATCCCACAGATGGATATGCGAATCGACAACCTGCATGCGGCACCTTCGTCGGGTGAAAAGCGTTTCGAGCTTCGTGCGTCGTTGCGGGGTTCAGCTGTGTTCAGCGCGACTCAACGAGTGAAATGAAAGACCGGTTCGAGCGTTTGCGAAAGCGGCGTATGATCCGGCGCGGTCTGCATGATGTCGGCCATGTAATCCCACCATTTGCGCATCACATCGAGTTGCGGCAACTGGTCCATCGTGTGATCGCTCGTGCGCGAAAGCACTGCGAAAAGATGATCCGTGCCGGGGTCGAAGAAAATCCGGTAGTCGCGCACGCCGGCGTTGTGCAACGCGTCAACTAGCTCCGGCCAGATCTCGGCGTGACGCCGTTCGTACTCTTCGCGCATGCCGGGGTTGAGCACCATCCGGAAAGCGATTGTCTCCATTGCGGCCTGTCTCCTGTCGCCACTTCGAACGACTATAATTCCTGCATCGATAGCCTCTCAATCCGTTGTTGGGATTGGGCGATCCACAAACCGAATCGCACGGGCACCCACACTGGCACCATGAGCCAACATTCAGCCGCCGTCGCACTCGTCAACCGTCTCAAGTTCAAGCATCTCGCCCTGCTCGTCGCGCTCGACGACACCCGCAACCTGCATCAGGCCGCCGAGGCCGTCAACGTCGCGCAACCGAGCGCGAGCCGCATGCTTGGCGACATCGAGGAAGCGTTCGGCTTCCTGCTGTTCGAGCGCAACGCGCGCGGCATGACGCCAACGCCGCTCGGCGTCGTCACACTCGCTTACGCGCGCCGCGCGCTCGCCGAGCTCACGCGCTTCGCCGAAGACCTCGACGTCAAACGCCGCGGCGGTCACGGACAGCTGACCGTCGGCGCGATCATGGGCGCCGCGCCCGATCTGCTGGCGATGTCGGTCGCCGCACTGAAGACCGAAAGCCCGCTGCTCAACGTGCGCATCCTCGGCGAAACGAGCGACCAGGTCGTGCAATTGCTGCATCGCCGCGAGGTCGACCTCGCCCTGGGGCGCCTGACCAATCCTTTGCAACACAACGACTTCAGCTTCGAGCCGCTCGCGCGCGAAACGCTGCTGCTCGTCGTACGCGCCGTGCATCCGCTCGCGCGGCGCACGCGCATCACGTTGCGCGAACTCGTCGCGTGGCCGTGGGTTGCGCAGCCGGTCACGAGTCCGGCGCGCGTGCTGTTCGAGGAAGAACTTGCGCGCGCGGGACTCGCCACGCCAGTCAATCTGACCGAATGCGCGTCGATCTTCGCGACGCTGCAATTGCTCGAGAATTACGATGCTGTCGCGATGCTGCCGGAGTCGGTCGTGCGTGATCACGTACGCGGCGGGCTGCTCGTCGCGCTGCCGCTCGAAATCGGCAAGAGCCTCGCGGGCTTCGGCATTCTGACGCGCAAGGAAGAGCCGCTCGCCGAGCCGGCCCTGCGCTTCATCGACCTGCTGCGCGGCTTCTCGCGCAACCTCGCGCGCGACAATCCGCTCGACGCGCCCGGCACCCAGACTACGCCCGCCACGGTCAATTGACGCCCGCATCGCGCGTCGCTTATTGCAGATTGACGAACAGGCCGCCGTCGACGAGCAGCGCCGCGCCCGTCACATAGCGCGCGCGGTCCGACGCGAGAAACACGACGCAATCGGCGACGTCGTCGGGATGCCCGAGGCGGCCGAGCGGAATGCGCTTCTCGAAGTAGGCCTTCTTCGCTTCGTCGGCGAGATCTTCGGCATTGAGGTCGGTGGCGATCGTGCCCGGCATCACCGAGTTGCAGCGGATGCCGAACGGTCCCAACGCAATCGCGCACGACTGCATCAGCGAATGCACGCCGGCCTTGGTCGGCGTGTAATGCGTCTGCATACCGCCGCCCACCAAGGCGCTGATCGAACTCGTCGCGACGATCGCGCCGCCGGTGCCCTGCTTTTTCATCTGCTGCGCGGCGGCCTGCGTCACATAGAACGCGCCGTTCAGGTTGACCGCGACCGTCGATTCGAGCACCTCCGCCGGCATGTCGAGAAACGCGTGGAACGGGCAGATGCCGGCATTGCTCGCGAGCACGTCGACCTTGCCGAACGCGTCGACCGTGCGGCGCACCAGATCCTGGCCAGTGTCGCGCGCCGCGACGTTGCCTTCCACCGCGATAACGCGTCGCCCCAACGCCTCGATTTCGCCGACCACTTCCGCGACCGCCGAGCGCCGGCCATACGACGCGTCGTTGTCGCCCCAGTAGTTGATTGCCACGTCCGCGCCTTCGCGGGCGCTGGCCACCGCGATCGCGCGTCCGATGCCGCGCGAGCCACCAGTGACGATCACGACCTTGTCCTTGAGCAGCACGTTAGTCTCCTTTGCCGGGGTTCTTCGTTCGACAATCGTTCACCACGTTCAATGCTGATAAGGCCGCACCAGCGCGCATTGCGGATTGAGCCGCACACCGAAGCCCGGCGTGTCCGGTACCTTCATGCGTCCGTTCACGGGCACCGGTTCGTCGAGCAACAGCGGGTTGAACATCGGCACGACTTCGTCGGCTTTCGGCGCCATCATCAGGAACTCGGAGAACGGCGAGTTGTGGCGCGTGACGACGAAGTGATAGCTGTATACCGACGAGCCATGCGGCACCACCATCACGTTGTGCGCATCAGCGAGCGCGGATATCTTGATCAGCTCGGTGATGCCGCCGCACCAGCCGACGTCCGGCTGGATCAGATCGCAGCACTGCATCTCGAGCAGCATCCGGAAGCCCCAGCGCGTCGCCTCGTGCTCGCCGGTCGACACCATCATGCCGCGTGGCACGTTACGGCGCAGTTCGGCGTAACCCCAGTAATCGTCAGGCGGAAGGCATTCCTCGAGCCATTTGAGGCCGTATTCATGCGCGCCTTGCGCGAGCCGCGTCGCGTAGCGCACGTCGAGGCTCATCCAGCAGTCATACATCAGCCAGAAGTCGTCGCCGACGCGCGAACGCATATCGGCAAGTTTGTCGAGGTTCTGTTTAAGTCCTTCTTCGCCTTCCGCGGGACCATGCTGCAACGGCAGCTTGCCGCCGATGAAGCCCATCTCCTTTGCGAGATCGGGGCGCGCGCCGGTCGCGTAGAACACCAGCTCGTCGCGCACGGGTCCGCCCAATAGCTGATACACGGGCTCCTTGCGAACCTTCGCGAGCAGATCCCAGAGCGCCAGATCGACGCCGGAAATCGTGTTGAGCACGATGCCCTTGCGCCCGTAGTACAGCGTCGCGAAGTACATCTGATCCCACATCTTCTCGATGTCGGTCACGAGCTGCCCTTCAAGAAATCGCGCGAGATGCTTCTCGACGATGAACGCGCCGATCTCGCCGCCGGTCGTCACCGCGAAGCCCACTGTTCCGTCGCTTGCCTCGATCTCGACGACCAGCGTGCCGAGCACGTTGATGCCGAACGACTGGCGGCTCTGGCGATACTCGGGATAACGCGCCATCGGCGTCGCGATGTGATCGTCGATCCAGTGTCCGCCGGCCTGATCGTGATAGTCGGCGCCGCCGCCGCGAACGATGGAGGCACGCACGTGCCGGATGGTAGGCATGGCCATTTAAGGGCTCCGTGAGAGAGGCGTCGACGCAGCTCGGTAACGCGCGTTCGACGCGTGTGCAATACGCACTAGGCGTGCAATCCGTGGGCAGCGCGCTCAGTAGGTGGCGCGGCCGCCGGACAGGTCGAACACCGAGCCGGTGCTGAACGCGCAGTCTTCGGAAGACAGCCACAGGATCAGCGACGCCGCTTCTTCCGGCAGAAGGAAACGGTTCATCGGAATCTTCGACAGCATGTAGTCGATGTGCTGCTGCGACATCGAATTGAAGATCTCGGTTTTTGCCGCGGCCGGAGTGACCGCATTGACGAGGATGTTTCTGGTCGCGAGTTCTTTGCCGAGCGACTTGGTCAGCCCGATCAACCCCGCTTTCGATGCGCTGTAGTGCGAAGCATTCGGATTGCCCTCCTTGCCCGCCACTGACGCGATATTGACGATGCGCCCATAGCCCTGCTTCAGCATCTGCGGTACGACGGCGCGGCAGGTCAGATACGGGCCGATCAGGTTCACGTCGATCACGCGGCGCCACACGTCGGGCGCGAGCTCCCACGTCGAACCGATGCCACCGGTGATGCCCGCGGAGTTGATCAGCACGTCGATCGAGCCATGTTCGGCGACCGTTTGCGCGGTAGCCTGTTCCACCGCGGCTTCATCGGTCAGCTCGACCGTGACGGCGCTGACCTTGCCGAGTTCGCCCAGCTCGCGCTGGCTGCGCGCGAGGCGTTCGCTATCGACGTCCCACAGCGCGACCGACGCGCCCGACTGCAACGCCCGCTGCGCGACCGCGTAGCCGATGCCGCGCGCGCCGCCCGTGATGACGACCGCGCGCCCCTCCAGATCGATCCGATTCATTGCTGTGCTCCTGTGAGCCGCCGTGCGGCGTGCCATCGAGTTGTTGTATATCGCTGCGGTCAATATACGGGCGGTGCGATTCGCCAACAATTCGACTATTGGAGGGGGCGATAGCAAAAGTGGATCGACAGCTATAGTGGGAGGCGAAGGGCGCTAGTCATTGGCCGCGATGAACAGCATCGAAACATAAAGAATGGTCGACACAGCGATGATGCCGACGCCGACCAGCACCTTGGTCCGATCGAAGTTGATACCGCCGATGATCGCAATGCCGATCCCGAAGACCGACGACAAGGTGCCGACCGCCGCGAGGCCGACGTGTATCTTGCTGCGGATCAGCCTCTTGCGCTCCGATTCGGCGGTGGATTCCGATTCGCTCTGTTCCATTCCCTACTCCTTCGCGCGCGACGCGATGACCATAGTGAAACCTGAGCCGCACTGGCCGGTGCGCGACGTCGAACCTCCGGTTGCCGTTCGATGTCGCGCGCCTCGATACGTTTCAGCGTAGTTTATTTACGCCTTCTTAACTAATCGCCGTTATTTGACGTCCGTGCCATCGCGCGACACCGCCGCCGCGATGGCCGACACGAACACCGCGCGAACGGAATCGCCCACCTTCAGTTTCTCGAGTGGAATATCCGGCGACACGTCGAGCGTTTCCGTGCGGTTCGGCCCGCGCAGCGTGATCGTGCGCTGCTTGCGATCGATCTTGCGCACCGTCGCCACGACCTCGACGCGCCGCGCCGACGCCACGACGCCATTGGCCGCCGGCTGCGTGACTTCGGTATCGATGCGTTGGCGAATACCGTTCGGCGCGAGTTTGTCGACGCCGACCAGCATCGCTTTCTTGTACGCAATCTTCACGGTGTCGCCGATATGCAGCTTGCTGACGTCGGCAGCTTCCGGATTCACGTCAAAGGTTTCCTCGCCGCCTTGCGGGCCGCGCAGCGTCACGCTGTTCGTCTTGGGATCGATCGCGACGACGCGCGCCTGAACGTGCAGCAGCGCCACCGCGCCGATTGCCTTCTGCTCCGGCGCGGGCGCCGACGCGTTGTCCTGGGCCCAGGACGGAGCCGCCGCCGCGACGGAAATCGCCAGCGCCACCGTGATCCCCTTCACTCGTGCGTGCCCCGAACCCGTTGTCTTGCAAGCCATGAAATGCTCCTTTTGATTGCGTCGTCGTTACGGCCAATGCATTTGTCGCAAATCGCGTACTACACGCCGCAGCCGCAAGTGCGAATGCATGGAATAAAAGAAACGGGACTATTCATCGCTGCGATCAAACGGGGTTCCGCTTTTGAAACCAAAGGCGGTTCGATTCTAATCTTGATGATGGGTTGGCGATTCATAGAGCGCGAAAATATCGCGCATCGAGTGGGAAGCTGGCTATGCGTCGTAGTTCATAGTTCGCGGCATGCTGCGCGCAAGCCGTAAGTCAGCAGAAACCCTTAATGGTTGATACTGAAGCTATTGCCCATCACGGTGCGACGCGTACAAAAAATTGTCGTCAATTACTGGAATACTGCCGATATCTCTGCGTTGATACCGCTGGGTTGATCGAGCGGAATTTGCCGCTAAAGCGAAGTGAAAGGAAGCCAGAGCTGGTGCGCACAGTATGTGCAGTAGGCACAGCGTTTGCTCAATTTCCCGTAAGCACGCAACGCGCACTCATTGGTTTATCGAAAGGACACCTCACATGGTCACGCCCCGCCCCTGCACCGCCGCTTGCGTCATCGACGGCCGCCTCGTCACGCTGACTTTCTATCCGGACAACGGTGTCTTGCGTATTGCCGATTCGTCCGGCGTCTGTCTGAGGGAAACGCGCTGGCATGCGTCATGGCGCGCTCTGCTCGATGAATTCCGCGGCTACTACGCAGCAGCGGAACACGACCATACGGCGCGTGGCGTCGACGATATCGTCGCGCACATCGGCGAGCGCAGCGGTCAGATGCAGCGAGGATTGGCTTTCGTGTGAAATTACGGGCGCTTGCGGGCAAGCGCCTGAAAAGTGGCGGCGGCAAAGCGCCGCACCTGATTGTCGCTTAGTGATCCCGCGTTGTGCACAGCACGCGCGATTCGAGGCGCCCCGCTGCCGGACGCGAACGGGTCATTGACCGAAATAAGTCCTGCACTCCGTGCCAAACGAGCAGGACTGACCGCGTCGGCCTCCCGCTTGCGACTCGCCCGCGGGGACACCGCCATACGACGCGTTGCGCATGCCCTGCTCGCGCGAATCCCAGTTCCGACCGAACGACATGTCGGTCGTTGCCTGCGCCGATTCGTTCGCATTCTGTTGCATCATCGCGCGCCCCGCCATGTCGGGGTCCGCCTGGCCGCTCAACTCCGCCGCTCTGGCCGTTCTCGGCATGAGACACAGAACGGCGGTTGCGGCAATCATCAATAAACGTACTCTCATTTCCGGACTCCTCGAATCCGGCGCAGCAGTGTTCGTCCTCCACAAGAATTGATCCGCGAAAAGCCAACCTGCCCAAAGGGGCTGAAGAACGGGTCGATGCCAATGCGCTACTGCTGCGACGGGTCATCGAACTAAACATATGTAGAATTGCCGCGCCTGCAAGCCATCCATGACGCGTTCCCGCGCGTCGGCGGAATCGGCGCACACAAGCTGGCTGTAAGTCAGCACTGCGCGGTTTTTCATCTTTCTTTTATAGCTCGCGGCTACCGGAATTCAATCCCGTGGCTTCCAGCAGCGTGGTCAATTGCCGACAGCGTTCGATAAACCGCATCCACTGACAAAATCAATGTGAACAAGGCGTGCTTTGCGCTCGCATTGCGTTATGATGTTGCTAATAAGCACAAAAAGCGGCACCCGCACGTCGACGAAAGTCCGGTGAAAGACGGACAGCGTGGAATAGTTCCATCCATTCGCAATCATTGCAACGAGACAGAGAGTTTTTCCTGGCGAACGTCAGGCTTACCGGCCTCGTTTGCAGCGCTGCGACATGCTGAAATATTTGCTGATTCGGACTCTCAGTTTGAGGGTCGGTTGTTCCGGCGGCCATGTTTGTCACAGGCCGTAATGCAATTCAGGGAGCAACGTTTTTTAACCCGGCACATGACATTCCCTTCAGTCGACAACCCACCGCAGGACGGCCCCATCCAGTCGGGCTCGACGCTTCGCCGCTTTTTTCCTGCAATCTATCTTTGACAGTACGCTGCACGTTTTAGAAGGACAAATATCCTATGGACGAAAGGAAGCGAGATAGCATCATTGCATATCTCCGCCATCGTATGGACGAGTTTGGTATCAGACCAGAAGACCTTGCTGCCGCGCTGGCGACCGAGTCATTGGCGAAAAAGAACGAGCGCTATCGCAATGCAACCGGAGACAGCTGGGACGGCAACGGCGAAATGCCTCAATGGTTGAAGCAGGCTATTAGCGCCGGCCAGAGCATCGAGCATTTCGAACTGTCCGAAAAACCGGCGCCCGCACCACAACCGAAAAAACAGGTCGACTGGTCGAATGACCCGTTCGCCGGCACCCGGCTCGGGCGCCAGAATAGCCGCTAGGTGCAAGCCGCCGCGCTCGAAGACACGGTCGTAATCGCCGCGGCTTCGAAATGAACCGCCTTGCCACGCACCGGTTTGGCGCCACCGCTTGCCACATCCACGGCATTCACGGTATTCCCAGTATCGATGGCATTCGCCGCATCGGCGCGATTCGAGGCAGGCTGCGCGTATTGCGGCAGCTCGATAAACGCGCTGACCTGCCGCACGATGCGCCAGAACGTCTTGTCGAAAAGACGGGCCTGCTCATCAGCGGACACGTGACCGCCCGCGAGCGGATCGGCAATAGTCCAATCGACAAACGCCGGAGCGCCGGGAAATACCGGCGCATGCAGTCCGCCGACGAATGCGTCGAGCGCGATCACGACATCCATGCGCGGCGCCCATTCGCCGGTGAATTCGAGCCAGCTTTTCGGGCTCAGCACCGCGCCTCCCGAAATGCCCCGCTGCAATTGCGCAACCGCGAGCGGATGAAGGCGCGCGGCCGGTTCAGGGCCCGCGCTGAACGCGTCGAACCGGTGCCCGGCCAGTTCGCGCAGTAAAGCTTCGGCAATGATGCTGCGGATTGAATTATCGCGGCAGAGAAACAACACCTTATATTTTCTGGACACGCTTACCCCGTACCGATGTTTTTTTATTGGCCTCTGGGCGGAATTGTGCCGCGCCAGTCTTGCGCCCCCGTGACACTACGGCGCCTTTATTATTTGCGCCACGGGATTCGCACCAAGCATCTCGATTCACGGGCACGCAGCACAACTTAGCGAATGATGAGCAGTGTACCAGTGTTCGGCCCCCACTTTCAGTACCCTGTAAACCCTGTAAACATTCGTCGCATCAAGCGACGCCGCAAGGGCCACCTGCGGGCTCATCGCGCAACTTGCGCGGTGATGCGTCAGAACTTCAGGCCGTTGAGGAACTGGAACCAAAGATTGCCGAGCGCGCTGGCCGGATGCACGTCGCTGGCGGATTCGTCGCGCCTCGCGTGGTTCGCGCGTTTGGAGTGCGGGGTGTCGTGCGCGGCGGCTTGTTCTTCGGCTTGATCCGCCGTTCGTTTCGAAGCCTTCGATGCCGCGCTGGTTTCTTGCGCGGTTTCCTCCAGCTCGGGTTCATCCGCTCCAGCCTCCGCCGCTTGTGCTCGCTGCGCAGACTTGCTGGCGCGCGGCACAGGTTGCGCGGCGTCCGCCTCGTCGCGTCGCGCGGCCTGCAACGCCGCGACGCTGTCGGCAATCTGCGCGGCACGCTGGGCTTCGCATTGCCGCCCGAGCAGCACCCCGAACAGCACGTCGCGGTTGTGGCCTTGGTCGGCAAAGCGGATCGCGATCGACACCATCTCCGCATACACGGCTTCGTCGGCCGCGCGCGCCGCCGCCTCGCGCTCCGCTTGCGCGCGTTGCCGGCGGGTGTGCTGCGCCTCCCACTCGCGCATCTGTTCCGCATAGACCGTGTCGTAGACCTTGCGCTGCCCGGCATCGGACAGGATCGCGTATGCGTCCTTGATCTCCTGGAACGCGGCACGCGCGACGTCCTCGGCGCCGTGGTTGCGGTCCGGATGCCATTTCATGGCGGCTTTCCGGTAGGCCCGCTTGATTTCGTCGTCGGTGGCGTGCGCGGGCACGCCGAGCGTGTCATACAGGGTTGCCATGCTGGGCTCGATCTCGCAGGGAATGCGGGCATCGTAGCATGCAAAAAACGGCTCATCGTGAAGCGGACCTGACGCGGACACACGAATACGGGCACCGCCGCGGGGCTCGGTGAGTTGCAGCCGCATGGTCATATCGTTAGAACAAAAAGTCGCTTAGCGGCGCGGCGGCCGCTCATTAAGATGACGCTTCAAAGTCCGGTTCGCCTCGGCCGGTCCGTTCACAGCCATGCACATGCCTCGCTGACGCCGCATGCGTTATGCATGAACCGGACCGTCAACCGCACCGTCAACCGCAATCGAAGGAGCATTTCGTTGAGCAGATCTGATCATTCCCGCCAGCCGCTCGTCGTCGGTATTGGCGGCACGACGCGCGCGGCCTCGTCGACCGAGCGCGCGCTCGCGTTCGCGTTGCGCGGCGCCGAAGCCGCGGGCGCGCACACCCGCCTGTTCGGCGGCACCTTTCTGCATAGCCTGCCGCACTACGCGCCGGAACAGCCTGCTCGCACCGACGAACAGCTGGAGCTGATCGAGGCCGTACGTCGCGCGGACGCGGTGATCATCGCGACGCCAGGCTATCACGGCGGCGTATCCGGGCTCGTGAAGAACGCGCTCGATACGCTAGAGGACTTGCGCGCCGACGAGCGCCCCTATCTGGATGGCCGCGCGGTGGGCTGCATCGTCACCGCATACGGCTGGCAGGCGGCCGGCTCCGTGCTGACGTCGCTGCGCTCGATCGTGCACGCGCTGCGTGGTTGGCCGACGCCGTTCGGTGCCGGCATCAACACGCTGGAGACGCGCTTCGATAGCGCGGACAGCTGCTCCGATCCAGGTCGTCGAGCAGCTCGCGACCGTCGGCCAGCAGGCCGCGCAGTTCGCGCTCGCCTTCAACGCACAGCGCGCGCATGACGCGCCGGGCGCGTCGAGCTATGCGACCGCGCTCGCATCCGCACCCAACACCTCCGCCACCATCGCCGCGGACAGCCGCTCCACACGCGTTCTGCACGCCGTCTGAAGTACTGCCCGCCACACCGTGACGCCGCCGCAATCGCGCGCGGCGCCACGCTTTGCGTCGAGCGACCGTGCGCCACATAACAGACACCGCGCCCCCGCGCGGATAGTGTGATCGAACACAGCGACTTTGATCCAATCCGGGCTTTTGATTACCACTTCCGCCTCGCCCTGATTTGCTTCCGACGAAAGATTGGTTCACCCGCTGCGCAGCGCGCCCTACGCTTGACCCTGGCCGCCGCTTCACTAACCTTCGGCATCGACAGGGCCGCGCCGCACGCATTGGTATTCCGCACAAGAATCGCGGACACACAGACAAGTCAGGACTATGAACTCACACATCCGCTATAAGGGCTATGAGGTCGAAGCGGCTACGCAACTGCTCCCCAACGGATTATTCGCCGCCAATCTGACGATCGAGCAGCGCGACGAGAACACGCGCAAGGCATATTCGTTCGACGCGCTCGATTACTTCTTCGACGAAGAGCATGCGCTCGCTTATGCGTCTGACTGGGGGCGCATGTGGATTGACAACCACCAGTAAGCGGATCGTAGTGCGCGTCGGTGTCGACGACGGCAAACACAGTACTCGCTGTGCGTTGCCCGGCATCGTCTTCCAGGCGGATGTGCAAGAATAGGCGAACCCTTGCGTTCGCTGTTCGCATACCTCACCTGTCCGCTATATCGACGGATGCCGCCGAAACTCGCGTCCCATCTCCCCGGATTTCGCGCTGCCCTCGTCACGAACTCGCGTGAAGGCAAGCCGCACACTCGCATTCGCATCGCGCCACCCGCGACGCAGCCATCCCCACGGAGACGCCGGTCATGACATGGACCGTCGACGCACAACTCGCGCTGAGCGCGACACAAGCGGTCGAGGCGCTGCAGTCCGGGCGCCTCAAAGCCACTGACTACGTCGCCACCCTGCTCGCGCGCGCCGCCGCGCTCACGCACCTGAACGCACTCACCACGCTCGACTTCCACGGCGCGCTCGCCGCCGCGCAGCGCATCGACGCATTGCCGCCGACCGAGCGGGCGCGCCTGCCGCTCGCCGGCCTGCCCATCGTCGTCAAGGACAACATCAACACCGCGGGCCTGCCGACGTCGGCCGGCACGCCCGCGCTCGCGGGCTTCGTGCCGAAGACCAACGCGCCGTCAGTGCAACGCCTCGTCGATGCGGGCGCGATCGTTCTCGGCAAGGCCAACATGCACGAACTCGCGTTCGGCATCACGAGCACGAACCTCTCCGCGCATGCGGGGCCGGTGCGCAACCCGTACGATCCGACGCTGATGCCCGGTGGCTCGTCGGGCGGCACCGCCGTGGCGATCGCCGCGCGCATTGCGCCTGCCGGACTCGGCACCGACACCGGCGGCTCGACCCGCATCCCGGCCGCGCTGACCGGTACTGCGGGCTTTCGTCCATCGGTCGGCAATGGCGGCGCCGAGCGGCGCTATCACGACCCCGACGCGGTCGTGCCGATCAGCCATACGCGCGACACTGTCGGGCCGATGGCGCGCAGCGTCGCCGATCTGGCGCTGCTCGACGGCGTGATCACTGGCGACGGCGCGCTGCCCACGGTTGCGCTCGAGCGCTTGCGCATCGGCCTACCCGCGCCGCTGTGGGACGGTCTCGAACGACAGGTCGATGACGTCGCGCGTGCCGCGTTACAAAAGCTCGAAGCGGCGGGCGTCACGTTCGTGCCGGTCGCGATGAATGAGTTGGAGCATCTGAACGGTATGGTCGGCGGTCCGGTCGCCATTCACGAAGCGCGCGACGACGTGCTCGCGTGGCTGGTCGCGAATCAGGCACCGGTGCAAACCGTCGCCGAGTTGGCCGTGCGCATCGCGAGCCCAGACGTGCGCGCGATCTACGACGACGTGCTCGCCGACGTGCTCGGCTCGCACTACACGGCGGCGCTCAATTACTGGCGCCCCCGACTGCAAAGCTACATGGCCGCGACCTTCGCGAATGCCGCTCTCGATGCGTTGCTGTTTCCGACTACGCGGCTCGTCGCGGTCCCGATCGACGATCTGAACGGTTCGTCGACGGTCACGATCGACGGCGGCCCGCCGATCGATACGATGGAAGCGTTCCTGCGCAATACCGACCCGGCCAGCACGTCCGGCATTCCGGGGCTCTCGGTCCCGGCGGGGATGAGCGCGAGCGGCCTGCCTGTCGGTTTGGAGCTCGATGGCCCGCTCGGCTCGGACAGACGGCTGCTGGCCATCGGCGTCGCGATCGAACAGGTACTGGGAGCGTTGCCGCCGCCGGTGCTTTGAGGTTTGTGCTTTAATGCCTGCGCGTTGTTGCCCGCATCCCTACGCTTTGCCTGCCCGAACCTCACCCTAAGCGACGATGACGATACCCGCCACCGCCCTCCCATCTCGCGGCCTCGTGCGCCGCGTCGTTCACCTGACCGCGGTCCTCGCGGTCGCCCTCACCGCCAGCGCCTGCGCGCGCCTCTCGACGGTCGATTCCAACGCGCTGTGGAAGATCGTCGACATTCGCTGCGTGCCATCGCAGCAGGCCACCGGCACGCCGGGTCAATGCACGATCGTCGATCTCGACAAACGCTACGTCGTCCTGAAGGATATTCTCGGCCGCTCGCAGTTTCTGTTGATGCCGACCGATCGCATCACCGGCATCGAGAGTCCACTGATCCTCGCGCCAGATGCCAGGGACTACTGGAGCGACGCGTGGGACTCGCGCCATTACGTGCAGCAAGCGGCCAAACGCGATCTGCCCGACGATCAGCTCGGCATCGAAATCAACTCCGAATATCGTCGCTCGCAAAACCAGCTGCATATCCACATCGATTGCATGCGGCGTGAAGTCAGCGCCGCGCTCGCGAATCACGCACACGACACGCCCGGCGAGTGGCGCTGGGACACGCTCGATGGCAAGCGCTACCGGATCATGCGCGTGAGCTCGCTGAGCGGCGCCGACAACCCGTTCCGGATCGTCGCGCGCGACAATCCGGACCCGGCGACGATGGCCACGCAAACGATCCTCGTTACCGGCGCTGGACCGTCCGCGGAGCAGGATGGCTGGCTGATCGTCAATAGCGGTGTCGACGTCGATGGTGGCAGCGGCACGGCCGAAGGGCTGCTCGATCACGTGTGCCGCGTAGCGGACGATCATTGAGCGTTTGCCGAACGCGTGCTATGCGCGGTACCTATTCCACGATTGCGCAGATGCAATGCTCGATAAATTGGTTCGGGCGTGCCCCATTGCCCCGTACGATCCGTCTGAACCTGCGAGTCGAAACCGCGGGTTCAATCAGGCATTCGGACCGATTCAACGATGGCGATCTCTCTCGACCACACCCAGCGCAATCATATCGACCGTCTCGCCGCGGGCTGGACCTGGCGCACGCAGTGGCCCACGTGGGTGCTGATCGTCGCGATCTACGGTGGCTGGTTCGGCGTCGCCACGCACGCGCGTCTGCTGGGTCAGCCGCTGACGGCCGCGCTGCTGGCCGTATTCGGCGCGTGGTACATGTCGTTGCAGCACGAACTGCTGCACGGCCATCCGACGCGCTCGCGCTTCGTCAACGCGCTGTTCGGTTTCGCGCCGCTCGCGGTGTGGTTTCCTTATCACGTGTATCGCGAGTCGCATCTGCGGCATCACGACGATGCGCATCTGACCGAGCCTGGCAGCGACCCGGAGAGCTATTTCGTGAGCGCATCGGAGTGGCAACGAGCGGGGACCGCGATGCGCGCGTTGCTAGTTTTCCGCAATACGCTGATCGGCCGATTGCTGGTCGGGCCAGCATTTTCGCTTGCCGCGACAGGTGCGCAAGCGCTCAGCAAGATTCGCGACGGCGATTGGCGCGACGTGCCCGCATGGCTCGCGCATCTCACCGTGCTCGTCGCGCTCACCGCGTGGTTGCAACAGGGGTGTGGGATACCGGCGTGGGTGTTTATCGTCGGTGCGGGGTACGGCTCGCTCGCGCTTGCCTCGGTGCGTTCGTTTCATGAGCATCGGGTCGCGCAGGAGCCCGCGCATCGCACGGTGATCAATGAAGCGGGATGGTTGTGGCGGTTGCTGTTTCTGAACAACAACTATCATCTGGTTCACCATGACTTGCCGCAGGTGCCCTGGTTTGCGCTTCGGACAGTCTATCAAACGTCCCGCCAGCAATACATCGAACGCTCCGGAGCCTTTCTGGTAAAGGGTTACAGCGAATGGCTCAGACGCTATGGGTTCGCTGCGGTGACGCATCCGGTGGCGATCGGCACGTCCGACTTAGGCCGAAGAAATCCGGCTGCTTCCGCCGGTTTTGCGGGTAAATTGCGGGTAAAATTCATGGTAGTTGTCCGTCAAGGAGAACTCCATGAGGCTCACCTACCCGCTCCTGCAGAACGCCAAACCGCGGAGCAAGCCCTATAAACTTCGTGATCGCGATTCCATGTATTTGCGGGTCTCGGTCTCGGGTTCGAAAGTCTGGAAATTTGACTACCGGTTGGATGGCAAGGACTGCAGCTACACTCTCGGCCGATTCCCCAATGTGTCGATAGCGGACGCTCGTCAACTTCGCAACGCTGCAGCCAAGCTGGTCGCGTCGGGGATCCATCCGAAGGCATACGAGAAGCAACTTCAACAGCAGACTGTTGCCCACCAGAAGAACACGCTCTGGCCAGTGTGCGAGGAATGGCTGGAGGACAATCGGGGAAAATGGACCGCCTATTATCACGCTCAAGCCACGCGTTTCCTTGCACGCTACGTGAAAGGTTCACCGCTCGGCACTATGCCGGTCCGCGACATCAAGGTGTCGCACGTGTACGATCTGCTGCAGTCGATTGCAAAACGCAAAGCTCTTGCAGTTGATGAACGCAAGAAAGAAGGCGCGCCACATATCGCCATACGTGTTCGCCAACACCTCGACGCTATATTCAGACGCGCGATCATCAGCGGGCGCGTGGACGCGAACCCCGTTGCAGCACTTAAGGCATCCGATGCGGTGATGCTCCCGCCTACGCGCCACAACCGGGCGCTCGACGCTCATGAAGTCAGGCACCTACTGGCTACTTTTTCGGTCACCGGAACTCAGCGCACACACCTAGCGATGCACTTACTGCTACTAACCTCGCTGCGCAGCGCCGAGCTGCGAGGTGCAAGGTGGCGGGAGATAGACTTGCAATCTGCGATATGGGCTATCCCCGAAGAGCGCATGAAGATGGAGCGTCCGCATGTGGTGCCGCTCAGCAGAGCAGGCAATTGAGATTTTGGAAAAGATCCGGGAAATTACTCGACCTAAGAGCGCTGACGACTACCTCTTTCCAAACGTCAGAGACGAATCGCGGCCGATGGCAGCTACCACCATTAATGCAGCCCTGGTCCGAGGTGGATTCAATCACGAACGCCTTTTCAGGGCACACGGCGCACGCGGTACGTTCAGCACATGGGCACATGAACAGGGGTTCACGCCGCTCGCGATCGAACGTCAGTTGGCCCACGTCGAAAGAAATCGGGTGAGCCGCGCGTATAACAAGGCCGAGTTTCTTTCTGAGAGACAGAAGATGATGCAGGATTGGGGAGACTATGTGCAGAGTCTGAGCGATTAGCCTTCGGTCTGCGTCCCTCGCCGCACGCACAGTACAAGCAGTCTCGCGGTACCGACGAAGCAGCGCGATGCGTTTCTGAGTCGAGCTGGCCGATAATTCCCACTCGATTGTCAACAGGCGGGCTAGGTCCTTGTCGGGGTGGCCGTTCCACTGGTTCCCATTGCCACGATACCATCGCGGATACCGAAGAATACTCCCGGGCCGCATGGATCGTGTCGTAACGTGCTGCCGATTGAGACGCAAGATGATCGGTTGCTCGCACCAGCAAAAGACTTTGGCTCACTGCATGACGAAATTGCACGCCTTGAAGGGCTTGTCGACGTGGCGAACAGACGCGTGCGCCTGCAGCGAGCAGAAAGCACGATATCGCAGTTTGCATCCGAGGCTTTTGCCGTACTACCCAAAGCGCAGCCCTGCATCGATGCCGAGCTCATTTTTTCGTCCCGAGAGCCTCGTATCTCCGTCGCCGAGCCAGGCGCCGCCGGCGCCATCCTTTCGATGACCGATGTCGGATCGGACGCCAACTGTCTGGCTGTGCATGTCGCATTGTCTTTTGGCTTGCAGCGATATTTTGAGAAGGAGCATCGTCCGGTGCCGGGACTTCTTGTGCTCGACCAGATCAGTCGCCCCTATTTTCCGAACCGCACAGCGCAGGCTGCCGTCAAGCCGGACAGCAAGGTCCGTAAAGTTGCCGACTACGCCGACGACGGCGATGACGACACCGATGGGCCGGACGTTGTTTCCATCAGTGCGGACGACGAGGATTTCCAGGCTATGCGGCAGCATATTGATTTCCTCTTCTCTGAAGTCGACAGACGAGACGACCTCCAGGTACTTCTGCTCGAGCACGCCTATTTTTTTGACGATCCCCGCTACGTGAATGCGACGAAGTATCGCTGGACGCGCGCGTCTGGAGAAGCACTGATTCCGACCGAATGGCCACGCCGCTCGGACACGCGCTGATGACTCGTGCCCCCAAACCCGATGATCAGAGTGGCCAGCAGCAGCTCGACGATGCTGAGATGTACCTCTGGCCGATCACCGCGGCGCGGGCCTTAAGAGGCACGCCGCTCGTACCGGTAGCGTTACGCCCCAGTCGCCGCCACAATACCTCTGCACAGAATGCACACGAACAAACCGATTATCCATCCCGCGGGCCCCGTTTTTCTCTCCAGCTCGTGCACCGTGGCGATGTATCGCAAGCTCGAGCAATCTCGTGACCGGAAGGCGATCGCTGCTTTCATTGAGGAGCGCTTCACCGAACGATACCTGACTCCGATTCAGGTCGACCCCGCGAAGAAAAACGGCTTTACGATCATGGCGGTGAGCTGTTTAATGATCGAAGCTATCGAATCCTTCGCTCGAGGTTGGGGACAGTCAAACGGACGGTCCAGGAAAGCGTTCAAGGGGTTCTTCTCCCGATGGCCAGCATTTGAATCTTTCGTCCCCGTTGCCGACGAATTTTACGCGCATATACGTTGCGGCATCCTCCATCAGGCGGAAACCACCGGAGGATGGCGCATACGTCGATCTGGTCCACTGCTGCTCGAAAAGACAATCAACGCAACAGCATTTGCGAACGCCTTGCATCTCGTACTTCGACAGTACGCCGATCAGCTGCGTGAAGGTGAGTGGCAGTCGGAAATGTGGGCCGCGCTGCGGGAAAAAATGAGAACAATCTGTGAAAACGCGCAGCCTTAGCAACATCGCAATTTCTAGGGACAGCGTTCAGCATGCAGTAAGACATTGCCCCTGATAGCGCCCGAGGCAAAGACCGGCCCCGACTGGAAGATTGCCCGGGAGGTTGTCGTCGCCATCGAGGAAGATCGGCTTTTCTTCCGACATGAGGTGATCCGCGCGATCGACGCCCCCGCGGACGTCCTTTATCGCGAGACTCTGGTGCGGATGAAAGCGGCTGACATGGTCTTGCCACCAGGCCGCTTCATTCCGGCGCTGGAAAGACTTTCGCTGATGCGCCCGTTCGACTGTTTCGTCCTGCGCCGCACGCTCGATGCGCTGCGGGCCGTGCCCGACGCCAATCTTGGCTGCAACATCTCGGCGCAGAGTGTGCGAGACGATCACTGGTGGAAATCGCTCTTTCTCGAACTGGCGGCCGCGCCCGATCTCGCAGCCCGCCTGATCGTGGAAGTCACGGAATCGGCTCCGGTCTCGGCAGTCGATGGAGCCGCATTTGTCCGGCGTCTGAAGGATCTGGGCGTCCGGGTTGCCGTCGACGACTTCGGCGTTGGTTTTTCCGCAGATGCAGCGCGTATGTGCGAGCCCGACATCATCAAGGTGGACCGCTCATTTCTGCGGCGCGTCCGGCAAGGCAGCTTTACCGCAGCTGAATTAAACCGTCTGGTCAGAGCGGCACGCCGTATCGCGCCGCTCCTCGTCATCGAGGGTGTCGAAACGGCCGACGATGTCCTGATCGCTCGCAATGCCGGTGTGGAGTGGATTCAGGGGTATTACCTCGATGCTCCGGATGTGCCCTTTCCCGCAATCCGATCCGCGTGATACGACGAACGCACGAGCGGCCCGGACACTACGTCCATGAACCCCATCTTCAAACCTTCGTCGCCTAGCAGGTCGAACGTCGTGGGCGGCACGTATCGCCGCACTGGCATGTGATACCGCGACGGCGCAAGATACTGGCCGATCGTCAGCACGTCGACGTCATGCGCACGCAGATCGCGCATCGTCGCGAGCAGTTCGCTGTCGGTCTCGCCGAGGCCGGTCATCAGTCCGGATTTGGTCAACACCGCCGCGTTCCGGCGTTTCACGCGCGACAGCAGCTCGAGCGAACCGTGGTAGTCCGCGCCGGCCCGTGCCGCCCGATACAGCGACGGCACCGTCTCGATGTTGTGGTTGAAGACGTCTGGCCACGCCCCGGACAAAGCGTCGAGCGCGCGGTCGATCCGCCCGCGAAAATCCGGCGTCAGGATTTCCACGCGAATGCCCGCTACGCGCTCGCGCACGAGCGCAATACAGCGCGCGAAGTGCGCGGCGCCGCCGTCGCGCAGATCGTCGCGGTCCACCGAGGTGATCACGACATAGCGCAGCCCGAGCGCCGCGACGGCATCGGCAAGCCGCGCGGGCTCGTCGTCGTCGAGCGCTTGCGGCCGGCCATGCGCAACGTCGCAGAACGCACAGCGCCGCGTGCAGATCCCTCCCATGATCATGAATGTCGCGGTGCGCTGCGCAAAACACTCACCGATGTTCGGACACATCGCCTCCTCGCAGACCGAATGCAAGCGGTGCTGGCGCAGAATCGCCGCCATGCCAGCGACGGTTTCGCTCATCATCGGCCGCGCATGCAGCCAGGGCGGCTTGGGCAATACCGTCGAGTTGTCCGCTGACACGATCTTCACCGGAATGCGGGCAAGCTTGTCGCGGTTGCGCTTGCCATGCTGGCCAAGCGCCGTGAAGCTGTCGGTATGAAGAGGGGCGTCCATCGCGATCATCCGAAGAACTCGTTGAGCAGGCGGTTCACTTCCGATGCAGCCTCCATCTGCACCATGTGCCCTTTGCCGTCGATCACATGCACGCGCACGTTACCGGGCAAACCTTGCGCGTGCGCGACGGGGATGATCTGATCCTGCGCTCCCCAGATCACCAGCGTGCGCGGCGCGAGCGTGTCGAGCCGGTCGCGATAGACGCGGCGCTGCACGCCGCCTTCGAACGCGGCCGCGGCAATCTTGCGCAACGCGTCGTTCACGCCTTCGAGCCGCTTGTACTTGACGATGTCTTCGATCAGTTGCCGTGTGACCAGCGACCCGTCGGCGAACAGCTTCACCAGATGCGGCTTCAACGCGTTGCGGCTGCTGCCCTCGACGAAGCCTTCGAGGTACTCGCCATTGATCTCGTCGCCGAGCCCCGCGCCCGCGATCAACGCCAGCGATTCGACGCGTTCGGGCGCCTTCACGGCGACCGTCATCGACACGGCGCTGCCCATCGAATGGCCGACCAGATGCGCGCGCTCAATGCCCCGGTCGTCGAGAAACGCGATCACGCTGTCGGCCAGTTCGTCGATGCTGCCCGTCTCGACCGCCTTGCCCGACTCGCCATGCCCCGGCAGGTCGAGCGCCCACACTGCGCGGTGCGCGGCGAGATCCGCATGATTGAAGAGCCAGTTGTTCAGATCGCCACCGAAGCCGTGGATCAGCACCGCCGGCGTGCCGCCGTCGCCGATCTTCAGGTAACGCACGGTGCGCCCGCCGACCCGCGTTTTTTCCGGCTGCGGTCCGGCCTCCGCGGTGTCGGCGGTGGCCGGCACGAAGTCGCGCTGGAACGTTTCGACCGCCGCATCGATATCGGCATCGGACGTGGCTTCGTCGGCGACGACGCCGAGCAGCGCGCCGATCGGCAACGTGTCGCCCTGCTGCGCGATCTGCCTGCGCAGCAGCCCGTCGAACGCGCACTCGACGCCCGACGAAATCTTGTCGGTCTCGACATCCAGCACCTCGTCGCCCTTCGCGACCTTGGCGCCGATTTCCTTGAGCCAGCCGTTGACCTGCCCCTGCTCCATCGACAGCCCCCACTTGGGCATCGTGATCATGTGAATCGGCATTGTTCAGCTCCTTACTTTCCGCACGGCCGCGGCGATGTTCTCCGCCGACGGGATATACAGATCTTCGAGCACGCCTGCGAAAGGCGTGGGCGTATGCGGCGCGGTCACGAGTTCGATCGGCGCCTTCAGCGAGTGGAACGCGCGCTGCGCGACGAGCGCGGCGATATCGGTCGCGATCGAGCAGCGCGGATTCGCCTCGTCGACCACCACGACGCGCCCGGTGCGCTCAGCGCTTTCCAGGATCGTTTCTTCGTCGAGCGGCGAAGTCGTGCGCAAGTCGATCACCTCCACCTGGACGCCCTCTTTCGCGAGCTTGTCGGCGGCATCGGTCGCGTGGTGAACCATGCGGCCATAGGTCACGATCGTTGCGTCGTCGCCGTCGCGCACTACGTTCGCTTCGCCGAACGGAATCGCATACGACTCTTCCGGCACGTCGCCTTCGCGGCCATACAGCAGCTTGTGCTCGCAGAAGATGACCGGGTCGTTGTCGCGAATCGCCTGGATCAACAGGCCCTTCGCGTCGTACGGTGTGGACGGGCACACGACTTTCAGTCCGGGTATGTGGGTGAACAACGACGTCAGCATCTGCGAGTGCTGCGCGGCCGCGCGCAGACCTGCGCCCTGCATCGTGCGAATCACGACCGGCGTGACCGCCTTGCCGCCGAACATATAGCGAAACTTCGCGGCCTGATTGAAGATCTGGTCGAAACACACGCCCATGAAATCGATGAACATCAGCTCGGCCACCGGACGCATCCCGCAAGCGGCCGCGCCGACCGCCGCGCCGATGAAGCCGCCTTCGGACAGCGGCGTGTCGAGCACGCGCCCCGGAAATTGATGAAAGAGCCCTTTCGTCACGCCGAGCACACCGCCCCACGCATCCTGTTCGCCTGGGGACCCGGCGCCCCCCGCGTTGTCCTCGCCCATCACGATGACGGTTTCGTCGCGCGCCATCTCCTGGCTCAGCGCTTCGTTGATTGCCCCTGAAAACGTGATCTTCCGTGCCATGACTGTCTCCTGAAGATTGAATGGTCCGCGCTGTGGATTACGGATAGGACACGTAGACGTCGGTCAGCAGGTCCGCGGCGCTCGGCAACGGCGCGGCCTTCGCTTCCGTCACCGCGCCGTCGATCAACTGCTTCACCTTGGCATCGATGCCGCGCAGTTCGTCGGCGCTGAGCATTTCGGCGCGCATCACGCGCTCCTCGAAGCGCTTCAGGCAGTCCTTTTCGTCGCGCAGCTTCTGCACTTCACCGGGCGCGCGATACGTTTGCGCATCGCCTTCGAAGTGACCGAAATAGCGGGAAAGCTTCACCTCGACGAGCGTCGGGCCGCCGCCGTCGCGAGCGCGCTCGATCGCGGCGCCAAGCGCTTCGTGCACCGCGAAGAAATCGAAGCCGTCGACGATCACCCCGGGCATGCCAAAGCCGCTCGCGCGGTCGGCGATGTTGTCGGCCGCGACCGACCAGGTCGACGAGGTCGCCTCCGCATAGCCGTTGTTCTCGGCAACGAAGATCGTCGGCAGGCGCCATACGGACGCCAGGTTCATCGATTCGAAGATCACGCCCTGGTTCGACGCACCGTCCCCGAAGAAGCACACGCCCACTCCGCCGGTGTTCCTGAGCTTCGCCGCGAGTGCCGCGCCGCACACGAGCGGACCACCCGCGCCGACGATGCCGTTGGCACCGAGCATCCCCTTCGACAGATCGGCAATGTGCATCGAGCCGCCCTTGCCGCGACACACGCCGGTGCTGCGGCCGTAGATTTCGGCCATCATGCCGCGCACGTCGACGCCTTTCGCGATGCAGTGGCCATGACCACGGTGTGTGGTCGCGACATAGTCCGCATCGTTCAGATGCATCATCGTGCCGACCGCCGACGCCTCCTCGCCGGCATACAGATGCACGAAGCCGGGTATTTCGCCGGTGGCGAATTCGACGTGCAGACGCTCCTCGAACTCGCGGATCGTGCGCATCATCCGATACGCTTCCAGCAGCTTTTCCTTGCTCAACTGCGTCGAAACAGACATGGTGTGTCTCCTTGGAATGATCTCGATGGTCACTGCTACTTCAGCCAGCATTGCTTCAGGGGTTCGTTTCCTGCTGGGTTGATGAGTCCCGACGCGCTGCCGCTTCGCGCATCAACTGCCGCGACGCGCAATAGCGCAGCGTGCGGCTCACATTTACGGTCAGCGGTCCCGCCCAGTCGAGCGCGATCTCATAGCGGTCGTCCCGTTCGAGCTCGATCTCGCGCTCGCCGTCGAAGGCGAGCGTGCCTTGTTCCGTGTGCAGCGGCGTCCAGCAGCCGGCTTCGAAGCGTTCGCAGGTGCGCATCGTCACCTGATCGACGCGGCCCGGCGCCAGCGGCGCGAAGATCGGCACGCCAGATTCGCCCGCGCGCGCGAACGTCAGATGCAGCCCGTACGGCGCGCTGCGCTCGACCGGCGCCCACGCGCCGCCAATCGACGACAGGCCGATACCGTCGGGTGCTGCGAACGTGAGAAAGAGCGCATCGATGTCCGCCGGCTCGGAGACGGCACGCGCGCCGATGAAACGCTGCCGGCTCACGCACACATCGACCAGCGCGATCTCCTCGCGCCCCTTGTTCGGTCCCGCGACGCAGCGGACCACGAGACGCTTGTTGCGCGTCAGCGCGACAGCGGGCGGCACCAGCTCCGCAGCGGCGAGCGCGCCCGCGAGGCCGGCCACCGTCGCTTCGCGCAATTCCGGAAACGCGTTGTTGGTCCCCGTCGACAGCGTCAGCAGCGGCACCTCGCCGCAATGCGCGGCAACCGCGCGATGTGTGCCGTCGCCGCCGAGCACCGCGATCAGATCGACGCCCATCGCGACCATCCGCGCGACACCCGAGTGGGTGTCCGTCACGCTGTCCGTGATCGGCAAATCGAGGAATTCGACGCTGGGCCACGGCTGCGGCTCGGCCACGGCCGCATGCGTTTCGAGCGCGCGCAGCACCAAGGCAGCGACGCCGGTGCGGTCGCGTAACGTCAGTACGCGAGCGACGCCGAGCATGCCGAGGCCCGCGAGCAGGCGCACGACCATGTTCGCTTTCTCAGCGGTCGGAAACACCGAAGCGTGCGTAGTGAGGCGTCGAATATCACGGCCCGATGCGGGATTCGCGATCACGCCGACGGTGATGGGCGATGACACTGGCTTGTCTCCTGTGCGCGAAGCGCGATCGCTTCTGCGTTTGCTTGCACGTTTGCTTTCGTCTGCCAGCGATACCGCAAAGGTCGGGCCAGTTACGTGCGCGCCGTGCTCACGCGCCGAAAGCGTCGTATTCAAAGGGCAGACACGAAGGTCTGGTGTTCGCTACCGCGTTCAACAGACCTGCGTTGCGCGGTTCACTGTGTCTCACGAGCACGTCCCACGCAACTGCGCACCGCTCGAAGCGCGCCGCAGCGCTTGCGAAGTACCGCGCCTGACAAGGCTTCGCTCGATGAAACCAGTGTCTCGCGAGTCTCTGAGACGTTCGTCTCATGCATCTCACGTGCTGCGCCGCAATGTGATTGCTCATGGCGGATGTGCTACAAGACAGGGACTCGCCCTACTCGGTGTCGCGCGTCTGGAGCCGGCCATGCCCTACGTTTCTCAAACTCAGCACGTCGATCGCGTCCGCGGCGCCATCGAAGGACGCTTGCCCGCGCCGGCCAATTCACCGCGCCTCGTGTCGTCGTGGCAGCGTTCGTACGAGCAGTACCGGCTCGACCCAAGTTCCGTGATCGGGCCGCGTGTGCTGTCGTCCGCGGAACTGCGTGAAGTCCAGGGCAAGGAGGAAGCGTTTCTGCGCGCGTCGGGCCAGTGCCTGACGCGGCTGCACGAGATGATTCGTGTCGCCGACTATTGCGTGATGCTGTCCGACGCGCACGGCGTCACGATCGACTACCGGATCGACCGCGACCGGCGCAACGATTTCAAGCACGCGGGGCTGTATATCGGCTCATGCTGGTCCGAGCGCGAAGAAGGCACGTGCGGCATTGCGAATGTGCTGACCGATCTCGCGCCGATCACGGTGCACAAGACCGATCACTTTCGGGCCGCGTTCACGACGCTCACGTGCAGCGCTTCGCCGATCTTCGCGCCGACCGGCGAGTTGATCGGCGTGCTCGATGCATCGGCAATTCGCTCGCCTGACAACCGCGACAGCCAGGGGCTGGTGTTTCAGCTGGTGCGGCAAAGCGCGAGTTTGATCGAGGATGGCTACTTCCTGAATCAGAGCGCGCAGCACTGGATCCTGTTCGGCCATCAGAGCCGCCATTTCGTCGAAGCGCAGCCCGAAGTGCTGATCGCCTTCGACGAATGCGGCAACATTGCCGCGGCGAACCGCAAGGCGCACGAGAGCATCGCGGGCCTCGACGGTCCGCGTCACATCGACGAGATATTCGATACGTCCGAGGTCCGTCTGCACGACGTCGCGCGCACCGACATGATCGTGGCGCTGCGGCTGCGCGCGACCGGCGCGATGCTGTACGCGCGCATTCGCGCTCCCATGCGACGCGCGGCTCGTCCGCTGCTCGCGGTTCGGGCTGGCGAGCACGCGGACAGCAGCATCGGCGCGATGAGCCGTTTTTTGAACAGTTCGGACCAACGGATCGCGCGCAACGCGGAAGTCGCGTTGCGGATCGCCGGCAAGCGGCTGCCGGTTCTGCTGCTCGGCGAAACCGGCGTCGGCAAGGAGGTGTTCGCGCGCGCCGTGCACGACTCGGGTTCGCGGCGGACCCGGCCGTTCGTCGCCGTGAATTGCGGCGCGATTCCGGAGACGCTGATCGAGAGCGAACTGTTCGGCTATGCGCCGGGTGCGTTCACCGGCGCGCGCAGCCGTGGCGCGCGCGGCAAGATCGCGCTCGCGCATGGCGGCACGCTGTTTCTCGATGAAATCGGCGACATGCCGCTCGGCCTGCAAACACGCCTGTTGCGTGTGCTCGCCGAAGGCGAAGTGGTGCCGCTCGGCGGCGATACGCCGGTGCGCGTCGATATCGAAGTGATCTGCGCAACGCACCGCGATCTCATACAGATGGTCGGGGCCGGATCGTTCCGCGAAGATCTCTACTATCGCTTGAGCGGCGCGACGCTGCGGATACCGCCGCTACGGGAGCGCACCGACATCCGCGATGTGATCGACGCGGTGTTCAACGAGGAAGCACAGGCGGCCAACCACGTGCTGATCCTCGATCCGCAGCTCGCCGAGCGTCTTGCCGCTTGCGCGTGGCCCGGCAACATCCGGCAGCTGCGCAACGTGCTGCGCTATGCGTGCGCGATCTGCGATTCGGCTCGCGTCGAGTTGCGGCACGTGTCGCCGGATTTCGCGGCACAACTCGCACCCGCCGACACGGCGGTTCTCCCGGTGAACTCCACGTCGCCGGCAAGCGACGACGAGGAACGCGCACGGATTGTCGCGGCACTCACCCGTTGCCACTGGCGGCCGAACGCCGCCGCGCTGGCTTTGGGCATCTCTCGCGCGACACTTTACCGGCGCATCGCGCGGCTGGGCATCGTAGGGCCACATCGCACATAGGCGGAACGCCCCTGCCGACGTCTACGACTGTCAGGAACATACGGCCGCCGTCATCGATTCGCCGCGGTGGTCGCAAACCACGTCCCATTCCCAAGCCCCCAGCGGAGAGTGAAATCTGCCCGCAGTTCGTCTACTGCGAGAAAAACGATTTTATTTCCGCACAACCCTGCTCCCACGCGTTGCCGGTGCCGAAAGACAAGCATGACTTGCCGGACGCAGTGAACGGTCGCAACGAAAGACCGCGCACGGCCGCGCATCGAATGTCCTGACTGGTTCACGAGACGCACTCGCGATCCGCAGGACTCCAGAACTTCTCTGCAGATTTTTTGTGGGCTGCCTCGCGGCAGCCTGCTCTATTGTCATGATTGCACGACGTCCGTTTCTTGGTTGTCTCACTGCGCTCGGCGGCAGTGCCGTATTGAGCGCATGCGGCGGCGGTGGTAGTGGTAGTGGCAATGCGAATGCCGGCGCGTCTTCCACGGGCAATGCCGCGAGTCCGTCGGGCACGGCGGCAGCCCCCTCTACGGGCACGACAACCTCCGGCATCGTGACCTCGACGGGCACGACCACGTCCGGTATTACAACCTCGACGGGAAGCGCGACAGTCGTGAACGGCTCGCCGCCGGCACCCTCGAGTGGAACGGTGTCCATCGATACGTCGGGCTCGACCTCGGGCGACACCTCCGGCTCTTCATCGGGCTCGAGTTCAGGATCGTCCAGCAACGCTTCGACCGCTTCGCCACAGAACACGACCATTCCGCCGGCGACGGTGATCTTCGACAGTCAGAACGCGTCGTGGACCCTGGTCGGCGGCTCTGTCTACCGGAACGGGGTCGCAGCGGGCAACACCTACAACGTCTCGCTGATCCTCTGGTACGGGGGCGTGATCTATCACGAGGGAACAGGCGGTCAGTTTTACGCATGGAATGGTTCGGGATGGCAAGCGAGCAATGACCCACGTTTGGGCGGTACCTCCGCCGACGGCACTTCGATCCCGCCCGCGTCGTATCTGATCGACAAACTCGGCGGGATGTGGACCCTTGTGAGCGGCGTCGTATACCGCAATCGGAGCGCTGTCGGCTCGATGTCGAATGCGGCGCTTCTGCTGTGGTACGGCGGCAAGTTCTGGGCACAGGCTACCGGCGGTCAGTTCTATGTCTGCGCCGACGCCGATCAATGGCTGCCGTGCGCCGATCCGCGCAGCGCGAGCGCGGCGCCAGCCGGCTCGTTTCACGGTATCAACGGGCATTACGACTACCCCTATTCGACGACGCAGGTGGTGTCGATCATGAAAACGCTCGGCTGCTCGACGTACCGGCTCGGCTGTACGGACTACCCGCCGCAACTCGCCGCGGTCGTGGCGTTGGCGCAAGCATTCCAGCCAGAGGGCTTGAATCTTTTCGTGCTGATCGACATCGGCATGTACGACAGCAACGGCAACCTCTTCACGAGCGAATCGGCGGCCTATACACAGAGCTTCAATCGCGCGGTGACGGTCGCCAACGCATTGCGGCCGCACGGCGTGACCATGTATGAATGCGGCAACGAGCTGACGCGTGCAAGCGGGATCATTCGCGATTCCAGCTCCGCGGGAACGAGCGCGGTCGACTTCAACAACGCAATCTGGCCGCTGATGCGCGGCGCGATGCGCGGCATGATCGACGGGGTCAAGTCGGTGCAGGCGAATGCCCTATGCGGCGTGAATTTTTGCGTCGCGGATACCGGCGCATCCGACGCTCTGTGGGATGGCAAGCAGCCCGATGGGACGAGTGGCTATCCGACCGTGCGGTGGGATCTGACTACCTGGCACAACTACGAGGTGTACGGCGACATCTTCGATATCGGCTCCGACGGCTCCGGTCCCGGTTTCGATTTGCCCACCTACTGCAAGGCCCGATATGGCGTTCCGTTCGTGCTTTCGGAGTGGAACACGGGACCCGAGAAAACCGAGGCGTACCGTGCGGAATTCATCAGCTCGCGTCTGCTCACTTACTATCAGGCGAGAAAGACGAAGAACATACAGTCGGCGATGTATTACGAGCTCGATAGCGGGAATACGACCTACGGTCTGATGATCAACGGGACGCCGCTTGCGCTTCCGTATAACGCCTTCACGAGTTTTGTCGCGAGCCATCCTGATACCTGACCTGAGCGTCCGGCCTGGATCAATCTACGCATTGCCCGCGTCGGCCAGGATATCTGTGCGCGGCGTTGTCACGTTAAGGTCTTCGAGACGCAAGTGCGCACACGATGTACATTTGCTCAGAAATTGGACGGATCTTGGGTGAGCCCAGTGATGCGATGCCACCCGGCAAAGCGTGTGGCGAGCTGTTTGCGATAGAGTGACGCACACAGTAAATGTCGCTTGAGCGCGAAGTGCTGGCGAATCGGTCCGAAGCTCGATAAGAACGCTTGTGTGCGATCCGGATCGCGGAAGCCACGCATCCGGCGCTCACGCTCACGTGTAGGTTGATGGCTATTTTCGGCACGGTTGTTCACCCGTGCACAGGCTTTGACGAAGACGTGTTTGATGTTTGCCAGTTCGGGAATTTCGGCCTTCGCGGCCGGATAACTGCGCAACTGATCGGTGACAATCCTTCGCGGCGCGTTGGGACAGGCGGCCAGCACGCGTTTGAAGAAGCGCTTCGCTGCAGCCTTATCACGACGTTTCTGCAGCAGGATGTCGAGTTCGGCGCCGTGCTGGTCGACTGCCCGCCAAAGCAGATAAGGCTCACCGCGCAACGTAACGAAGACTTCGTCAAGATGCCATGTGCTGCCAGGTTTGCGGCGAGCAGCTTTGACCCGATGGGCGAAGCCCGCGCCGAATTTGTCGCACCAGCGGCGGAGCGTCTCGTAACTGACGATGACACCGCCCTCGAACAGCAGTTCTTCAATATCACGCAGGCTGAGTTGGAACCGGAAGTACCACCGAACCGCGTGGCTAATGACCGCCGCTGGAAATCGGTGGCCGTGGTAAAGCGATTTTGTCTTCTTCATCACGCAATCTTACGTGACCAGATCGCCAACGTGACAGAGCCCGGCAGAGCTGCTAGCCGCCGGCCTCCATCCCAAGGCTCATGAAAAGCAAGGCCATCCCGGCCAATACGTCCGGCCCGGCCTTGAGTGACCATTGAGAGTACACTTGGATTGGGCTTTCCTGCTCTCCAGACTACCTCATGGCCGTTTAAGGTGTCCGGCAGAGCGGAGAACCCAGATACCAGTTTCCAGAGGAGACGAACATGAGTGAACTACGGTATCCAAACGAAAGCAGAGAGTATCGCGATGCGCGTGACTTATTGCTTAAAGACGAACGAGAGCTTGTCGAAAAAGTAAAATCGGTGGCAGAGAGACGCCGCAATCTTCCCCCAGGCGGACAGTTAAAGGAGGACTATGTTTTCCAATGGGCCAACGATGGGAAAATAGGAAGGAGTGTGAAATTCTCCGAGCTATTTGTGGATAAAAACACTCTGCTCCTGTACTCATTTATGTTCGGACCGAACTGGGACAATCCCTGTCCTTCCTGTACGTCGCTGGTCGATGGGTTTGATCGCACCTGGTATCAAGTCACCCAACACGCCGCGTTTGTAGCGATTGCCAAAGCCCCAGCTGATCGAATCAATGCATGGGCCAAACAACGTGGATGGTCGCAGATTGCACTGGTTTCTGGATCGGGCTCTACGTATCAAGCCGATTACAGATGCCAGGGAGACTCTGATGATATGCAATGGCCCGTGATGCATGTATTCAGGAGGTTAGATGGAAAGATTTTTCATTTCTGGGGAACTGAATTGTCGGCGAATCATGTTGACACGGTTTGGCCGTATTGGAATCTCATGGACTTTACGCCAGAAGGTCGGCCAGACATTCCCACGCCGCCACAAAATTTCAGGTCCGAATTCCTGGAAAAAAACTACCTGAATACGGAGTAGCCTGGCGCCTGATCGCGGGAACTTGAATAGCGAGGCAATCGCCTCCGCGTTCATAGTCATCGAGGCTCGGTCAGCGGTACGGCCTGACCACTCGAATCCAGACCAATTCCACCGTCGCATATGATCGTTTGCCCAGACATGAAGGAGTTCGAAATCAGAAACTCAATCGCCATGGCAACGTCGTCAGGCTGGCCAATTCGTCCTACCGGCGTTCTCGCCGCATAACCGGCAAAAGCGGACTCCTTGTCTTTCCCTGAGAGAAAGTCCCACCACGGCGTATCAATGACGCCAGGCGAGACTGCGTTAATCCGCAACGGGCGTAGCTCCGCCGCCAGGATCGGCACGAGCGCAGCAATCGCCGCGTTCGCCGCGCCGAGGCCCGCTGTTCCGGGCATGGCCGAGTGTGCCGACACAGCGGAGAGAAAAGTGATACTTCCGGTTTTCGCAATCGTCGAAAGGGCCGCCTGGGCACACGCGAAATGAGGAAACACTTTTTCATCGAATCCCATGCGCACCGCATCGAGACTGACGGCTGAAAACGGGCCTCCGCCCTTGCCACTGCCGAGCGCGAGAACCAGATGATCGATTGAGCCAATCTCAGCGAACGTACCGGCGATGGTCGATACATCGGATGCATCGAATCTCACCGCATTTGCAGCGCCGCCCAACGCGACCTTCGCTTTGGTCCAGCTTTGCGGAATCTCGCCCAGCAATCGTAACCGTGTATCCCCGATCCAGTAGCCGCCTCGCGGTAGCGAAGCCGATTCCGGAAGAGCCGCCCACAATAAAGACATGTTGTGACATGGTTGAAGTTTCCGTTCTTTGAAAAATGCCGGGTATCCGGAACCCAGGCGGACCGACATCGAAGTTCGATGTTTCAATGTGCCAGGGACGGGTCCGTCAACTGAAAGCTGAGCTGACGCAGTCGCTTGCGAATTGCGGGGTCGTAGGCGTCGGGATGGGCTCTGGAGAGCCTTGTGCCATCGAAATAGAGGCCGGTACGGCCTTCCATCCCGGTTGCAGCCCCAAGATGAAGAACCGCATCCGCACCTTCCGCGACAGTGCTTAGAGGCGTGATTCCGCCATTCCTCACCATGGTTGTATCCATGTATGTGGCCGGATGCAGACAATTCGCCGTCACGCCGGTCTGCCCCAGCTCGTCGGCCAGATCGAACGTGAACATGATCTGCGCCAGCTTGCTCTGGCAATACGCCGCGGTACCGCTGTAGCCGTGGCTTAACATCACGTCGTCGAAATCAATCGAGCGTTGTCCCACGGAAGCAACATTGACAATCCGCGATCTGGAGCCCTTCAGCAAAAGAGGCAGCAGAAGCCTGGTCAGGGCAAAGCCGGCGAGGTAGTTCACCGCGAACCGCAATTCGATTCCATCCGCCGTGACTTGCCTGCTCGAGCCAGGCGATCCGGCCCCGATGCCGGCGTTGTTGATGAGCAAGTCGAGTTGATCATGCGCGCGTCCGATTGCGCTTGCCAGCGATCGAACTTCCGCGAACGTAGACAAATCAGCCGGATAAAAAGTCGCCCTGCCTCCCGCACCCGCTATCTCGCGAACGACGTATTCGCCCCGCTCCATGTCTCGCCCGTGAACAAGCACATGTGCGCCCTGGGCTGCCAGTCGCTTCGCGACGCAGCGCCCCAGTCCGTCTGTGGAACCGGTAATCAGCACAACCTTGTTCGTCATGTTCATGATTGAATAGACTGGAACTTGATCTGATCCTCATCCTCTGCGCTTTGCCGCGCGACAAACAGTGCTGGATCGATACTGGTATAGGGAACTACCACGATGACGATGAACGTCAGTACCCTCGCCGCCGAAAGGCGTCGCACCGAGCTCGGCGCATTCCTGAGGTCGCGGCGCGAGCACTTGAGTCCGGCCACGGTCGGTTTGCCCGACGGTTTTCGACGACGCACGCCGGGGCTGCGTCGCGAAGAAGTCGCAATGCTCGCGGACGTCGGCATCACGTGGTACACCTGGCTCGAACAGGGTCGCGATGTCCGCGCGTCTGAAGAGGTGCTGGCAGCGATCGCGGATGCGTTGCGACTGGACGCCGTTGAGCGGCGGCATCTGTTCGTATTGAGCGATCGTCCGTCGCCGGAAGTCCGGTCGACGAATCGAGAAAAGCTCGAAGAACCGGTGCAACGGATGCTTGCCAGCCTGTCAGGCCAGCCCGCTTACGTAACTGACCGCCGCTGGGATATCTTGGGCTGGAATCGAGCAGCCACATTGGTATTTGGAGACTACGGGCAGCTTCCGGTGGATGAGCGAAATCTGATGTTTATGGTTTTCGCCAATGCGCGGCACCGTCGTTTGCTCGTTGACTGGGAGGAACTGGCGCGTGTGTGCCTTGCGATGTTCCGCAACGACAGTGCCCGCTATGTCGGCGATCCTGATTTTGAATGGCTGATATCGACGCTGCGACACAGGAGCGATGAATTCAATGCGTGGTGGCCCAGGCACGAGGTGCTCAATCCGTTATCGAATATCAAGCGCATCAGGCATCCGCGAAAAGGCTTGATGGTATTCGAATACACCAGTTTCGCGCTGCTGGACGGCTCCGATCGCAAACTCACCGTCTACACGCCGCTTGACGAATGCAAGACCGTAGACAAGCTGGACGCTCTCATCGCGTCCGCCAGGGCTGGATGTGCCGGTGTACATCGTGCATGTCCCGGCGAAAGACGCGCTTGAGGCGATCGTGCGGTACAGCGAATGGGTCAGGCGCTATGGATTCGCTGCGGTGACCCATCCTGGCGCTACAGGGCCGCGATGAACGTGTTCCACGGCGTCGCCTGCAGGGTCTCGGTAGCGGCGTGTCCATAGCCGCGGATGATCAAAACCGCGTGCTCGAGTTGCCTCAGATCGTTCGACTCGACAACGTCCAGGACGTCGAAGCGCCCTAGAGTCAGATAGCTATCCTTCCAGGTGACGCCAGGGCATTCAGTCCTGATCTTTTCGGCCACTATGGCGGCGAGCTGCTTCAGTTCGCTGGGATCCGTGAATGCGTCAGGAGCGAGACGGCTCAGGATGACGTACGTGGCCATGGCATACCTCCAAGCAAAGAATGACCCCGCTATTGGGCACGGCAGTCACACGTAAGCAGGCGGCCACGCGTCAAGCAGGAGCGTTGCCGTGCGTCTTGACGTGCCGAAGTGTAATTTGCCCCGGCGGATTGGACCGGGGCCCTCAGTCAGGTCAGTGCAGTTGTCGCTTCAGATCGGAAAGTTCAGAATGCATCGAACTGACGGTATCCACGATTCCGGCCGCGAGACCGCTGGCCTGTTGGCAAGCGCGTTCCGCACGATCACCGATCCGTTCGAGATCATCGACGCACTGGCGGATGCGATCCTCGTCCTTGGACGACATGATCTTCTTTGCCGATTTGCATTCCTTTTCGAGTTCATCCATCCAGTTCATCAAGTGCCGTGGAATCGACGCATCGGCGTGCATGGCACGTGATGCCTCGCTGACGGTTTGCTGCAGATGAGTAAAGCGCTTTTGGATTTCACTGGCTTGCAACATGGTGTCCTCCTTCCTGAACATCGCTTCCAGATGAATTCAGGCAGCAGATAATGGTGTGTTGCCCGTGCCACGGCCATTCGCCCGCCTTAATCGGCTACCAGCATTGTTGCAATGCATCAAAGCGTCACCCCGGCAAGCGAAAGACACGTTTGTAGTGTAGGTCACAATCGGTCGCCTGCACCGGTCGGCACGGTGCCAGAGCAAATCAGCGTCGCAGCCGACGAGCAGCGCGCCGGCGTCACCCGGGCGCTTGCTACGTGAAGATCCACCAAGCCTGGCACAGGTTTCGACGAAACGAGTGCTGCGGTTCGCGACTGCGAGTGAGGTGCCGCGGCGACGTCAGCGCATGAAGGACGGGGCCACGTGAGCGGAAAATTCAGCTGCAGACCGTGCCGGATCCGCGCCATAAAGCGCCGCTAGTCCCGGCACCCTGATTCGATCGCGGAAGGTGTGGCCGCAATTTCGACAGGAATCCTCTTTATCAAGGCAACCTTAAAGCGCGCGAGACCCCGAGCATTGCCTGGGCAACGTTGGCGGGTAAGGTTGTTTCAGGGCGGCGTAACAGGCAACTGACATAGAAACCTTCAAACGCTCCGTGTGCAGTTACTGTTCTTTCAGATCCTGGTACCACGAAACATTTTTTTCGCCACTGACTCTCCCCCTGTCCGACGATGGCGAAGGCATGACTGTTAGCGATGGATACTGGCAGATGATAAAACCTCTTTCCCCCGGTATGCACACGATTCATTTAATCTGCATCACTACATTTCCGACTTTAAGTTTCACGGAAGTTGCGACGTACAACATTAAGGTGGCCACGCCATGAACGAACGGTGAGCGTGGATTTCGCGGACTGCTTATTCGTTCTTCCCGAACCGTAGCTATGCGACGGCGACGCCTCCTCCTGCCCGGTCATCCGGAGAGAGCATTCGTTTCTGAACGTCTTTTCTCGAGAAAGTTTTGCAAGTCTTGGGCCGGTTCCCGCGAATACTGGACACGGAAACGGACCTCAAAAATGTGAAACGATGTCCGTGAATCGCACAAACAAGTTGGCCACTACAATTTCGCAACAGTTGCTTACTGGATCCGTCCCGCTTCAACGAGGATCGCCAGGCACAATGCGGTGATCGAGGCGAGCTCGATAAACGGACGCACCCGACTAAGTCTCACCCACCGTTTCGCCTGCTGTCGCTGCCCCTCGGTCAAGTCCCCAATCTTCTCGAAACGAAGCGCCCTTGGAATGAAATAAATAAATGACCAGGTGCGCGCCGCAACGTGGCAGGCAAGCGCCACGATCAACCACGGCCGTGCAGGCTGCAAATCCCAATTCAGCCAAAGGCTGGCAAGCAGCGCCAACTCGTAGGGCGGATGGACCACGGTCCAAAAAAGCCCGCGGGTGATTCCGCCACGCGCTGGCTGGATGATTGCGGGGTTCCTGGGCCAGACCCTATCGACAAGGAGCGTCTCGTACATGCCGCCGCCCAGCAGGACGGATCCGATGACTACCGCGACGACAAGGGTGATCAGCCTGAAATCCGTGCTCATAAACGGCCCGCATTCCATAATGAGTTTATTGCCGTATATTAAATATAGTTTACTATACTCAATATGTCCAGCAGCCGACCAACCCGAACCTATCGCTCTCCGGCGCGCCGCAAGCAAGCCGAGCAGACCCGCGCCCGGGTCATCGCGGCCTCGAAGTGGTTGTTCACCCGGCATGGTTATGTCGATACGACGATCGACGCGATTGCGAATCGAGCCGGCGTGTCGCCGCAAACCGTCTATGCAGCGTTCGGTTCGAAGGCGGCCGTGTTGGCCGCGCTCTTGGAGACCGTCGTTGCATCGGTACGGCAGGACGAACTTCCCGTCGCTGTCGTCACGGCAGAAGATCAGTTGCGGCGGTGCGCGCGCATGGCGCGCCGAATCTACGACGCTATCGGGAAAGTTCTGAGCATCGGAGACAACCTGGCTGGCGAACTGAGCGACGTCGTACAGGAACGTGAACAGATCCGGTTCGCATCGCTTGCTGGCGTGATTGAGACATTATCCGCAGCCAACAAACTTGCGCGATATCTCGATACAAACGTTGCCCACGACCTGCTTTGGAGCTTGACCGGCCATGAAATGTACCGGCGACTCGTAGTCGAACGCGGATGGAGCTCGGACCAGTACGAGGCGGAACTTGGCAATCTTCTCATTCAAGCTCTGCTCGCCCAGCAGACCGCGCCAAAGCGGCGGCTTGATCCGGGTCTGCGACCATGAAAGCGCTTCGCGGATTACGACTTTGGCCACAAAATCATCTGCGTACACCGATAAAGAGCAAGCGTTTTCCCGGACACTTCCTCTTTAACAACTGCATCCCAAACCTGCGTGCTTTTGCCTAGATGCACCGCCGTCGCGACGCATGTCACAGCACCGGAGCGTATGGTAGACAAATGATTGCTCTTGAGTTCGACAGTCGTGAAAGATGTCGCGCCTTCAGGCAAATGCGCTTCCGTACAGAATCCGCATGTGCTATCGGCCAGCGCAATAATGCTGGCCGCGAGCAGATACGTGTTTGGTGCGAAATGCCTCGCTTCAACTGCCATACGACTGGAGCCGCCGCCCTGTTCGACCGACGTCATCTCAATCCCCATATAGCCCGGCAGGCAATCGCGACCACGCTCGGCGAAGCGCGCGAGGTTCACGATGTGCTCGGCGGCATCCTCACGGCGATCAAGATGGACGCGAACCGGATACTCGAACGCGCCAAAGCCAGCGACCTTGCCGAAATCGCGAACGATCTGATCACTTCCGTGCAGGAAGGAATCGATGTCGTGCGCGAGGTCTCCGAATCGCTTCATCCGGCGGCGCTCGATCATCTCGGGCTCGACGCCGCAATACGTAATCATCTCGATCGTTTTTGTCCACGTCACGGCTTGAGTTCGGAATTGAGCCTGAATCGTTCGCTGCCCCTGCTCACGTCCGTTCAAAAGCTCGCCGCCTACCGGATCTTTCAGGAGGCGCTCACCAATGTCGTGCGCCACGCAAATGCAACGCGCGTCGTCGTGCGTCTCATCTCAGGCGACAGGAAACTGGAACTCTTCGTGGAAGACGACGGCGTGGGTGTCGATCCGCCTAGCCGCAGGGCCGGTGCGATGGGAATCGTAGGCATGCGGGAACGAGCCAGGGATGTCGGTGGCGAATTTCTGGTGCTACCGCGTACGCCGCGCGGCACCTGTATCAAGCTGAGCTTTCCGCTTGGCAGCGGGGAGCAGGACAAGTGACCCGCATCCTTCTTGTGGACGACCACACCATTTTCCGCTCGGGCCTGCGCCGGCTTATCTCCGATAAGCCTGAATACTGCGTAGCGGCGGAGGCCTCGAATAGTGCCGAAGCTTTATCGCTCGTGCGCGATCAGGACTTCGACGTCGTCATTCTCGATATCAATCTCAACGGGCGCAGCGGTCTCGAAGTGCTCGAAAGCATTCGACGGACCAAACCCAACCTTCGGGTGCTCGTGATGTCGATGTACCCGGAAGCGCAATTCGGCGCGGAGGCAGTTCGCCTCGGTGCGAACGGATATCTGTCGAAAGACACGACGCCGGACGCGCTGTTTGACGCGCTTCGGTCTGCCGCCCAGGGACGCCGCCCTGCACGTGCGGCACTCGCATCGGTTGAGGAAGATAGCGAATCGCGCCCCCCGCATTACAGTCTGTCCGCGCGCGAGTTGCAGATCCTTCAGCTTATCGTGAGCGGAAAATCATTGACGGAAATCGGGCGGCTCATCTTTATCAGTGTAAAAACGGCCAGCACGTATCGCAGCCGCATCCTCTCGAAGCTGAATCTCACCAGCAATGCGCAACTGATCGACTATGCGATACGCAATGGTGTAGGGACCGTTCAATAAACGCTGTGGGACTTCACGCCGGACGGTGCCGCTCGTTTTCCCTATGGGGGCGAAAATGATGTCGAAATCGCGTCGCGGACTCGATTCACTTCCTATCATGTAATTCAAACACGGTGAAGAAGTCGGAACACGAACATGATGCGGCGCGGTCATGCCGGGTTCCAGCCGCTCATGGGAGCTGACGCCTTTCCATCCGTTATGAGGCCATCGACATGAACACGCCATGCATCATTACCGTTGCCATCACCGGTTCCGTGCCCCGCAAGAAGGACAACCCGGCCGTGCCCATCTCGGTCGCCGAACAGATCGAAAGCACGCAGGGAGCGTTCGAGGCTGGCGCCTCGCTGGTCCATCTGCACGTGCGCGACGAGAATGAGAATTCGAGCTCCGATCACAGCCGTTTTGCGCAGCTTCAGGAAGGAATTCGCAAGCACTGCCCCGGCATGATCATCCAGTTTTCGACGGGCGGCCGCGGCCGGTCGTTCGAGCAACGCGGCTCGATGCTCGACCTGCGTCCGGATATGGCGTCGCTCGCGACGGGCTCGGTCAACTTTCCGACGATCGTTTATGAAAACCCGCCCGACTTCGTCCGTTCGCTTGCATCGATGATGCTCCAGTACAACGTGAAACCGGAGATCGAGATTTTCGATCTGGCCATGCTGTACAGCACGGTCGATCTCGTGCAGCAAGGACTGCTGAAGCCGCCAGTGCACGTGCAGTTCGTGCTCGGCGTGAAGAACGCGCTGCCCGCGCGGCGCGAAATTCTCGAGTTCGAGGTCAAGCAGCTCGCGGCCTTGCTGCCGGACGCGACGTGGACCGCTGCCGGCATCGGCCGGCATCAGCTGGAGGTCAACCACTGGACGCTGGAAATGGGCGGCCATGCCCGCACCGGCCTTGAAGACAACGTGCGCTGGGACAAGGACACGCTCGCGGCGAGCAACGCACAACTGGTGGAACGGGTCGCGTCGCTGTGCGGCGAATATCAGCGCCCGGTCGCGACGCCCGCGCAGGCCCGCGAACTGCTCGGCCTGCCTCAGGCCTGAACCCACGGGGCGCGCAAAGGCGCAACGCCCGCGCCCCGAAGCCGCTTCGAGGTAGCACCCGACCAACGTGAAGCAGGCGGAGAAAGCCTGAATCATGGCGGCAAGAATCGATCCAATACCGATTCCCCCTGATTGTGTTTTGCCCCGCTTTAAGCGCCGCCGGGCCGCGGCGACTGCTTCGGGTCCGCAATTTCATCCACCAGTTTACGCCCCCCACCGAGTGTGCAAGTATCGTTGCCAAGGCATATCCCGCACATCTTTGCGAGGTCCCGCATGGCCTGGAAACTTTGGAAAACCGAGAAGCGGCAAGACGATACGCGCAACTGGCCGAGCGCTACGCACGAGTCGTTAAAACAGCTTCTGGACATGTACCTGAGCAGCGACTCGGCACCATTTGCGAACTGGGCCGCAACGGGGATTACCTTCCCCCCCGATGTCGAAGCGTTGGCCCGAAATGGGGTCCGGGGCTATCAGCTGGCCCTCTGGTTCTGGCTTTTTGCTGAGAAGCACGGCTCGATCGCGGCAAAAATGGTGCGTGAATCTTTTTGCCTGCTGGCCGACGCAATGCAGGCATCGTCCGGCGACAGGATCGACGCGCTCCTCGAACTCGAAAACCGCCTCGCGTATTCTGTCGAGGCCCTTTCAGCTCAACAGTGCACCTTCCGGCTGGAGAATCTGTCCGTCGAGCTGCCGACAGAGTTTTTCCTGGCGACGGGCTTGCTCCGGCTCGCACCGGACTCGCCTTATGCCGGAAGCGAGGGCGCCAGCCTGCAAGGTAACGACTTCAAGCTGGCCGACTGTTTTCGCCATGCAACCGAGGAAGGACTGTCGATCTTCCGGCCGATGATAGAGGCGGTCGACTTCGACGCAAAATCGCTGCCCAACTGGAGGTGGAGCGCTCATCCCGGCGCCGCCGAGCGACATCTGCAACGACGTCACAACAATCCGCTCTTTCCCCTGCATCGCCAGATGGTGACGGCCCACGAGGTCTTTGAAGCACGTCTTGCCGATGCTCAGTCGCTTCAGGACATCAGGAGCGCGCTCAACGAGACGAGCCGCTCGTTCTCCGGGACGACCGAACTGCCGTTGAACTGGCAGTCGTTCCTCGAAGGATACCGGGACCACGTCGACAGACTGGATGAACGTCGCCTCGTCGCCGGCGGACCGAGCGCGTCGCTCGCAGAGGCAATTGGAAAATTGCGCAACGACATTCTCGCGACCTGGCGCGCTTCGATTCACAAGAACCCGCACAGTCTCGCCACCCTGGAGCAGGAAGAAGCGAAACGGGCCGAGCGACGGACCTTGCTGTATGAATGCCACTGGACCGCTCAGCTATTGGGTCACGGGTCCGTGATTCCGCCGGAAGAGGTCGTTCCCGCCCTGCTGAGCGAGTCTGCCCCCGAACTGGAAAAGGCGGTGACCGGCCTGCAAAGCGAACCACGACTGCACGCGACGCTTGCGCAGTGCCGCACAACTGCGCATCGCCTCGTCAACGAGCTTCGCGCGGCGGGTCACCCTCTTCCCGAGATCGACGACAAGCTTCGCATTCTGGATGGCACGCCCGGGAAGTTACCGGACTGATCATCTTCGCGGTGTGCCAAGTCTTGTCACCTTTGCCTTGCACGACTACAAAGGCCGCTTATGAATTCATCCTCTCGCGATCCTCTCGATACAGCCACAGAGGCGGCGTCGACGCTTTCAGAATATCTGGAGCTTTCGCTAGACCAGGGAAAGAGCCTGATTCTGGTTCGCTCTCAAGGCGAAAAAAGCGATGTCTACCTCGGTGAACCCGGCGAGCTGGATGCAGACCTGATAAGCTGCGCGGCCATTCGGAACGCGGTGGTCCATGCGATTCTGGAGTCCACCCGGTCGGGACTGAACGAACTGGTCATCGACGGACAGACCTACCGTTTCGTTCGGACCTTCGCACAAGTGGCCGAGCATGGCGCCATCGTTTTTACACCTGCGTAGAACACGGACTAACGCCAGGCCTGCGTGAACTCGCCGATTACGCGCGCAAGATGCGCCTGCATCGCCGCGCGCGCCGCGCTCGCATCTCGCGCCATGATGGCCGAAAAGATGCGCTGATGGTCATCCTGTGAAGCCGCCCGCAACGCTGGAGTATGGAAGTGCTGCTCGATCTTTTTCCACATCGGGTCGGCGCGGGAGTTGTCCCACATTGCGGTCACCACGAGCACGAGCATTTCGTTTCCTGTCGCGCGCGCAATTGCCAGATGAAAATCGCGGTCAGCAGCCTCGTTCGCAGCCTTGTCGTCCATGTTTTCGCACATGGCGCGCAACGCGGCGAAGAGCCGGTCGAGGTCCGAATCTTTGCGTTCGGTAGCGGCGAGCGCCGCGATCCCGCTTTCGATTACCGAGCGCGCGCGCAGCGTCTCAATCGGGCCCGGTCCGCGCGGCAGTTTGAACATGGCCAACTGCGCCTCCGCTGCTTCGGCCACATAAATGCCCGACCCTACACGGACTTCCACCACGCCCTGCACTTCCAGCGCGATGATCGCCTCCCTGACCTGCGTGCGGCTCACGCCATAACGCTCGGCGAGCGTGCGCTCGGAAGGCAGGCGCGTACCGGGCTCGACATCGCCAGCCGCGATCAGGTCGTAGATCTGTTTCGCGAGCCCGACATAGGAACGGTCGGTCGCGTCCGTATCGGCGGCGCGGCCGGTTAAGGTGTGCGAAAGATCGGCCATCCAGGATTCTCGAAAGCGTCGAAGCCGCCACGGGGCGCCGGCTCAAGTTCGCGAGAATGGTACACCAATTGTCGGGTCACGCCGTCCGGGTCCGGCGCTGCCCGTCTTTGGCCACCAAGCCGACACGGCGGGGGTTTCAGCCCGATCGAGGCCGCCCGCGACGCCGTGGTAAACCACTATCGCGCGCCGATTGGCATGCCAGTACTGTCAGACGTGAAGACGTCCGCGCAGGCCCTTCCACGCGGCGCCTTTGAAGAAGTCATTCCACTGCTTCGGCGAGTCCGAGTCAGCCCCGCTGCAGCACATTCCGCAAGATTCCCTGCCTCACGCACAGATTTCGGCGATCCACGACCGCCCTGTGCGCCGGCAATCGGTAAGTTCAATCCAACAAACAGGAGACGACATGCTTTCAGGAATCCAGGTGCTTCGAGCGGCGGCGACCGCTTCATTGGCGCTGTGCGCAAGCGCGGCTTTCGCACAGATTTCAATCGTTTCCGGGCCATCCAGCGATCCCACATGCATGGTCCCCTGGAAGAGCGACACGAAGTTCATCAAGTATCCGAAGAAGAACGGGCCCTACCGGATCGCACTCGTGAACGGCTATATCGCGAACACCTGGCGGATCCAGATGATCAAGACGGCGAAGGCCTATGCGGCACAACCGGCCGTCGCCGCGAAGCTGAAGGAGTTCAAGGTCGTCTCGACCGGCGAGGACGTGCCGGCGCAGATCTCGGCCGTCAACAACTTCATCGATGCCGGCTATGACGCGGTCATCGTGGACGCGCAGAATCCCACCTCATTCGGCCCCGCGATCCGCCGCGCGAAGAATGCCGGCGTCGTGCTGATCGCGTTCGACAACATCCTCGACAGCGAAGACGCGGTCAACGTCAACGTCGATCAGTACGGGCTCGGCGTGCTATGGGCCAAGTGGCTCGCGAACCACCTGTCGAACGGCGGCAAGGTGCTCGAGGTTCGCGGCGTGGCGGGCACCTCGGTCGACACGGACCGCCACAATGGTTTCATGAAAACGTTGGACGACACCGGCAAGAAGTGGAACGTCGTCCAGGTCTACGGCAAGTGGGACGACGGGGTCGCGCAAAAGGCCACCGCCGACGCGATTGCCGTGCAGGGTCATTTCGATGGAATTTCGGCGCAAGGCGGCGACACAGGCGTCGTGCGCGCGATGATCGATGCGAAACATCCGTTCGTGCCTTTCGGCGGTGAGACGGAGAACGGCTTTCGCAAGTTCTGCGCGCAGTATGGGAGCCAGGGCCTGAAGTGCACGTCGGCGGGCACCGGTCCCGCGCAGGTGGCAGTGGCGATCAAGACCGCGCTCGCCGCGCTTGACGGCCAGACGATCCCGGTCTCGATCAAGCTGCCGCTCGACGTCACCGACGATTCGAAGCTGAAGTCGGGCGTCAACTATTTCCCGAACGACTCCGACAACTTTTTCGTCGGCAACTCGTTTCCGACGTGCGGCATCAATTTCTCCGCGCAGGAAATCATGAAGCAGAGCCAGGGCAACCAGTGATCGGGTGATGGCCGGGATGTGACGGGAGACGAAGCATGCCGCAGGATGCGAAGCAGCCGTTCTTTCAGATGTCTGGCGTGTCGAAAAGCTTCGGCGGCGCCGTCGCGCTCGATCACGCCGAGCTCACGGTGCGCAGGGGCCGCATTCACGCGATCCTCGGCGAGAACGGCGCGGGCAAGTCCACGTTACTGAAGGTGATGTCCGGCGTCGTGCAGCCGGACGAAGGCACGATGCACTTCGAAGGCCGGGAGGTCTCGTTCGCGTCGCCGGCCGAGGCGAACGCGGCCGGCATCGTCTGCGTGTATCAGGAGCTGTCGCTGATCCCCGACTTGAGCGTGGCGGACAACATCTTCGCTTCGAACCCGCCGCGACGTTTCGGCATGATCGACCGGCGGGCTCAGCGCCGCCAGGCCGAGGAGGCGCTCGCGCGAGCGGGCGCTGCCGACATCAATCCGCTGGCGAAAGTCCGCGACCTGCCGCTGTCGCGCCAGCAGATGGTCGAGCTCGCGAAGGGGCTGGCCCACGCGCCGCGCATCCTGATCCTCGACGAAGCCACCTCGGCGCTGACCGCGGCCGACGTCGCGCGCGTGATCGAGGTGCTCAAGCGCCTGCGCGAAGAAGGGCTCGCGCTGCTGTTCATCTCGCACCGGATGCACGAGGTGAAGGCGCTCGCGGACGAATGCACGGTCTACCGGAACGGTCGTCATGTGATGAGCTTCGAGGCCGGCACGCGCTCCGACAATGAGGTTGTCGAAATGATGATCGGCCGGAAGTACCAGCATGTGTTTCCGGACAAACCCGCTAACGGCCGCACCACCGCCCCCGTTCTCGCCTGTCGTGATCTCGCGTGGAACGACACGCTGCGGGGCATCAGCTTTTCGTTGCAGCCCGGTGAAATCCTCGGACTGGGCGGCCTCGACGGACAAGGCCAGCGCGAACTGCTGCTCGCGCTGTTCGGCGTGTTGCGCGGTTGCTCGGGCAAGATCGAGATCGACGGCAAAGCTGTGTCGATCGGGAGCCCGGTGACCGCGCGCGCCAACGAAATCGGTATGGCGCTGATACCGGAGGACCGCAAGACCGAAGGCTTGATGCTGCCGATGTCGCTACGCGAGAACCTGTCGTTTGCCGCGCTCGATCGCATGTCCACCGCCGGCGTAATCGATCGCGACCGCCAGCGGTCGTTGGTCGACCGGATGATGGAGCTGCTTGCGATCAAGTCGTTCAGCGTCGACGCGCCCGTGGGCTCGCTGTCGGGCGGCAACCAGCAGAAGGTGGTCATCGCGAAGTGGCTGATCCGGCAGCCGAGGATCCTGCTGCTCAGTGACCCGACTCGCGGTATCGACGTCGGCACCAAGCAGGAGCTCTATCAGTTGCTGAGGCGCCTCGCCGACGAAGGCGCCGCAATCGTGTTCTATTCGACCGACTATGACGAGCTGATCGGCTGCTGCGACCGCGTGCTCGTGCTGTACGAAGGCAGGATCAAGAAGGAACTGGTCGGCTCGGCGATCACCGAGCAGAACCTGATTGCCAGTGCTCTCGACCTGCCCGTTGGACAGATTTCGCCTTCCACGGGAGTCGCGCTATGAGCGGGCTGCGTTACTGGTATGCGGAGAATCGCGGGGCGGTGTTCGCGTTCGGCCTGTTCGTACTGATGTTCGCGATCTATCTGTTCAACTATCCGTCGGCGCTGTCGGCCAACGTGTTTCAGACGGCAGCGAATAAGGCGGTGCTGCTCGCGCTCGTCTCGATGGGGCAGGCGCTCGTCGTGCTGACGGCCGGCATCGACCTGTCGATCGGCATGACGCTGATACTGACGAATTGCATCGGCTCGTGGATCGTCACGGGCGACGCGCTGCACAGCGCGCTTGGCATCGCCGGCGTGCTCGCGGCGGGCGCGCTGTGCGGCGCGCTGAACGGCGTAATCATTATTTTCGGCCGGCTGCAGCCGATCGTGACGACGATCGCGACGGGCGCGGTCTACTACGGACTGGCGCTGCTGCTGCGCCCTGTGCCCGGCGGATCGATCAACGAGGACCTCGCCGACGCACTGATCGGCAAGGTCGCCGGCGTGGTGCCTGCGAGCTTGCTGATTCTGCTCGCAGCGACGGTGATCATCTGGATTCCTTTCAAACGCTCGGTGGTCGGACGCGCGGCGTACGCGACCGGCTCGTCCGAACCCGCGGCTTTTCTGTCCGGCATGCCGATCCGCCGCGCGAAGTTCGCGAGCTATACGCTGGCTGGCCTGCTCGCGGCAATCGGCGGCCTGTTTCTGACGTTCTTCACGGACACCGGCGAAGCGAGCCTCGGCAGCGCGAACTCGTACACGCTGTTTTCGATCGCCGCGGTGGTGATCGGCGGCGTGTCGCTGCTCGGTGGCAAAGGCGGCGCGATTGGCGCGATCTTCGGCGCGTTCGCATTCCGCTCGATCGGCGACCTGCTGTTCGTATTCAACGTCGATGCGCTGTGGCAGCCGCTGTTCCAGGGCGTGATTCTTCTACTCGCTGTCGCGATCGGCGCGGCCGGGTTGTTCAGGGTTCGCAACCGTCTGGAGTGGTTTCAATGAGCCACGTTTCCGCAACCGGCCGGAACACGTTGGTGTCGAGGCTCACGCGCAGGATCGACAAACCGATCGTGATCGCGTTCGCGTGCATCGTCGCGCTGCTGCTCGTCGGCGGGATGTTTTCGCGAAGCTTCACGTCGCCGGAATACATCCTGCTGCAACTGAAGGTCGGCGCATTCCTCGGCATCATCGCGACCGGCCTGATGATGGTGATCCTGCTCGGCCACATCGACCTGTCGCTGCCCTGGACGATCACCGTCGGCGCGATGATGGCGTGCGCGGTCGCGGGGCACGGCGAACTCGGGCGCATTCTCGCGATTCCGGTTGGGATCGGTTGCGGCGCGCTGATCGGCGTCGTCAACGGCATCCTCGTCGCGCTGCTACGCATCCCGTCGATGATTGCGACACTCGCGACCAACGCGGTCGCGCAAGGCATCATGATCGCCTATACCGGCGGATCGTCGCCGCAGGATTCCGCGCCCGAGGTGATGCGCTGGCTCGCGGCGGGCTGGCTCGTACCGGGCGTGCCGAATGCCGTCGCGCTGTGGGTGGTGATCGGCGGCGCCACGATCTTCCTGCTGTCGCGCACGACCTTCGGCCGCACGCTGTACGCGATCGGCAACACCGAGCGCGCGGCGTATCTTTCCGGGATCAACACGCGACTCGTGACCGTGGCTGCGTTTGCCGTTTGCAGCGCGTTCGCGGCGTTCGGCGGCGTATTGCTCGCGGGTTACGCGTCGAAGGCGGCGCAGTCGATGGGCGATGCCTACCTGTTGCCGGCGATCGCGGCAGTCGTGCTCGGCGGAACGTCGATTCTGGGCGGACGGGGTTCGTACCTCGGTACCGTCGCTGGCGCCATCCTGATCACGCTGCTGCAGTCGATCCTCTCGGTCGCGCAGATGCCGGAGGCGGGGCGTCAGATCATCTACGGTGTGGTGATCGCGGCGATGTTACTGCTGTATGGGCGCAGCAAGCGGGAGGCGTAGGTTTTGAGTCGAGCCGCTAGTGCGCATCGGAGTTGATCGTTGAAACGGATACTGATTATCGGCATAGGCGCGGGAAACCCGGAGTACGTGACCATCCAGGCGGTCAATGCGCTCAATCAGGTCGACGTCTTTTTCGTCATGGACAAAGGCCCACAGAAAGAAAAACTCGCTGCATTGCGCAAGGAAATCATCGAGCGTTATGTGAAGGACCGGGCCTATCGGATCGTGCAGGTGTCGAGTCCCGAGCGCGAACGTGACGAGCGCGATTACGTTGCAACCGTCCGGAAACTCAATCAGCAAAAGCGGCGGGTTTTCGAGCGTCTGATCGCGCAAGAGCTGTCAGACGGCGAATGCGGCGCTTTTCTCGTGTGGGGCGATCCGTCGCTCTACGACAGCACGATGCGGATCATCGGCGCGATATCGCGCGGCGGCCGGCACGAGTTCGAGTACGAGGTCATTCCGGGGATCAGCAGCGTGCAGGCGCTTGCGGCGAAACATCGGATTGCCTTGAACGAGATTGGCCAGTCGATCGGGATCACGAACGGACGGCGCATCGCGAAGGGCTTCCCGAACAATATGGATAGCGTCGTCGTCATGCTCGATGCGCAGAACGCATTCCGGCAGGTCTGCAATGAGGATCTGGATATTTACTGGGGCGCGTATGTCGGCACGCCAGACGAAATCCTCATGGCGGGCAAACTTTGTGACGTGGCGGATGACATCGAGCGTATCCGCGCCGATGCACGCCGGCGGCATGGCTGGATCATGGATACTTATCTGCTGAAACGACGAGGCGAAGCGGAGGAATAGTCTTCGGCAACTCAGGCCGGAAAACCTACCGGGATCAGATAGACCACGGTCTGGCCGGCAGGCAGGGCCAGCGTGCGCGCCGCCGGCGGCCCATCGACGGCGGCAACGGGCACGGCCACCAGCCCAAGAACCACTGCCTGAAGCAGGATGTTCTGGGCCGCGTGCCCGACCTCGTGGTCGGTATACGGCTTGGCTCTCGCGCCATACCTCTGGGAGAGCCGACCGGCATCGGCGGCGATCACGATCAGGGCCGGAGCCGACCCGACCGACGCTTGATCGACTGCAAGGGCTTGCAGTTTCGGACGCAGGTCGGGCGAGGTCCGCGTCTCGGCCCGGTGGCCTTGAGGCAGGTAGTGCATCACCTCTGCGGGGGTCACCACGTAAAGCTCAAGTGGGTACAAAGCGCCAGCCGACGGCGCCGCGCGAAAGCGGTCCGCTCCGGTGATGCCCTGCCCGGCCCACAGCAACTGGCTGACGGTTTCGACAGGCAGCGGGTCCGGCCCGAACCTGCGCACCGACCTGCGCCGCTCGATGGCTTCCTCCAGCGAGACCGTGCCGGTAAGCTTCGGCTTAGGCAGCGCGGTCTCATTGGTGTATTGCGCCGGGCTCGCCTGCGCGACGCTGGCAGTCCCCTCGGCGATCGCGCCTGCGGCCAGCGCAACCAACAGTTCACGGCGTTTCATCGGGCACCTCCATTCTTGCGGAGCGAACACCAACGCGGCTGGCTAATCACAGGCCCCGCAACCGGCGTGCGCCGCACTTCCGACAGGTAAATCAGGATCAGCGAAACCCATACGATCCCGTAGAGGAACATGAAGCAGGTGGAACGTACCCGGAAGTAATCCAGCAAGATGCCGAAGATGATCGGCGCCACAGCTTGACGAGCGCACTGCGCATAAGCGGGTATTTCAGGCGGTTCGCGCTATACAGGTACCACGAGTAGGATGCGCCTCGCGAGCATCCGCGCGGCTCGTGATTGGGCATGTCGGGCCGGGTGCGCGGATAGTCCGTCTGCTGCGTCTCCCACGTGACGATGCCGCCTTTGACATAGATCTTCCAAGAGCATGATCCCGTGCAGTTCACTCCATGTGTAGAGCGAACTATCTTGTCGTGCTGCCAGCGCTTCCGGTAAGCATCCTCCCACTGCCGGTCTTCGTCTGTGACAGCACCGTGACCGTCGGAAAACTGGGGACGAGGGGCCGTAAAGTAACGTAACCTGTCCAGAAAGTGGCTCATATGCGTCCTGCCTCTATCAGATTAGATCGGTGCAAGGTCACAATAGAACTTGAAACTGACAAACGCGGGGCTGACGTCCGCTTTGTGCCTGACCGGTTGTTTTATTTTCCCCCGACACCGCGGCACGTGGCCCATATGGTGCACGCACGCCGCGTCACGGTCAATCTGATCCGCAGCCGTTCGGCATATCCTTGCAAAGTACCTCGGCGACGAAGGCACGAGTCTCGCGATGCGTGTATCGTCGCTTCTGCTGCTAAGCATAGACATGCCATGCATAAACCGAGAGGAGATCAATCATGTGTCGCTGGCTCGCTTATACCGGCAATCCGCTTCAGCTCGAAACAGTGCTGTTCAACGCCCGACATTCGCTGATCGATCAAAGCCTGCATTCGCGGCTCGGTCACACCACCACCAATGGCGACGGTTTCGGAATCGGCTGGTATGGACACCCTACCGACATTCCGTTTCGTTACCGCTGCATCCAGCCCGCGTGGAGCGACCGCAATCTGCGCGAGGCCGCGCGGGCGATTCACTCGCCGCTGTTCGTTGCGCACATACGCGCGGCGACCGACACGCCGTCGCAGGAAACCAACTGTCATCCGTTCCGCCACGGCCGCTGGCTGTTCGCGCACAACGGACTGGTGCGCAACTACCCGAAGGTGCGCCGCGATCTGATGGTGGCGATCGACCCTGATCTGTTCCCCTCCCTCGAAGGCTCGACCGACTCCGAAGTGCTGTTTTTTCTAGCGCTGACCTTCGGGCTGGAGCTTACCCCTGTCACCGCGCTCGAACGGATGGTCGGCTTCGTCGAAGCCACGGGCCGCAAGCATGACGTGGACGAGCCGCTGAACATGACCGTCTGCGCGACCGACGGCGAGCAGATCATCGCGGTCCGCTATTCGAGCGAAGGACAGTCGCGCTCGCTGTTTCACACCGCCTCCTTCCGTCATCTGCACGAAATGTATCCCGACGATCCTCGCATCAAGACGGCCGGCGAGAATGCGTTCCTTGTACTGTCCGAGCCGCTCTCTGACCTGGCCGGCTGGTGGGAGGAGATTCCCGAGAGCACGGCAGTGGTCGCGCGTGGCGGCGAGATTGCGCAGTATGCGTTCAGGCCGCAATCGGCCTGAGTTGCACGCGCCGGGTCTGCAATTTGCTTAATGTTGCCGCGAGTTGACCTGCCGACAACGCAACTGGTCAGTCACAGCATCGTCAATTGGTGCCAGTTTGCCGACCTCCGCGGGGCCGCGGTTTGATAACGATCAAGGAGAACCGGACATGCCTAAGAAGCCCTCGAACAAATCGCCGGCCGCGCGCGGCCCCGGCAATGGAAGGATTCTCGCCGCGCCCGTTTTCTCGCAGCCGCAGCCCACGCCGGATCCGCAAACGTTCGTGGTCAGGCACGCATCCGATGCCGCAGCCTACAAGGTCATCGACGAACTGAACCGGGAGCACAAGCTGACGGCGCTGCCGTTTCCTGCGCCGCGTGGCGGCACCGAGCCCCGGCTTACGTTTGCGGATGTGGTGAACAACAACCAGACGCTCCTCGAAAGCATCAACACGAGCGGACAGATCGTCTTTCACGCCACCGGCGATTGCGGCAGTACGAAAGGTCCGGCTACCCAGAATGAAGTATCGGACAAGATGGTCAGCGATTTCGACGAAGCCGATCCCGCGGAGGTGCCGCAATTCAACTTTCTGCTCGGCGACATCGTCTACAGTTTTGGCGAGGCGCAGTACTACTACGACCAGTTCTATGAACCGTATCGCGACTATCACGCGCCGATTCTCGCCGTTGCCGGCAATCACGACGGAATGGTTTCGCCGTTGCAGCATGAGCAAAGCCTGCAGGCGTTTGTCAGAAACTTCTGCTCCGACTGCTTCCAGGTCTCTCCCGACGCGGGCCACCTGTCACGTACGGCACAAATCCAGCCAGGCGTGTTCTTCACGTTCGAGGCGCCGTTCGTGCGCATCATTGCGTTGTACAGCAATACGCTCGAAGATCCCGGTGTGATTGCAGACGGTCACATCGGCAACAGCCAGTTGAAGTTCCTGAAAGCGGCGTTACAGCGGGTGAAGAAAGAAAACTATCGAGGCGCGCTGCTTTTCGCGCATCACCATCCCCCCTATGTGGCGCGCGGCCGTCACGGCTGGAGCGTCGACATGCAACAGCAGATCGATACAGTCTGCAATGAGGTCGGTATATGGCCACATGCCGACCTCTCGGGTCACGCGCACAACTATCAGCGCTTTACGCGAACCCGTCCCGATGGCACCCACATCCCTTACATCGTTTGTGGGAACGGCGGTCACAACGTGCAGCGGCTCACCACCAATGGCCAACCGCCACTTCGCGCGCCGCAGTTGATCCAGGCTGCCTCGAAAGATACGGATGCAGTCGTCCTCGAAAACTACGACGACCGGAACTACGGTTATTTGCGGCTGATCGTCAACGAGAGGCAATTGCGTGTCGAATACCATCCCGCAGTCGACGGCCCCAACACGAAAACCCCCGACGATCAGGTGACCATCGATCTGGCCACCCGGCAGGTGGCTCATTACGTTGCCCGCGACTCCGGCATACCCGCTCTTGCCGAGCGCATCCGGCAGTTCGCGCAAGACAAGCCTCGCAAAGGCTGATGCGTGTCCCGCGGTTCCCGATCAGGTTTCCACACACTAAAGATTCGTCAATCCGTACCGTAATAGTAAAGATGAGGGAGCAGGTAGCATTCGAGCCGTCGCTATAACAGGTAGTCGGAGACAAGCGTGAAATCCAAAGCGGCATCGTGTCCGAAAAAATTCAAGCCGATTCTGTCTGAGGGCGATACTGACGCACACGCCGATGGCTGGTCAGCCCGGAACCAGCAGTTCCTTGCCTATTTCCTCTCGCGGTATGGTCGACGCAGGACCATACCGCTGACGAGTTTCCTCATCGCCATTGCCGCCGGCGTCGGCATAGCTTCCCTCGTGCACCAGGCAGCCAGTGAAGCGGCGATGATCCTACGTCTTGCATTGTCGATGGCGGCGGGCATCGCCGTCCTCGCGGTGGTGCACCGGAAACTCGGCGCTGACCACGCCCGGCAGAGTGCCGCTACCGCATTGGCGAGCGGGCTTCTGCATGCGAATCGCGACTGCCTGAAGATGCTGGCGACAGACGGGAAAATGTTGCGCGTGTCGGAGCATGGCGCCATGTTGATGGAGGCGGAGTCACCGGAGCAACTCTCCGGCGTCGACTGGCTGGCGTTCTGGACCGGCGACGACCGCACGGCGGCCGAGACGGCCCTGGCGGGCGCTCTTTCAGGGGCGAGCACATCTTTCACTGGAAGCTGCGCGACGACCAAGGGGCGGACCAAATGGTGGAATTCCACCCTCACGCCAGTGACCGGTGAAGATGGTGCCGTCTCTGCGCTCCTTTGTGCGTCAGAGGATGTCACTCAGCAATGCGAGTTGTTGAAAACGCTTCGCGAACGCAATCAGCTGATGCAGGAGATGGAGTCCCATGTCGGCCTCGTGTTCTATTCGTATAGCTCGAAGTTTGAACGCTTTCATCATGTCAGCGCAGGGGTTGAGAGCGTCTTCGGCCTTACGCCTCAAGAGCTCAGCAGGAAGCCTTCCGCGTGGCTCGATCTCGTGGTTCCCGAGGACCTCGAGCCTGTGCTCGCCGAGATGAACCGCGTCGCGTCCGAAGGAACAGAAGGCCGTGTCGAATACCGCATCCGCCGCTCCGATGGTTGCCTGCGCTGGATCAGAAGCACGGCCTACCCCGTGCGCGATGGCTGCGCAAAGGTGACGCGCATCGTCGGTGTCGGCGAGGACATCACGCTGGAACAGGAACGCCTCGCGGCGCTTGACCGATTGGCCTACACCGATGGGCTGACAGGTTTGGCTAGCCGCGGCGCCCTGGTCCGCCGCATGAAATCGCTTTGCAGGCAGAACGTCGCCTTCGGTCTCATGTTCGTCGACCTCGACCGGTTCAAAGTCCTCAACGATACGCTCGGCCATACAGCCGCCGACCGCCTGTTGAAGGACATCGCGAAAGTCATTCAGGGAGCACTTCCTCCCGATGCATGCGTGGCGCGCCTCGGCGGCGACGAGTTCGCGGTCATCGTCGAGAACGACAAGGCCACGCTGGCGACGATGGCGCAGTCTCTGCTCAACCGGTTTTCAAACGACGTTCGAAAGGACCACGCTGCGCCATTCGTCACGGCGTCGATCGGCATATCGATCTTTCCTGAGCACGGTCGAGACCACGAGGCGCTCCTGACCAGCGCGGATATCGCCATGTATGCGGCGAAAAGAGGTGGTCGCAACGCCTTCAGGTTTGCCGACAAAGCGTCCAGCGCTCTACTAGGGGATTTCGAACTGGAGCGCGATCTGCCTACGGCGCTGGCGTCGAACCAGTTTGTCCTTCATTTCCAGGGTATTCACGAGCCAGCCTCTCTGGCGGTGAAAGGCGTCGAAGCACTCGTTCGATGGAATCATCCAGCGCGAGGGTTGGTGGCTCCCGGCAGCTTCATCCCCATACTGGAAGAAAGCGGGTTCATCGTCGAAGTCGGGACGTGGATCATCGACGCGGCCCTCGCGCAACTGGCCATCTGGCAGACCGCCGGAGGAAAAAAGCTCTCCATGTCGGTGAACGTGTCTGCTCGTCAACTCAGGGATGACTCCCTTGTCGCCATAGTCAACGAGGCGCTGCGAAAACACCAGGTGTCGCCGGGCCGCCTTGAAATCGAACTGACTGAAAGCGCGCTGATGGAAAACTCCTCACTCGCTCAAGCCACGTTGATGGCGCTCAAGCGCCTTGGCGTGCGCATCGCCATCGACGATTTCGGCACGGGGTACTCGAGCCTGCGCTATCTGGCCGATTTCTCGCCGGACATCGTCAAGATTGACCGCTCATTTACGGCAAGACTGGGCCGCGACGCGGCGGCCACGTCAATCGTCCGCGGCATCATTCAGATGTCGCACGAACTCGGCATCAAGGTGACGGCAGAAGGTGTCGAAACGAATCAACAGTTGCATGCCCTACGCGAAGCGGGCTGCGACTATGTGCAAGGGTTCTTTTTGACGATGCCGACGGATGCGGAGAAGCTCGTGCATTGCGAGGGTTCCGTATCCGTCTCCGCGGCCGGCTGAGACGCGATCCGTCAATGCGTGCGCACCATTTGCCCGCCCTGCCCTCCGCTCATCACCGCTGCACTTTCCGCTCGATGTCTGGCGGCCACCTTTGCTTCCGCCGCCTGAATATCGGCGGGATACGAACCATCATCGCCCATCGACGGGTTGTATCCCGCCGCTTCCAGTTCCTCGAGTTCGTGCATCACTTCCGCGCGGGTGACTTGATGAGGCTCGGACCCCGACACGGTTTGCGCATCCACGCTCGCGCCGTACGCCGTCAACATCACGCCAGCGATCACGAATCTGAGTAGCGGTGAACCCGCGTACTGTTTCATCGATTCCGTTTTCATGTTGCACTCCTGATAACCTGAGGATGGATTCGCGCACCGGCATTCACTGCGGACTGTTTCGTCAGATCGTGAGAGTTGCTCGATGCACATCAGGTAGACGCAGACTTCTCGCTGGATATTCCCGGGCTTCGCGTTTCGCACAACGGTATCGTGCTATCACGAACTCACCGAACGCTCCCGCAAGCTTCGGCGTTCAAGCGCGTTGCGCAATTGGCCTACGACGAACGCGCCGATGACCAGAGCCAGGTATAAGGCCACGAGATCGTGACGCCAGGCGTTCAGTGCGAACTGATGCGCAGTCAGCTTTGGATCGGGAGCCGCAAGGATGGCCCTCTTCGCCTCGACGGTTCGCATCATCCGTGCAAAGCCTGCCGCGGATAGCAATGGCAACAGGATGACCCATGTCAACAGCACGGGTTTCATGCGCAGCGCCCACGGGAAGTGACGCAAGCGAAACCAGAGCCCGAGGCATCCGTGTATCCATCCGGGCGCGAGCAGCGCAAGCTGCAAACCCTGCGAACCACTCATCAGTAGCTGGACGACGATGCGCTCATAGTCAGGTTCGAAGCCATAGAGCGAGGACGCGAGCCGGGTCGTCACCGCATGGCGGATCAGCAACAGCGGCAGGCTCAGTCCTGCCCACAGACGCACCCACTCAGCGAGAGGCAACGCCCAGTGACGGCGCGCGTATATCGTTCGTAGGGCCAACGCAAAATGTAGCGCGGCCGCACCATACAACGCGATCGTTCCGGGTGCGCTACGCCAGAGCCATAGCGCTAGCAGCAGACCGCGTCCGGCAAGTTCGAGCGACCAGATTCCGAGCGCGTGATTGAGCAGATGCAGAAAGAGATAGACCAGCAACACCACGCCGGAGCCGAGTTGGAACCGCCGCAGAACGGCTTGCATCCGTACCGTCATGCGAACGTCCCGGTAGTGTCGTGGGTCACGTGACGGTCAAACGCCGCCTGGATGATGCTCCCTCCCGATGCACGGGCCATATCGACGATATTCATTGGATCACCCATCTTCCGCCAGTCTCACCTGCAAGACCGTGGAGATGCCGTGGTTATTCCCGGAATGAGCCGGTGTTTGTCTCCACGCGCGACGATCCTCAGGCACCGGGTGCGATCAACCGTCTGATGCTCGCGCAGGATTCAATCAGAACGCGCAGACGCAAGCGAGCCACACCAAGGAACGGCTGCGCATGTGGCTGCTGCTGCCTGAAGGCTTGCTCACGCCGCGCAGAAGTTGCCTCCGTCGGTCGGCGATGTCCAGTTCGCGTCGGCGCTGTCGGTGCTGTCTCGACCGAAGTGTCTGGAACGCCCCAGGTATTTACGCCCTTTTTACGCGCACTACTGATTTTTTTTGAAGACTTCAACAATATCGTCTTTACAGTGCTTGCATCCAGGCTCATCCCTGATCATATGCACGCACAAAAACATGCCGATGCCAAGGCACGCTGGAAATATACGCTATTGCGGCTTGCCTTAATGACGGCGGCCCTCGCACTTTGCAGCCTCTTGCACTACGCACATGCGCAAACATCAGATGCCCCCGAGGCGACCGAGGCTCATCCTTTTTCGAGTCCCGACGACATCGTCGCCGCGTTGCGCGCGCAATTTCGCATATCGGCGGGTGACTCGTTGAAGATTGCTCAAGCCGTCCTGACCGAAGCGAACCGCTATTCGATGTCCCCTATTCTGCTGTTGTCGGTGATGGCTGTCGAATCCGGCTTCGACCCGCACGCGGTGAGCGCGATCGGTGCCCGCGGGCTGATGCAGATACTGCCTGCCGCCCATCCGCACGCGTTCGCTAGCGTCAAGGAACTCGACGATCCCGCCGTCAATATCCGGATCGGCTCGTCGATATTGCGCGATTGCCTCGACGCCTCTGGGGGCGACGTCAACGCCGCGCTGTGGCGGTACAGCGGGGGAGGAAAAGGGTATGCGCGCCGCGTTGTCGTACATATGCAGCGCTTTTCGCTATTGCTGCGCACGCAAAAGGGGTAGCGGACGGTCTGAGCAAAGCCCCTTTGCGACGCTCGAAGAAGCCTTGAGGCTGGCAAAGGGCGACTCGGCATTGGGGCTACCGGGCCATCCGGGTTGCGCGGGTTGAGCCGGCGGCTCATTCAATCGTGGGCCACACTCCAATCCGTCACCAGAATCTGATCCATCAGCGAGATCTTCAGCGGCTTGTCCGCGTCGAGATTCTTCTTCGCGATCACATACTTCCAGCCATCCCCGTTGCCCGGGTTGCGATAGAACGCGACGACCGCCACAAATTTCGTATCGGCTTGCATCGGCTGCGACAGGTTCGTCGACGCGCCAGGATTCAGCACCGATGCCATGCTCGCCTGCAGGTCCCGGGCGAGCAGCGTTCGGTCGCTTTTAAGCAGATCCGCATAAGACGCGCGATCAAGCCGTCGCTGAACACACGACGATCGCCTGACGGAGCGCCATACGATGCCGGCCGGACCGTCTCTCTACGACATGCTGCTCGGCCAGATCCGCGGCGAGCCGCTCGACGCATACGACGACCGCACGCTCGAATGCCTGAGCGTCCAGCAGAACGTGCGGCGCATTCTGAACACGCGCGCGGGCGCGTTGAAGCACCTGCCCGACTATGGCCTGCCGGACATGACGAACATCTACAGGGCTCTGCCGTCGTCGGCGCACGCGCTGAAGCAGCAGATGGAAGCGACGCTGCTGAAATATGAACCACGAATTCGCGCGATCGACATCGACATCCTCGAGGACGACGACCCAGGCGTGCTGGTCAGCTTCGAAATGACCTGCCATTTGCAGAAGGCCGGGCTCGTGCGCTTCGGGACGTATTTCGAGCCGCCGGGGCGGCTGCATTTGAAAAGACGGATGCAGGGACGAGGATGATCCGCGCAACGGGCATAGATGCGACATTTGTTCACAATTGCTCGCCCGATTCTGTCTATAGTGGGAAAGTCGATCACGGGTCCGATCGACCTCCCCAGACAGGCAGGGAGTCTGTCTTTCAGCCTCGCTCGCTCCGCGCGTTCGAGGCTTTTTTCTTTGAGGTGACCCGTCCTGAAATAGGTTGACATAGGTCGAGATCGCAGCCCACAACAACGGAGACAATACCGGCATACAGAAAAGATTTTCGAATAATCATTATTTACTCGTCGGCTTCTTTTCACTCCGGTTCACACGACCGACACAAATAACAAGCCCCAAACACCTCATCATTTTTGTTTGAGATGCTTGTGTATGTCGGTCGGTGTAGATCTCAGGCTGCCCTGCGCTTGACCCGGTCGCCCATCACGCTCAGCACGTCATCGACGACCTGAGTGCCGGCCGCGAATCCAGCCGCGAGCACTTCCCGCAGATCGGTCGATGAACGAACGGCCACCGGCCCCACGCGAAACGCAGTCGACCACTCGTCGCCGATCAGCCGCGTCTTCAACGTGACGCCCGCCATATATGCGCGCTGCGCCGTGGCGTCGCCCGCATGCGTGGTCGTATCGGTAGCGCGCAGTGCGTTGACCACGATGTCAAAGCCCCGATATCGATAGGTTTGCTCCATAAGTTTCTCCGTCTTCAGACTTTGCTACACAACAGCATTTCGCAAAGTGCTCATGCTGCATCAATCTCGACTGACATTTGTCAAAAATTGTCATATCCTGGGCAATTTTCGGTCAGGGCTTTCCCTGCCCTCGAGATGCCAGCGCGCACGCATTGAGACATCTCAAAATAAAAAGTCCTACCTCAAAAATAAAGACTGGAACTCGGTTGGTAAATCAGTAGTCCGATGACTGCCTTTACCCATCATGGCGCTTCTTTGGCGAACCGCGCAGCCCCCGGTTCGCCGTCATCCACTCGTATCTTAAAAGTACGCTGCGACGCACATGCTATTACAGATCGCAGACTGCTTATCAAATTGAATAGTCTTGAATAAGGAATTGCTGGTGAAATATTCCGCTGGTCCAATGCCGCAATCGTGGCAGCTGTTTCTGCTTTCTTTTTTCGTGCTTTGTTGCGCGAGCCACTTCGGTGTCACCGCCATCGCACGTTTGCGCCGTCCCGAAGCGGTGGAGCGTACACGATGAGCGTCTTCCAGATTACCGGTGTGCTATTCACCATCGTCGCGCTGTTCGGCGTCCTCAATTATCGGTTCATCAAATTGCCCGACACGCTCGGCATCACCGCGGTCGGGCTCGTCGTCTGCGTCGGTATTTCAGCGCTCGGCTTCTACTATCCGGCGATGGTGATCGCCGCGCGCAAGATCGTCGTGCAGATCGATTTCGCCGACATCGTGTTTCACGGCCTGCTAAGCCTGCTGCTGTTCGCCGGCGCGCTGCACGTCGATCTGTCGAAGATGCGCACGCAGCGGCGCGCTGTGCTGATGCTCGCAACGATCGGCGTGTTGATTTCAATCGCGGTGGTCGGCTTCGGCATTTACTACGCGGCGCAATGGATCGGCCACCCGGTCAGCCTGCTGTGGTGTCTCGCGTTCGGCGCGCTGATCTCGCCAACCGATCCGATCGCCGTGCTGAGCGTCCTCAAGCTCGCGGCGGCGCCCGAAAGCCTCGAAACCAAGATCACCGGCGAATCGCTGTTCAACGACGGCACGGCCGTCGTCGCGTTCGTCACGCTGGTCGGGCTCGCGACCGGCGCGAACGAGTTTTCCGCGGGCGCGATCGCATTCGATCTGCTGCGCGAAGTCGCGGGCGCGCTCGTGCTCGGCGCCGCGCTCGGCTTCGGTGCGTCGCTTCTGCTGCGGGGCATCGACAGCTATCCGGTCGAGATCCTGATCACGCTCGCGCTCGCTACCGGCGGATATAGTCTCGCCGAAGCGCTGCACGTGTCCGCGCCTCTCGCGGTCGTGATCATGGGGCTCGTGATCGGCAATCACGGCGCCTCGACGTCGATGTCGGAGAAGACGCGCGAGCATCTGTTCAACTTCTGGGACCTGCTCGACGAGCTGCTCAATCTCGTGCTGTTCGGGCTGATCGGGCTCGAGATCATCGCGCTGTCGCTGCACGTCGAGATCATCTGGCTCGGGCTCGCGGCGATTCCGGTCGTGCTGCTCGCGCGCGGCGTCAGTGTGGCGATTCCGCTGCTCGCGCTGCAGAATTTCCGGCGGCTCAATCCGCATTCGGCTGTCGTGCTGACATGGGGCGGGCTGCGTGGCGGCATCTCGATCGCGCTCGCGCTGTCGCTGCCGGAGTTTCATGGACGCGAAATGTTCATCGGCGTCACCTATCTGGTCGTCGTGTTCAGCCTGCTGATTCAGGCGACGACACTAGGTCCGCTGATCCGCCGGCTCAACGTCCCGGACTCATCGTCTGCACGAAATTCGTGCTCATCGTAAAGTGGAGACCTACGGCGATCGGTAGCAGATCGCGGACGCAAAGCGAGCAGTTCGCGCGTCGATACCGCCGGATTTAAGCGCCCTCTGAACAGTGCCCGCCGCGGTTTACGCCGCGGCACCGGGCATTTGGCCGTTAATGCCGGTTCTCCCACATACCTGGCAGGCGCAGTTTGTCATCCTGTCGATTCAGGCGTCTGAAGGAGATCGCCATGTCGGTCTATGTCGATGAGGGGTTCCGGCCCTGTGTGACGGAATGCGAGACCGTCGCGTTCCGCGTGTGCTGCGACGATCGCGCGCAGATTTTCGAAGTCAGCGCCGACGCGCTGGTAGAGTTCTGCGGCGCCGCGAGCCGTCGCAAGCAGGACCTGCTGGTCGCGTTCGAGGATGCGCAGGACGAGATTCTCTCCGTTGCCGCGCAGCAATGGCAGTTCACGCCGAGCGAGCCGGTGCGGCTCGGTCTCGACGAATTCAAACTGGTCAGACATTAGGCGTTCGAGAAGCGCCTTCATGAACTGGATCGCTGCCCTGCCGATGTACAACGTCACGCCCGCGCTCGACCTCGAATGGCGCGGGTGGCTCGACGACGTGCTGCGCCGGGTCAAGCCCGCGTGCCGCATCGTCGAACCGGACGAGGAACTGCACGGCTTCTGGCGGCGCCCGAACCTGCTGATCTCGCAGACCTGTGGTTATCCGCTGATGAAGGGTCTGCACGAGCAGGTCCAGTTGATCGCGACACCCTGCTTCGATGCGCCCGGCTGCGACGGCGCACATTACTCGAGCGTACTGGTCACGCGCGCTGACGCGCGCTTCGACACGCTCGCCTCGTGCCGCGGCTCGCGCGCCGCCTACAACCAGGACGATTCGAACAGCGGCATGAACGCGTTCCGGCACGCGGTCGCGCCGCTCGCGCGCGCCGGCATGTTTTTCGGCGCGGTGCTGCGCACGGGATCACATCTCGGCTCGCTGCGAGCGGTTGCCGACAATCGCGCGGACGTCGCCGCGATCGACTGCGTGACCTTCGCCTTCGTCTGCGATGTGCTGCCCGAATTGGCGCGGCGCGTGCGCGCGATCGGCATGACCGCCCGCGTCGCCGGGCTTGCCGCTGATCGCCGCGGCCAATGTGCCGCCGGCCACGATCGCCGCGTTGCGCCGCGCGCTGAACGAGACGCTGAACATTCGCCCCGAGCGCGCAAAACGCCTGCGCTTAAGGGGCTTTTCGACGCTGCCGCTCACCGACTACGCGCGCATCGGCGAGCTCGAAAGCCAGGCGCGCGCCGCGGGCTACAAGCGGCTAGGCTGATCGATACCCTCGCTTATTCACTCGCCTGCTGCACGTCGAGCACCAGCAGCTGGGCACCGTCGGCGACCTGATCGCCGACCGCATACAGCACCTCGGCGATCGTACCGGCCGCCGGCGCGCCGATCGTATGCTCCATCTTCATCGCTTCCATCACGATCAGCGGCGCGCCCTTCTCGACCACCGCGCCGGGCTCGACCAGCACAGCGATCACCTTGCCCGGCATCGGCGCGGTCAGACGGCCTTCGCCGTGCTCGGCATCCGCGGCATGCGCGAGCAGGTTCTGCCACTCGAATGCAAGCGTCTCGCCGTGGCAGAACACATGGAACCTGTCGCCGTCGACGAACACGCGCCCCGTCACACGCGCATCGCCGATCGTCGCGCGGAATTCGTGGTCGCCTGTGCCTACCGACCATGTGAAGTCCTCACGCACGCCGTCGTGTTCGAGTGTTTGCACGAGCGCTTGCGTGTCACCGCTGCGCGCGAACACGACCATGAACGGGGCGTCGCTGTCTTCGTTGGCACCGTCGTCGATCATGCGCCAGCCGAGCGTTTGCGTGTAACCGCTATTGAGCCGCCAGTGCGACAGCGCATCCCACGGCGACGCGCCGTGCGCGGTGCCGCCCTCGCGCGTCAGCAGCGCGGCGCACGCAAGCGCGAGCGCTTCCTTGAACGGCTTCTGCGCCGGCGCGAATAGTGCATCGTGATGACGCTCGATCAAACCGGTGTCGAGGTCACCGCTCGCGAACGGCTCGCTCGCGACGATGCGCCGCAGGAACTCGACGTTCGTATGCGGCCCGACGACCTCGCACCCATGCAGCGCGCGTGCGAGCCGCGCCAACGCCTCCTCGCGCGTCGCGCCGTGGACGATCAGCTTGGCGATCATCGGATCGTAGAACGGCGTGATCGTGTCGCCCTCGCGCACGCCGCTGTCGATGCGCACAGGAGCCTTGCGGCCCGGCTCGCCGAGACCGGCCGCGTCGATCGCGAACTCGACGCCTTCGGGCATGCGCAGATGCTTGAGCATGCCCGTGGACGGCAGAAAGCCGCGCGCAGGATGCTCGGCGTAGATGCGCGCTTCAATCGCATGGCCGTCGAACTTCAGCTGCTGCTGCGTAAGCGGCAGCGCCTCGCCCGCGGCGACGCGCAGTTGCCATTCGACGAGGTCCTGCCCCGTCACCATCTCGGTGACCGGATGCTCGACCTGCAGCCGCGTGTTCATCTCCATGAAATAGAACTCGCCGGTCGGCGTCATGATGAATTCGACCGTACCCGCGCCGACGTAATTGACCGCACGCGCCGCGGCCACGGCCGATTCGCCCATCGCGCGCTTGACCTCGGCGGACAGCCCCGGCGCGGGTGCTTCCTCGAGCACTTTCTGATGGCGCCGCTGCACCGAGCAGTCGCGGTCGAACAGATAGACCGCGCCGCCGTGCTGATCGGCGAACACCTGGACTTCGACGTGACGCGGCCGCGTCAGATACTTCTCGATCAGCACGCGATCGTTGCCGAAGCTGCTCGCCGCCTCGCGCTTGCACGACAGCAGCGCGGCCGCGAAGTCCGCGCTGCGCTCGACCACGCGCATGCCCTTGCCGCCGCCGCCCGCGCTCGCCTTCAGCAGCACCGGATAGCCGATCGCGTCCGCCTCGCGCTGCAATAGCTGCGGGTCCTGGTCGTCGCCGTGATAGCCGGGCACGAGCGGCACCGCGGCCGCGTGCATCAGCGCCTTCGCAGCGGCCTTCGAGCCCATCGCGGCAATCGCCTCGACCGGCGGTCCGATAAAGACGATGCCGGCCGCTTCGCACGCATGCGCGAAGTCCTCGTTTTCCGAAAGAAAGCCGTAGCCCGGATGCACGGCCTGCGCGCCGGTCGCACGCGCGGCTTCGAGGATGCGCTCGATGCGCAGATAGCTTTGCGCCGCCGTCGAGCCGCCGATATGAACCGCTTCGTCGCAGGCGGCGACGTGCTTCGCGTTGGCGTCCGCGTCGGAGTAGACGGCCACGCTCGCGATGCCGAGCCGCTTGCAGGTCGCGGCGACGCGGCACGCAATCTCGCCCCGGTTGGCGATCAGGATCTTGTTGAACATGAGTGTCTCGATGAAATAGGCGGTACGCGGCGATTGTTGTTAGCGGGGCGTCTCAGTTGCGCCAGCCCGGCGTGCGTTTTTCGAGGAACGACGCGACGCCTTCGCGGCCCTCGGCGCCAGCCCGCGTCTTCGCAATGCGTGCGGCGGTGTCCTCGATCAGCGCGTCGCTGAGCTCGCGACCCGCGATGTCCTGCACTAGCCGCTTGCAGGCGCGCACCGCTTGCGGGCCGTTCGCGCACAGCGTCTGCGCGAGTTGCGCGACGGTCGCGTCGAGCTGCTCGGCACTGGTGACCACCTCGCTGACCAGACCGAGGCGCAATGCAGTCGCGCAGTCAAACGCCTCGGCGCTGACGAAGTAGCGCCGCGACGCCTGCTCGCCGAGCGCGCGAATCACGTACGGCGCGATCGTCGCGGGAATCAGCCCGAGCCGTGCTTCGGACAGGCAGAAGTGCGCGCTGTCGACCGCGACGACGATGTCGCACGCAGCAATCAGGCCCATGCCGCCCGCGTACGTATCGCCGCTTACGCGCGCGATCACCGGCTTGTTGCAGTGATACACCGCTGACAGCATGCCCGCGAGCCGCATTGCATCGGCGCGGTTCTCGTCATCCGAGTAGCCGGCCATTTTCTTCATCCAGTTCAGGTCGGCGCCCGCGCAGAACGCCTTGCCGTTCGCGGCGAGCACGACCGCGCGCACGTCGTCGAGCGTGTCGAGCGTGGTGAATGCGGCGGTCAGCTCGGCAATCATCGTTTCGTTGAACGCGTTGCGAACCTCCGGACGATTCAGCGTGACCGTCGCGATCGGGCCGGCAATCTCGACCTTCAGCGTTTCGAATTGCATGCGGAGTACTCCTTTGCGTTGCGAGGTCGCATCGTGGCGTCGTGGGTCATCACATTCTGAACACGCCGAAACGCGTGTCTTCGATCGGCGCGTTCATCGCCGCCGATAAACCAAGTCCGAGCACGTCCCGCGTTTGCGCGGGGTCGATCACGCCGTCGTCCCACAGACGCGCGCTCGCGTAGTACGGATGGCCCTGATGCTCGTATTGGTCGCGGATCGGCTGTTTGAAGGCCTCTTCTTCCTCCGCGCTCCAGCTGCCGCCCTTCGCTTCGATGCCGTCGCGCTTGACCGTCGCGAGCACCGATGCCGCCTGCTCGCCGCCCATCACCGAGATGCGCGCGTTCGGCCACATCCACAGGAAGCGCGGCGAATACGCGCGGCCGCACATGCCGTAGTTGCCCGCGCCGAACGAGCCGCCGATGATCACCGTGAACTTCGGCACCTTCGCGGTCGCCACTGCGGTGACCATTTTCGCGCCGTTCCTCGCGATGCCTTCGTTTTCGTACTTGCGGCCGACCATGAAGCCGGTGATGTTCTGCAGAAACACGAGCGGAATCTTGCGCTGGCAGCACAGCTCGATGAAGTGCGTGCCCTTTAGCGCCGACTCCGAAAACAGAATGCCGTTGTTCGCGATGATGCCGACCGGATGCCCCCAGATATGCGCGAAGCCCGTCACGAGCGTCGTGCCGTAGCGCGCCTTGAATTCGTCGAATGCGGAATCGTCGACGATGCGCGCGATGACCTCGCGGATATCGAACGGCTTGCGCGTATCGACCGGAATCACGCCGTAGATGCTCTGCGTGTCGTAGCGCGGCGGCTTCGGCTCCTGCAATACGAGCGGCGCCGACTTGACGCGATTCAGATTGCCGACGATGCTGCGCGCGATCCCGAGCGCATGCGCATCGTTCTGCGCGAGATGATCGACAACGCCCGACAGACGCGTATGCACGTCACCGCCGCCGAGATCTTCGGCACTGACCACTTCACCGGTCGCGGCTTTGACGAGCGGCGGACCGCCAAGAAAAATCGTCCCCTGGTTCTTGACGATGATCGACTCGTCGCTCATCGCGGGCACATAGGCGCCGCCCGCGGTGCACGAGCCCATCACGACCGCGATTTGAGGAATGCCCGCCGCCGACAGATTCGCCTGGTTGTAGAAGATGCGGCCGAAGTGATCGCGATCGGGAAACACGTCGTCCTGATTCGGCAAATTTGCGCCGCCCGAGTCGACGAGGTACACGCACGGCAAGCGGTTTTCGCTGGCGATTTCCTGCGCGCGCACGTGCTTCTTCACGGTGACCGGATAGTAGGTGCCGCCCTTCACGGTCGCGTCATTGCAGACGATCACGCACTCCTGTCCCGCGATGCGGCCGATGCCGGTGATCACGCCGGCGCCCGGCGCGTCGTCGTTATACATGCCGTACGCGGCGAGTTGCGACAGTTCGAGAAACGGCGTGCCCGGATCAAGCAGGTACGCGATCCGGTCGCGCGGCAGCAATTTGCCGCGGCTCGTGTGCTTGTCGCGCGCAGCCTGGCCGCCGCCCTGCGCGAGTTGCTCGATCTTCGCGCGCAGATCGGCGACGAGCGCTTCGAGCGCCGCCGCGTTCGCGCGGAAGTCGTCCGAGCGTGGGTTCAGTTTTGATTCGATGATCGGCATGACGTGGCTTCTCCAAAGTGCCGCGTATTGATAGGGCTCACGCGCACTTGCATCACAGCGTTTCGGCAAACAGCTCCCGGCCGATCAGCATGCGACGAATCTCGCTCGTGCCCGCACCGATTTCATAAAGCTTCGCATCGCGCCACAGACGCCCGACCGGATACTCGTTGATATAGCCATTGCCGCCGAGAATCTGGATCGCTTCGCCAGCCATCCATGTCGCTTTTTCCGCCGTGTATAGAATCACACCCGCGCAGTCCTTGCGGACCTGGCGAACGTGATCGTTGCCGAGCGTGTCGAGCTGGCGACCCACCGCGTACAGATACGCGCGGCATGCCTGCAAGGTCGTGTACAGATCGGCGACCTTGCCCTGGATCAGCTGGAATTCGCCGATCGACTGGCCGAACTGCTTGCGGTCGTGGATATACGGCACGACCGCGTCCATCACCGCGACCATGATGCCGGTCGGGCCGCCCGCGAGCACCGCGCGCTCGTAGTCGAGACCGCTCATCAGCACTTTGACGCCGCCGTTCAACTGGCCGAGGATGTTTTCCTCCGGCACTTCGACGTCCTGAAACACGAGTTCGCCGGTGTGCGAGCCGCGCATGCCGAGCTTGTCGAGCTTCTGCGCGACCGAGAAACCCTTCATGCCCTTCTCGACGATGAACGCGGTAATGCCGCGCGAATTCGCTTCGGGATCGGTCTTCGCATAGACGACGAGCGTGTCGCAATCGGGGCCGTTGGTGATCCACATCTTGGTGCCGTTCAGCACGTAGCGATCGCCCTTCTTCTCGGCGCGCAGCTTCATGCTGACCACGTCCGAACCCGCGTTCGGCTCGCTCATCGCCAGCGCGCCGACGTGCTCGCCCGACACGAGCTTCGGCAGATACTTGCGCTTCTGCGCCTCGGTGCCGTTGCGATGAATCTGGTTCACGCACAGGTTCGAATGCGCGCCATACGAGAGGCCCACCGATGCCGACGCCCGCGAGATTTCTTCCATCGCGACCATGTGCGCGGTGTAGCCCATGTTCGCGCCGCCGTACTCTTCGGAGACCGTCATGCCGAGCACGCCGAGATTGCCGAACTTGCGCCACAGGTCCATCGGAAACTGATCGGTGCGATCGATTTCCCCCGCGCGCGGCGCGATTTCTTTGGCGGCGAACGACGCAACGCTGTCGCGCAGCATTTCGATCTCTTCGCCGAGCGGGAACTGCAAACCGGGCAGGTTGGGCATTGCGGTGTCTCCTGAGTTCGTGGGCGGCCGCTCATGGAACGCGAAGCGGCACGCGAAAACGTGTCAAGGCGCATTTCACGCCAGATTGACGTAAGCGTCAATAGGTAGTTTTGAGTGTTACTCAGAAAATTCACAAACCCGCGCCAGCCGGCGGATTCGGTGCTACGATCGCGCTCATCGGGCATGAAAGCGACGCACGAACGCCGCCGCGAGCCCCAAACCGCAGCAATAAACTGAATCTGACTCATATGACGGTTGCCGAGAAGGCCGGATTACCTGTCTCGCGTCGCCAGCCGGCCGGGCGCAAGTCGCAGCAGCGCGTGAAGGAGATCCTTCAGGCGGGACGCGACGTGTTCTCCGAAAAGGGCTACGAACGCGCGACGACCGCCGAAATCGCGCAGCGCCTTGGTATTTCGGAGGCGACGGTGTTCAGCTATTTCCGCGGCAAACGCGAGCTGTGCGCTCGTGTAATCGGCGATTGGTACGACGAGATCATCGACGCGATCGAAGCGGGCCTGCCGCGCGACGGCAGTGTGCGCCAGCAGTTTTCGTTCATCGTGCGCATGCATCTGCGGCTCATGCTCGTGAACGGCACCGACCTGTGCGCGCTCGTGCTGTCAGAAGGCCGCGCGCGTCAGCACGAACTGAGCGAAGCGCTGACCGAACTGCAGCGCCGCTACACCGCGCCGTTGATGCGCGTGCTCGCACAAGGCCAGCAAAGCGGCGAGGTTCGTGCCGACATGCCGCTGCGCCTGTTGCGCTCTATGGTGTTCGGGCCGATGGAGCACGTGTTATGGGACGCGACGCTGACTAACCGGCAGATCGATATCGACGCGACCGCCGATCAGCTGATCGACGTGCTGTGGGCCGCGCTGACGCCGCCTGACCTCGCGCTCAGTGCGTTGCAGCGCTTTCGCGTGGAAGTGGCCGAAGCGAGCCGTCGTTTCGACGAAGCCAATGCCGCGCGCCAACCGAAAAACGACTAATCTACGAGCTTTCCCGCCGCAGCCGGAAGGAGAGCCCAAGTGCCCGCAGTGAAAAGCGCGAAGGAAAGCAACAAGCCGGGCGCCAGAAAGAAAGCGCCGACGAAAGCCTCGTCCCAATCCGGGTCCTCCGCACGCATTCGCGTCGGCATCGGCGGCTGGACCTACGCGCCGTGGCGCGGGCCGTTTTACCCCGAGGACCTCACGCAAAGCCGCGAACTCGAATATGCGAGCCGGCATCTGACGTCGCTAGAAATCAATGGGACGTTTTATGGTTTGCAGAAGCCAACCAGCTACGAGAAGTGGTATCAGGAAACGCCCGACGATTTCGTGTTCTCGCTGAAAGCGCCGCGTTACGCGACCAACCGCAAGGTGCTTGCCGAAGCGGGCGAAACGATCGAGCGCTTCTTCGCGAGCGGCGTGCTGCTGCTCAAGCAGAAGCTTGGGCCGATCAACTGGCAGTTCGCAACGACCAAGAAATTCGACGCCGCCGATTTCGAGGCCTTTCTGAAGTTGCTGCCCGCGAGCATCGAAGGACAGACGCTGCGCCATGCGGTCGAGGTTCGCCACGACTCGTTCAGGACCCCGGAATTCATCGCACTCGCGCGCAAGCACAAGGTCGCGGTCGTGCTCGCGGCCGACAGCGAGTATCCGCAGATCGCCGATCTCACGGCGCCGTTCGTCTATGCGCGCATCATGGGCACGAGCGACAGCGAGGCCAAAGGCTATTCGACCAAAGCGCTCGGCGCATGGGCCGAGCGCGTGCGCCAGCTCGCCGCCGGCACCACGCCGGACGATCTCGAGACCTGCGCGGAGCCGCCTGCGAAAGCCGCCGGGCGCGACGTCTACCTGTATGTGATCAGCGGCTTCAAGGAGCGCAATCCGGCCGCCGCGATGGCATTGATCCAGAAGCTCTGAATCCGCCGCGCCGCCTGCCCGCATGCCAGCAGGCCGGCGCGGGTGTCATAATCGCGCCAGCGCATCCCACGTCAAACCCACGCAGCGCCCGCGCGCCCTCGTCGCGGCGACGCTCGCATGATCAGGCGGCAAGGCCGCCTCACCAACCGATTGCGGAGAACACCTTGAGCGCCCTCGACAACCCCCTGCACGATCAGGAAGTCGGCTCGGCCGACGCCACCCAGGACACCACACGCATCGATGACGTGCGCATCGGCGCGGTCCGTCCGTTGATTTCTCCCGCGCTGCTGCAGGACGAGCTACCGGTGCCTCCCACGGTGCAGACGCTGGTCGAGAAGACCCGCGTGGAAATCGCCGACATTCTGCACGGCCGCGACGACCGCCTCGTGCTGATCGTCGGTCCCTGCTCGATTCACGATCACGACCAGGCGATCGAATACGCGCGCAAGCTGAAGGCCGCCGCCGATCACTACAAGGACGACCTGCTGATCGTGATGCGCGTGTACTTCGAGAAGCCGCGCACGACGGTGGGCTGGAAAGGCTATATCAACGATCCGCGTCTGGACGGCAGCTTCCGCATCAACGAAGGCCTGCGTCGCGCGCGGCAGTTGCTGCTCGACATCAACGGTCTGGGCCTGCCGACCGCGACCGAATTCCTCGACCTGCTGAGCCCGCAATACATCGCCGATCTGATCGCGTGGGGTGCGATCGGCGCGCGCACGACCGAGAGCCAGAGTCATCGGCAGCTCGCATCGGGGTTGAGCTGCCCGATTGGCTTCAAGAATGGCACCGACGGCGGCGTGCAGATCGCCGCCGACGCGATCGTCGCGGCGCGCGCGAGCCACGCGTTCATGGGCATGACGAAAATGGGCATGGCCGCGATCTTCGAAACGCGCGGCAACGACGATGCGCACGTGATTCTGCGCGGCGGCAAGAAAGGGCCGAACTACGACAGCGCGTCGGTGCAGGCGACGTGTGAAGCGCTGCGTTCAGCGGGTCTGCGCGAGCAGGTGATGATCGACTGCTCGCATGCGAACTCGAACAAGTCGCACCTGCGGCAGATCGAGGTCGCGGATGATATCGCGCGGCAACTGGCTGAGCGCGAGAGCCGCATCATCGGCGTGATGCTCGAAAGTCATCTGGAAGAAGGCCGTCAGGATTTGAAGGCCGGTGTGCCGTTACGTTACGGCGTGTCGATCACGGATGCCTGCGTGAGCTGGGCGCAAACCGAACCGGTACTCGCCACGCTCGCCGAGGCAACCCGCAAGCGTCGCGCGGGCTGACAGCGCGACACACACGCGCCGCGCCAGCCGCCGGGCGAACCGCCTGGCCGTTGGGCAGCGCGTGATCCTCAGGCCCGACGCATCATTCACGCGCGCGCCTCACAGGAAGCTGCGAAGCGCACCGCGAATGCTCGGGCCGTGAAGCGCGTTGCTTACGACGCGTTGACGGCTTCCTTGAACGCCTTGCCTGCGGTGAACTTCACCGTCTTGGCCGCGGCGATCTGGATCTCTTCGCCCGTCGACGGATTGCGGCCCACGCGTGCTGCACGCGCGCCGGTCGAGAACGAACCGAAACCAACCAGTTGCACCGTATCGCCGCTCACCACGGCCTTGGTCACTGCCTCGACGATCGCGTCGATGGTCTGGCCGGTTGCCGCTTTGCTTTCGCCCGTCGTTGCGGCGACTGCATCAATCAGTTCCTGTTTGTTCATAGCACTTCCCGTATGGTAATCATGGAATCGGCGCCCTTCTGGGGCGCCGGGACCGACACACTAACGCATAGGCGCACCTTCGCGCAAACCCTTGGTGTAAGGCTTGTATCACCGCAGGGGCGGCGATTTGACGTTTTTGCGCCCCAAACTGTCATAAGAATCGCGGGCTTATGCGCGCGCGCCGCCTCGCCCGCCGCCCCCGCGCATCACAATCCGTTGCAATTTCAGTGCTTTAGCGCGCGACCTGCGAGCCTGCGCGGGATTACCCATCACGATAGCCCACCTGACGAAGCGCGCGAGTGGTCATTGCGCCACACGTCGCAAGTTAACCTTCGGCCAGCCACCCAAAAAGTGAAAATTCACCACTTTGCAACTGGCGCGCCGCTCGCCGCGCCAGGGTCCTGGCATCGGCATCCGGCACAAACGTCTGGTTCCGGCCCGACGAACGCGTGCCACCAGGTAGTACTTACCGACGCTAATTCGTAAGCGCCTCGTCGGATTCACACACCTTTACCTTCGATGCTCGCGCTCCCCATCAGTGCGCTCAAGTTAATCCGCATAACGCCGATATAAACGGCAGCGTTTTGCGCGCAAACGTTAAAGGGATGGTGATGGTTTGGCTAGCGAGATTGAAAAATATGCTTTCGGTCATCGAGGGAGACCGGGAGCTCATGCGTGCGCAGTTGCATGCGTTCAACCGCCAGATACCGCTTCTCTATTTCATCCTGCTCGTCAACACGGCGGCGGTCGCGGCGACGCATCTGGCTAGCGCGCCGGCCTGGCTGTCCCTGTACATACCTGCGGCGCTCGGCGTGCTGTGCCTGCTTCGCTGCGTGCGCTGGTGGCGCAGGCGCAACCGTACGATGACGGACGCACAGGCGGTCCGCGAATTGCGCGGCGTGATGTGGCTGGTCGGCCTGTTCGGCGTGGCGTTCAGCAGCTGGTCGATGGGGCTGTTCCCGTACGGCGGCGCGTACCAGCAGGCGCACATCGCGTTCTATATGGCGACGACGCTGGTCGGCATCATGTTCTGCCTGATCCATCTGCGCAAGCCCGCGCTTCTGCTGCTCTGCATCGTCGTCCTAAGTTTCTCCGGCTTCCTCGTGTCCATCGGCTCGCCGGTGTTCTTCGCGATGGCCGTCGACATGACGCTGGTCGGCGTCGCGCTCGCGGTGGTCATCCAGCTTTACTGGCGCACGTTCGCGGATGCGGTGCACGCGCAACGTGAACTGCGGGTGAGCCAGCAACACACCCAACAGCTCAGCGACGACAACTACCGGCTCGCGAACCTCGACAGTCTGACCGGCCTGCCGAACCGGCGCAGCTTCTTCTCGTCGCTGCACGCGATCTCGGAGCAGGCGCTCGAAACCGGCGGAGGTTTCAACGTCGGGCTCATCGATCTGGACGGCTTCAAGCAGGTCAACGACATCTACGGTCACACGAGCGGCGATCTCGTGCTGCAGGAAGTCGGCACGCGCCTCCTGTCGTTCAGCGAAACGGGCCTGATGTTCGCGCGTCTGGGCGGCGATGAATTCGGGGCGATCGTGCGTCACAAGCTGTCGACCGAAGCGCTGGTCGCGCTGGGGCAGCGCATCTGCGACGCGTTGCGTCAGCCGTATCAGGTCGCAGACAATGTCGCGGAACTGTCGGGCACGATCGGCTGGGCCGCGTTTCCCGAAGCGGGCTCGACGGTCGCGCAGGTGTTCGAGCGTGCCGATGCCGCGCTCTACGTCGGCAAGGAAAACCGCCGCGGCATGCCGGTGATTTTCTCGACCGAGCACGAAACGCGGATGCGGCGCCTGAGCCTCGTCACGCAGGAACTGCGCCACGCGGACCTCGAAGCGGAGCTGTTCCTCGAATTCCAGCCGATCTACGACCTGCTCTCGCGCCAGCCGATCGGTCTCGAAGCGCTCGGCCGCTGGCACAACGCGCGGCTCGGCATGGTCAGGCCGGAGGAATTCATTCGGATCGCAGAACGTACCGAGCTGATTCTCGGCATCACCGACGTGCTGCTGCGCCAGGCGCTCGCCGAAGTCGCGCGCTGGCCGGCCGATCTGTATCTGTCGTTCAACCTGTCAGCGATCGATATCTCGACGTCGGCGCGCGCGCGTCGCCTGATCGACATCGTCGCCGCGAGCGGCGTGTCGCCGCATCGCGTGACGTTCGAAATCACCGAAACCGCGTTGACGCGCGATTTCGAGCAGGCCCATAGCGCGATGACGATGCTCAAGCAGGCCGGCTGCCGGATGTCGCTCGACGATTTCGGCACCGGCTATTCGAGCCTCAGCTATGTGCATCGGCTGCCGTTCGATACCATCAAGATCGACCGCAGCTTCGTGACCGACGTCGATACCAACAGCGCGTCCAAGAAGATCATCAAATCCGTGATCGACCTGTGCCGCAATCTCGGACTCGAGTGCGTGGTGGAAGGACTCGAAACGCCGTTGCAGGCCGAGGTCGTGAAGGCGCTCGGCGCGCGCGAGGTGCAAGGCTATCTGTTCAGCCTGCCGATGCGGGCGAGCGCGGTCGGCACGTTTTTGTTGACCGCGCTCGCGCAGAGCCATGCGACGGAGACGCAGATGTAGCTTTCAAGCGTCCTGCAACGGCGCTGGTCAGTACGCCAGCTTCGGATACCAGTCGGTGCCGCGGCCGCCCGGCGTCGTGTCGAGGATCGTCCAAAGCGGCATCAGATCGGGCGCGCCGCGCGGATCCTGACCGGGGTCCGCGGTCGACGGCCCCATCTCCCCGGCCCAGAAGTGCCGCACAACGCCGTCCCTGCGAGTGAATACGTTGAGCGCGGGAAGATCGTCACCAGCGGGATCCTCGAAGCCGTAGACGCGATTGAACGTGTTGCCGCCAGAGGAATAGAGCCGCAGATGCCGCCAGCCGCGCTCCTGCTTGAACGCAACGAGCCGCTCGATCGGCGAACGGGCAACCACCGCGAACGCGACGCGCTGCAGGATATCGGGCATTTCGCCATCCCACGCGCTCAGCAGCGACGTGCACATCGGGCACGGCCGCTCGCGTCGTGGCCCGAACATCCAGTTGTAGATGACGAGCGTGTCGTGCGCGCCGAACATCTGCGACAGCGTGACCGGGCCCGTTTCGCCGTCGAAGCGGTAATCCTCGGGCACGATGCCGCCCGGCGGCAGCGCGCGGCGCTGCGCGGCGACGCGCTCGATCTGGCGGCGCAGTTCGATCTCCTCGACCAGCAACGCATTGCGCGCGCGTCGATATTCAGCGCTCTCGCCGGGAAAGCGCGGGGGCAGATCGGCTAGTTCGCGGGCTGGTTTCAGCGTGTGACTTGGGGTGTCTGTGTGATCCATCAGCCATCTCCTCGTGAGAAATCGTGAGAAAAGCGGACGGAAGGCGAGCGAGCGCTTGCGCTTGCCGTCCTCCTCTAGCGACGACGCATGAAGCCGCGGAAAATCGACAGTCCTGGCGGCGATTTTTGGGTATCCGCATTTCACGGTTGATTTCGCCTTGCAAGGTCTCGCACGCCGCCGTGGTGGCCGACGCGCGCTGGATTCACGCATCAATGCATTTGGCGCGGTTCTTTACAAAGGCTGAAATCAAGGCGTTGCACGCTCCGCAAAGATATTCACCGTCCGGCAAGTGCCGTTGCCTCTGCCAGGAAGCAAACGGAGGCCCCTCGCTTCTATCGGATCTTGATCACGACTTTACCCTTTGCTCGTCCGGTCTCGACGTAAGCCAATGCCTCTCGCGTTGATTCGAACGGGAAAATTCGATCGATCACAGGCTTTATCGCAGCTGAGTCGACGAGCTTGGCGATCTGGGCTAGCTGGTCTCCGTCGGCACGCATAAAGAGGAACGAATAGCCGACGTCACGACGTCTTGCCGCCTTTCGGATGCGATAGCTTAGAAGGCGCATCGCCGTTCTCAGGAACCAGGCGGCGCCCAGCTGCCTGGCAAACTCAGGATCGGGCGGACCGGCGATTCCGATGAGCTTGCCACCCGGCTTGAGCACTTGCAGTGATTTTTCGAGTGTCTTTCCGCCCTGCGTATCCACCACCACGTCGTAGTCTTTCAATACAGCGGCAAAGTCATCCTTCTTGTAGTCGATGACAATGTCCGCACCGAGCTGCTTCATCCATCCAGCATTTGCGGCGCTCGCTGTCGTGGCGACGATTGCGCCCAGGTGCTTCGCCAGTTGAATAGCCAAGGTGCCGACGCCGCCCGAGCCGGCGTGTATGAGCACCTTCTGCCCCTTCTTCAGTTGTGCTCGTTCGACCAGCGCCTGCCACGCAGTCAGGCCCACCAATGGGATTGAAGCCGCTTCTTCCATACTGAGCGCTCGAGGCTTCAGCGCCACGGCGTCTTCCGTGATCGCGATGAATTCCGCAAAAGCGCCGATCCGATCTTTGGGCGGTCGCGCATACACCTCATCGCCCGGCTTAAACCGCCGCACGCGTGATCCGACGCGGACAATGGTCCCAGCCAGGTCGTTGCCCAGAATCAGCGGCAAGCGATAGGTCAAAATTAGCTTGAACTCTCCGTCCCTGATCTTTGAATCGAGCGGGTTCACGCCAGCGGCGTGAATCTGGATCAATACATCGTCCTCACGCAGTTCCGGTTCCGGCATGTCGCCGGCTCGTATGCCATTCTTGCGTCCATATCGATCGACGACGAATGCCTTCATCATGATTCGTTGTTCCTTGCCGTTTTCTCGTTGCGTGAAGTCATGCCGCCTACGTTGTGAGCCGCAGGTCTTTGCGGATGCCGGCATCCACCAGGCCCGCAGGCGCAAATCTGCTTAGCAATCGCAGACGACCGGCGAGTCCTCCCGCCGCATAGCGGAGTCTCGGGCGAGCCGCGAGAGCGGCCTGCAATACGGTTTCGGCCACAACCTCAGGACCGTCAGCGCTCTGGACCACTTCCTTGACTCGCTGTTCCACAGCTGCGCGTACATCGCGGTACGCGTCGAGCGGGGCGTCGGGCGCCATGAGGTTCGTGTCGAACGCCGTCTTGATGTAGGCAGGCTCAATCACCGAGACGCGAATACCCATCGTGCGCAACTCGTGGTCGAGCGACTCCGAATAAGCCGCCACGGCGTGCTTGGTGGCGGCATATAGCGCCATATAGGGCATGGGCAGGAAACCCAGCACCGAGCCGATGTTGATAATGCGGCCGCGACCTTGTTGGCGCATATGGGGCAGCACGGCACGCGTCATGCGGACGATCCCGAAGAAGTTCGTATCGAAGATCGTACGTGCCTGGTCCAGCGAACTTTCTTCGGCACCGGCAGGGGCGACGCCGAAACCAGCGTTGTTCACCAGCAGGTCGATGCGGCCGTGCAGACGCAGTACTTCCTCGACGGCTGCATCGACTGATGCATCGCTGGTCACGTCCAGACTCAGCATCTCGAACGTCCGCTGGCCGGCTTGTGCACTGCGCCGGCTGGTCCCGTAGACCTTGTACCCGGCCTTGGAAAGGAGGCTTGCCGTGGCTTCACCGATGCCCGATGAGGCGCCCGTAACGACGGCTATTCCGCTTTTCATCATGTCTTTCCAGTAGTGAGAAATGTCTTTACAGGGTTAGTTGAGCGCCATAATATGATATCCATCATATTTCTATTCCAACGAAAGCGCACACCGGGCAAACGAATTACTCATCAGCGGGTGCGAATTTATTCAGTGCGGCTTCGAGAAGACTGTCCGACAGTTTGGGGTCATCGACGGCGCGCGCCAGCACCATGGTGCCGACCATGGTGGCGACGGTCAAAAGTGCCTGCTCATGCGCGCCCGGTTGCCCCCAATCGGGCAACTGGCGCGCGACGACATCGATCATTTCCTTGATGCGGCGCGTGGCCGCACGGCGCACGACCGGCGCCTGGCGCGGCATCTCCGAGCCAAGGGCAGAGACCGGACAGCCCGTCTCTACGGCGTCACGGTGTTCCTTTGACAGATAGGCGCGCACCATGGACGGCAATGCCTGCTCCTGCGGCACGGAGGCGGCGATTTGCTCCGACAAGGCCACGGCCTCAGCGCCGGCGCGGTCGGCCGCTTCGGCAAGCAGTGCCTCCCGCGATGGAAAGTGCGCGTAGAAGCCGCCATGCGTCAGGCCAGCCTCCTTCATGATGTCGGCCACTCCCGTGCCGTCGTAGCCACTGCGCCGAATCGCGCGGGCGGCAACCTCGACGATGCGCTCGTGCGTGATTTCCTTGCGGCTTGCGGTTTTTCGATTGAATGATGACTTTTGCATGATGATCATCATATACCACTACGGATAAATTTGCTGCACGGGGCAATCTCGATTGAGATCAAGGGCTCCGCTATGCAGCGCCAGGGTGCGCAACGCCCTTCAAAACGCCGAGCCCGTGCTCTGTGTTTCGCGGCCGTTTTGCACTCGGAAGCAGACGTGCAGGCTGCGCGGCATCAAACGGCAGATAGGGGCGACCTTGCCGGTCTAGCGGTTGGTCGAGTTCCGCAACGCAGCCTCTGTGACTGTATCAACCATGCAAATGCGGATACCTCGATTTTTCAGAGGCGTTTTTTTGCGGCAGTTGCGCCGACGGTTCGGCGACGCCCTCGTCAAGCGTCACCGCAAGGTATGCTTGCGCCACATGTCACGCGCGCCACGCGCGACGTGGCCGCCCTGGGGAACGCACATGCCGCTTCGTCTGCCACCCCTGCCCGCGCTTCGTTTTTTCGAAGCGGCCGGCAGGCATCAAAGTTTCAAGCTCGCCGCCGCCGAGCTGAACGTCACGCCGAGCGCGGTCAGTCACGGCATCGTCGGACTCGAGGAGGCGCTCGGCGTTGCGCTGTTCGTGCGCGAGCCGCGCGGCATATCGCTGACGGCAATTGGCGCGGATTATCTGTCGTACGTCTCCGAGGCGTTTTCGCTGATCGCGATCGGCACGCAGCGTCTGCCTAATCATCGCGCCGATCGGCCGATCGCGCTCAGCTGCGCGCCGACCTTCGCGTCGCGCTGGCTGCTGCCCCGCCTCGCCGGCTTTCGCGCGCGCTGGCCGAACGTCAACGTGAGCGTGGACACGTCGCATCGCCAGGTGGGCTTTCCGGTCGACGGTTTCGATTTCGCGATTCGCATGAGCCGCGCGCCGGTCGCCGGCACCGCATGGACACGCCTGTTCGGCGAGCGCTTCGTGCCGGTGTGCAGCCCCGCCTATCTGGCAACGCTGCGCGACGACCGTGGCGACCTGAGCCTGCGACGCGCGACGCTGATTCACGTGAACGCCGCGAGCGAAGACTGGCAGACGTGGCTCGATGCCACCAGCACCGACGGTGTCGATACGGGCGGCGGCTTGCGCGTCGACACGATCCAGCTCGCGTTCGAGGCGGCCAGCATGGGCCTCGGCGTCGCGCTTGGCCGCAAGCCGCTGGTCGACAGCGATCTCGCAAGCGGCGCGCTCGTCGAGGCTTGCGCGCAGGTCGTGGCAGCGGGCACCGCCTACTGGCTGGTCAGCGCGGAGAATGCGGACAGCGGAGTCCGGCGGCCCGAGCTCGACGATTTCAAGCATTGGCTCGTCGACGAGGCACAGCGGTTCGACGCACACACCGAGGCGGCCACGAGCGCCGACGTTGAAGCGAACAGGTGAGCCACACTCACCTGTCGTCGAAATCTTTTCCTTTGCCGGCTGTGCGGCGGGCTGCGACGATGGTGGCCAAGGAGAACCGCCATGTCGACCACTCACAGCAAACAGCCCGCCCCTGCCCTCGATCCGGCGACGACCACCACGACGACGCTCGTGATCGTCGCCGCTGCGCTGATACTGAGCGCCGCGATGGGCATCCGCCAGACCTTCGGTCTTTTCATCGGCCCGTTCTCGTTCGACCGCGGTCTGCCGGTCACGCTGATCGCATTCGCGATCGCGCTGCATAACCTCGTCTGGGGCTTTGCGCAGCCGTTCGCAGGCGCGGCCGCGGATCGCCACGGCTCGGCGCCGGTCGTCGCGTTCGGCGCAGCGACGTTCGCGGCTGGCCTCGCGCTGTCGGCGGTCGCGCCGAGCGGCTTGCTGCTCGTGATCGGGATGGGGCTGCTGGTCGGCATCGGCGTGAGTTGCACGACGTTCGGTGTGGTGCTGCCAGCGGTCGGCCGCATTGCGTCGCCGGAGAAGCGCAGCGTCGCGATGGGGCTCGTGAGCGCCGGCGGCTCCGCCGGACAGGTGCTGATGGTGCCGCTCGTGCAAGGTATCCGGCTGCATGCCGGCATCGCGACATCGCTCTTCGTGCTCGCTTTCGTGATGCTGCTGATTGCGCCGCTCGGCATCGTGCTCGACCGGCGCGCGCGGGTCCATGCGGCGGCTCAGGCTCAGGATCGGAACGCGCCCGAGCCGCTGCGCGAGGTGCTGGCAAAGGCGACGCGCCATCGCGGCTACGGCCTGCTGACGCTCGGCTTCTTCACCTGTGGGTTTCAGCTCGCGTTCATAGCAACGCATCTGCCCGCGTACCTGACGCTGTGTCATATGCCGATCGGGCTCGGCGCCACCGCGCTTGCGCTGATCGGCCTGTTCAATATGGCGGGCAGTTGGGCATGTGGTTGGCTCGGCGGCCGGTTCCGCCAGCATCATGTGCTCGGATGGCTCTATCTGATTCGCAGCGCGACGATCGGCACGTTCTTCGTGCTGCCGAAAAGTGCGATGTCAGTGGTGATTTTCGCGGCCGTGATGGGCCTCACGTGGCTCGGCACCGTACCGCTGACGAGCGGGCTCGTCGCCAAGGTGTTCGGCACGCGTCACCTTGGCACCCTGTTCGGCGTGTGCTTTCTGAGCCACCAGATCGGCTCGTTTCTCGGTGCGTGGCTCGGTGGCCTCGTGTTCGATCTGACCGGCTCGTATTCGTTGATATGGGAAGCGACGGTCGCGGCGGGAGTGATCGCGGCGCTACTGCATTTCCCGATCGACGACACCGCGGTATCGACGCCCGTGCTGCGTTCATCCCGCCCCGCGCAGGCGTGATGCAAACTGCTGCCATGGATTCCGAAGCCATTTCAGTTGCGGCATACCTTCAGCGCGAAATCGAGCATTACTTTCGGCAGCCTTGTTATGTTGTGTGTCGTGCGAGAATACGGCACTACCTCAATCGAGGAACGCAACATAGGAGGCGCTATGGTGAAAAGCTCAGCCACACAATACGGTTCGATCGCCCAATTTCTCCACTGGACCACGGCAATTGTTGTGCTCGTGGCGTTTATTTACGGGCCCGGCGGACCTGAACAGCGCGTCTACTCTTCGATGCACGATTTCGACCGGCAGCTCCACGAGACGTTGGGTTTGTGCGTGTTCGCCCTCACCCTGATCCGCCTGCTGTGGCGGCTATTCGATGCTCGTCCCGAGACACCTCAGATGCCTCGCTGGATGGCTGTCATGGCGACAACCATTCAATGGATGCTGTATCTGCTTCTGCTTGCTCTTCCGCTTACCGCCGTCGCTGGCGCATGGCTCGAAGGGCATCCGCTGACGCTCATCTCCGGTCATGAAATTGCGCCTTTACTAGGTACTTCACACAATGCTGGCGCGGCGCTCGCATCGCTGCACACGTGGCTCGGCGACGCGATTATGTGGCTCGCCGGATTGCACGCAATCGCGGCTCTTTTCCATCACGTCTTCCTTAAGGACGACGTCCTTGTCGCCATGCTGCCACGCTGGTTTCCAGCGGGACGAGCACGCACTGGCCGATAACCCCCGAAAGCCTCTCAGAAGCGCTTTGAAAATCCGACGGTCAGGCCGTGCGGAAGTATCTGCACAAAGATAGGTGTGTCCCAAGTGGTCGCGAGGTAGCCAACCGCCGTGCCCAGCGCCCATCCCGCGAGGACGTCTGTTTGCCAATGCGCCTGAGCCTTCATCCGTGCCACCGCGTCATAGGCAGGCAGAAGTTCGAGGGCCCAGACCCAGGGGTAGCGTCGTCCGTAGTTGACGATGATTGGCGTGACGAAGCTCGCCTGCAGTGTGACTTCGCCGCTTGGGAAGCTGTCGCCACCGCTCACGAACCATGCATCCGGTCCCTGTCCGCTATTGGGCCGTGCACGGCGAAACGTGTATTTCATGGCCTGTGCTGCCACCGCCGAGATGGCCCCGGCGTCCACCGTTTGCCAGAAAGTGTGGCCAAGCTCATTGTCGTTGCCGAGCCAGAGCGCGCCGCCCACCGCAGTGGCGATGACCGAATACTCCAGTGCCAGCTGGACGTTCCGGTTCCAGATTCCGCTCTGGTCGTAGCCAATTACATGGTCAAGACCGGCGTGGGCAGTGAGGCTGACCATAGTCAGTGCTGTCGCGACGATCAGACGTCTGCAGGTACCGCTCAAGAATGCCAAAGACCTGGCGGACATGGTTACCCACCTGTTCGTTGCGCATGCTCTACGAATGAAAGGCCGCTGTGACGCGACACAACGGGCGGCCACCTTTGATTCACGACGACTCTATCTGGATTCCCTGAAGGATAGATCAAGCTGAGGCTTTCACAATGAGCTGTTGCTCAATTGTCAGGGTTCCTCTACCGCCGCGTGCCCTCTGCCAAGAAATAACCGCTCGATGTCCGGATCGGCAAGCAATTCGCTCGCAGGCTTGTGCAAGACCATGCGCCCGGATTCCAGCGCGATGGCATCGTCAGCCAATTTCAAAGCGCTGCGCACGTTCTGTTCCACCATCAGCACCGTGACACCCTTCTCATCCGCAAGCTTGCGCAGCAACCTGAAGACGTCCTGCACCACGATCGGTGACAGTCCGATCGAGGGCTCGTCGATCAGAAGGACTCGCGGTCGCAGCAGCAGCGCCCGGCCAATCTCCAGTTGCTTCTGCTCTCCACCGGAGAGAGACGAAGCCGCACTGCGCAAACGTTCCTTGACGCGCGGAAATAGCTCCAGCACCTCAGGAATGCGCTCATGCGTGTCCTTCATACCAAGCGTGATCCCGCCAAGTTCCAGATTCTCGAGCACGGAGAGCTGACCAAAGAGATTGCGGCCTTGCGGCACGAAGGCAACACCATGTTTCGTCAACAGGTCGCGCGGCGTTGCTCTCGTGATGTCCTGGCCTTCCAGGCGGATCCGTCCATGACGCACCTTCAAAAGACCGAACAATGTTTTCAATACGGTGCTTTTCCCCGCGCCATTGGGGCCGAGCAGCAACGTGATCCGGCCTCGAGCGGCTTGAAAGGAGAGTTGATTGAGGATCATGAAGTCGCCGTAGCCCGCCACGACATCCGCGATCTCAATACAAGGGTTGTTCGCGTTCATTTCAGCTCCCCAAGTAGGCCTCGAGTACCCTTCGGTCGGCGCGAATCTGATCAGGGGTGCCTACAGCCATGACTCGCCCCTCCACCAGAACGAGAATGCGATGGCACAGGTCCATAACGAAATCCATGTTGTGTTCGACGACCACAAAGCTGCTCTTGCGACTGCGATTCAGCTCCTTGAGTAGCCGACTGATTTCACCAACCAGACTTGGATTGACACCGGCACAGGGCTCATCTAGCAGAACCAGACACGGATCGCTCATGAACGCCATGGCGATATCGACTAGCTTTTGCTGGCCGTAACTCAATTCGCCTGCCTTTTTGTCACGAACGTGACGGATGCGGAACTGGTCGATCAGATTGTCGGCTTTCGGTCCGAGCCCTGAATCGCCTGGAGCGAAAATCCGGCTCGCCAGCGTGCCCTGGTGCTCCTGCGCGGCGACAAGGAGGTTGTCTCGGACAGTCATTTTTCCAAACACCTGCAGAGTCTGGAATGTGCGACCAATCCCGCGTCGGTTGAGGGTGATCGGAGAATAGCCGGTGATGTTTTCACCGTTGAACTCGATCGATCCGGAATCGGGCGCAATCTGGCCAAGAATGCTATTGAACATCGTCGTCTTGCCCGATCCATTCGGGCCGATCACGCCGAAAATCTCGCCGGGCATCACCTCGAAGCTCACGTCCTCCACGGCGTGGATGCCTGCATAGCTTTTCGCGATGTTCTGTACTTTCAGAAGAGGGGTCATGCCCGCGCCTCCGACGAGCCGTTGATCGCATTGCGCGCAGCTCGCGCCTGACGTGCAAGACGCCGCTCGCGAAGCCGGTCTGGAATGCTCAGTAGGCCGTCAGGAAGCCATAGCATCAACGCAAACACAGTGATCCCGAACGCGAAAAGGTACCAGCCCTGTGCGAAGCGCAGCCACTCGGGCAGCACAATACCAACGGCGGCGCCCACGAGTGGGCCGAAGAAGTAGCCCGCACCGCCTACCACGACCATGAGGTACATCATGATCGAAGCCCCCACCGTAAAAGGAGCTGGGTCCATGAACTCCACCAGCGGCGCCAGCAACGCGCCTGCCGCCCCCGCGTACGCGGCACCGATGGCGAATGACAATAAGGTGTAACGGCGCGTATCGATGCCGAGACTTTCGGCGCGGATCGGGTTGTCGCGCAGCGCTGTGAAGGCTTTCCCCCATGGCGATCCAAGCAATCTCCAGAGAGCCAGCCCCAACAGTATTGCGACGACGAGGATCAAGTAATAAAACGCCAGCGAGTTGGCAAGCGAGAAGCCGAAGATCGACGGGCGCGTGATGCCGTTCAGTCCATACGTTCCACCCGTGAGCCATTCCTCGTTACGGATGACCAGCCAGACAGCGGTGTTGAAGCCCAGCGTCGCGAATGCGAGATAGATGGTCCGCACTCGAAGCGCTGGAAAGCCGAGGATCAGGCCCACGAGGAAGCAAACAATCATCGCCAGCGGCAGTCCTAGCCAGAAGCTGATACCGGCCTTCAGCAGGATCGCTGCTGTGTAGGCGCCGATGCCGAGGAATGCAGCGTGTCCCAGCGATTTTTGGCCGGCATAGCCGACGGTGAGATTCAGACCCATCGTGGCAATGACGAACACCAGCCAGTAGCTGGACAGGTAGACGCCATAGTTCTTGAGAAACGGTGGGATCGCGATCAGAGCCAACAACCCCGCTGTCAGCAGCGCGATTCGAAATATTTTCATCTCAGGTCCAGTTTCACTTCAGACTTTTCGTTCGACCCTGCGCCCAAGCAAGCCCTGTGGCTTCACGAGAATCACGATCATGAAGATGACGAGTGCGACGGCGTCCTTGTATGCCGGCGATATGTAGGCGGAAGCAAGGTTCTCACATACGCCGACGATGATTCCGCCTAGCAGCGCGCCACGACTGTCGTTGAAGCCGCCAATGATCGCAGCGAAGAACGCCTTGATGCCGAGCGATTCGCCCATGTCGAACTTTGCGAGGTACGTGGGTGTGATCAGCAGCGCCGCCGTGCAAGCCAGCACAGCATTGATCGCGAATGTGTACAGGACCATTCGTGGCACATTGATGCCTAACACCATCGCGCTTTCCGTGTTCTGGGCCACGGCTTGCATGGCCCGGCCCGTCACAGTGCGCGTGAGGAAAGCCTGCGTTGCGAGCACGAGCAGCAACGCGATGGCGAGCGTGCCGACATTGGCCAGCGAAAGCGACACACCGGCCACGTGGTAGATGCGATCCGCAAAGAGGCTCGGGAACGGCTGCGCTTCGGCGGCAACGCCGGCGCGGATGCCGTTGCGCGCGGCGATGGACAGACCAATAGTCGCGACGACGACCGGCATCATGCCGAATTTGAGGAGCGGATCGGCGACGCCGCGCTTGAAGGCCCAGCCGAGCACCACGATCGCGATGACACAGGTGGCAGGAAAGGCGAGATAGAGAGGCAGGCCGACTGAAATGAATCCGAGCATCACGAATGCAGGCAACATCACGAATTCGCCCTGCGCGAAGTTCACGGTGCCTGACGCCTGCCACAGCAGCGTGAAGCCAAGGGCGGCCAGAGCATAGATGCTCCCCGTTGCCATCCCGGAAAAAATAAGCTGAAGGAGGTCAGTCATGGTCTATTGGGATGCTGTGCTCCGTGAACCTGTTTATGTGGAATGCGTCTGGCCCGCTATGGCAGTTCATCGAGAGTGAGCAGCCGGCGCTGTTCGTAAGGAAGATTCCACTCCCGCCAGTTGCTGTGGTCCACGATCCGCACCGGCAGTTGAACCTCGGCGGGCACGCTCAGTCCCTGCAGATACCGGATGGCGCACTGAGTCGCGAGGAAGGCCATTTGCATCGCGCTGAAGTCCGCCGAAGCCAACATGCGCCCTTGCGAGATGGCGGTGATCGCCTCGGGGATCGCGTTCACGCCGACGACGTTCGACGTGCATTGCTTCTCCGCCAGCGCTTCGAGCACGCCGATCGCCATGAAATCATTGGCGACGAGGCATGCATCCGGACAGGGATGTCCGGCCAGCCACTCCGCCGTGCGCGTGTGCGCCGTCGTGCGCGCGTAATTTCCCGCTATCGTCCCGACCAGCTCGATACCAGGGAAATCCGCCGCTGCGGCATGAAATCCAGCAAGGCGCTCGATACTCGTGCTCGAATCCACCGGCCCAGTGACCACGAGTACGCGCGCGTGACCATCGAGGTGCTGGAAAAGGTACTGCGCCACAGCTTTGGCGAGGGCCGCGTCGTCGGCGCCCACGTGCGATACCACGGGAGCGGTGGCCACCGGGCTGACGAAAGAAACGATCGGAATGCCCGCTGCCGCGATCCGCTGGATTGCAGCATCGACCCGCACCGGATGGACGGGCGAGAGGACGAACGCATCGGGTCGCGCGGCGAGCGCGCTGTCGATCAGGTCGGATTGCTCCTGCGGATCGTCAGGCGTCTGCGGAACATAGTGCGTCACGACCGCGCCCGTGCCGGTCGCTGCCCGCTCGGCACCGATGCGCGCGGCGTCATAGGCGGGATTGGTGCTGTTCTTGGTAAAGACAGCCAACCGCATGTCAGGCGACGAACGGCTTGTCATGGAGCGGTTCCTTGCGAGGAGCGGTCGGCATTTTCGTCGAGCAGCGTGCTACTTCGATCCGCCAAGTTTGGGCAGCGTCCGCACGATGACCGGCTTGCCATTCTCGACCTCGGCCATGAAGCTGATCCGGTCAATCTCGCCCTTGCCATCCCACGTGGTCTCCATCAGGATATCCGGGTCGTCCTTGGGCGTGATCGTCAGACCATGCATGGTCTGCGCGAGAAGCTTGCTGTCGAGCTTGCCCTGTTTCTCCGTGGCGTACTTGATCGCGTAGACAGCCATGTAGCCCTTGATGCCGTTGTGGTCCGGCAGATAGTGGAAACGTGCCTGGAACTTGTCTCTGAACGCCTGCACGGCAGGAATCGGTGCCTGTGCAGACAGCCCAACATGCCCGCGAATGCCATTAGCAGCATCGCCCGAGAGTTCGATCACCTTCTGACTGAAAATGTTGGTGTCACCGATGATCGGCATCTGGATGCCCTGCTTGCGCGCCTCCTTCAGCGCGCGGGCGCTCTCTTCTTCATTGAGGTAGATGAATAGCGCATCGGGCTTGGCGTTCTTGACCTTCAGAATATCGGGGGAGAAGTCGACCTGATTCTGTTCGGTCGAGACGTCGGCAACCACCTTGATCCCGCGCGCCGCCGTCGCCTTCAGGAATCCGTCACGCCCGCCCTTGCCGAAGTCATTGTTGACCCAGAGTAGCGCGACGGTCTTTGCCTTCATGTCATCCGCCAGATAGTTCGCAATCTTGGGCATCGCGACCTGTTGGCCGAACGCCGTCCTGAAGATGTACGGATCGCCCATCTGGGTCAACTCGGCCGCTTCACCGCCGACGAATTGCGGGATCTCGGCCTGCTGTGTGAGGTTCATGTCGGCTTTGATCGATCCCGAGAAGATCGGCCCGAGGATCGCGTACGGATTTGCATCGATGGCGCGCTGCAACTGCGCGCGCGAGACCCCCGGATTGCTCTGGGTGTCCGACACACTGGTGGTGATCTTCTTGCCGAGGATCCCGCCTTTAGCGTTGATCTCGTCGATCGCCAGGGTTGCTCCGTCGCGGAAATTTGTGCCCGACACTGCGCCCGCGCCGGTCAGTTCCAGAACCATCGGCAGGTACACGGATTCCTGCGCATGCGCTACCGACAAGCTTGCAACGATCGCTAACGCGCCTACCGCCTTCTGAATCCATCGCATCGCTCTAGTCTCCTCGTTTTAGTCAGCCAGGGAAAACGCGCCGGCTGCGCTTCAGATCATCGGTCCTTCGTACTTCAGGATGTACAGGCCCGCGTTCGGGTCGGTGAGGTACATGAAGCCCTCCTTGTCGACGTAGCAGTCGGCGTTCTGGATCACTTGCGGCATTCCCGGTCGTGGGTCCATCATCTTTTGGGGTGCCGGCGGAACGAAGTAACCCACTTCTTCGGGGCGAAACGGGTTCGTGATGTCGAAGGTACGGACGCCCGCGTTGTAGTAGGTCGCAAAGACGAGACGCGAACTTTGAAAGGCGCCCGGACGGTTTTCATGCAGGTTGTGCGAGCCAAACTTGCCGCCCTTCGCGCAGTAGTCAGCTTCCGCCGGTTGCGGCATCGTGGCGATGCTCACGGGATTGCTGGGCTCGCGAATGTCGTAGACCCAGATGTACTTCGGGCCGCCGACACCGTTGTTGTTGACGGCCTCGTCGCCGACGACCAGCAGGTTGCGATCCATCAGCGGCAGCGGCGAATGCGTCATGCCGCCGAACGGCGGGTCGGTGTTGCGATAGGCGAGCAGCTTCGGCTGCGTTTTGTCCTTGATGTCCAGAATCGTCAGCCCGCCATCGCGCCATGCGCCGAACGCGAGGTCACCCGCCACGAGCGCGTGATGCAGCGCGTAGCGCCGGCCGGTCTTCCACGAGGGCGTTTCACCGCCACCTGTCCACATGCCCGGGATCCACCAACGCCCGACGACCTCCGGGCGGGTGATGTCGTTCAGGTCGATCACGGAGAAGATGTGGTCGCTGAAATCGGCGAAATGGATCGATGCGTAGGCATAGCGCCCGCCGACGTACCAGATGCGGTGCGGACCAATCCCATGCACGGGCATGAAGCCGATCTCCCGCGGTTGCTCGGGCTTACTGATGTCGAAGACCCGCATGCCAGGAGTGAACTTGCCCATTTGTCGCTTGAGGCTGTCCGCAGGCGACGCGCCGAAATAGGTCTTTTCGTCCTTCTGGAACTCTTCCATCGTCCACACGCTTGGCGCGTTGACGCAGAGCAACAAGTCCTCATGCGTCTGCAGGTGCAGCGCGCGCGTGCCGGGTGGACAAGCAATGAAGTTCACCGTCTTCGGTTCGCGCGGGTCACGCACATCGATGACGGAGATGCCGTTCGAGAAGCCGTGGCCCACATAGGCGTAGCCTCTGTGAACCATGATCTGCACGCCATCACCGCGTCCGCCGATGTCGCTGTGGGCGACGAAGCTGATGTTCCTGGCTGCGTCGGGTCTGAAGTGTGTCAAGTCTGTCTCCGGTTGCCTTCGCTGCTTCCCAATTTGACTATGCTTGCAAACTACCCAGGGGCGTCAGGTTCTTTCGTACAGACCTGCTGAACTGGCCGGATAACAAACCGCAATCCATACCAGATGGATGTGTCGGATCAAGAACGAAGCCCCGCCACTCCGTATGTGATCTTGATCAACGAAGACGCGCCACGACGCCGAAACGAACTGCGCGAACTGTTCGACGCACTGCGCAGTGCGTAACACATTCTGGGATTTTGGTGAGTGTAGGATTCGTGCCCGATCGGCGACACTATTGTTTTCTTCTGGGAGCCATATCCTGGCCTTATATGGGTGATATCCCGAAGAGGGTCGATGGTTGCGACGGCAGGTCGACAAAAAGGACGTGGTCGGGACGAGCACCGCGCGGTGCTTTGCGGCGTTCAGCTGAGCGCGATCTCACTGGTCAAAACGGCGACACTCTGTGAGTGGGATTAAAAAAGCCGGAGATTGTCATAGGCTAATACTTCGCGACGCGATCTTGCGTTAGACCGGAGCCAAAACGCCGTGGATAACTTCTCGCTATTCGGCACGCCTATCTTCGTCTACGACATGTCAGGAATGAAAGAGGTCAACCTGGAGTTGACTGAGCGCCTGCAAGCGGAATCATCCGCGTCGCCGGGCGTGCGGCGCGCGAACGTCGGCGGCTGGCACTCACCACCCAACATTGCGAGTCGAACGGAACAATGCTATCGCCACGTCACCCGGATGATCATCAATCAGGTGGGTGCCACGCATTCGACCGTCACCGCAAACAATGGGTTAGAGTCCGGATCGACGTTCATGATTCGTCCTCGCAGCGGAATGCTCGTCGTGTTCCCCGGATGGCTCCAGCACTATGTGCATCCTTACCGTGGAACGCGACCTCGGATCATCATCGCGTCAAATGTGGTCATGTCGCCATCAGAAAGCGCAGCAGTCGCGGTACCGTGAGGAACGCGCCAATGGTCAAACATCGTCCGCCTTATATTGCATGGCATGCGATAGTCAAAAGAGAAGTGTCATTCCTCTCTCGCGACGAGGCATTTCGTGCGGCGAATGGCCGATAAATAAAACGCAAGCGATATCGTGGTTAATAGCATGGCCTTTGAGGAGTTGCGCTAACTATCGTTTACCAGGCCGGGGCACTTTCGTGCGTCGGATCCTCAGGATAACTACAAATGAGACAAAGCACCGATATGAAGCCAACGTGGCAGCCACGATGCGTCGTCGCAGCAATCGCGTCAGCAATGGCGGTAGGAGGCGCCCTTGCAAGCAGCAGCGCGAATGCAGCAGACTGCTTCAGTTTGAAAAAGCTCGCGCTTCCAGACACAACAGTTCTGGAAGCGGAAGTTCGTCCGGCTGGTGTCAATAGCATCACCGGCACGTACTCGACGGTCGATGGCACCGAGCTCGGGCATTTCACCGGAGACATACCGGCGGCGGTCTGCCGGGTACGCGTCGCCATCAAGCCGACGCCAGTATCCAACATCATTTCCGAATATTGGCTACCGGTTTCGAACTGGAATGGGAGATTCGACGTCACCGGGAATGGTGGCACCGCGGGCAGCCTGGGATTGAACAACATGGCGGCTCCCGTCGGATTGGGCTTTGCGACGGCCACCAGCGATACGGGTCATCAGTCCAAAGACTCGAGCTTTGCTCTCGTCACCTACAAGGGGGTGCCGGAGCAGGTGGAGGACTTCGCCCACCGCGCCTATCACGTGACGACGGAAGTTGGCAAAGAGATCGTGCAGGCATTTTACGGAAAGAACGCCAACTACTCGTACTTCAGCGGTTGCTCGACCGGCGGCGCTGAGGCCCTATCGGAGGCGCAGCGCTATCCGGACGATTTCGATGGCATCATTGCGGGCGCACCGGCTTCCGGCTACACGCTGATGTGGCCGGGTGAGGTATTCCCGTCGTGGGTGTCCAGCACGTATACGAATCCGCGGGCTCTTATCACCAAACTACCGGCACTCCACGCTGCGGTGCTCAGTGCTTGCGATGCGGTCGATGACATCATCAACGATCCCAGACAGTGCACGTTCGATCCCGCCACTATTCAGTGTCCGGCAGGCACCGATTCAACCGCTTGCCTGACCGCCGATCAGGTGACGGCCGTGAAGAAGATCTACGCGGGATTCAAGGACCCGACGACGGGCGCGCAGGTATGGCCCCCGTACATGCCCGGTAGTGAAGACCAATGGGCGGGCCATATCACTCAAAACAACAACCCGCCAGTCAATTATTTCCGGTACTTCGTATTCAATAACCCCATGTGGTATTACACCGACCCGACTTTCAACATGGAAAGTGCGGAGACGATGGCTACCATTTATGCAAATGATGCGCGCTGGGCCCGGTTGCTGGACTCTACCGATCCAAATCTGACGAAGTTCCATCAGCACGGCAAGATCATCATGTACCACGGATGGAAGGATCACAACATCGCGCCGCTTCATACGCTGAACTATTACGAGTCGATTGTTCCCCGCTCCAATCTCACAGAGAGGAATAGCTACGCACGCCTGTACATGATCGCGGGCATGCAGCACTGCGGCGGTGGCCCCGGCACGGATACGGTCAACGGCCAGAATCTGGGTGTTGGTCTGCTCAGTGTGATGCAGAAATGGGTTGAACGCGGAGAAGCGCCTAATCAGATTGTCGCAGCGCATCTTACCAACGGCGTGCCCGACCTTACCCGACCGCTGTGCCCCTATCCGCAGGCCGCAGTGTGGACGGGCAAGGGCAGTTCCACCGATGCCGGTAACTACATCTGCAAATAAGCGCGCCCCATCATCGTATTGGCACGATGACTCTTAGCGGGCAATCCGATTCTCGCCAGATCTGGCGGGAATCAGTACTTCGAGCGATCGGCGCCCATGGCTTGGCAGTTGCACCACTAGCTGCTGATGGGCGGCCGATCGCCTTGCGGAGATGACAGGCAGACCGCCCACCCCGGACGCGCCAGGAGAGTCAGCGCACCGGCGCTTGCGGTGCGCCTCAGACCTTTGGAACACTAGAACAGATGCCGGATGCCGAACTGCACGCCGAATTGGCTCTGGCCGGGTCCCGGCGTCAGGAACGAGCCCGTCGTGATACTGGCGCCCGCCATCTTGAACTGCGCGGTGCCATAGTTCTTCAGCTCGGAAATCGTGCCGTAGAGGCGCGTGGCCTTCGAGAGATCGTAGTTGGCTATCGCGCCATATTGGAAGGCATCGTTGCCGAGGTGCGTGCTGTCCTTGGTGTACGCGGCGCCGGCGCCCACGCTGAAGAACGGCGAGAACCGGTAGTCAGCCGAAAGCGAATACGTGCTATGCCAGTCGCCAGGCGTATTGCCCACCGGCCCGACAGCAGGGTCGTATTTGCCGGCAGGGTTACTGAGCGCGTTACCGGTCGTTGCGGAAATGACAGCGTTGGCACGGAAATAGCCGAGGTAGATGCGCCCCCACCCGTAGTCAACATTGCCGCCCGCCATGAATTCCTGCACGCGATTGGACACGGTGGCGTTTGCCGCGTTCAGATAGGCAAGTGCGAAATACACCGGGCCCTGAGCGGTTTGCACACCGGCCTGATAAACGGCGTTGCCCGCAAGCGTCCCCGGTTGACCGCCAACCGAATAGTGCAGCTCGACCTGTGTTCCCGCGAACTTCGGCGAGATCCAGGCAATGTCATTATCGACGCGCGCCTGCCAGTTCGAAAAGTTGTTGAAGCCCGAGGCGTAGGTTGCCGCGCTGAAGGCGTCCATGTTGCCGCTATAGGCAAACATCGGCGAGTTCTGGCGGCCTAAGCGCAGCTCGCCGAACCCGCCGCTGACGCCGACCCACGCCTGACGATCGAAGAAGCGAAAGCTGTTCTGCACCTTGCCCGTGCCCGGATCAAAACCATTTTCGAGCGCGAAGTTCACGTGATATCCGCCGCCGAGATCTTCCGTGCCGCGCAAGCCCCAGCGGCTTGTCATTTCGCCGTTGTTACCGAGCACAGCAAGCGTAGTGGTCTTGCCGCTGACCTTCGTATTCTGATACCCCGCGAACACGTCCAGCACGCCATAGAGCGTCACTGACGATTGCGCCATCGCCGGCGCGCTGACGATGATCGCCGCGCAGATTGCCGAAAAGCGAAGGAATCCTCTATTTATAGACATCGTCACTTCCCCATATTGTCGAATTCTCGTTGAACCGATACTGGTCTGAACGCGTCAGCGTGCGCTGTGATCCCAGGTTCAGTACAGTCCTACCGCACACCAGACCCCACACCTTGACAACAATCGTCTTTAATCGACGCCCGTATTGCCACTCATAGTTTTTCTCTTTAGAGGCAGCCGCCACTCTTGCAAAGCACTCGAGCGCGTTTGGCGGAAACTCGCGCTTGACGGAATCGTCCCGAGTGAACCAGACGATTCGCCGTCACGGTAAGCAGCTGGAATAGGGAAAGCTAATTCGGGTTAACCGTAAAGGAGACGGTCCACTTCGCGCCTGGACGAGTGGCCGATCTGGCAGGTGTTCCGCTTTGTGACCCGCAAAGCTCAAGCGGGACAAGGTACCGTCTGAAGGAGCAATGGATCGATGAGTCGATCTACGCGGCTTCGCTCGATCGCATGGCAATAAAAAAAATAGATTACAGATATATGACTTCGCAACACGTTACACCGGGAGACTCTCATCGACATTTCTCAGCATTCGTTCGCGTCACACCTGTTTCGGGCATTGGGCAAAAGAATAGCGAACGCAGTGTCACTGAAAACGGCGAGCCTACTTCTTCGCGACAGGTCATCGAAAGCACAATGAAGGATTCAACGAGCTTATGAGTTGACTCGCAAGGACTAACCCGCAGACATGGTGTGCCTACTTAACCGGTCCTCCACTCATCTTGCGCGGTTCTTCTGTCGTGGCAAGAAAAATGGTGGCTGCGTCAGTCGTTCGTGGAAACACACAGGCGGCCTTGCGAGACGCCTATCGAGGCATCTGTTCTGTTTATGGCCCACCGATGAAGGACGGGTTGTGCCCCGCTGCGGAGTAAGAACCGCGCCGACCGCCGGAACCTTGCCGGACAGTCGTCTTGCCGCCTCCGGCTCACGAACAAAGCTAATCTTCCGACGCCCGTGACAAGCAGAAACTCCGGCCCTTCCACGTTTACCCTCGCTGTCAGGGCGGACCGGCGCGACGATATCTTTGCGCCTGTGCGGGACGCGGACCGGAGGCTGGCAACAGCCCAGACGTCAGGGGGACGGCCCATCAGTGGGCACTGCGTCCGCATGCACGGCACGAGCTTCGTTTCTTTCGCCGGGCAATCAAGCCCGACGATCCTGGTGAAAACTGGCGGGTGAGACGGAGATTGACAGAAAGACTAGCTTGTTTCGCACGATGATGAGGATGACGAATATGAACGGTAATACCAGCATGGGCAACAACGTTGCAAACATCGGGTCCGCCTCAATACAGGATCGGCCTGCCATGATGCAGACGATCCGCGCAGGGTTGGCCGGAGGACTGACTGGAGCCCTGCTTATCTGGGTTTACGAGGCGCTCGTCTGGGTAGGGGCGCAGCATCTGATGCCGCTCGCCGGCATTCCAAGAAACGCAACGGGCCTTGTCTTCGGCAAAGCCGTCCAGGATGAACTGGGCGTCTGGGCGTACTTCCTTGGAACTGCTATCCATTTTGTCTTCGCGCTTTCGTGGGGCGTCCTGTTCGCCGTCGTCTGGCCGTACTTCCGCCGGCGAGGCTATGAAGCCACCTTCGTTGCGCTGTTTTACGCGATGATTGCCTGGATCGTGATGCACGCGATGATCATGATTGCTTCGACCAACCACCCGAATTATTTCGATCCTAACGTGATCGTTGGTGGATTCATGTCGCATTTCGTCTTCACCGTTCCGCTGGCGCTGGTCGTTAAGCGTATGCTGGCCCCGACGCAGAGCCGGCAAAGTTAAACGACGGGACGTACGGTGCCTGACCGGCGTTCGGAACTCGGCGAGCGATGCGCGGCATCATGGTTCATCGGTTGCGGCACCGCGCATCGCCCGCAACAAGCTGCCATAGGATCGGCGTTCGCCCGTGTTAAAGCTGGCTCGTCCGATCTGACCGGCCGAGCGCCGAACCTGCAAATCGACGTTCCTAAGCAATTTCAGTTGCAGCTATTGCTTCGGCGCATCCGCTGCAGCTTTCGGCACACGTCCCATCAGATAGAACTCGTCGTTCGGACGCATCGAGATCACATTCGCCATCCGGTTCGACAGCCCGAAGAACGCGGTGATTGCGGCAATGTCCCAGATGTCTTCGTCGGTGAAGCCGTGGCCGCGCAGTGTCCGGAAATCGTCTTCGTCAACCGTGCCCGACGCGCGGCATACCTTCAGCGCGAAATCGAGCATCGCCTTCTGGCGCCCTGTGATGTCGGCCTTGCGATGATTGACCGCGAGCTGGTCGGCGAGCAGCGGCGCTTTTTCGTAGATGCGCAGAATCGCGCCGTGCGCGACCACGCAGTAAAGACAATCATTGACCGCGCTCGTCGCGACCACGATCATCTCGCGCTCGCCTTTCGTGAGGCCGCCCTCCTTCAGCATCAACGCGTCGTGATAGGCGAAGAACGCGCGGAATTCGTCGGGCCGATGCGCGAGCGTCAGGAACACATTAGGAACGAAACCCGCTTTCTCCTGCACTTCGAGAATGCGGGCGCGGATGTCTTCGGGCCACTCGCCCGGCTCCGGGACCGGGTAGCGGCTGATGGGCAGAATCGTGGCCATGCGCTGTCTCCGTGATCTCTGTCGGGGTATGCCAGTCATTGTAGCAATGCGCTTTGGCGGCCGCCCGCGCTCGATCACGCCCGCTCGATCACGTCTGATATTGCCGCCCGGATCGTCTAGACTTCCAGTTCGGCATGCGTGAAGCCGCCCGGCACGGCGGCGACGAAAGGAGCGACCATGTCAAACGTGACGCACGACGCGCGGGCCCCTGTCATCAAGGTGCGCCCTGAACGGGAAATGGCGACGGCCCAGCGGCTGCCCTATTTCGTCGGTATTTCGGCGCGCACCGCGGGCGCGACCGGCCTGTCGATGTATATGGTCGTGGTGCCGCCGGGCGGCCATGCGGAGCCGCACTATCACGCCGACTACGAGACCGCGATCTATGTGCTCGAAGGCAGGATCGAGACACGCTATGGTCCGGGCTTGCGCGAGTCGGTCATTACCGAGCCGGGCGACTTCCTGTTCATTCCGCCGGGCGTCCCGCATCAGCCGTTCAATCTCGACCCGAACGTCGCGGCGCGTGCGATCGTCGCGCGCAATCATGCGGACGAGCATGAGCAGGTGGTGCCGTATGATCCGTCCGAGGATGCGAGAGCGGACCGGCCTTTTCCCTGACCTCCCCGCCTGAAGCGATGCAAGACACGCTACCCAGCCCGCTTTGATCCACTTGCCGCGCGGCGCATGCAGCCCGCGCGACATTGTCCGCGTTCTTTCACAACGCCGACCCGCTACCTGTGCTTAAATCCGTCTCTCGCGCCGACGCGGGCTCCAGCAACGCGTCGGCTTCTGCGTGGACGATTCCTTTTCTTTTCCTTTCATTGCCTTATCAGGAGCGCGGTTGTGTGGCATTTCCCGGTCGCTATTCCACCCTCACTCGGGGTGTGGGCCGTATTTATGAGCGTGCTCGTCACGCAGCTCGGCATGCCGGTTCCCGCCGCGCCGATGCTGATTCTCGCTGGAACGATGGCCGCAGTCGGAGAAGTCTCGTATGTCAACGTGATCTGCGCGGCGGTCGGTGCGACGCTGCTCGCCGACTCGCTATGGTTTTTCACCGGACGCGCGTATGGCCGCCGGATGCTGAATTACCTCGTGCGCTTCTCTCTTTCGCTGGACACCACGGTGCGCGTCGCGCGCAATACGTTTGAGCGCTATGGAGCACCGATTCTGACGGTCGCGAAGTTCCTGCCCGGCCTCGGCCTGATTTCGGCTCCGCTGCTTGGCACGACCGCGATCGGCGTCGGCGTGTTTCTGTGGTGGGACATGGTCGGTGCCACCTTGTGGGCGAGCGTCTGGGTGATCGGCGGCGGTGCCTTGCACGATCAGATCGTGCAATTGATGCTGCTCGTGCGGCACAACGGCGGCACGATCGTCGATACGTTCGCGGCCATCTTCGCGGCGGTACTGCTGTATCGCTGGCTGCGCCGTTTGCAGTTTCGGCGCTGGCTCGCGCATACGCGAATTTCGCCGGATCAGCTCGACGCGATGATGAAGTCGACCGAACCACCGCTGATTCTCGACGCACGCCCGAGCATCGTGCGCGAAAAGGAATCGCACCGAATCGCCGGCGCGCGGCCGCTCGATCTCGAATCGCCCGATCCGATTCATCCGGAGTATCTGAAACGGCCGATCGTCGTCTATTGCGTGTGTCCTAACGAAGCGACCGCGAAGCGGATCGTCAGGCAATTGCATCGCAAGAACATTCATCATGTGCGCGCGCTGAAGGGCGGCCTCGATGCGTGGGAAAAACGCGGCTATCCGGTCGAGCCATTGCCAGCCGACTTCAATACCGCGATGGCGCACATGCTCGAAGACAAGGACGACGAAGGCGAATATACGGTGCGCGCGCGTCTCGCGGAGTGAGCGACACGCGGTCGCCAGAATCTAAAAATAAATTGACGGCATTTTTAGCTCGTATATGCTTTCTATTGGGGGATCGCGAGTCGGCGCTGCGAAATCGGTGAGTACTGGTTAGTAGCGCTTCCTGCCGATCAACCCGTGTCCTGTTTATTCAATGTCCGCTGTGGACTCGAATCAGGCCGTTCAATACCCTCAACTACGCCAGTCGAGTGTCATCGTGAGAGTCCGAGGCCCTTTGGTGAATTGGTATCGCAGTCAGGCGCGCGGTATTTGCGCTGACGGCGCCATCGCCGACGGCAGCAACGGCAGCCTTGCGTTTCGCCGCTTTCTGTCCGTCATCACAGTCCTGTCACGTCGTTCCGTTCGACGTCGCAACGTCCTCTCCGCACGAGCGTTCATCGCAGTGCGCACAGACGAAGTCGCTTCGCTGCTGCCGTAGCGCCTCTCTTCTTTCGTCTCTTTTCGCCGCTCGATTCATCCGTCTGCACGCGTTTTCCGCGAGCTGTTTGCTTGCGTCCGCGCGGCGCTGACTGATTACCGCGCATCGCGACGGATTCAATCGAACCGCTTCTAATCTGATGAGCGCTGCGCGTTATCGCGCGGATTCGCTTGGGCGTCGACTCGCCTACGCGTTTTCCCATCTCGCCGCACGCCCTGTTTAACGCCGCTCATCTGATGGTGCCGCCCTGCACGCTTGACCCAGGTCGCGTTTCAAAGCAAAGAGAACAATCATGCATGACATCGATGAGTTTCTGAAAAAGCATCACGTCACCGAAATCGAAGCGATCATTCCTGACATGGCCGGCATCGCGCGCGGCAAGATCATTCCGCGCAGCAAGTTCGAATCCGGCGAGTCGATGCGCCTGCCGCAGGCGGTGATGATTCAGACCGTGACCGGCGACTATCCACAAAGCGATTCGCTGACCGGCGTCACCGATCCCGACATGGTGTGCGTGCCCGACGCGAGCACGATCCGGATGATTCCGTGGGCAGTCGATCCGACCGCGCAGGTGATCCATGATTGCGTTCATTTCGACGGCACGCCGGTCAAAATCTCGCCGCGCTGCGTATTGCGCCGCGTGCTCGATCTGTACAAGGCGCGCGGCTGGAAGCCCGTGATCGCGCCCGAGCTGGAGTTCTATCTCGTCGACATGAATCGCGACCCCGACCTGCCATTACAACCGCCGGTCGGGCGCACCGGTCGCGCGGAAACCGGCCGCCAGGCGTATTCGATCGAAGCGGTCAACGAATTTGATCCGCTGTTCGAAGACATCTACGAGTACTGCGACGTGCAGGAACTCGAAGTCGACACGCTGATTCACGAAGTCGGCGCCGCGCAGATGGAAATCAACTTCATGCATGGCGACCCGCTCAAACTCGCGGACAGCGTGTTTCTATTCAAGCGCACCGTGCGCGAAGCGGCGTTGCGTCACAAGATGTACGCGACCTTCATGGCGAAGCCGATGGAGGGTGAACCGGGCTCGGCGATGCACATGCACCAAAGCCTCGTCGACATCGAGACCGGCCGCAACCTGTTTACCGCCGCCGATGGCGAACCAACATCCCTTTTCACCAGCTATATCGCCGGCCTGCAGAAATACACGCCGGCGCTGATGCCGATCTTCGCGCCGTACATCAACTCGTACCGGCGCCTATCGCGCTTCATGGCCGCGCCGATCAACGTCGCGTGGGGCTACGACAATCGCACGGTGGGCTTCCGGGTGCCGCATTCCGCGCCGGTCGCGCGTCGCATCGAAAATCGTATTCCGGGGGTCGATTGCAATCCGTATCTGGCGATTGCCGCAACTTTGGCGGCCGGCTATCTCGGCATGACGCAGCGGTTGGCCGCAACCGAACCGTTGGCGAGCGACGGCTATGCGTTGCCCTATCAATTACCACGCAATCTCGAAGAAGGCCTGACATTGATGAGCGCGTGCGAGCCCATTGCCGAAGTACTCGGCGAGCAGTTCGTCCGCGCGTATCTCGCGCTGAAAGAGACCGAATACGAGGCGTTTTTCCGCGTGATCAGTTCGTGGGAACGCCGGCACCTGCTGCTGCACGTTTGAGTGCCGTCAGTCAATCGGTCAACGAGAACCTTGAAAAGACGGAGGCGGTATGAGCCATAAGACTGAAGACGTAATGTATGCGGAAAAGCCCGAAGTTTGCGGCACGAAAGACGCAGCGGCACGGCAGGCGACATCACGCAGCACCGCCGAATACCGCGCGCTCGATGCGGCGCATCACATTCATCCGTTCTCGGATATGGGCTCGCTCAATCGCGCGGGCTCTCGCGTGATCGTCAAGGCCCAGGGCGTGTACCTGTGGGACTCGGACGGCAACAAGATCATCGATGGCATGGCGGGACTCTGGTGCGTGAATGTCGGCTATGGCCGCAAGGAACTGGCCGACGCCGCCTACCGGCAAATGCAGGAACTGCCGTACTACAACACGTTCTTCCGGACGACCCATCCGCCGGTGATCGAACTGTCTGCCCTGCTGGCCGACCTGACGCCGGAGCCGTTCAAGCACTTTTTCTACTGCAACAGCGGCTCGGAAGGCAACGACACCGTGCTGCGCATCGTCCATCAATATTGGGCGACGCAGCGCAAGCCCGCGAAGAAGTTCGTCATCGCGCGCAAGAACGCTTATCACGGTTCGACGATAGCGGGCGGCACGCTCGGCGGCATGGCTTATATGCATGAACAGATGCCCTCGAAAGTCGAGAACATCATGCATATCGATCAGCCCTATTTCTTCGGCGAAGCGGCGAGCGATCAGACGCCCGAAGAATTCGCGCTGGCACGCGCGCGGCAACTCGAAGCGAAGATTCTCGAACTCGGTGCGGACAATGTCGCCGCATTTATTGGTGAGCCTTTCCAGGGAGCAGGCGGCGTGATCTTTCCGGCCGCGAATTATTGGCCGGAAATCCAGCGCATTTGCCGCAAGTACGACGTGCTGCTCGTCGCCGATGAAGTGATCGGCGGCTTCGGCCGAACCGGCGAATGGTTCGCGCATCAGCACTTCGGCTTCGAGCCGGATCTGATCACGCTCGCGAAGGGACTGACGAGCGGTTATGTGCCGATGGGTGCCGTTGGCTTGCATGATCGCGTCGCCCGCGCGCTGATCGACAACGGCGACTTCAATCATGGCCTCACCTACTCCGGGCACCCGGTTGCGGCGGCTGTCGCGCTTGCCAATCTGAAGTTGCTGCGCGATGAGAGGATCGTCGAGCGCGTCAAAGCGGATACCGGTCCGTACTTTCAGAAGAAGCTGCGCGAGACGTTCGCAGGCCATCCTATCGTCGGCGAGATCAGCGGCGCGGGTCTCGTTGCGGGAGTGCAACTCGCTGAGGAGCCGCTCGAGCGCAAGCGCTTTGCGAATGGCGGCGAGGTTGGTACGGTCTGCCGCGATTTCTGCTTCAACGGCAATCTGATCATGCGCGCGAGCGGCGACCGGATGCTGCTGTCGCCGCCGCTCGTGATTAGCCGGCTGGAGATCGATGAGATCGTATCGAAAGCCAAAGCGGCAATCGATGCGACCGCGCAGTCTTGCGTTGCACTCCGCTCACGCTAAAATCGACGGGCTCGTGCGTGTATCGAGCGCCACTTCTTTTATCCGTCTAACGCATCACAGGACCCACCCTTGACCTTACAAATCGTTTTGCTGCCTGGCCTGCTCTGCGACGACGCAGTGTGGTCCCACCAACTTCCCGCGCTCAGCGCTTTTGGAGAGTGCGTGGTACCCGACTACGCGTTGCGCGACTCGATCGGAGCAATGGCCGATCACGTGCTCGCGTCTGTGGACGCCGGGCGCCTGCTCGTGGCTGGGCATTCGATGGGCGGCAGAGTTGCGCTCGAGGTCGTGCGCCGCGCGCCCGAGCGCGTTGCCGGTCTCGCACTGCTCGACACGGGCTATCAGGCACGCGCAACGGGAGACGCAGGCGAACACGAACGCGCGCAGCGTTTCGGGCTGCTGGAACTCGCGCGTGAGCAAGGCATGCGAGCGATGGGCGAACAATGGTCGCCGGGCATGGTGCATCCCGATCGGCTCGACTCCGATATCTACCGCTCGATTCTCGACATGATCGAGCGCAGCACACCCGAAAAGTTCGAGGCGCAGATCAACGCGCTGCTCAATCGTCCGGATGCCACCGGCCTGCTCGGCGAGATCCGCTGTCCCACCATGCTGGTCTGCGGCCGCGAAGACCGCTGGAGTCCGCTAGCGCGTCACGAAGAGATGCAGACGCTCGTTCACGGATCGCGCCTTATCGCGATCGAACACAGCGGGCATATGTCGACAATGGAGCGACCGGAAAACGTGAACGAAGCGCTGATCGAATGGGCCAAATGGTCGATCAACAAAGAGGAGACGACACATGGCTAAGGACATGCTCGATCCTCTCGCAAGGGTCATCGCCGAACACGCGTGCCGCGCACTCGTTCTGACCGCTGCGGATCTCATCGATAGCGGCCAGTTTGCCGATCTTCCAGGCGTTTTCTCCGCCGAAGCGCTACTCGTTCGCCCCAACGGCGCGACGCTTACTGGTCGCGACGCGATCATCGCCTCGTATACGACGCGGCCGGCGGACCGTATCAGCCGGCATCTGATATTCGGCACGCAATTTTCCTCGGTCTCGGCTCAGAAGGCCGTTGCAGCAACCCAGGTCCTCCTATGGAGCGGCAGCACCGCTGATGACGCCGGACCGTTCGGACGGCCAGCGCGCGGACAGCAGGTCGTCGGCCGCTTCGACGATGAGTTCGCGTTCACGGATGGCGCATGGCGAATCACGAAGCGCGTTGCCTCGTTCGAACTCTTTGTCGCGAATCCATAAAGCTGGCCGATCCGCAACAGCGGCGATGTCCGACAGAAGTGTTCCGGCACGCACCGATAGGCGTCGCCGGACTCGCGTTTCCGTGTCGGCCTGAACATCGATTCGCGAAATGGCGAAGCCGAGACAGCCATTCAGCTTGCCGCCCAACGTCCATGCAATGACTGCAATGTCATTGTTAGAAAAGGCAATCGCTTTCACCCCGTCCTCCGTGCTATCTGCCAGGCGTTTTTTCGAAGACTGCAACGGCATCTAGCCCGCATCAACGTTGCAACCGTATGACAAGTGCCGCGCTTGTTTATCGACGGGCCGCACCGTATGCTTGGGTGCGAGTCGCTTTCCAATGATCAACTTTGACAAGGTCCTTCAGCTATGAACGAATACTGCATGTTCAAGGGAAATTTGCTGCGCGCAGCGCCTTTTAAGGATTCGTATATAGGTAGTCCTCACTATGTGATAACGGTTTCCGGTAACGACAATACACCATTCAACATCGTCGTAAATTCGGCGTCGACGCAACCGGGCGCAAGCGGCAACGACGACGTGTACTTCTATGCCGATCTGAACTTCGCCGATCCGCTAACCGCCAAACTGCAGGCACTGCAACTCGGCCTCTACACCAGCGGCTTTCCGCGGCTCGATTACTTTCAGGACAGCAGCCTGCTCGACATTCACCGGATGCGGCCAATTCCCTACGAGGATCAAAACGGCAATCGCGCCGATGTCAACGACATCATCGACGAAATCCTGACCATCGATGAAACTCAGCCATCGGAAAGCCTGCCTTTCGACAACGGCAGCGGCCAGTTGCATAACCGCGATTTCTGGACGCCGACGTCGGCGGGCATCGTGGTCTATGGGTTCGGCTTTCTGTTTCTACCGAAGAAGGACGGCCTTCACGAGACCCACATGAATCAGGGCAATCCGCGCGGCCCGCATTACAACGAAAACGGCGCGTTTCAGGATGGCGCGGTGATCGTGCAACGCGCCGATGGATTTGCCGCGATGTTCACCGCGTTTCAGACGCAGTATCTGCCGACGAATGCGAGCGGCGATCCGGTTGCGAACGCAGTGGCGTTGCCGGATTACATTCGCGGGAGTTAAAGGCGCGACGGCTGGGGTAACCGAAAATTGCCGAATCCGCAAAAAGGCATTACTTTTCGGCATGACATACAACCGCCAGCAATTGCAGCCGTTCGCGCGGCATGCATCTGACCCTGATCGGCGGGGGCGCTGCGGCCGGCCGCTTTACTATTGCTGATCGTCAACACCATACTGTTGTATGTGTTTGCATTCCGCTTCTGAGGAGCCGCCGATGACCACCCAGCTCACCCTCGAACTCGCGTCGAAATTCGCCAATGTCGCGCTCGCCCACCTCACTCGCGAATATCCGAACAAGCTCACGCACTCGCTCGCCGGGCCGCAGGACGTGCAGAGCCCGCGCGCATTACATCCGATCTTCTATGGCAGCTACGACTGGCATTCGTGCGTGCATGGCTACTGGCTGATCCTGTATCTGCTCGAACGCTTCCCCAATCTGCCCGAGGCCGCCCGCATCGTCGCGGTGGTCGACGAGCATTTCACCGGGGCCAACGTCGCCGGCGAACTCGCTTATCTGGACCTGCCGCACAATCGCGGCTTCGAGCGGCCGTATGGCTGGGCGTGGCTGCTCGCGCTCAGCGCGCAACTGCAGTCGCTGAAGATTTCCGAAGCCGCGCGCTGGGCGAAGACATTCGCGCCGCTCACCGAGGCGTTCGTCGAGCGCTTCGAGGAGTTCCTGCCGAAAGCGACCTATCCGCTGCGCGTGGGCACGCACTTCAACATGGCGTTCGCGCTCGCGTTGGCACTTGATTTCGCGCGGCAAACCTCGCGCGAATCGCTCGATGCGCTGATCGTCAGCACCGCGGAGCGCTGGTATCTGGACGACGTCGCGTGTCAGGCGTGGGAGCCGGCCGGCGACGAGTTCCTGTCGCCTGCGCTGATGGAAGCGGAGTTGATGCGGCGCGTGCTGCCGTCCGCGCAGTTCACCGATTGGTTTGGGCGCTTCCTGCCGGACCTCGGCGCGAAAAAGCCGGCGACGTTGTTCGAGCCCGTCACCGTGACCGATCGCAGCGACGGCAAGATCGCCCATCTGGACGGCCTCAATCTGAGCCGCGCGTGGTGCCAGCGTTCGCTCGCGCGTGCGCTGCCCCCTGGCGATGTGCGCCGCACCGTGCTGTTCGATGCGGCCGAGCGTCATCTGCACTGCGCGCTGCCGCACGTGGCCGGCGATTACATGGGCGAGCACTGGCTCGCCACGTTCGCGACGCTGGCGCTCGAAGCTTGAGCGAAATGAACGAGCTTTGAAGAAGTAACACTGTGTTTGTTGGGGCGCTTCGGTACGAAGCGCCTTTTTATTGCCCGCTCAACAGTCCCTGCCCGCGGCGGTAAAATCGCACGAGGCGATTGCGCCGATTAAAAAGGTGGAAGTTTGACTGAGTTCGAGCAGGGTTTCATTTTGACCCGACATTGGCGGGACACGCCCGCCGGCACTGAGATCGAGTTCTGGCTGGCCACGGACAGCGGGCCGCGCCACCTGCGCCTGCGCCCTCAGCCGTCCGTCGCCTTTATTCCGGCCGAACATCGCGAGCGCGCCGAAACGATCCTGCGCCGCGACGCGCCGCTCGATCTGCGGCCGCTCGAATTGTGCGACTTCCAGCATCGGCCGGTCAGCGGGCTTTACTGTTCCCAATACCGGCAATTGAAGGGCTTCGAAAAGCGCTTGCGAGAAGGCGGCGTCGACGTCTACGAAGCCGATATCCAGCCGCCCGAGCGCTACATGATGGAGCGCTTCATCACCGCGCCGGTATGGTTCAGCGGGGAGCCTCAGCACAATGGTCCGTGGCTCGATGGCGAACTGAAACCGGCCAACGGATATCGTCCGCCGCTGAAACTCGTCTCGCTCGACATCGAAACGAGCGCGCATGCGGAACTGTATTCGATCGCGCTCGAAGGCTGCGGCGAGCGTCAGGTGTATATGCTCGGGCCGCCTAATGGCAACCTGACCGACGCAAGCGCCCTCGATTTCAAGCTCGAATACTGCGAAAGCCGCGCACAGCTCCTCGAAAAACTGATCGCGTGGATGGAGCTGCACGATCCCGATGCGATCATCGGCTGGAATCTCGTGCAGTTCGATCTGAAGGTACTGCAACAGCATGCCGAGCAGTATCGCGTGCCGCTGCGCATTGGCCGCGGTGGCGCGGTGATGGAGTGGCGCGAACACGGCATCACGCGCAATCATTTTTTTGCGGGTGTGGCGGGTCGTTGGGTCATTGACGGCATCGAGGCATTGCGTTCGGCGACGTGGAGCTTTCCGTCGTTCAGCCTCGAATACGTGTCGCGCTCAGTGCTGGGCGAAGGCAAGGCGATCGACAATCCCTACCAGCGCATGGACGAAATCCAGCGACGCTTCGACGAAGACAAGCCCGCGCTCGCGCGCTACAACCTGAAGGACTGCGAGCTCGTCACGCGCATCTTCGCGAAGACCGAGCTGCTGCCGTTCCTGCTCGAACGCGCGACCGTGACCGGCCTGCCCGCCGATCGCAGCGGCGGCTCGGTCGCGGCGTTCACGCATCTGTACATGCCGCGCATGCATCGGCAGGGCTATGTCGCGCCGAATCTCGGCGACGTGGCCGGCGCCGCGAGCCCCGGCGGCTTCGTGATGGATTCGCGGCCCGGCCTCTACGATTCGGTGCTCGTGCTCGACTACAAGAGCCTGTATCCGTCGATCATCCGCACGTTTCTGATCGACCCGCTCGGTCTCGTCGAGGGCATGCTGTATCCCGACGACGTGCACTCGGTGCCGGGCTTTCTCGGCGCGCGATTCTCGCGCACGCGCCACTGTTTGCCGTCGATCGTCGCGCAGGTGTGGCAGGCACGCGAAGCGGCCAAGCGCGAGCACAACAAGCCGCTATCGCAGGCGCTCAAGATCATCATGAACGCGTTCTACGGCGTGCTCGGCTCGTCCGGCTGCCGCTTCTTCGATCCGCGGCTCGCGTCGTCGATCACGATGCGCGGCCACGAGATCATGCACACGACGCGCGAGCTGATCGAGGCGCAAGGCTACGAAGTGATTTACGGAGACACCGATTCGACCTTCGTATGGCTCAAGCACGCGCAAGACGAGGAAGACGCCGCGCGCATTGGCCGCGCGCTCGTCGAGCATATCAACGCGGCGTGGCGGCAAAAGCTGCAGACGCGCTTCGGCATCGACAGTGCGTTGGAGCTGCAATTCGAGCGGCACTATCGGCGCTTTTTCATGCCGACTGTGCGCGGCGCCGAGGAAGGCAGCAAGAAACGCTACGCAGGCCTGACGGTACTGCCGGACGGCCGCGAAGACGTGGTCTATAAGGGTCTGGAAACCGTGCGCACCGATTGGACGCCGCTTGCGCAGCAGTTTCAGCAGGAGCTATACCGGCGCATCTTCAAGCAGCAGCCGTATCAGGATTACGTGCGCGACTATGTGCGCGATACGCTCGCGGGCCGGCTCGACGATCAGCTCGTCTATCGCAAGCAGCTGCGCAGACCGATCGACGCTTACGAACGCAACGTGCCGCCGCATGTGCGCGCGGCACGCGTCGCCGATGAGTTCAATCGCCAGCAGGGACGGCCGCTGCAATATCAGAACGGCGGCTGGATCAGCTACGTGATGACGGTGGCCGGCCCCGAACCGCTCGAAACGCTGCGCTCGGCGATCGACTATGAGCACTATCTGACGCGGCAATTGCAACCGGTGGCCGACGCGATTCTGCCTTTGCTGCGCGACGATTTCACGACGCTGATGTCGGGGCAGAAACAGTTGTTCTGATCCTGGAAGCTTGCAGGTCTCGATTTGGCGTACGTTGCGGATACCCACTGTAGCGTGCAAGGCTGCTGTCCGGACGGACGCCGGGAGACCCGTATGAAGAGGGCACTAGTCGCCGTTGGCGTCAACAAGACCGCTAGCGTCTTCCCGCCTCTCAATGCGGCGGCGCAAGGTGCGATCCAGATGGCCGACTGGGGAAAAAGGCAGGGCTTCGATGTGACGCTGCTGCACGACGGCGACGGCAGCAAGGTCTCGATTTCCGACGTCTTCTCTGCGGTCAATGCGATAGTAGCCGCAAGGGTCTATTCGCAACTCATCGTCTACTTCTCTGGACACGGCATCCTGTTATCACCGGACGCGGAAGTCTGGCTGTTGTCCGGTGCGATTGCCAACCCCAACGAAGCGATCAACGTGAGCGGTTCGATCGTCGCCGCAAGGACGAGCGCGATCCCGCACATCGTCTTCGTTTCCGACGCCTGCCGTTCCATGCCGACGAACTTTCGCCTCGGCCTGGTTTCCCCGGGGCTCATCTTCCCCAGCGCCAACCCGAAGGCACCCATGCCTGAGGTCGACGTGTTCTATGCGACGCTGCCTGGCGACCCAGCATTAGAGGTGCCGCCTGACGAGGCCGAGAAGTCGTTTAGAGGGCTGCTTACCAGTTGCATGCTCAAAGCGCTCTCAGGTGTGCCTGCGACACTGATCGAGCAAACGAACGATGCGGGAACAGTCCGACGTGTCGTGGCATCGAGACCACTCAAGATCCACCTGGCCAGAGCGGTCCCGGATGCCGCGTCGGCCGTGTCGATTGCCTTGAGGCAAGACCCGGACGCTCGAGTCGAATCTGCCTTGCCGAAATATCTGGCCGAGGTACTAGCAGACCGGGCTCACTCCGAACCTCCGGCAGACGGACTGGCGCTTCTTAAAGAGAAGCTGGCACCAATGAGCTACCGCCTTGCATACTCCTGGAAGACGGCCGTCTCGCCGCGGCGAATAATCGAGCGGACACAGTTCGAGACTGCGGATTTCGGACTGGGAGACATCGTACTGATGGATGACGGAATTTCGCGTTCCGAAACCAGCAAGCCTGCGCGATCAAAGCTCAAGGTCCAGGACATCGGAAACGTAAAACAGTCCGTCGAGCTGATTCTGAAATCGGCCAAACGGAGTTCCGGCAAGACCCGCACTGGCTTTAACGTCTATGGAACATCGCTGCGGTATGTCAGATCAACTGGCGCGGACTCTCACTGCGAAGTCTGGGAGGAGAACGGTGCATCTCAGGTAAGCGTGGACTCCGGCTACTCGCGCAATTCGCCGAATGAACCTCGAGCTGCCTTGCTGAGATTTGGCGATGGCTCGGGAATGGTGCTCTCCGTGCTGCAGTGGTTTATCGGCACCGTAGTGGTCGAGCGTGGACGCGTCAGCACGGTCAACTATGCGCCGTCCAGAGGGACCGAGATCCATCGCACGTATCAAAGCCTTGCACCTGACATCGACAGACGACGCGCGTTTGTCGCGATTGCCGCGAAACATGGGAGCTTCCGGCTTGACCAGGAAGCCGCTGAAGGAACCGCGTCCTATCTGCGATCCATGAAGAAGTTCGATCCGACGCTAGGACTGTACGCGGCGTATGCGTATGTACAGGCAGGTAACGATCAAGGCGTCTTGTCGATCTTCGACTACATGCGAATAGAGCCTGAGCCGGTTTTCTTCGACGTCGGCATGCTGGCCGCCCAGAGGAATAAAAAGTTGCCGCAGTCACTCGACTTTGCGCCATGGATGCCTATGCTCACGCAGGGCTGGCTGTTGCTCGGCACATTCGAAACACTCATGCCGGACGTGCTGAAAGTGGCACACAAGCACCTCATCCCGGGGCTATGGACCACATTTTCTGCGGAGGGCATGAACGTACTCGAGGAAGCTATCTTTGGAGGAGTCGGACCATGAAGCTCGTATTCATCCACGGACGCGACCAGCAGGGCAAGGACGCAGATCAACTCCAGAGAGTCTGGGAAGAAGCCTTCGACTGTGGACTCGATAAGGCCGGCCTCCCCAGGCCCCAAAATCTCATAGTCCATTTCCCGTACTACGGCGATGCGCTCGATGAGCTCGTCAAGCAGCTGGACGAACCTCTGCTCGTCGATATCAAGAGTAAAGGCGTCAAACCCGATACGCCCGAAGCCGGGTTTCGCGGACAACTTCTGACCGAGATCGCGACGAATGCCGCTATCCCGGACGCGGAGATTGCGGCAAGTGCTGGCGTATCCGTTCAGGAGAAAGGGCCGCTCAACTGGGCATGGGTGCACGCAATCCTGCGGACCCTAGACAAGGAGTCGCCGTTCGGAGATGCCGTGCTGGACGGCTTCACTCGAGATGTCTACGTCTACCTCACCTACCCCGCGGTTTCGAAGCGGATCGACGCAATCGTCGCGAAGACCATTCCCTTGGGCGAGCCATGCGTCGTAGTTGCGCATTCTCTTGGAACGATCGTCGCTTACCAGGTCCTGTCAGATCTTGCACAAGCCGTTGATGTGTGCGGCCTCGTCACTGTTGGCTCGCCTCTCGGGTTAGCGAGTATTCGAGACCATCTGCCCGTGCCGCTGGCCAGGCCCACTGGCGTCAAGAACTGGCAGAACGCTTTCGACAAGCGCGACGTGGTCGCGCTCCTTCCCCTTGACGGAACCACGTGGAGTATCCAGCCGCCCATCGAGAATTTCAGCGGCGTCGACAACTTCACCGACAACCGTCATGGAATCAGCGGCTACCTCGATGACGCAACCGTAGCTCGATGGATGGCCAAGGCGCTCATCTAAGCGCGTGCCCGCCTGGGGTTGGCCAACGATAGGACCAGTCTGATTTTTTTTCGAGCTGTGACACCATTAATTCCCCGAACCATTTCGTGGCAGGCCATCCCCGGATACATCCTATTTTCAATATAAAACGTTAATCCGTAGAGCTAAGTTTTCAGGTTGACGTTGCCATGAACGAACGATTAGAATCCGTCCGTCTTTACAAAAGGGGCCGATGCCTTGGACAGTTGTAGTAGTCGATCTTCGAACAGTTTGATTGCCTGACAGGCAGAACGTCCGCTAGCCTCATTCAGCCACCGTTCTGCCCGCAGGCAAACGGTGCGCGCCGTAGTACTTTCCGTATCACTACTCCCGCACCCTCCATTTCAGCGCCGCTTCGGTCCGCTTGATTGCGTTCGTCCGTACGGCACGTTTCCCGATCCCGACTCGGGACCACGCTCGCATGCGCCCGCAGGCTTATCCCTGCTGGCGCATGAGCAGACACGTCCGTGCACAACTCACGGGAAAGGAGCCGTCATGCCCGACAGTGACATATGGCCTTTACGCCACTCACGTTTTTGCTCTGCCTGATGGATACCTGCATGCGTTGACCGTCATTTGCCTGACTGTCTGAGCGTTGCGCTGCAGGTGTTCCGGCGACCTCAAACCATAGGTCGGGCTCTGGCCCGAACGGAGAAACCGCATGTATTTCGCCCTCCTCGTATCCCGGCTTCCGCAGGTCCGCGAGCCGCACCACTACTACGTCGCGCCGTCGGCGCGCGCACCGCAAGCGCCCATCAAACCGTCACAGCGATGGTGGGTGGCGATCAGGGCCGTGCTCCGGCCAGCGGCACGTCACGTCTGATCCTGGCGTCAACTGCGCGCATCCGTCGCATCGAGACGATGTGCGCGCTGTCGCGTCGCCGGGGCACTAAAGCGGCTGTGGATGCGATCTGCCAGGTTGCTGACGGGCACGGCCGCCCAAACCAGCCATTTTCCGATCTTTAAAAGCCGCGGGCCATTCGCCGCGTGCATAGCAGCAGGAACAACCAATGCAACACGAATCGATCAAGAATCAGCATACCTCCAGGACGACGCAGCAGGGTTTTGTGTCTGGCTCCGCCTGGCGCCAGCAACGATCCCAGTCGCATGTTGTGAGTGAAGCCAACGAATCCGTCGGCGCCACGCTCACGAAGACGAACAGTTCCCTCAACGGTCTTCTCAAAGCAGACGCGCTGGAGCGTCTCCATCTGGCTGGTCCCAACGAGGTCGCCCACGACAAGGCGCCCCACGCACTGGTACAGCTGCTGCTGGCCTTCAGGAATCCGTTCGTACTGGTGCTGCTTGGCCTGTCCGTCATCACCTTCTTCACGGACGTGTACTTTGCTGCCCCGGACGATCGCAGCTGGACCGGTGTCAGCATCCTGCTCACGATGGTGACCGTGAGCAGCCTGCTGCGTTTCCTTCAGGAATACCGGTCGAACAAGGCGGCGGAGCGGCTCAAATCGATGGTCCGCACCACCGCGACCGTGATCCGCCGCACGAGCGCATCCGCGCCTCCGGAGAAGCAGGAGATCGCGATCCGCGATCTCGTTGTCGGCGATATCGTTTGCCTTCAGGCGGGCGACATGATCCCTGCCGACATCCGTCTGATCGAGTCGCGCGACCTGTTCATCAGTCAGGCCGCGTTGACCGGCGAGGCATTGCCGGTCGAGAAATACGACACGCTCGGCGCGGTGGCTGAGAAATCGGCCCATGCCGATCCCACTAGCGGCACAGACCTCCTCGATCTCGCCCATATCTGCTTTATGGGCACGAACGTAGTCAGCGGGACGGCAACGGCGATCGTCATTGCCACCGGCGCCGATACGTATTTCGGTTCGCTGGCTAAAAACGTTGTCAGTCACAAGCGCGTCGAAACCAGTTTCGACCGCGGCGTCAACAGCGTCTCGTGGTTGCTGATCCGTTTCATGCTGGTGATGGTGCCCGTGGTATTCCTGATCAATGGCCTGACCAAGGGCGACTGGCTGTCTGCCGTGACGTTCGCACTCGCGGTCGCGGTCGGTCTGACACCCGAGATGCTGCCGATGATCGTGTCGGCGAATCTGGCCAGGGGTGCTGTCGCGATGGCTCGGCGCAAGGTGGTCGTCAAGCGCCTGAACTCGGTGCAGAATTTTGGCGCGATGGATGTTCTGTGTACGGACAAGACCGGCACACTCACGCAGGACAAGATCATCCTTGAGCATCACCTCGACATCAACGGCAACAGGGACGAGCGGATTCTGCAGCTGGCCTGGCTGAACAGCTTCCATCAGAGCGGGCAGAAAAATCTGATGGACATCGCCGTCGTGGAACACGCCAATGAACCTGGTGCGCCGGCAAAGCTGACACAGTACGCCAAGGTCGACGAACTGCCATTCGATTTCGTGCGCCGCAGACTGTCGGTGGTGGTCGAGTCGGCGGACGGCAACCAGCTGATGGTGTCGAAGGGCGCGGTCGAAGAGATGCTGGCGGTATCCACGCACATCCAGGCCGGCGACACGGTCCACGAGCTGACCGTGCGCGAGCGCGACATGCTGATCACCCGCGCCCGGGAGTACAACGAAGAAGGCTATCGTGTACTGGTCGTCGCCACACGCGAGATTCCGCGCGTCGAAGCAAAGTCCCAATACAAAACCCTCGACGAAGCAAATCTCGTGGTACGCGGCTTCCTCACCTTTCTCGATCCGCCGAAGGATTCGGCCGCGCCTGCCATCCACGCGCTGCGCGAGCATGGTGTCGCGGTCAAGGTGCTGACAGGCGACAACCACGTCGTCACGACGAAGGTCTGCCGCGACGTCGAACTGGAACCGGGCACCCCGCTGCTCGGACGCGACATCGAGGGGATGGACGATGCCCGCCTTGCGCAGGCGGTCGAACACACGACTGTCTTCGCAAAACTTACCCCGCTGCAAAAGGCACGCGTGGTGAAGGCGCTTCAGTCCAACGGCCACACGGTGGGCTTCCTCGGGGACGGAATCAACGACGCGCCGGCGCTTCGTGATGCGGACGTCGGCATTTCGGTGGACACAGGGGCCGATATCGCGAAAGAAACCGCCGACATCATCCTGCTCGAAAAAAGCCTGATGGTGCTGGAGGAAGGCGTGATCAAGGGGCGCGAGACCTTCGGCAATATCCTGAAGTACCTGAACATGACCGCAAGCTCGAATTTCGGCAACGTGTTTTCGGTGCTGATCGCCTCCGCATTCCTGCCCTGGGAGCCGATGCTGGCGATGCAACTGCTGATCCAGAACCTGATCTACGACCTCTCGCAGATGTTCTTGCCGTGGGACCGGATGGATCCCGATTTCGTGAAGAAACCGCGCAAGTGGGACGCCGGCAATATCGGACGTTTCATGGTGTGGCTGGGGCCCACGTCGTCGGTATTCGACATCACGACCTTTGTGTTGATGTGGACGGTGTTCGGTGCCGGCGCGGCTTACCAACTGCACGGCGGCGGTCAAGCCATCATGAATTCGGGCTGGTTCATCGAGGGGCTCGTCTCCCAGACCCTCGTCGTCCACATGCTGCGCACGCGCAGGATTCCGTTCATCCAGAGTACCGCGTCCCTTCCGGTGTTGCTATCGACCTCGGTTGCCATCCTCCTCGGATGCTGGCTGCCGTTTTCTCCACTGGCCGGGGCAATGGGTTTCGTTTCGCTGGATCACAGCTACTGGTTCTGGCTCGTCGCGACGATGGTCGGCTATGTGATGCTGACACAGGTCGTCAAGACGCTCTATATCCGCCGTTACGGTCGCTGGTACTAATCCGCGCCGGATGCACACGATCAATTCACTTTCTAGCAGGTTCACAATATGTCAGTACAACAGAACAGTTCTTTCGCCATTCCGTTTGCCGCCGCCACGCTGACGTGGTTCAGTGCGAACGTCCACGCGCAGAGCAGCGTAACGCTCTATGGCGATCTCGATACGGGGCTCGCCTACGTAAGTAACGTCGGCGGCAACGCGCAGTACAAGGCAACCGCCGGCCTGATCGACGGGAGCTACTGGGGCTTGCGGGGTTCCGAAGACCTCGGTGGCGGCAACAAGGCCATCTTCCAGCTGGAACACGGGTTTTCAGTGACGACGGGCGAAGGACTCAACGATCATCCGTACTATATCGGCCTCGACAACGAAGCATGGGGCACGGTCACGTTTGGTCGCCAGTACGATTCGATCCACGACTACCTGGCAGCGTTCACCCTGACGGGCGGCACAGGCGGCACGGCGTTTGCGCATCCGTTCGACAACGACAACGCCAACAACTCGCACCTCGCGCGCAACGCTATCAAGTATGCGAGTCCGTCGTTCGGCGGTCTCAGTTTCGGCGGCATGTACGCGTTTTCGAACGGTGCCGGACAGTTCGCGAACAACCGTGCCTACAGCGTCGGCGCGAACTATCAGAATGGTCCCTTCAACGCCGGCGCCGCTTACCTCCACGTGAACGGCCGCGGCAACACGGCGGACGGGGCGTACGACACCATGAATCTGCCCGGCTCGAACCGCAACGAATTCGACGCTACCGTCCAGACGCAGAACGTATATGGCATAGGTGCAAGCTACGCGTTCGGCGATTTCACGCTCGGCGCTGCGTGGTCGCGCTCGACCTATAGCGGCGTGACCGATGCCGATTCCGGTTCCGCCGTGCCTTCGGTCGGCTTCAGCAACTATGAAATCAATGGCGTGTACCAGCTGAGGCCGACGGTGTCGCTAGCCGGCATGTACACGTACACGAAGGGCGCGAGCCAGCACTGGCATCAAGGAGGATTGCAGGCTGTCTATCTGCTCTCGAAGCGCACGGACACGTACCTCCAAACGATCTTCCAGCGAGCGTCGATGGACGCACCGGCAGTGATCAACAGCGCCGAACCCGCGTCGGGCCGTAACCAGTTGCTGGTTGGCGCCGGAATCCGGCATCGGTTCTGATTGGTCCGGGAGCGTACGTCGCCTGATCCCAAGCCCCGTTCGTACAAGGAACACTTCCGCCAGCGCTTGACGGTCTTTGTACCGCGGGGCGACACCGTGCCGATGTCGCCTCAACAGGGAGAACTGCGTGAATTGCACAGATAAGACGAATCGGGCCGGACATGTCGTGCAGCATGCGTTCATGTTTCACGAGGTCCCGCGATTACACGCAGTGCTTTCCCTGATCCACGACATCGCGGCAGGACCACCCCGGCCTGACGCACTGGCAAACATTGCCCGCCTTGCGCGATGCGCACTGGTCGTTTCAGTGCCGCCTGATCTCCAGATTGTCGAAACTGATAATGCGGGAGTACGTTCAATCGATGGTGGTCAAAGGTGATCCCATCGCGTCGGTCGGTTTAAATTTGCCGGCTTGACCTGTCCGGTGGCCAGGAGTAGGACGACTTCGCGAACGACGAAGCTGCAAGCATCGCCAACGTCACCACGCGAGTTGACTATGGACGAATTGCCTACTTCACCACGGACGGCAACACATCGCAACTGAGCCGCAACATCCGGGATGGCTGAATATGTCCATCTTTTGATTTGCAATCCTGCCAGCGCCACTAGAGCAATGTCCCACCTGACGCAATCCAATATCGCTGGTTGTCCGCACAATTGGCCCGGTCAGCATTGTTACTTGACCTCACCCCTTATTGTCCTATAGTGCCATTTGATCCGCCTCAGAAAGATCGTGGCGGCGTTCTGCGATATCCGTGAGTCTGTACCCCAACGATCTGCAACGACAGGAGAAGATGCATGAAAGCAATCCACGCCGTCAGACTGGTCGGCACCGCCCTTCTGATTTCGGGTTCAATTCATGCCTATGCACAGGCGAGCAACCCTGCCGCCCCTGAAAATGCCCCGACCACGACGTCCGAAGCCCGATCGCATTACAAGTCAATGAAAGCAGCGAACCGGGCGCTACAACGTCAGGTTCGCAATGCGCTGGTGAAGGATAGGAACATCGCAACGGCCAATATCACAGTTCGCGCCCGCGATGGGGCTGTCACGCTCCAGGGAAGCGTACCGCTTCAGGCACAAAGTGACCGGGCAACCGAGGTGGCGAAAGGGGTACCTGGCGTAGTTTCGGTCAGGAACGCGCTGTCGATCCGTCCTGTCGGGACCTGACGCGGTCCAGGACCGCACTTTGCAGCAGGGCCGACAGCCTGACTTTGCATTATATGAATGCGGCACATGGCGGCGCGCCGGCTCGCGAGCCGGCCTTCGCCGTGTAGAAATTTTCTCGAGTTCAAGCCCTTTCGTCTTCGATCCCATCAAACCAGCTCGCCGCCGATGCCCGCACCGGCGGCGAAGCGCCTGAAATTGAGCCCCGTCGAGGTTTCCTGAAGCGCCATCACGACGCTCACAGCGCATCATGAAAGATGATGCCAACCGTATGCCGATGCCCCGAGCGCAGGCGGCTCACACCATGCCGCAGATTCACGCGATACGGCCCGCGCGTGCCCTGGACCGGCCGGCTGTTCACCGTGAACACGACCGCATCGCCCTTCGCGAGCGGCACGACTTCAACGCGCGACTGCATGCGCGGACGCTGCTCGGTCATCACGAACTCGCCGCCGGTGAAGTCCCGTCCCGGCTCCGACAGCAGCACCGCAACCTGAAGCGGAAACACGTGCTCGCCGTACAGGTCCTGATGCAGGCAGTTGTAATCGCCCTCGCCGTATTGCAGGAGCAGCGGCGTCGGTCGGACCTGGCCGGCGTCGTGGCAGCGTCGAATGAATTCCGCGTGCTTCGGCGGATAACGCACGTCGATGCCCATCGCCATGTTCCAGCGGTTCGCGACCGGTACGAGGTGCGGATACAGGGCGCCGCGCAAGCCGTCGACGAGCCGCGGCAGCGGATACGCAAAGTACTTGTATTCGCCGCGGCCGAAGCCGTGACGCGCCATCACGATACGGCTGCGATAGAGCTTGTCGTGCGAATAGAGCGTGCTCAGCGCGTCGCATTCGTGCGGCGTCAATAGTTGCGGCACGGCGGCGCAGCCGTACTGATCGAGATCGCGTCCGATCTGCGGCCAGTCGAGTGCGTCGACGCGTCGGTCGATCGGTTGCGAGGAGGCAATTGCGGGCAGCACCGCTTCGTATGCGTTCATCGTTGATGAGTGGGCGACCGGGCTCATTGCCCTCACCCTGAAAGTAACTCCATGACGGCAGTGTACGAGTGTGGAGGCGGTAAAACACTCCGGGTCTTGCGGTCAAATTCGGCTGGGCTGCACGGGCGGACGATTCACGCTACGCTGTCGGTCTTGTTGCGGCCGCATTTGCAAGGCCGCGTCACATTTCATTTCGCCAGGGACGACCATGAAACAGCAGCTCACCATCGATTTTGTTTCCGACATCGCCTGCCCGTGGTGCGCGATCGGCCTGTCGTCGCTGCAGCTCGCGCTCGCGCGGCTTCAGGACAAGATCGACGCACGCATCGTCGTGCATCCGTTCGAACTGAATCCGCAGATGGGACCGGACGGCGAAGACATCGTCGAGTATCTCGGCAAGAAATACGGTCGCACGGCCGCACAGATCGCCGAAACGCAGGCGATGATCCGCGAGCGCGGGGCGAGCGTCGGCTTCGATTTCGGTCCGCGCACACGCGCGTACAACACGTTCGACGCGCACCGCCTGCTGCATTGGGCCGGCCTGAAGGGCGAACAGTTGCCGCTGAAACTCGCGCTATTGCGCGCGTATCACTCCGACGGCAAGAATCCGGGCAATCATGACGTGCTGGTTGAAGCGGCACAGTTGGTTGGACTCGACGCCGGCGAAGCCCGCGAGGTGGTGACGAGCGGTGCGTATGCCGAAGAGGTTCGCGAAGCGGAAAAGAACAATCAGGAAATGGGCATTCAATCGGTGCCGTCGATCATTTTCAACCGTCGATATCTGGTGACGGGCGGGCAGCCGGTCGAGCAATTCGTGCAGGTGATCGAGGAGATTGCGGCGAAAGAAGCGGCGTAGGACCCTGCCAATTGCGAAGGGAGCCCTGCGTGTTGTCTCTTCAGGGCATTTGAGCGGGGATAGCGTGGGCCGATTGCCCAGACCGTCCCCGACGCGTGCAACAGGTCATTCTTATCCCATCGCACGCGCCTTAAAACCGCTTACAGATAGCTGCAAACGTAGTCCAGCGTCTCAACCACATCGATGTCAAAGCGGCTCTTGCCCGGCACCGAGAACGATTCGCCCGCGCCATAGGTTTTCCACTCGTCGCTGCCGTCGAGGCGGATGCGGCACTTGCCCGCCTGCACTTCCATCAGCTCCGGCGCGTCGGTGCCGAAGTTCAGCGTGCCGGGCAGGATCACGCCAAGCGTCTTGCGCGTGCCATCGGCGAACAGAACGGTGTGCGACACGCACTTGCCGTCGAAGTACACGTTGGCTCGTTTGACAACAGAAACCTGGTCGAATTGCGTAGCAGCCGTCATGGCGGTCTTCCTCTGGGTCATCGTGAATGGATGCAAGAGCGCCCGAACGTCGCGGCGGACGGCGCGCGATCCGCGCAAGCCGCCCGCGCAGGGTTCCGGTCCGGGCGCGAGCCCGCCATCATACAGGCTATTGGCGGTGGCAATCCCGTAAAGTCTGCCACAATCTCATCGACCTCAATACAGGCTCATTCGCCCCATGCGCTCTCCCGCTCCTTCCGCCGGCGCCGTACTGTTGCTGATCGATCTACAACGCGCGATCGATCATCCGGACTGGGGCGAACGCAACAATCCTGAAGCCGAGACGCAGGTGAGCCGCTTGCTCACGCATTGGCGGGGCCGGGGCTGGCCGGTGTGGCACGTGCGGCATGACTCGACGGAGCCTGCGTCGCACTATCGGCCCGGTCAGCCGGGACACGAATTCAAACCGTCGAACGCTCCGGTGCCCGGCGAACCTGTGATTGCGAAACGGACGAATAACGCGTTCATCGGCACGGGGCTCGAGGATCGCCTGCGCGCCGCCGGCCACACGACGCTAGTCGTGGCGGGTGTTATCACCAACAACTCGGTCGAGGCCACGGTGCGGATGGCCGGCAACCTCGGCTTCAATACGTATCTCGTGGCGGACGGCTGTTTTACATTTGCCCGGACTGACTGGAACGGAACGCCGCGCAGCGCCGACGAGGTCCATGCGATGTCGCTGGCGAACCTGGATCACGAGTACTGCACCGTCGTCACGACGGATGCGCTTTTGGGCAACAACCGGCAACCGCTCTAGAGCGAAGCATGCCTGCGAGGCTGCCAGCGATCACCAGACGAGCTTTAGCAACAGGCGGTACAGGAGGAAGTGTGAGAAATATCAGCACGAGCATAGTAATCGGCGCGATTGCCGCGGCAGTCATCGCGATCAGCACAGCGACCTGCGCCAATGCACAAACCAGCGGCGGCATGCCGGGCGATACATCCGCGCAAAGCCAATCCATCGCGGCGTCGCCGGCTCGCCAAAGACCGGATAGCGAACTCGCGCGCGACGTGCGGCGCGCACTCGCACGCACACCGAACCTGCATTCGACGGCGATTCACGTGCAGGCGCGCCACGGCATCGTGACACTGACCGGCTGGGTGCCGCAGCGCGCCCAGGTGCAACGCGCCGGCAATGTCGCGAGATCGGTGCGCGGAGTCAGACACGTGAATAACCGCCTGAATGTGCGTACGCGAGGCGCCAGCGGCCATTGATGCAGAGCGAATAAGAAAAAAGTACTCAGCGCGGTGCGAGCGCACCCGGCTGAGTACTTTCTATTGACCATTCAATCCATGCACGCGGGTATTCGCCGCGACTCGCGCAATACCTCAACGCCACATGCGATAGCTGTAAACCGGCGCGCGATACGCATATACGCGCGGCTGCGCCCAATAGACCGGCGGACGGTAGACCTGATAAGCAACCGGCGCGACCGGTTGAACCACCGTTTCCACGACCGGCATCTCATCGTATTGCTGCGGATAAACCGGCACGTACTGCACGGGCGGCTGCGGATAGTCCTGCCGCACGTACACCGGCTCGTTGTCGGCATAGACCGGTTGCATCTGCGCGTAGGCCGGCGCCTGCTGATACTGCATTGGCGGCGGCGCGTATTGCGGCTGCTGGTAAACCTGCTGGTATTGCTGTTGCGGCGGCTGAGGCACCTGACGTTGCGCGTACTGGGCCGGCTGCGGTCGCTTAGGCTGCGGCGGAATGCTCGTGTACTTCGAGTTATCGTCTTCGGGGACGCCCGGCGGCAGCGGCGGCACGTCGACCCGCGCGACGTCGGTCTTCGCGGGTTGCCGCTGACCGTGATTGTGCGCGTCGATCATCGCCTGGTAATCGGCCTGATCCTGCTTGCCGCGATTGATATAGCCATTGCGATACGCGCGGGCCACGTCCGACATCTTCGCATTCGGATCTTCTTTCATGCCGTCCGCGTTAACCTTGTACTCGTTCGGACTTAGCGAGCCGGCCGGCACCTCGTCTTCGGACGCATACGCGGCTTCGGGTCCGTCGGCCCACGCTGGATAACACTGCAGCGTCAGCAGCGAAGCGACCGTCGTCACCCCGAGCCCCCAAAGCGTCCTTGTTCTCATGATCCACCTCGCGGCCGATTAAGAGTATTGAAAGCCGAAATTTTTACTTGCACGCGCGGCTATTTCTCCGCGAGTGCAATTGTTATTTTCTAGCACATTCCTTTGACCTGGGCATTATTTTTTCTTTTTAAATGAGAGGTGTAGCGCACGAGTGACAGTGCGGGTCCGGGTGCGAGACGGGAGAAACCCTGGGAGTCAATTTTTCCGGAGTGGACCGGTTGGTACGGGCGCGTCGCAAGTCGGCTTTCCCAATTGGGCAACCTGCCGTTCTCTGCTCATGAAAGTCAAACAATTTGCACAAATGGCGGTCTGCATTCAACTGGATTACCGTCCGAAAGATTCGCTGATTACACAATCACGCAGTACCGTCATCGCCTTTCTTTGCGGAAAGCCGGTTGAAACGCTGCTCGATGACGCGCGTTCCCCATTGCGCGCCTTCCGATTCTTCGCCCAGCCGAAAGCCGAACGACTCATAAAGATGGCGCGCAGCGTCGAGACCCTTGAAGGTCCATAGATAGGTTTCGTTAAACCGCTCGTCGACGAAGCGCATGGCGTGCGACAGCAATTGCCGTCCAATTCCGGAGCCGCGCAATGAATCGTCGACGATAAACCAGCGCAAATGGGCGATGCCCGTTTCCATATCCCCGTCGATCACGACAGAAGCAAGCGTGCGACCGTTTTCAACGTAAAGCCAAAGCCCCTTCCCCTCGGCCGGCAATTCGCTCGCGAATTCCGCCAGTTCCGTCGCGACCTTCTTTTCGAAGAATGCGCCGAAGCCCCAATGCTGCGCGTAGTAGCGAGCGTGCAGACTCGCGACATCACCGATGCAGCCGGGTTGATAGCCTTCCACCATTCCGGCGCAACCGGTTTCCGTCGCTGCAATCTTGGTGACGTCGCCGTGCGCGAGGGCGTCCGCATACAGCGCGAGAGAACGGACCAGCGCCTGCTGGTCGGCGGGAACCATGCGCCGCAACGCGCCGGACACGCGATCAGTCGCGAACCGGTCGATCTTTTTGCGCAGCTTCTGTCCTTCGGCCGTCAGATACAGCTCGGAAGAACGGGCATCGTCGACGGAGACTTTGCGCTCGACGATCCCGCTCGCTTCGAGCTTCGCAATCTGTCGGCTCGTATTCGATTTGTCGAGCCGCAGGACGGTCGCGAGATCTCTAGCACTGATGCCCGGCGACATGCCGATCTCGATCACCGCATGCACCGCCGAAGGCGCCAGATCGCTGTCGGCGATCGTCGTGCGCATGAAGCCAAGTTCGCGGACGAGGCGCCGAGAAAACTCGCGGAGTTCAAGAATGGTCGTTTCTCGGGATTTGGCGGGGGCGTCGATCAGATCCATGATGGCTTCGCTATCAGTTGCGTTGCGCAATCAATATAGTTGCGGATCGCAACTTAGGCAAGGGCGAAGTTGCAACTGAGGATCATCCACACGCGGCATCCAAATGAAAAAGCCGGGCTCGAACGAACCCGGCTTTCTTACCCGAACAACCAGAAAACTCATCAATACCGCCGCCCCACCATCAACCGCTTGACCGTCAACGCCAACGACACGGTAAAAAAGATGTGCGGATTGACCAGCGGACAGTGCCGCATTGATGCGCGCCTTCGATGCCCCGCCATTAAACGGCGTCGGGTACCTGGCGCGTCTTCAGGAACGCTTCGAGCGTTTCGCCGCGCATGCTCGCGTACACGGCGAGATTCGTGACCTTCACGACACGCGCGAACTTCTCGAGCACGAAGAAACACACCCCATAACGGATCAGGCCGATCCAGTCCGTGTTGTCGATCAGCGTGCGTTCTTCCAGCGTGAGGCCGGCCGCATCGTAAGAAGCGGTGCGGTTTTCGAGCCACAGCGTGCGCGCGGACGCTTCGCGCATCTGCCAGAAAAAGCGGTTCAGGCGCATTGCCTTCATGCTCAGGCGGATATCGAACGGATACGTGCCGGTCAATTCTTCGACGCCAATCAGTTGCGGATTCATTACGCCACCTCTTCTTCGTAGATCGTCACGGCCATTGCGGTGCTGGTCGCCAGATAGTAGTTGCGATGCAGTTCGCGGACCTTCTTGCCCAGCGCGCCGCGCATCGCGAGCCACATGATCGTCTCGACGCTTTCCGCGCCGCCGAGGCGCACGTAGTCGACGTGCTTCATCGCGGCAAGACGCTCCGGATCGTTGACGATCAGGTCGAGGAACTCCATGTCCCATTCGGTATTGTTGAAACCGCTGCGCTCGCCGTGCACCTGGTGCGACAGTCCGCCCGTGCCGACCACCACGACCTTCAGATCCTGCTCGAACGATTCGATCGCGCGACGCAGCGCCTGGCCGAGCCGGTAGCAGCGATTCGCGGTCGGCAGCGGATATTGCAGCACGTTGACTTCGAGCGGCACCAGCGACAGCGGCCAGCCGCCCTGATGCGGCAGCATCAGCGACAGCGGCGAATTGACGCCGTGATCGAGCGGGCGGTCCTGGAACACGGTCAGATCGAACTCTTCGGCGACTAGTTGCTCGACGATATGGATCGCGAGATCCGGATGACCGGCGATATCCGGCAGCGGACGCTTGCCCGCACCTTCATCGGCGAATTCGTGGTTGGGCGACACGCCGAGCGCGAACGTCGGATAACAGTCGAAGAAGAAGCTGTTCGCGTGGTCGTTGTAGAACATCACCATCACGTCGGGCTTCTGCTCGGCCAGCCACTGCGCCACCGGTTCATAGCCCTTGAAGAGGGGCGCCCATGCAGGTTCGTTCTGCTTGCCCTTGTCGTACGCCAACCCGATCGTGGGTACATGGGACGTGCCGATACCACCAATGATCCTTGCCATAATCGTTCTCTTTCGTTACTTCGTGTTGCTGCCAATCGGATAGGTCGCCGGATTCACCGTGCTGGTCAGCGCGACCGTCTTGGGATACAAAGATAGAAATTGTGCCTTGATACGGGAAGTACGGGTATACCTCAGCCGGCGGCGGTTTGATCAGTGAAAACCCTGCAATTAAGCGCTGGACAAGCTGGCGGACCGCGCCGCGACCCACGCCGCGCACGGCTTCTTCGGTATCCCAAGCCCGCGCGGCAAGCCTTGCGCGGTGCTCGCCCGACCTGGCACGCGATAAATAAAACAGATGGCCCGGAAAACAACTCGCAAGGCACATTTTTAAGGCTTGGAGCGGCGTCGCACGCATGGCTATACTGCGGTGCTTCCGACGAGTGACAAAATAATGAACGAGACGACCCAGCAAGCTATTGTCCAGACCTTACGCGAGAAGATACTGTCGGGCGAACTGTCGCCCGGTCAGCGGCTCGTCGAAGCGCAGATCGCGCAATGGCTCGGCGTGTCGCGCACGCCGCTGCGTTATGCGTTGAGCGTGCTGTCGTCGGAAGGCCTGCTCGATCGTTCGGGCACGCGCGGTTACGTCGTGCGCCGCTTCAGCGTGCGTGACATCCTCAACGCGATCGACGTGCGCGGGGTGCTCGAAGGACTCGCCGCGCGCTCGGTCGCCGAAAGCGGCGTGAGCCCCGCGCTCGCCGCCGCGCTCGACGACTGCCTGCGTGAAGGCGACGAGATCTTCGAGCAAAAGCATCTGCGGCCAGGCGACGACGCGCGTTACGCGCAGATGAACGGCCGCTTCCATGCGCTGATCGTCGAAGCGGCGCAGAATCAGGCGGTCACGGCCGCACTCAGTCTCAATGACAAGGTACCGTTCGTTTCACCGTTCACGATCGCATTCGACGAATCCGCGCGCGAGCGTCAATTCGTGATGCTGATGTACGCGCATCGCCAGCATCATGCGATCGTCGACGCGCTGAAAAAAGGCGAAGGCGCGCGCATCGAGGCGTTGATGAAGGAGCACACGCATATCTCGAAGGAAAGTCTGAATCTGTCGCTGCCTTCCTTGCATCTGATCGCGGACGTGGCATGAACAACGACACGATTTCCGCCGAAACCAGCCAGGCGGGCGCCAAAGCGCCGCTGTCGGTCAGCAGCAAGGATCTGCTCAATCTCGCGCAACTGCGCGCCTTCCGGCTCGTCGCCGATATGGGCAGCGCGACGCGCGCTGCTGCCGCGCTATTTCGCGCGCAGTCGGCGGTCACGCGCTCCGTGCAGGAGCTCGAGTTGGCGCTCGGCGTCCCGCTGTTCGATCGCGGACCTTCGGGCATGCTGCCGACGCCGGTCGGCCGCGCGGTGTTGATTCGTTGCGAGCGGATTTTCGCGGAACTCGAAGAGCTCGCGCAATGGTGCGCCGCGCGACAAACGCGCCGCCGGCCCGTTGCGGAAGGCGCATTACCCGCGTATCTGCTCAACACGCGACGGCTGCAACTGTTCGCGGCGCTCGCGCGGCATCGCCACATGCCGAGCGCGGCGAAAACCTTCGGCATCAGTCAACCCGCGGTGAGCACTGCGATTCGCGTACTCGAAAGCGGTTCGGGACTGAGTCTGTTCCATCGCAGCCCGCGCGGCATTCTGCTGACGGCCGAAGGCGAAACGTTTCTGCTGCACGTACGCCGCGCGCTAAACGAACTGCGGCACGTGCCCGACGACATCGCCGCATTGCACGGCAAGATTCAGGGCTCGGTGACGGTCGGTGCATTGCCGCTTGGACGCACGCTGATTTTGCCGAAGGCAATCGCGCGGATGACCTCGGAGAATCCAGGCGTGCGTGTGGTCACCGACGAAAGCGCGTATGAGACGCTCGTGGCTGGTCTGCGCGCGGGCGACATCGACTTCATTCTCGGCGCGCTGCGCGATAACGACGCGACCAGCGGCCTGAAAAACGAGCGGCTCATGTCGGAAGACATGGTCGTGCTGGTACGCCGCGATCATCCGCTGACCCACGCGCACAATCTGACCATCATGGGTCTGCGCGACGCGCAGTGGATTCTGCCGCGCAGCAATGCGCCGGCGCGTGCGCTGTTCGAAACGCAATTCAAGCGGATGAAGGTGAAGCCGCCGCTGCCGACCGTCGAGACCGCCGATCTCGCGGTGATTCGCGGTCTGCTGCTCAGTACCGACATGGCGGCCGCATTGTCGGCGCAGCAATTGCATCACGAGATTCAGTCGGGCCAACTGGTGGTGCTCGATGTACCGCTACACAACACGCGGCGCGACATCGGACTGACGATGCGCGCGGCGGGCACGCCGTCGCCGGCCGCGCGCGCGCTGATCGACGCGATCCGCTTGTCCGTCGTCGATGTGACGCGCACGGTCAGTATCGGTGCGGGCTGAGCGCCTCAGTCGATCAGTTACGGCAGGCTGTCGAAAAACGCGCGCCAGTCGAACGGCGTCGACAGCGTGCCGTAGTCGATGCCGCCCGCCTCCATCGCATCGACCACGCTGTCCTGCAAGCGCGCGGATGCGTCGCTCATGAACGGCGTGATGCCCGCTTCCCGCAGCGTCTGCGACACTTCGCGCATTTCCGCCGCGCGCCGTCGCCCATGCTCGGCGACGCGGCTGACCAGATAGCCGGGCACGCCGGCATCGCCGCGCATCTTGCCGAACGTTTCCGCGAGCGATTCGAGCACGATCGACTCCGCATCGTAGTGCCGCGCGGCACGCAGACATTCGACCGTCAACGCTTCGATGCCCTTGATCATCACGCTGCGGCACATTTTCGCCGCCGATGCGACGCCGATCTTCTCCGCTACCGCACGCGCATGGAAACCGAGCTCGTTGAGCTGCGACGCGACGTGAGCCGCGCTCGCGCCGCCGAGTAACATCGGCACCGCAAGACCGTAGGGCGGCACCGGCGCCATCACCGCTGCCTCGACGTACTGCGCGCCCGCGTCTTCGATACAGGCCTGCGCATGCTGTTTGGTGACTGGCGACACCGAGTTGATGTCGAGATAGACCTGTTGCGGGAGAATGCAGCGCGCGGCCGCTTGCGCAACCTCGAGGTCGGCATCGGCCGTGACCGCGGATACGACGAGTTGCGCGCCATCGAGCGCGCTTTGCAGTGTGTCGGCGACGCGGACATTTGCCGCGCGTGCCTTGTCGCGCAATGCGTCGCGTCGCAGGTCGAACATCGATACCCGCACGCCCTTCGCGGCCAGCGCAGAGCCAAGTATCCCCCCTGCTTCGCCGAAGCCGATGAACGCGATGTGCGTGAGTTCGCTCATGCATGACATTGCGGTCTCTCCTTTTCTGATTTCGCTGGCGTACAGCGAGGTGCTTTGCCCTGTGCTGATTCCGAGCGTCCACTGGCATTGGAAAAGCGCAAGGAACCGTGCCAGCTGCGGCGCGCACCGCACGCGGAAATAGCATAGCGAATGACACGCAGATACGGCATAGCAATATCACCCGTTACGACAATTCTCCGATAATGGAGGGCGCGCGAACCTCGTCAGGCCGCGCCTCAACGACGCACGGAGAAAATAAAATGAATAAACGCCAATTTCTGACCAGCGCCGCGGCGCTGGGCGCGGCAGCCGCGCCCGCATTCGGCGCGAAGCGCGAGCGCGCCGAATGTGCGCCATCTCCAGTCGTTCTGACGATCTCTGGAGCGATCAAGCACAGCAATCGCGGCGCGCTCAATCCGGCCTTCGATCAGCTGCTGGCGAAACATCAGGTGAAGTTTTCGCAAGCGTATGGCGTCGATCTGCCATTGCTCGCCAGCATGAAAACCGTCACGATCCATCCGACGATCGAATACGACTCGCACCTGCATACGTTCAGCGGGCCGCTGCTCACCGACGTGCTCGCGCATGTCGGCGCGCCCGACGCCGGCGATACCCAACTCGTCATGCATGCGGTAGACGGCTATGCGGTGATGACGACGCTCGATACCGTGCGCGCGTATCGCTTCATCGTCGCGACGCAGATGGACGGCAAGCCGTTGCCGTTCGGCGGCGTGGGGCCGTTATGGGCGATCTTCGACGCGGACCAGATTCCCGAACTCGCGGCCAAGCCACTGAAGGACCGCTTCGTATTGTCGCCGTGGGGCCTGTATCACATGCAGCTCACCCACGCGTCATAGCGCGCCGCCGAATCGTTCGACGCACGCCTGCCGCACGCGCTCGACCGTGCTGGCCCAATCCTCGCCCGGCCCGCGCCGGAACAGACGCAGCGTGTGCGGATACCACGGCGAGTCATCGCGCTCGTGCATCCAGCGCCAATCGACGTCTCTTTCAGGCAGCATCACCCAGCACGGTTTGCCGAGCGATGCGGCCAGATGCGCGGTCGACGTGTCGACGCAGATCACCAGGTCGAGTTGCGCGACGATCGCCGCGCTGTCCGCGAAGTCACTCACGCGCGCGCCGAGATCGAGCAGCGGCTGCGCGGCCGGCGGGTTGCGCGCTTCGTCCTCGCCCTGCCCTTTCTGCAAGCTCACGAAGTTCAGGCCCGGCACGCTCCACAGCGGTGCGAGCGTGGCGAGTGATGGTATCGAGCGATTCGCGTCGTTATGGTGCTTTGCGTTTCCCTTCCAGACCAGACCGACCCGGCGACCGGGCGGCAGCGCGTCGAGCGCGGGGCGCCAGTGTTCGACGAGCGCGGGATCGATACTGAAACGCGCCGGGCGCGGAATCGTATCCACTGTCGTGCGCACATATAACGGCACGCTCAGCAGACTGGTCCAGCAATCGTACGTCGCGATCTGTGCGAGCGCATCGTTGTGCGTGAGCATCGCATCGACGCCGTCCACCTTGGCGAGCAGCCGATGCAATGCCGGCGCGCACGCAAATGCGATATGCCCTGCCCCCAGCGCCTTCAACAACGGAATATAGCGGCTGAATTGCAGCATATCGCCGAGGCCGTCTTCCTGCCACAGCAGCAAGGACTTACCCGCAAGCGGCTCGCCCAACCATTGCGGACAATCGAGCATCGCTTTCGTCTTTCGATGAATGAAATGAGCTTGCTCATAGCGGCATTCATAGATAGGCCACGCCTCGTCGAAGCGGCCCAGGCCGAGCAGCAACACCGCGAGACTGAAACGCGCCTCGCCATAATCGGGTTTCAAGGCAATCGCCTTCCGATACGCGCTTTCTGCCTCGGCAAAGCGCCTCATTTCCTTCAGCGCATTGGCAATGTTCGCATGCGCCTCGGCAAGTTGCGGCGACACCGCGAGCGCATCCCGGAACGCGTCGAGCGCTTCAGGAAAACGCTCGAGCACGCGCAGCACGCAGCCGAGATTGTTGTGTGCGTGGGCAAGACCCGGCTGGCAGCGAATCGCGCCGCGGTAAGCCTGCTCGGCTTCCTCATAGCGCTCCTGCCTGAATAGCGCCACGCCGAGGTTGTAATGCGCCTCCGCGTAATCAGCCCGATGCACGAGCGCTTCGCGGTACGCCGCCTCGCCTTCGCTCACCCGATCGAGATCGACGAGCACCGCGCCGAGATTGAGATGCGCTTCCGCGTAGTCGGGCCGCAGAGCCAGCGCGAGCCGGCAAGCCAGCTCCGATTCCGCGAGTCGCTGCGTCGCCCGCAGCACACCGCCGAGGTTATTGAGCGCTTCCGGATACTGCGGCTTCAGCGTCAGCGCCTCGCGATAGGCGGCGTCTGCTTCCGCGAGACGCCCGAGATCCAGCAGCACGCTGCCGAGGTTGTTGTGCACTTCGGCGTGGTCATGCAAGCCGCGCAGCGCTTGACGATAAGCGACTTCCGCTTCCTGCGGGCGTTGCAGCTCGCGCAGCACGATGCCGTGGCTGTAATGCGCTTCGGCGTGATCGGGGCGAATCGTCACCGCCTGCCGATACGCCGCCTCCGCTTCGGCGCGTTGGCTTAGCCCGTACAGCACGTTGCCGAGTTGATAGTGCGCGTTGGCGTCGAGCGGGCGCAGCGACACCAGTTGCCGATACGTCGATTTCGCGGCCGACAGGCGGCCGAGCGATCTGAACAGCGCGCCGAGACTCGCATAGACGTCCGCGTAATCGGGCTTCAGATACAGGCACTGACGCCAGAAGTTCTCCGCGTCCGCCCACCGGCACAGCGCGAACGCACACGCGCCGGCAATCTTCAAGGCTTCGGCCCGCTGATCATTGGGCAAGGTGGGATCTTCGAGCAGCGGGGCGACGAGCGGCAAAGCGTCGGCGAACTGTCCGGCCGAACATAACGACAGGGCCCGCTGGTTGATGTTGAAAATCGAAGAGGCAGGCGTCTGCGTGAGTGTCATGAGTCGTGGCGATGTTTCAGCGGCGTTGTCGTGCTGTGGGTGCGCTGCCGTTGCGCTGTCGTTTCAATACGCGCACCTCGCGCGATTTGACAGCATAGGTGATTCGCCTCGACCTCAGCGCCCCGAACTAAGCGCTTTTTTACCGTCTAATCTGCCGCTACTCCCGTCGTTGCGAATGCTTGGTGCGTGCTCCCGTCGGGACGTCCACGCGCTCCACCTGTCGTTTCCTGATCGCTGCCGGTCCTGATCGCGCCGCTTGCGCTCGACGATCATTTACGATACATTTTGCTCGTTTATGATCGTTTTACGCTGAAACGGAGACGGGACCATGCAGCGAACGCGGGAAGAAGCGATCAACGGGCTACTGCCCGAGCAGCGCGAGGCGCTGATTCTGGAGCGATTGCGCACGCATGGTCGCGTGCTCGCGGCCGAGCTCGCCGCCGAGCTGCAGACCTCGGAGCACACGGTGCGCCGCCATCTGCGCGATCTCGCGGACCAGGGTCACTGCAAACGCGTGTACGGCGGTGCCCTGCTGATGTCCCCCGCCGACAAACCCGCGGCGCTGCGCATGCACGAAGCCGTCGAGCGCAAGGCGCAGCTTGCCGCGGCGGCCGTATCGATCGTTCGTCCGAAGCAGATCGTACTGCTCGACGCCGGCTCGACCAACGTCGCGATCGCGGCGGCGCTGCCCGACAACGCCGGGCTGACCGTCGTCACCAACTCGCCCGAGGCCTGCGCTCGCCTGCTGAACCGGCCGGGATTCGACGTGATCCTGGTCGGCGGCCGCATCGCGCGCGGCGCAGCCGGCTCGCTCGGCGCGACCGCGCTGCTACAGATCCAACAGATCCGCGCGGACCTCTGTTTTCTCGGCGCCTGCGCATTCGATCCCGACGAAGGTGTGGCCGCGTTCGACGCCGAAGATGCCGAACTGAAACGCGCGATGGTCAAAGCGAGCGGCCAGATCGCCATCGCGCTGACCTCGGAAAAGCTGATGACAGCGGCACCGTTCGCGGTAGCGCCTGCGTCGGCGGTCGATTATCTGTTCGTCGAAGCGGACGTGCCGGCCGCGCGTGTCGCGAGCCTCGAGAGCGTCTGCGATAACGTGATGGTGGCGCGCCCATGAACTCCCTCGTCAGAGAACGCGTCGCGACGCTTGCCGTCTTTCTCGCCAACGGCTTCGGCATCGGCGCATGGGCCGTCGAAGTGCCGCGCATCAAGGAAAGCCTTTCGCTCAGCGACACTTCGCTCGGCATTGCGCTGTTCTGCTTCGCGCTCGGCGCCATCGTCGCGATGCCGCTCGCGGGACAGCTCGCGCCGCGCGTTGGCAGCGGCCGCGCCACCGCGCTGCTCGGCGCGGCATTTGCGATCGCACTGCCGTTGCCCGCAATCGCGCCCGGCATGCTCACTTTGTGCGTGGTGCTGTTTGCGCTCGGCGCGTCGAACGGCGCGCTCGATGTCTCGATGAACGGGCACGCGAGTGCAATCGAAACGCGCTGGCGCGCCCCGATCATGTCGTCGTTTCATGCGGCGTGGAGCGCAGGCGGCCTGCTTGGCGCGGCGAGCGGCGCGATGTTGCAGAAGGCTGGCGTCGGCGTCGTGGGCGGTCTGCTCGCGCCCGATGCATTCATCGCCATCCTGATTATTTTTGCGGCGTCGTTTGCGTTGCGCGATATCGGCCCGCGCGCGACGGTCGCATCGAGCGGCTTCGCATGGCCCGACAGCAGCGTGATGAAACTGGCGATGCTCGCGTTTCTGTGCATGCTGGTCGAAGGCGCAGTGGCCGACTGGAGCGCGGTGTACCTGCGCTCCACCTTGAATCAGGAAGCGAGCGTCGCCGCGATCGGCTACTCCGCGTTCGCGTTTTCGATGGCGGCCTGCCGGATCGCCGGCGATGCGTCGGTGCGACGCTTCGGTTCGAGCAAGATCGTCGCGCTCGGCGGTCTGATCGCGCTCGCCGGACTCGCGCTCGTGCTGAGCCTGCCGACGGTGCTGACCGCGTGCGTCGGCTTCGCGATGGTCGGCATCGGTCTCGCGAATATCGTTCCGGTGATTTTCAGCGCGGCGGGCCGCTCGAGCGCCACGCCCGCGATCGGCGTATCGATGGCGGCCACGTTCGGCTATGCGGGCTTTCTGGTTGGGCCGCCGCTGATCGGCTTCGGGGCTGGCGTGCTGGGCTTGCGCGCGGCGCTGTGCGTGCTCGTGATGGCCACGCTGACCGTGTCGCTGCTAGGCGGCAAAGCGGTGCGTAGCGCACAACTCGCGTAGTCAGCGCGTTTTCGCTTGCTTGTCGAGGACAGCCACCGGCTTGCGGGCGGGGACCGCGTCGCGCCGCGCATGCTGCCCCAGCGGCCAACTGAACGCGCCGAGCAGCGAACGCGGTTGCGTGCCGTCGTCGAGACCGGTGGCGGGCCATTCGTGTTTGGCGGGCACCCAGCGCGTGCCGAATACGTGATCCCACATCGGCAATAGCTGCGTGAAGTTGTGATTGAGATGCTCGGCGCGAATCGAGTGATGCAGACGGTGATACTGCGGATTGATGACCCACGTGACATAGCGGCCGAGGTCCACGCGCAGATTCAGATGCGCGAAGTAGTTGCCGAACATGAACACGATCGACGTCGCGCCGACGATCCACGGCTCGACCTTGAACATCACGCCAACGAGCGGGTACAGCAGGGAGCCCTTGATCAGCACTTCCAGCCAGTGATGCCGCAACGTGATCGTCACGTTGAAATCCACCGCGCTATGGTGCAGCGAATGCAGCTTCCACAGGATAGGCCACGTATGCTGCAAGCGATGAAACGCGTATTCGAGGAGATCGATCGTCAGCAGCACGATCACGAACGAAGCGAGCGCGCCCCACCCGTGCGACACCAGCGCCACCATCCCGCCGCCCAGTGCATTCACGATCGCGACGCTCGCGGCCGCCGTAAGCGGCTTCGTGGCCTCCACTAGCGCCAGGTACAGGCCCGCATATGCCATGTTCAAACGCTGCCCCGCGCGCGACTGCAGCAACGCGGCCGGCCAGCGACGCTCGAGCAATGCGCCGAGCCCCATCATCACCAGCACGAGCGCGTAGCCTTGCACCCACAGGCTCGCGTGGTGCAGCAAGGCGGGAAACGGGCTCGACGCAAACATGGAATATCCTGCCGTGTCGTGAGCACTCCTGCGCAGGCATTCGCGTGACGGGCTGTGCGGCCTGAACAGCGGTGATAGCGTGATCTTCGCAGTCCGCTGGCCGGCGCGCAAGCGCCCTTTTCCGCGAGACTGCAGCGATCCCGGATTCGCCCGCATGGGCGGAAAAATGGCGAGGTCAGCGCTTGACGCCGTCGTGATCGCGAACGGACGATGCATGCTGCAGTATCGTCCGCTCACGTCGTCGTTGTTGGTCGACACCCGTTTTATGTTGGCCCCGCCGTACCCCGCGACACGCGTCAAACTCCCCGAACGCGAATCACGAAGACTTTTGCTGCCGTCGGCATTTATTCACTGCATGAAATCCCGGCTGCAACATGTGTAGTTCTTTTGTCTTTCTTATTGCAACGGTTATGCCATGTCGGCTCAAAGCATTGCCACGCAAGGATGGATGCTTCCCGATGCGCTTCGAAGCGGGCCTGATCGCGCGCGATGCACCGAAAATGAAACGCCGCGTGGATGCCCAGACGCATTCGTGCCAGATCGCACACTTCGCTCAATGCGGGCGGGAAAACCCGAGCGCGCACTGATAGGCCAAGGTTTGCGACGCGTACCGGTCCGAATTGTCGCCGCGTCATGCGACGAAATTGCGCCTGTCTCGCGCGGACCGGCATGTCGCAAAGCTGAGACGGCAAGCGGATCGCGCGCAGTCACATATTCGACTCAGCCGCGCGAATGCCTGCTTAGTTAAGACAGCGAAGCAAGCATGTTCGATAGACGACGGACATGGGCCTTGAACGCGTCGCTTGTTTCACGGTTCGTGGTCGGATCCAGATGCGAGCTTTCGGCGAGTTGCGCCTGCTCGTGAAAGTCGTTGGCGATCCTGCGCTTGATGTCCTCAGGCAGCGACCGCACGATGGAGACCAGCAAAGCCTCTTCGGCATGCAACATGCCGAGAATCGAATGTGTGTCCATACGAGAACCTCCGGTGGGAGCATCGTCGGTGCAGGCCGGCCTTGGCGCCAGCGCTCCTCATGTTACCCCGTTGGTTCCGCGTTGTTACTCCGCGATCGAATAGCGCGACGGACGAACGCGCGGATGTTGCACCTCACGCTCGACGCGCGGACTCGCCCCGCGGATGAACAGCACCGCGAAAAACGCGACCATGGCCCAGATGCAAAGCACTACAGTCAAAGCACTCATGTCAGTTTACGAAACGTCGGGACTACGGGTTAGTACGGTAATGCTGCCGCGCGGTCTGTCAATGCAGCGTGGACTGCTCGGGTGCACCGAACAGCAGTTCGCCGATCAGGCCGGTGGTGAACGTCAACTGCGTTTCAAGCGATTGGCGCGCGGCTTGTGCCCCCGCTGCATCGCTACGAGCGACGGCCGCGTGTGCCTCAGTGGCGAGACGCAAGATGGCTTCGGAACCGCGTTGCAGTTCGCGCATCGCGGCGACGTCCGGACCCGGTGTCGGCTGGTCCCATTCCGAAGTGGTGACTTCCGGCTGGTCGGCGTCGGACCGGCGGGGTTTGCTGTGATGGGTAGACATCCGGGGCTCCTTACGGAAAGGCGCGATATGCGCGATGGGACGAACGCAGTGTGCTCCGGGCCCATGCGTTTCAATCCGTCGAACAGAAGCCGAATCCGAAGCCAATCCTGGGTCTTCGGCAAAAGCAAGGGTTTTTACCGAGCAATCAGCGGTGGTGGGGCCGCAAATCCGGGCGCGGCGTGCGTCGGGATTCGCGGCAGAGCGAGAAAAACGTCTACCTTGCGGGAGCGGGAAACGACTGTGCGCGGCGTTAAGCTGCCGGTACAACGTCGATGCGCAATGCCTCGGCGCCAGCGACAATCGCCAACAGGAGGTCGACGTTCGGATGCGCGCCCGGACGATTGCGCGCGTCGGCCGTATGCTCGGCGAACAGCGCGAGGCCGTGTTCGGCCGCCTTCGCGTCGAGCGTGCCGAACGCGCCACGCAGGTAGTTGTACACCGCGAGCGAGCCCTGCTTGCCCGGCTTGTTTTCGATGCTCGCGACCACAGCACCGCTGCCGTTGACCAGATCGATGCGCTCGATGCCGTCGATCGCCGGCATTCTGGCAAGATTTTCCTTAAAAATGTTGCTCGGTTCGATCATTGAAACTACTCCTTCGGTTCTAAAAAATGCATGGCGGGCCGTATCTTATCCGATGGGTCGTAAGCGCGTGAATCGGCGGGATGGAGGTAGCAGCAATACCGGTAGGAGCAGTTGCCTTGTTAAGGCATCGCAGCGTCGGAACAATGCGGCATTGACGTCACGAACCCGACAACGAGTCCGATTCAGGCTACCTCACCGGAGCTGACCCACCATGCGCATTTCCTTTCTGCACACGATCGAAAATAACAGGCAGGTATTCGAACACGCAGCCATCGAGTTGGGACTGCGGGCTGACGATCTTCGCCATGCCGTACGAGCCGATCTGCGTGAAGCAGTCGAACGGGCTGGCACGCCTGCCAGCGACATCAAGGTGCAAACATCTGGCTGTCTTCTCGAGCTTGCCACCCACGCCGATGCCGTCGTCGTGACCTGTGCGACGCTCGGGCCCGCGGTCGACGAGATGGGCCTTGCGGAGGTGCCTGTCATTAGGGCGGATGCCGCACTGGCTGCCGCGGCCGCTGAAGCCGCGCAAGGCGGCGGAAAAATTGCGGTGCTGTGCGCAGCCGAAGGTGCGATCGAATCCAATCGAAAGCTGTTTACTCAGCATGCGGAAGCACGCGCTGCGTCGGTAGAAATCGTTCACATGTCGCAGGTGTGGGCGTTGTTCAGGAGCGGTGAGATGGACGCATGCTTCGCAGCGATCGCGTCGGCGGCGACAGATGCCTATGCGGCCGGCGCGAGCGTCGTCGCGTTGGCTCATCCGTGGATGGCACCGGCCGCGGAACTCGCGAGCGAATCGAGCGACGGCAAGCAACCTCTTGATAGTGCGCGCGCAGCGTTAAATGCCGTCATGCAGCGGATCAACTCGGCGTCGGCTGCGAAGCGTTGATCGAGGCGTCAGAAAACGAGCGGCAGTGTTGGCCAAACCAAAAAAAAGCCCGCTTGCGCGGGCAATCCCTCTCTACGTCGCATCGTCACGCGCAAACAGCATCACCCCTTCGTCGCGCCGAACGTCAAGCCCGCGACGAAATGCTTCTGCATCGCAAAGAACATCATGACCGACGGCAGCGCCGCCAGAATCGATCCCGCCGAAACGAGATTCCACGCGGTCGTCCACTGCCCTTTCAGTGCCGCCACGCCAACGGTGATCGGCGCGGCGTCATCGCCTTGCGTCAAACACAACGCCCAGAAATAGTCGTTCCACACAAATGTGAACACGAGGATCGCCAACGCCGCGAGCGCGGGACGAATCAGCGGCAGCACGATCCTGAAGAACACGGTCCACTCGTTCGCCCCTTCGATGCGAGCCGCCTCCACCAGTTCGAACGGCAACTGCTTGATGAAGTTGCGCAGAAACAGCGCACAAAAGCCCGTCTGGAACGACACGTGAAACAGAATCAGCGCACTCACGGTATTGAACAACCCGAGTTGCAGCGACAGGTCGCGTACCGGAATCATCAGCACCTGGATCGGCACGAAATTGCCCGCGACGAACGTCGCGAACAACGTCGAGTTGCCGCGAAAGCGATAGATCGCCAATGCAAAGCCTGCCATCGCCGCGAGGGCAATCGAACCCACTACCGACGGCACCGTAATCAGCACGCTATTCCAGAAGTAATGCAGCATCGGCGACGTGGTCAAGGCCTCGCGATAGTTATCGAACATCGCGAAATGCTTCGGCCATCCCCAGTAGTTGCCCTCGCTCAGTTCTTCGGTTGAGCGCACCGACGTGATCAGCACCGCGATCATCGGCAGCAACCAGATCACGAGCGCAACCGGCAACGTCAGTTTGTACGCACGGCGCGTGGCCGGCTTCCATTTGTCGATCGGAATCGGAAACATCAGCGGCTCCTTATTGCTCGGCGCGCAGCATCCGCCGCAGGTGATAGACGATGTAGACGAGCATGATGCCGAACAGCACCACTGCGATCGCCGCCGAATAACCGACGCGGTAGTACTTGATCGCCTGGTCGTACATGAAATATGCGAGCACCGTCGAGCTTTCGAACGGACCGCCGCCCGTCATCACCGAGATCAGATCGAAACTGCGCAGCGCACCGATGATCGTCACGACGATCGCCATGAACGTCGTGGGCCGCAGTTGCGGCAGGATCACATGCCACAGCATCGACCAGCCCTGCGCGCCTTCCATCCGCGCGGCTTCGATCTGCTCGGCGTTCAAGGTGGTCAAGCCGGTCAGATAAAGGATCATGCAGTAGGCGGTTTGCGGCCACAGCGCCGCGAACACGATACCCAACGTCGCATAGCGCGGATCGCCGAGCACGGGCACGCCGTGGCCGAGCATCATCGCCAGCAGGCCGAAGGTCGGATCGTAGAACCATGAGAAGACCAGCCCGACCACGACGCCCGACAACACGAACGGCGCGAAAAACAGCGATTTGACGATGCGAATCCCCGCCACCGCCTGGTTCAGATACAGCGCGACCGCGAGACCCATTGGCGGTGCGAACAGAAACAGCACGAGCCAGATCAGATTGTTCTTCAGCGCCGTATAGAACGTCGGCGTATGGACGAGCTCGATATAGTTCGCGAGGCCGATGAAGGTCGGCTCGGTCATCCCATCCCAGTTGAAAAAGCTCAGGCGGATCGTCGAGAGGATCGGCCACACGACGTACACGGCCACCATGAAG
>ABYL01000003.1 GCA_000173575.1 Burkholderia sp. H160 | reverse complement strand
CTGACTCGATTGATGCCATCGATCACATCGCCGGCGCGATATGCGGCCGCAGGGCCGCTAAAGAACATCTGCTGTACGTCGATAACGATAACGGCGATACGGGACATGCGAGCCTCGCAATTCGTTGGTCAATGGGGGCGAGTTCCGCAGCGCCGGTTGCGCAAGCCGTCATCTGCGGGAGACTCGATGCATGGCTTCAGCAGCACGCATACCGACGAACTTTGCGAAAGCTGTCATCGGCAGTTCCTGCCATTGTCGACGATCTGGCTAGAACCGTCCAACGTCCGTAGTTGGCCGATAGTGTTGAAAAATTCAGTTCATCTCTCTGAGCGTCCGGTGCTTAAAGAATCGACCTCTCAGATCGGCGTATAAGCCGCTCGTAGGCACCCGCCAGGGGTAAGCGGACCCCAGAAAACCTTACTCGATTCGTTGCTGGCGAGTTTTTCAACACTATCGGCCGCAGACGGCCGGTGCCAAGGTGTTGCTTTGGACGCGGCAACCCACCTTGCTTCATCGCCGATGTTCGTTCAGGGGCACTGGCGATTCACTCAATTCGCTCGACGAACTGCATCCTGTCGAATGGCGGGTCGTATGGCTCCGGCCAATACTCCATCATGCGGGTGATTTTTCCGCATTCGACGGTAAAGAACGAAATTGCTCTCGCATTCAGTGCGCCATCCGTGACCGATACGTCCGAGACAACCTCATTCCCGGCTGCGACGATACGATTTATCGTGAAGGCCCACGGACCTTCTGCCGGGTACGCCGCGTTGAGTCCAGCGAAATTATCGGCGCCTCGAATCCGCTCCTTCGACTGAGGCCAATCAAGGACGAAATCGTCTGCGAGGACCGCCGCGACCGCGTGGAAGTCGTTTGTGGCCATAAGTCGCCAAAACTCCTGAATCACATCTCGCGCGGTCTTGGGATGGATAGTCATAACGTTGAATGTATTGTGCGCACGCATCGAAAACCTGGCTACGGCTGATTGTCGACCATCTAGTCGCCCGCGTCGACCGTCGGCTCATGGCCGATTGCACGCAATGAACCATGACACGACAAAAGCTGCTTGGCACGCGGCGAATGCTTTTGAACGGCCGGAAATGGCGAAGTCGGCGAACGCGCTCAATCGGTCATGACCGGTAAGCGGTCCCGGAAGGCCGTGCGGACCTTCCTGTCGAACGCTATCTGTGGAAATCAACAACGTTAAAGAGCCAAATTGACGTGAGCTGCTCGCCGGGGCGGAGTTGCGGCGACCCTGTTGATCAGGGAGTCCAACGGTAAACAATGATGCTGGAGCCGTTGTAGTTGTCCTTGGTGACCAGGTACTCGCCGTTCGATCGGCGGTACGATCTCAGGCCGTACATCGAGTCCACGTCATTGCCGACGTAAACGGAAGCGGGACTGCTGTTGATCAACGTGGTGTCGAGACTGCCTGTCGAGAGATTGAAGGCGTCGATGTTGGGTACGGTGTGTACGTATCCGACGAAGAGGTAGTTGCCCGCTGCCGTGACCGACTTGGGATTGGCGGCGGTGATGTTGATCACCGGATAGGGAGTGGTGGTGTTGCCCGCGAGCCAGCCGTGATACACCTCGATTCTCGTACCGATCGACGTCCAGTCTGTGCTTCCAACAACGCCTTGCGCGAGGATCATTGTGTCGCTTTCAGGCAGGTAGATGATCCGCGTCAATGGCGTGATCGTGGACGGAATGGGCGTTGCAATTCCTGCTCCCCAACTCGGCTGACCGTTGGCGTCGAAGCCGGTCAACGGATAGTGCCCGATGGCATTCGTCTTGTCCAAACCGGCCCAGACGTCGCCTTTGCTGTCGAGGCAGAATCCGTCCCTGGCCGGTGCGGTCGTATTGAACGCCGTACCTGGAAGCGTGGCGTCCGGTATTGCGATGTAGCCATTCGCAGCATTGAAGTGGAAGAAGTAGAAGGTATCGGGATTCTGCCCCGACGCCACGAGGATCCGGCTGGCACCGATCGTGGCAAGTTGACCGAAGTGCTCATCCCGTGAGCGATCGTTGATGTTGATGCGGGGATCGGATGGATAGTCGATCGGATCGACAGTGTTCGCCACGAAGGTTCCGCCCGCGGTGCCGGTGTAAATGCTGGTGCCACCATAGAAGTACGTGCCGTCAGTACCCGAGTCCGGAGCGGCCACTCCCTCGAAGTTGAGAGATTGAAGCTTCCATTGCAGGTGGCCAAAACTGTCGTAGGAGTGAATGTCGGTGCCGCCGTCGCGGCCGAGGTCCCAGCTTCCGCCCCATGGGTTGTTGAGCACGTACAGGTTGCCGGCGGCGTCTTTTCCTATGCCGGTGACGCGGGTAAAACGCTTATCGCCAACCTGGCCTTTGATTCCCGTTGTCGTATCGAGATATCCTCCCTGAATGCCAAATGTACTTACCGGAAATGGAACGCCCAAGATGTTATATATCTTGATGTTCATGTCGGGGCCCTCATCGCCGATCATGAGACACCCGGTCGACGAATCGAAATACAGCGAGGACGGTCGAGATGCGACGGACATCTGGATCATGTTCACGAGCACGCCCGCCGGGTTGAATTCGAGGATCGCGCCCGCACTCTTCTGCGCGACCCAGATGTTTCCTGCACTGTCCACCGCGAGCGCACCAGGGCCTGGGACGGCGATATCCTGCCGCCAAACGCCGTCGATGGTGTAGACGCGGACACGATTTCCGGGGAAGTCGCTCGCATAAAGGAGCGAGCCCGATGTCGCGAGTCCCGTGATTAAGTCAGCCCGCTGCTCAGTCGTTGTCGCGCTGACCGAGATGAGAAAGTCGCGAGTTTGAGTCGTTCGGTTGTACCGCCCCACCGCGCCGCTGCCGTAAGTGGTATTGAATTGCAGAGCGGCGAAGATCGAAGTTGCATCGCCCGTAATGGCGCTGCCCTGAAACTCGCCGTGACCTCCTATTGACCCCAGGCTTTGGCGGTTCCGGTATATCGCGACACCGCCTGCGTTTTCGTCCCACATGGAAGCCGCGTAGATGACGCCTTCGGGCGCTATCCACATGGAGCGCGCGGCGCTACCCACGCGGGTGGCGTTGGTCCCAAACGTGTTCGCCACCCAGTCAGTGGCGTATTGTCCCTGGCACTCCGGCGCAAGCGTAGCGATCAACAGTGCGGCGAAGAAAGTGGCATAGAATCGTTTCATGTTCGTGAAGCGTACGCTCCTGAGGGACTGGAATTGGGCGATTGCTCGTTGGCCCATGCACGCAGCCTCGACCAGACAGGCTTCGCTTGGGGTTCTTGTGGCTGCCTTCCGTTCCGTGTCGTGCTGCATGCGTGCAACGGGGCTGGAATATTCCTTGATCGAGAAAGGTCGGCTTCGATGCGTGCACGGTGCGTGCTCGCCCGTTCGGCGAACAGCGCTTCGCAGGAAGCTGTCCTTGTGTACTCGCGTCCAGAAAGTTCCGCGTCTGTCCAACTCGATCCAGCGTTCGAGTGGTATATCGGCGAGGCGCGGAAAAGGTTGAGTTGTTCGCGTATCCAGTACAAAGCAAACGCGCTAGAGACCCTCACCCGAGCGGCGCCTTCAGCACGTCCGCGAGGTGAATGAGCGCTCACGTGCCAACTGGTGATTTGGGGCGGCAAGCGTGGTCCGCAAGCGGGGGGATCTCTCGCGAGGCGAAGGTGCTGTGAGGGCCGACCACCGAAGTAAGCGGCCGATTGGCGTCTGACCGGACTCGGTCGGCTGCCGGCCTGCGGCTAGGAAGCGTCGTTTACAAGCCGCTGCCGACGAATGTCAGCTTCGATATCGATGAATGAGTCTTGTCGACCCATTTCGGTGCTCACGTCACGGTTCGAACAGCGTCTCCGGGCAAACCCGTCAGCGACCGCGCGTTACGTTGACCTTGCTCTTCCCACCCTTTGCGAAGGATGACGATTGCCAAGGAGCTCGACCAGCCGTGTCTCGCATCCGAAAAACGAGTACCCGCGCCGCTGCGAGATCATGAACGTGAGGGGGCGCATGTGCCATGCGCGCCGTTGGAGCTCGACAAGTGTTCCCTTAGCGAGGTCTTCCTCAACCATATGGCGCGGCATGTGCCCCCAGCACAAGCTTCCTCTGAGCAGGTCGTGCTTCGCGCCGAGGTCATTCACCCACCACTGGCGTTCACTGGCGACCCCCTGTTGTGTCTTTTCCGCATCGGGCTGATTGTCGGTTACGACGAGCTGGATGTGCCGGCCAAATTCCTCCCGCGGGATCGGCCTCGCCATTGCGGCCAGCGGATGCGATGGCGCACAGACGGTCACCATTTGCGCTTCACATAAATGCTGCCGTTCTATGGTGCCTGGGCTCAGCTCGGGCACGTCCGTGATCGTTACCGCCAATGCGCACGTGCCTTCGAGAACCAAGCGCTCGCCGCCCTGCATGGTTGTCATGCGCAGATTGATTGCAACCGTTGGAAAGTCCGCCTGCACGGTGCGCAGGCATTCAATCAGGTGCGCACGCGGAAAATAGGTGTCAACGCCGATTGAATTCTGACCCGCCTTTCGGCGATTCGCCGAAGTAAATCTGACCCACCCGGGACCTGTGTTACGCAGCTGCTTTCGCTGTTGCCCGCGTTCCCGTTTGGCCTGCTTTTCGTTTGTCCTTCAGTCGATAGCTCTCACCACTGATTTGCACGATATGGGCGTGATGCAGGAGCCGGTCGAGCATGGCTGCCGTGAGCGTCTGGTCGTCAGCAAACGCAGTGGCCCATTGCGTGAACGGCAGGTTGCTCGTCAACACGATGGAGCCGCGTTCGTAACGTTTGGCGACGACATTGAAGAACAGGTTCGCCTCCTCACGCCCGAACGGCAGATAGCCAATTTCGTCGATGACGAGCAGCCTCGGACCGATGACCGCCCGGTTGATGAACTCCCGCAAGCGGTTCTGCTGGCGCGCCGTCGCCAGTTGCATCATCGGTCGGCAGCCGTGATAAAGCGCGTCTTGATGCCCGCCTGCGTCGCCCGATAGGCCAGTGCGCTCGCGATATGCGTTTTGCCGACCCCGCTGGGGCCGAGCAACACGACGTTCTCGGCCCGCTCGATGAACGCCAGGCTCCCCAGCTCCTGTATCTGGGCCCGTGGCGCACCGCTGGCGAAGCCGAAGTCGTATTGCTCCAGTGTCTTGATGCCCGGAAGCGAGGCGAGCTTCGTGAGCGTCTGGCGCTTACGCTCCTCGCGCGCACTGAGCTCCGCCTTTAGCAGTTGCTCCAGGAAGTCGGCATGGCTGGCATCGGTCGTTGCCGTGTGCTGCGCGAGAGCTCCCCAGTCACTGGAGATGCGCTCGAGCTTCAGCTGTTTGCAAAGGCTAGCAATCCGTTCGTGCTGGAGATTCATGCGGCGACCTCCAGCAGCGCGTCATACACCGCAAGCGGATGCTGAAGGCTCTCTCGCGGCAGCACCCGGCGCAGCTTGGAGGAAGCAGGCGCTGGTGCCGATGTTGGCGTCGGCAACGGCAGCAGCGCTGCCTGCTCAAGTGCCAGCCTTGCGGCCGGACGCTCGCGCGTGGTGGCGTGTATGCGCACGTTGGCGACTTCGGCGAGCCACCGGCCGATGCGCGCATTGGCGGCTTCGACATCCAGCTTTAGTCCTGACTGCTTGAGCGTGGCCGCGAGCGGCACCACGAAGCTCTCCTTCAGATAGCGGTTGAAGCGTTCGACCTTACCCTTGGTCTTGGCACGATAGGGTTGGCAGACCTTCGGCGTGAAGCCATAGGTTTCGGCCACAGCAAGCAACTGCGTGTTCCACCGATGCTCGCCTTCGCCGAACGCATCGCGTTCGATAACTACAGACTTCGCGTTATCGAACAGCACCTGCTCGGGCGTGCCGCCGAAGTAGACAAACGCTTCGCGCAGGCACTCGCACAACGTCGCGGCGTCCTCGCCGGCGGTGAAGCGCACGAAGCTCGCTCGGCTGTATCCGAGCGTCGCGACCAGCGCCAATAACAGCGCGCGGCCACGGCGGATGACTGTGAAGTCGGCCTGCATCTGCTTGCCCGGCGGCGTCTCGAAACGCACCACCGGTTCGGGCTCTGCACGCTTGTACGGTGCCAGGAATGCCTTGAGCTGGCTGATGCCGCCTTCATAACCGGCTTCCTGCAGTTCCCGATGCAGCACCGTCGCAGGAATCCAGTGCGGACGCGCGGCGGCAACACGTTCGAGCAGATAGTCCTTGAACGGGTCGAGCTTCGTCGGACGGGGCTCGCGATGCTTGTAACGGCCCGCCTGCTCGTCGCGCAGATAGCGACGCACAGTGTTGCGCGACAAGCCCGTTTGCCGCGCTATCTCCCGTACCGCCGCTCCCCGTCTTGCCAATACCTTGATTTCCACTGCTTGCTCCTGAGTCAGCATCGGCGGCAAAAAGCCGCCATCCTCTCCCAGGTGGGTCAGGTTTAATTCGGCGGGTGGGTCAGTTTTACATCGGCGCTAACAAATAGGTATCCACAGCGATCGAGACCTGTGGGACGCCGGTTTCAGCAATCGCAACCGCACGCATCTTCATTTCCTCGGTGCGTGAGATCACCCCGCGCGCATCAGGCAGGAGGCTGCGGCCCGCCGCCGTAAGCGTCGCTTTGCGAGTGTTGCGCTCGAACAGCACCACGTCAAAGGCACTCTCGAGCGCGCTGATCGCGTGACTGATCGCCGACTGTGCACGCCTCAGTTCCCTTGCCGCCCCGGAAAAGCTTCCTTGGTCACACACGGCAACGAAGGCCCGAAGTTGATTGATGGTGACGTTGTCGAGCATTGATATCTAAAAAGTAGATGGGACCTATAGATATTTAGTCAATTTGCTTCATGAATCAAGAGCCCCAGAATCTGGTTTGTCGCTTTTGTTTCGAAGGATGCACGACATGAACAGACTGAATGGAAAGACCGCCGTAATCACTGGCGGCGCTACTGGCATCGGCCTCGCTGCGGCAAAGCGCTTCATCGAGGAAGGCGCTTTCGTCTTCATCTTCGGCCGCCGGCAGGAGGCGCTCGACGCCGCGGTGGCCGACCTTGGGCCCAATGCCCGCGCGGTGAAGGGCTCGGTCTCCGATCTGGCCGACCTCGACCGGCTCTATGCGGCGGTAAAGGCGGAGCGCGGAACCCTCGACATCGTCTTCGCCAACGCGGGGGCGGGAAGCCCGCTTCCTCTCGGCCAGATCACCGCCGAGCACATTGACGACACCTTCGACACCAATGTGAAGGGGACGATCTTTACGGTCCAGAAGGCGCTGCCGCTGATGGGCTCAGGCGGTTCGGTCATCCTGACCGGATCGAGCGCCGGCACCACGGGAGCCCCAGGATTCACGGCCTACAGCGCGAGCAAGGCAGGGGTGCGCAACCTCGCCCGGACTTGGGCGGAGGACCTGAAGGGCACCGGCATCCGGGTCAACGTGCTGTCGCCCGGGGCGACGGCGACCGAACTAGCCAAGGAGGCGCTGGGCGAAGAGGGCCAGAAGGCCTACGGTGCGATCACGCCGCTCCAGCGTATGGCCGATCCGGCGGAGATCGGGGCGGTGGCCGCCTTTCTTGCGTCGTCGGACAGCAGCTTCATGACCGCCAGCGAGATCGCCGTTGACGGTGGCCTGGCACAACTCTGAGGAGAAAAATCAAATGACACAATCACTAAAGGGCAAAACAGCTCTCGTTACCGGGGCATCACGGGGCATTGGCCGCGCCATCGCCGAACGTCTTGCAAAGGACGGTGCCACAGTCGCGCTAACCTACAACGCCAGCAAATCCAGCGCGGACGAGGCGATCGCGGCCATCGAGAAAGCGGGAGGCACCGCGTTCGCGATCCATGCGGATCTCGTTGATCCGGCGACCGTCCCGGCTTTGTTCGAGAGACTCGACGACGAGTTCACCAGGCGGAACGGAAGCAAAGCCCTCGACATTCTGGTCAACAACGCTGGCAATTCCGGCTGGGTTGGCTTCAAGGACGCAACGCCGGAGAGTTGGGACACCCTGATGGCCGTCTACGCCCGCGCGCCCTTCTTCATCATTCAGGCCGCTCTCGATCGTCTCGCCGAGGGCGGACGCATCATCAACATTTCTTCCGCTGCCGCCACGAAGCCCGTTACGGCAGCGCCCGTCTACTCAATGGCGAAAGCAGCCATCAACACCATGACCCATACGCTCGCAATCGAGCTGGGGCCGCGTGGCATCACCGCGAACGCCGTAGCGCCGGGCTTCACGCGAACGGTTGCGAACGCCGCCTTTCGGGAGAATCCCGAACTCGTCAAGGCGGTCGAGGCCCAAATCGCGCTGGGCCGCTTTGGCGAGCCTTCGGAAATCGCCGCCGTCGTGGCGTTCCTGGCCTCCGATGAAGGCCATTGGGTGACCGGCCAAACGATTGAAGCGAGCGGCGGTTACAAGCTCTGACCGCGCCGGGAAACGAAGGAGAAACATATGAGTTACGCAATCATTGGCTTCGGCAAGATCGGCCACGCGCTTGCGAAGGCGTTTGCCCGCAACGGCATCGAAGTGGCCGTTGCAACCACGCGCGACCCAGAAAGCTTTGCAGCCGATGCGGCCGCGATCGGACCCACGATCATTCCCACGACCCTGACGGAAGCGGTCAAGGCGGACATCATCTTTTTGGCTGTTCGTTTCGAGTCGCACCCGGAAGTCGCGAAGGCGTTGCCGGACTGGAAGGGAAAGACCGTCATCGACGCGATGAACACGCAGGCCCCGCTAGAGGAACTGGGCGGTCTTCCGTCCTCCGCCTTCGTCGCGAAGGCGTTCATCGGAGCCAGGCTGGTGAAAGGCTTCAATCATCTGGTTGCCGCCGTCCTGGACCAGGATCCGGCTGTACACGGTGGCAGGAGAGTCGTGTTCCTGGCAAGCGACGACGCTGCCGCCGCAGCGGAGATTGGTGAGCTTGCGAAAAGTCTCGGTTTCGCGCCCATCCAGCTTGGCGGCCTTTCGGAAGGTGGATTGCTTGTGCATGCACGCGGAAAGAACTGGGGCCACCTGATCTTCAAGGACTTGATCAAGTTCGACTAATGAAGCTCGATTTAATTCGGATCCACGGTTTGTTCAATGCTCGCGCTGGTAGTCGTACCGATGCGCGAGCCATCGTGTACCGCTTCCATCCGCCAGAATGAAGTACTGGTCCTTCGTCTCGTGGTCGGGACCTTTGCGCGCGATCACCTGTTCCATTCGAAGCAGTCGTCCCGACCATTCAGGCGAGATCGGCGGCGCGGCAAACGGCTCGAAACGTACTGTGATGCGGTCGGGCGCGTCGCGCTCGAAGCTCGATGCCGACATGGGCGGGACGGGCACGCGAGTGTCGATGGAGACATAGCACCACTGCCCCGCGATCGCGTCGTAGCCAAGATAATCGATACGCACGGGCTCGCTGCTGTTCACGGTACGCAGGCTCTCTTCCAGCAAGCCGCCCACCATGCGCCTTTCGGCGACCAAGCCTTTCGTGACTACTGGCGGCGCACCCGGGCGAGCCCAGAACGTCTCAACGACGGTCCAGTTCCCTTGCTGACTGGACAGGGCTGCCGTCTCCCGCGCTACGTTCCCCTGCTCGCTCTGCTGAGCCGAAGCCGGGACGGTCGCGAGGATGCCGGCGGTGGCCAGCGGCATCGCGAAAGGGAGAAAGAAACGAAGTGGACGCACGCGAATCTCCTTGCAGCTGTTAAGAGGAAGGAAAGAAATGTCCATGCGTCCGATAGTAGACCGCGCCTGTCCGGCGGCGGTAACGATAATATTTCGCCCTGATGTAGCCTCCGGGGATACAACGTGATCGACCTGTTCAAAGACGTCCCTGCGTTCGTCGCCGCAGCAGAGGCGGGGAGCTTTGCGGCCGCCGGACGGGAGTTGCACCTTTCGCGCTCGGCGGTCGGCAAAGCGATCGCGCGCATCGAGGACCGCCTCGGCGTTCGTCTCTTCAACCGCACCACGCGCGCTCAGTTGCTCACGGACGAGGGCCGCGCCTTTCTCGCCCGATGCGTGCGGGCCACGGCGGAACTGCGCGAGGGTGCCGCGTGGCTGGATGCCGGGCGCGAACGCGTCAGCGGCGTGCTAAGAATCACGATGCCCGTGCTCTATGGCCGACTGAAAGTCGCGCCGCTGCTGCTGCGTGTTGCAGACGAGAATCCGGAGCTGACAATCGAAATCGATCTGCGGGATCGCTGCGTGTCGCTTGTCGAGGAGGGATATGACCTGGCCGTCAGGAGCGGCGCGATCGGTACGACGGCCGGCCTGTCGTCGCACATCGTCGGCCGGCACGCGACAGTGCTTTGCGCGGCGTCGCAACTGGTTGCGCGGCTGGGCATGCCCAGCTCGCTCGACGACCTTGGCCGATACGACTCGCTCGTCTACCATCGCGACGGATGGAGCGAGCCTTGGATTTTCCCCACCGAAGACGGACGACTGGAGCTGGTCGAGCCACGTTCGCGCATCCGCGTCGCTGATCTCGGGATCATCCTTGACGCGGCGGTCTCGGGCCGAGGGATTGCGTGGTTGCCCGACTGGCTGGTCGAGGACACGCTCGCTTCGGGTACGCTTGTTCGGCTCCTACCCCACCTCCCTGCACGCCACCATGATGTCCACCTGCTCTGGGCAACGGCGGCGGTTATCCCCGCGCGGCTACAGGTCGCGATCAATGCCCTGAGCGGAGCGGCTTAAGTTTTGACGCTCGGGTATTTGCCCATCCGTATAAGTCACGTTGTCGACAATCCGCTCACATACGCTCGGCGTTCCCCGACCTCCTGTCACGCTACGATCTGCGTGATTTGTCTGGCTTCGGGCACTGTAGGTACTTTGAAGGCTTGAGGATATTCGTGACGAAACCAATCTTTCACCTGCTCATGGTTAAGAGCAAAGAATTCGCGCGATCGCGGTATCAGGACAAAACCAGAAGCGAGCAGACAGGTGGCGAGGCCGAAGCATGTATAGACCTTGCCCACCACCCAATGCGTGAGCGCCGCCCCTGCGATCATCGGTCCAATAACGCCCGCAATCTGCGTGGTCATCATGCTGGCAGCGAGAATGCGCACGCGGAAATCCTGCGGGATAGCCAATGAGCGGTGAGTGGCACCAACGAGTCCCATCGATGCATTGGCGAAACCCACACATGTGAACGCCATTACAAGAACGACGGGTGAATGGGCCCAGCCCGAAGCAGCAAGTGCCAGCCCCTCGCACATAGCGGCCCCCACCCGAACGTTGAATCGGCCGAAACGACTGACTAGTGCGTCAGAGCCACGAAAGCTTCCGAGTAGTAAACCTATGGATAAGGCCGCTTCGCAAACACCTAGCCAGAGACCCGACAGCCCGAGTGATTGAACTTTGAGCGGGATCAACATGCCGACTGCGGGGCCTTGGAATATCCAGACGAGGAAGTTCACAAGTGTCCAGCCGCGCTCCAACGGGACGGTCCATTTAGCATACAGTCCGGCGCGCAGATCTTCCCACCAACGGGCTAAACCGCGATGGAGTTCGGGTTGCTGAGATCGGGATGGAAGCTGCAAAGTCACGTACGCAGCGACGCCTAGCAGAATGCCGTTCATCCAGAATGTTGCGGCGATACCGCCCGAGGCCAGTGTCGCGCCAGCCAACGCTGGCCCTAGGGCACGGCCAGCCGCTTGCGTCGATCTACGAAGGCGAAGCGCGTCGGCCAAACGATTCGCCGGAACAAGTTCAGCCGAAATGGTGGAACTGGCCGGATCGATGAAGGCTTTCGCTGCTACGGTGACCATGCCTATGCAGATGATGAGCGAAAGTCGGTAATCGGACAGCGAGGCGAGCGTAGCGAGGGTAAAGGCGACGACAATTAAGGCGCAGATGCCCCATACAATCTGCGGTCTCTTTGCGTATCGATCCCCGAGTGGCGAAAGCAGCGGCATTGCGAGGACCGTGGTAATGGCAATGCTCACCCCGTAGATCGCCAGGTGATGCACGCCTCCCCGATGAGCGATCCACCAAGGGAGCGCGATATAGCCGACCATGTCTGCCAGGATCATAAAAAAATCGCTGAGAAGCAGATAGGCAAGAGAAGGGGCAATTGTGTTTATGCGAGATTTGATTCCCCGAAGCACCTTTTCCCCCTTTTGAGTTCGACGATGCTTGATGCCGAGTGGTCGAAACTAGCCAACAAGCGACCGCCTATCCATCCTCGCCAGTGCCATCATTTCTGGCTTTACCGTCATGCGGCCCAATTGGTCGCTCTGGCCAATCTGTCCACCGATCCTTGCGTGACAATTCGTATGCTTCGTTCTGCGGATAGCGAATGCGGTTCTCAGGTTTCGGAGTCTCGCCAATCACTATCAGCCTCACTTCCTGACCCGTGTTGTTGAGGAAGCTGTGACAAATGCCGCTACCGGCGGGAAATGCAACAGAATCACCGGGTTTCAGGCGATGCAGGTGACCGTCAATCCATGCATCCGGTGTTCCTTCGAGCACATATACGAACTCTTCTTCCGCGCTTTCGGCGTGAGGGTATGAGGTCCGGCGTCCAGGTAGTAGCCGGACATGATGAATCCCGATGCGCTTGAGTCCAAGCATTCGAGCTAAGGGAGCGCCAATACCCATGAGTTCTGCATCGCCCGGGTAATGTTGGTCGTCCGATCCTTCAAGCTCAGTCCAATGTCTAATGAAGCTGGGGCGTTGCATTTTGGGCTCCCGTTTGAATCGTACGTCCAGGTCCATACAGTTAGCGCTTGACACCGGCCCGCTAATGGGTGTCGTCAATCAAGGCTGCTCGGTTGAGCGTCCGAATGTGGCTGGCTATTGTCCCAGGTGCGCGGCAGTCGTCAGTCAGGCGCAACCTGCCCTTCGACGACGACACGCTTCGTCATCGGCACACAAGCCAATTCCAGTCCGCGCGAGGTACGGTACGTCGAAACCGCATCGCCCGACCAACCACACCGACGATAGAACGGTGCCGCGTTCAGCGTCGCATCGAGGCGCATTGCGGCAACGCCATGATCGCCGGCCAACGCTTCGAGAAATTCCATCATCTTGCGCCCAATGCCGCGCCCCATGTGAGACGGCCGGACGAAGATTGCATCGACCTGCCCATTCGCCATCGTGAGCATTCCCGTACCGACGACCAGTCCCTCATCGACGGCAACATAGAAGTCACGTTCAACAACGCTGGCCCATTTGTCGGTGGGCGTGCCATCGACCCATGCCGAAAGGGATGCCGCGGGATAATGTTCAGCGCACGCAGCGTACACCGAGGCTTTACGGATACGCCACGCGTCGAACGCGTCATCGCAGGTTGCTTTTCGTATTGTCAGCATGCCGTACGCCCATCCACCGTATCGCTCACGAAGCCTCCGTCTGCTCTTCCTCTACCGTGCGCGGTCTCCACGCCGACTCGCCCTCTGCACGACGACGCCTCCGCATGCCCCGCGTGACGACATAAAACGAGACCGGCGTGAAAATCAACCCAAGCACAGTCGCGACAAGCATGCCACCGAACACGCCCGTGCCAATCGAATGCCGGCTCTCGGCGCCACCGCCCGTCGAGAACACAAGCGGCACGACACCGACCAGAAATGCCGCCGACGTCATCACGATCGGCCGGAAGCGCATCGTACAGGCCTCGACGATCGCATCGGCGAGATCCGCTCCGCGCGCATGCAGATCGCGCGCGAACTGCACGATCAGAATCGCATTCTTACCCGCGAGGCCGATGACGGTCACCACCCCGATCTTGAAGTAAATATCGTTCGGCAATCCGCGCATGAACATCGCCGCGACGGCGCCGATGATGCCGAGCGGCACGACGATCAGCACCGACAGCGGAATCGTCCAGCTTTCATAGAGTGCCGCGAGCGCCATAAACACGGCAAGCAGCGACAAAGCCAGCAACTGCGGCGTTTGTTGCGCCGCCTGCGTCTCGGCAAGTGACACATCGGCCCACTCGAACCCGATCCCTTCGGGCAACTGAGCCGCGAGCCGCTCCATCTCGACCATCGCAGCACCCGAGCTGTAGCCGTTCGCGGCGCGACCCGTCACATCGAGCGCCGGGTAGCCGTTATAACGCGTGAGCACGCTCGGCCCGCGCGCCCAGCGCAGCGATGCGAAGGCCGAGAACGGCACCATCTTGCCGGTCTGGTTGCGCACCGTGAGCGCGAGCAGATCGGCGTCCGTCATCCGCGTGGCAGCATCGCCGCCGACGAGCACGCGCAGCATTCGTCCCCCCGCCGGGTAGTCGGCGATATACGACGTGCCGAACGTCGCGCCGAGCACGTCGGCGATGGCATCGAACGAGACGTCCATCGCATAGGCCTTCGTGCGGTCGACCTCGACCGTGACGCGCGGCGCGTCGGGCAACGTCTCGGAGTGCACGTCGGCCAGCACGCGGCTTTGCTTCGCGAGCTCGATAAGGCGCTCGCGCGCCGCGTCGAGCACCTCCTTTCCCACGCCGCCGCGGTCTTCGAGGTGGAACGTAAAGCCATCGGAGTGGCCAAGCCCGGGCACCGATGGCGGCAACTGCGCGAACACGTCGCCGTCGATGATCCCGGCGAATTCGCCGTTCAGCCTTTCGCGCAAGGTCACCGCATCGACATCGCGTCCCTCCCAGTCTTTCAGCGACACGAAGGCCATGCCGACGTTCTGCCCGCTGCCCGCGAAACTCCACCCGATCACCGAGGTCACGTTTTCGACAGCTGGCTCCTTGTGCAGGATCGATTCAACCTGGCGCAGCACCGCGAAGGTCCGCTCCTGGGAAGCACCGGACGGCAGTTCCACCATCACCTGAAGCTGCCCCTGGTCTTCCGTCGGCAAGAAGCCCCCGGGCATCGCCGCGTAGAGCACCGCCGCCGCACTGATCAGCGCGAGATGCACGGCGAAGGCCAGCTTCGAGCGCCCGAGCAATCGCGCCACCCAGACGCCGTAACGACGCGTCGCCCCATCGAAGCCCGAGGAGAACTTCGCAAGCCAGCGCGCGGCGACACCGCCGCGCAAAGCGTTATGGTCCCGCGGCGGCTTGAGGAGATTCGCGCAGAGTGCAGGTGCGAGCGAAAGCGCCATGAACGCCGAGACCAGAATCGCCGAGATCATCGCGATCGAGAACTGCCGGTAGATTCCGCCCACGCCGCCGCTGAAAAACGCCATCGGCAGGAAGACGGCAATGAGCACGGCCGTCACGCCGCCAATTGCGCCGCCGATCTGCCGCATCGCCTTGCGCGTCGCTTCGCGCGGCGCCAGTCCCTCCTCGTGCATGATCCGTTCGACGTTTTCCACGACGACGATCGCGTCATCGACGAGAATGCCGATCGCAAGCACGAGCCCGAATAGCGTGAAGACGTTGATCGAGAGGCCGAACGCGTGCATGGCGAGGAACGAGCCCAACAGCGTGACGGGAATCACGACGGTCGGCACGAGCGCGTAGCGCAGCTCGCGCAGGAACAGCCACATCACGCAGAAGACGAGGACGATCGCCTCGCAGAGCGTCAGGACGACCTCCTTGATGGCAATCTTGACGAAGTGCGCGCCGTCGTAGGGAATCCGCACCTCGATGCCAGCGGGCAGCGTCTTCGACAATGCGTCGATGCGCGCGCGGATCGCGTCCGACGTGGCGAGCGCGTTGCCGAGCGGCCCGAGCTGGATGCCGACGGTCGCGGCCGAGTGGCCGTTCAGGCGTGACCAGAAGGTATAGCTGTCGCGCCCGACCTCGACGCGGGCCACGTCGCCGAGCCGCACCACGCCCCCGCCCGGCTGCGCCTTCAGCACGACCGCGGCGAACTCGGCCGGCGTGCGCAACTGCCCATGCACGTTGACGGACGCGGTCAGCGCCTGCCCGGCCGTGGCTGGCGCATCGCCGATCGAGCCCGCCGTGACGGTCGAATTCTGCGCACGGATCGCGGCGCTGACGTCGGCGGGCGACAGGCTGTATTCGCGCAGCTTTACCGGATTGAGCCAGATACGCATCGCCTCGTCGGCGTCCCACAGTTCAGCCGAGCCGACGCCTGGCGTGCGTTTCAGTTCGCGCAGCAGATAACGGTTCAGATAGTCGCTCAATGTCGTGGAATCGCGTGTGCCGTCGGTCGACACCAGCGTGACGAGCATGAGGAACGTGTTCGCCGCGTTGAAGACACTGATGCCCTGCTGCACGACCTGCTGCGGCAAACGCGGTTCGACTTGCTTCAGGCGGTTCTGCACGTCGACCATGGCCAGGTCGGGATTCGTGCCGGGCGTGAACATGACATCGATCTCAAGCTCGCCGAGCGCGTCGCTCGTCGTCTCGTAGTACGAGAGTCCCGTTGCGCCGTCGAGGCTCTGCTCGATCAGGCTCGCGACGTCGCTGTCGATCTGCTCAGCTGTCGCGCCGGGGTAAGTCGCGGAGATGACGACGCGCGGCGGAGCAAGGCGCGGATACTGCGAGATCGGCAACTGCGTGATGGCAAGCGCACCGGCCACCATCACGGCGAACGCGATCACCCACGCGAAAACCGGTCTGTCGATGAAGAAGAAGGGCACGTGTGGGGTCCTGGGTCAGAGGGCTGCCGTGGAATCCGTGGGCACTTGCGCCGGACCGAATTCGGGCGCGCTGGCGATGCGCGCCATATGGAAGGCGTCGTGCAGCGCACCGTCGCGTACAGCGTCGGCCCGTGCGCGCGCTTCCATCACGAAGCCGAACTTCTGGTACAGCGCGATCGCCGGGGCATTGTCCGCGAATACGCTGAGCTCGATGCGGCGCAGGCCGAGCGCATTGTCGGCGGCTTCGAGTAGCGCACCGAGTAGCAGCGAGCCCACGCCGCAGCCGTGATACGCGTCGTGCACCGCGATGCCAAGCGAAGCGCTGTGCGCGCGCCGCCCCGTGTGCACCATGAGTCCAGCCTGTCCGATCAAACGTCCTTCACATTCGGCGAGGACTATCATCGAATTCGCTGCGAGATTCTCGAGCCAGTCGCGCAGCGATGCGGCGGTGCGATAACCGTGCGAAAGAATGCCGGGCCGCACACCAGGCAGGTTCATGAGCGCGGCGATCGCCTCGCAATCATCGAGTTCGGCAGCGCGTAGACGCACCGTCTTCGCGAACGCGACGTGGGCCGCCACGGCTTCACCATGGTGATTCATCGAGCGTCACTCCGTAATGTGAGGCAGTGGCGCGCTCAGGCGCCCCATCAGATACGCATCGACAAGGACGCCCTGGCGCAGCATATAGCCACGCAGCTGCCCTTCGATCTCGAAGCCGGACTTGCGATACAGCGCGATGGCGGCATCGTTGTCGACGAACACCTTGAGTTCGAGCCGACGTAGGCCGAGCCAGTTGTCGGCCAGATCGATCACTTCGCCCACGAGACGTGTGGCCACGCCGCGACGCCGCCGGTCGCCGTGTACGCCGACGCCGATCGCGCCGACGTGAGCCCGACGAGTCCTGCCGACCTCGATCTGGGCGTGGCCGATCAACTGCTCGCCCACCCAGGCGCCGATTTCGATGTGCTGCGGCGGACGCTTCTCGATCCACTCGCGCGTGGATTCCACCGAGTGAAAGGGTGTTTGTGGATCGCCGTGCGACATCGACGGCGCGTAGATCAACGCGTGCAACTGTTTGGCGTCGCGCACGCCAATCGCGCGGAGCGTGAGCGGCTCGCCCTGGTCCGAAGTTGAGTCGGTCGACATCTGTGCCTCCTTGTTGTTTTACGTCGTGCTGCACTTCCGTAATGCGTGACCACCTGGCCTGCGCGCCGCGCTACAACACAAGCTCGAACGACTTCACCAGTGCGCCTGGCAGTTGCATGCCGCCGGCCGCGCGTTGTCCCCACGTAGAGTCCGAGAGCAGCAGTTCCGTACGTGCGCCCAGCGCTTCGAGACGTTCGCCAAGCAGACCATAGAGGCTGTCGTCGAAGCGCATCGCGTCGACGGGCGCAACGATCTCGCCGTCCTCCACCCAGAAGGTCGCGAAGCGCGTCATGCCGGTCAGTCGACAATTCATGCGGTCCGAGAAGTTCACGTACCACAGGTTGCCGACATAAAGTCCGGTACCGAGGCGTGCGAGCACGTCGTCCTCGACGAGGTCGCCGCCGGCCATCGCAAGCGAGGTGGGCAGTTCCTCCGGCAGTGCGCCGTTCGGTTCGAGCCCGCACTCGCGCGCAGAACGCGCACTCGTTAGCTGGCCAACGCTGCGACCCGCGTCTATCAGTGGCACGCTCTCGCGTAGATAGCCGTCGTCGTTGAAACCGGGTGCGATGCCAAGTTCAAGCGATTCCGCCAACGCCACGCGCGTGTCGAACGCGGACGCGCCGGTGTGGAGCTTGTAGAGTGGACTCATCGAGTTCGCCTGGGCACGCGCCGAAAAGCCATTCGAGGCCATCGATTCGACCAGCTCCGAAAGCGCCGCCGGTGCGAGCCAGGCGCGATAGCCGCCCGGCGTGAGCACGCGCGGCGTACGCAGCAACACGGGCAAGCGCGCCGCCGCCTCGCTCACCTTGCCCGCGAACACGACGTCGTCCCACGCGTCGCCCGCGTAGGTCGTCTTGATCGCGCGCCCGTTGGGCTGATAGAGGGACCAGCTGAAATTGAAATTCTCCACTTCGTACCAGCCGCGGCTACCCGAGGTCGAGGCGAAGCCGCGCAAGACCGTGCCGCCCGCGTAGAAGCCCACGAAATCGAGACCCTGCGCACACTGCGCGACGAGTTCGACGAGCGCTTGCGGCTCCGGCAGCCTGCCGCTGCGGCGCGTGCTGCGCGACCACGCCGTGCTATCGAACAGCACATGGGGATCGTCGGGCGCGTCCAGCAGGCTTTCGCGCAGCGCCGCGAGCGCTTTGTCCACATCACGCACGTCGGCGTGGGTGTCGCCGCTCAGGTCGAGCGTGAAATACGCCTGACGCGCACCGTTCACGAGCCGCAGTGTCAATCGCCCCTGCTCCACCTGACCGCTTTGCCGCACCTTGCCCGCGTTGAAGCGGATGAAATCCGACTGCTCGCCCGCAAACGAACTAAGCACGGTCTCGCCGGGTCGGCGCAGGCGCTCAATCGCGCCGGCGAGCATCATGAAGCGCGCGTGCCAGTCGATCGCCTCGACGCCGCGCGGGAAAAGCATCTCGGTCATCACGCGCCTCCGAATACTTCGACGTTCGAAAACACGCAAGCGGGCGACGCATGACCCACACGGATCACCTGCGCGGGTTCACCCTTGCCGCACATTGGTGTGCCGTAGATTTCGCGCGTGGATGCATTGCCAACCGCGGCGAGGCTGCGCCAGAAGCTGGCGGAAACGCCACGATAGTTCGGACGCTTGACGACCTGCGTGAGGTTTCCGTTCTCGATCAGCTGGCCGAATTCGCAGCCGAACTGGAACTTGTTGCGATGATCGTCGATGGACCAGGACGTGTTGGTTTTCATAAGGATGCCATGCTCGATGCCCGCGATCAGCACGTCGAGCGACGATTCACCGGGTTCAATGTTGAGGTTCGCCATGCGGTCGATGGGCGGCCGGTTCCAGTTGGATGCGCGCGAGTTCGCCACGCCAGGCAGTCCCGCCCGCTGCTGTGACAGCGCGCCGCCGAGCGGCCGTTCCAGCACGCCGGCACGAATCAGATATTGGCGGCTGGCTGCGCTGCCGTCGTCGTCGAACGCGTAGGCGGCAGCCTCTGCGCGCACATCCGGGTCGAAGGTCACGTTCAGCAATTCCGAGCCGTACTGGTAGTGACCGAACATCTCCGGCTTCACGAAGCTCCAGCCCGCGAAATTGCGCTCGTCGCCGAGAATGCGGTCGAGTTCGAGTGGATGGCCAATCGATTCGTGAATTTGCAGCATCATCTGGTCGGGCATCAGCAGCAGGTCGCGGCGGCCGCTGGGACAGTTCGGCGCGGCCAGCAGTTGCAGCGCCTCGTCGGCCACGCGCGCACCCGCGCCGTCAAAGCCGTAGCGCGCGAGGATTTCCATGCCGCCCTGCGCGAGCGTCCCATAGTGGCCCGCGAGCGTTCGCTCCTGGGTGTCGCCATCGCCGTGCGCGACTGCCGAAAGGCTCGGCATGAGAAAGCGCAACTGTTGATCGATGCGCACGCCATCGCTCGTCACGTAAAGCTGATCGCAGTGCGTCACTTGCATGCCGGCCACGCGCTCGACGATGCGCTCGCCCAGGTTTGCAGCCGCGCATTCGTGCGCGAGCCGTTCAAGCCATTCGCGCCGCGACGGCAGAGCGCCCTGTGCATTCGGTGACACATAGCTGCCGCTTTGCGTCGGCCGCGCAATCTCGCGATGGTCGATGAGCGTGTGTGCCGCGCTCGCCTGCGCACGTGCGGTGGCGATGTCGAGCGCGCGTTGCAGGCCGCTTGCCGAAAGATCCGCGGTCGCCGCATAGCCCGCGCCCGCACCGGCCCACGCCGTCACCATCGCGCCGCGCTCGCGTGCGGTGGAAAGCGGCAAGGCCACGTCGTTGCGCACGACGTGCTCGTCCTTGCGTTCGTCCACGAAACGCACCGACCAGAAATCGGCATCGCTGCGCAATGCGCGCGCGGCCGATGTCCAGAGTTCTTCGATCATGCAATGTTCTCCTTGAGCGCCGCGGGGTCTTCCAGGATCGACGCCGCGAGCAACGACTGGGTGTAGGGATGCGAAGGTGCGTCGAGCACGTCGAGCGTGTCGCCGGTCTCCACGATCCGTCCCGATTTCATGACGACCACGCGGTGTGCCATCGCCCGCATCACGGCAAGATCATGCGTGATGAACAGGTAGCTGAGCCCATATTTCTTCTGCAACCGCGTCAGCAGGCCGAGCACCTGCTGCTGCACTGAAACGTCGAGTGCACTCGTCGGTTCGTCGAGCACGATCAATTCGGGCTCGACGGCCAGCGCGCGCGCAATCGCGATCCGTTGCCGCTGGCCGCCAGAAAATTCATGCGGGTAGCGCAACAGCGCGTCGGCAGGCAATCCGACTTCCTGGAGCAACTCGACGATGCGCGCCCGGCGTGCCGGTGCATCGAGATGGGGACGGTGAACCCGCAGTCCCTCGCCGACGATCTGCTCGATCGTCATGCGCGGGGAAAGTGAGCCGAACGGGTCCTGGAACACGACCTGCATGCGCGCGCAGAGTGCGCACCAGGCCGCGCTCGACGACCGGTATTCGCGCAGAGACTTGCCCGCCACCTTCACGTCACCGGCCGCGGCGCGCTGCAGGCCAAGCACGGTCGACGCGAGCGTCGACTTGCCGGAGCCCGATTCGCCGACGATACCGAGCGTCTCCCCGCGCCGCAGCGTGAGGTCCACTTCATGCAGCGCACGGAACGCCGTCCTGCCGAGCAACGAGCGCCAGCCTTTCGCGCTAGTGTGATAGTCGACTGCAAGCCCCTCGATCGAAAGCACGTTCTCGGCGCCGTCGGGCACGGCATCGATTTCGCGGTGCGGCTCACTGTCGAGCAACCGCTTCGTATACGGATGCTGCGGATTCGCGAAGAGCGCCTGTGTCGTATTTGTTTCGACGAGCACGCCCTTCTCCATCACGGCCACACGCTGCGCAAACCGCTGCACGAGATTCAGATCATGCGTGATCAACAGCACCGCCATGCCACGCTCCTGCGCCTCCTGCTCTTGCAGTTCGATCAGCAGGTCGACAATCTGTTGGCGCACGGTCACGTCGAGCGCCGTGGTCGGCTCGTCGGCCAGCAGCAGGCGCGGACGGCACGCGAGCGCCATCGCGATCATCGCGCGCTGGCGCTGGCCCCCCGAGAGTTGGTGCGGGTAGCTGTCGATGCGGCGTTCGGGCTCGGGAATGCCCGTACGGCGCAGCAACTCGATGCCGCGCTCGCGCGCCGCGTTCGGGCGCAGCCCCTCGTGCAGCCGCAGGCTCTCCGCGATCTGCTGGCCCACCGTATAGAGCGGATTGAGCGCCGTCATCGGCTCCTGGAACACCATCGCGATATCGGCGCCGCGTACACCGCGCATCTGCTGTTCGCTCTTCGTCAGCAGGTCCTCTCCATCGAAGACGATGCGGCCCGTGTGCGTCGCATCGCGCACGAGGCGCAGCACCGACAGCGCCGTCACGCTCTTGCCCGAGCCCGATTCGCCGACGAGCGCGACACGCTCGCCACGGCCGATCGCGAGGTTGACGTCGAACACGCATTGCCTGTCGCCGAACGAGACGCAGAAATCTTCGATGCTGAGCAGAGGTTTGCAGTTTTCGCTCATTTCCCACCTCCGAACGCCGAGCCGCGGTTGCGGGTATCGAGCGCGTTGCGCAGTGCGTCGCCCATGAACGTCAGGAGCAGCAGCGTGGCGACGAGCGCGGAGAACACCGATACCGAGATCCACCAGGCGTCGAGATTGTTCTTGCCCTCCTGCAACAGTTCGCCGAGGCTCGGCGTGGGCGGCGGAACGCCGAGGCCGAGAAAGTCGAGGCTCGTCAGGGAAAGGATCGCCGCGCTCATGCGAAACGGCAGGAACGTGATGACCGGTGTCAGGCTGTTCGGCAATATGTGACGCCAGATGATCTGCCAGTTCGAGAGTCCCATCGTGCGCGCGGCCTTCACATAATCGAGCGCGCGGTTGCGCAGGAATTCCGCGCGCACGTAATCGGATAACAGCAGCCAGCCGAACATCGACAGCAGAATGAACAGCAGCCAGAGCGTCGGCTCGAAGATCGAGGCGAAGATGATGAGCAGATAGAGGTCCGGCATCGACGACCAGATCTCGATCAGGCGCTGGCCGATAAGGTCGGTCCGTCCACCGTAGAAGCCCTGCAGCGCACCCGTCAAGACGCCAAAGAACACGCCTGACAAGGTCAGCGCGATCGCCATCAGCACCGACACGCGAAAGCCGTAGAGCAGCCGCGCGAGCACGTCACGCCCGAACTGATCGGTTCCGAGCCAGTTCGCGGCACTCGGCGGAGCCGGGAACGGCCGCTCGGCGAAATAGTCGATCGTGTCGTAGTAGTTGTGGTTCGGCGCATAGACCGCGAAATTCCCGTTCGACTCCAGGCGGGAGCGGATATACGGATCGAGATAGTTCGTCTTCGCGGGGAAATCGCCGCCGAACTGCGTCTCCGGATACTCCTTCAGGATCGGGAAATAGTAGTGTCCGTCGTAGCGCACGATGAGCGGCTTGTCGTTGGCGATCAGTTCGCCGGCCAGGCTGACGACGAACAGCGCGACGAACACGATCAGGCTCCAGTAGCCGAGCTTCTGGCTTTTGAAGCGCAGCCACGTGCGTCGCCACGGCGAGACTGGCGCGGCCGGCGCCGCGGGCGCCTCAGCGGTCCACGCGGTCGAATTGGATGCGGGGGTCGACGATGACATAGCAGACATCAGCAATGAGTTTGGTTAGAAGGCCGATCAGGGTGAAGAGAAACAGCGAGCCGAGCACCACGGGATAGTCACGGCGAATCACCGAGTCGTAAGACAGCTGACCCATGCCGTCGAGCGAGAACAGCGTCTCGATCAGCAGGTTGCCGTTCAGGAATGCGCCGACGAAGGCAGCGGGCAGGCCTGTCAACAGCGGAATGGCGGCGTTGCGCAGCACATGCTTCCACAACACGTCGCGCTCGGGTGCGCCTTTGGCGCGCGCCGTCAGTACGTATTGCCGGCCGATCTCTTCGAGGAACGTGTTCTTCGTCAGTATCGTCACGATCGCGAAGTTGCCGACCACGGATGCGGTCACGGGCAGCACCATGTGCCAGACGTAATCGAGCACCTTGCCCACGGCGGACAGATCGGAGAAGTCGTCGGATGTCAGTCCGCGCATCGGAAAGAGCTGCCAGAACGTGCCGCCGCCGAAAAGCATCAGCAACAACACGCCGAGCACGAATCCCGGAATCGCGTAGCCGACGAGGACGAGGACGCTGGTCACCGCATCGAAGCGCGAGCCGTTGCGCACCGCTTTGGCGATCCCGAGCGGCACGGACACCGCGTAAGTCAGCATCACGGTCCAGAGCCCGAGCGAAATGGAGACTGGCAACTTGCTGCGGATGACCTCCCACACGCTCTTGTGCTGGAAGTACGACTGGCCGAGATCGAACGTCGCGTAGTTCTTCAACATCAACAGGTAACGCGTGTGCGCCGGCTTGTCGAAACCGAATTGCTTCTTGATCTGCTCGATCTGCTGCGGGTCGAGGCCCTGGTTGCCGTGATAGCCGCTGCCGCCGCCACCGTCCGCACCGTGACGCGACTCGCCGTGACGAAGCTGGGTCACCATCTGCTCCACCGGCCCGCCAGGCACGAACTGGGTCACGACGAAAGTCAGCGTGACGACACCGATGATCGTCGGCACCATCAACAGCAGACGTCTGAGAATGTAGGCGAACATGACGCTCCTCAATGCACTGCGGCGGTTGTCTGCGCCTGCGGTTTGCGATACCAGTAATTGATGACCCAGTCCTCGTACTGATAGGTGATCGGTGTCACCGTCGGGAACCCGATGGTCGACTTGTAGCCGATCCGCGCGTACGGCTCGTAGTACTGCGGCACGAGGTAGTACTCGTCGATCAGTACGCGATCGAGCGCGCGCGTGGCCGTCTCGAGGTCATCGAGCGTGTCGGCCGCGATAGCCGCGTGCACGAGCGTATCCACGGCCTTCGAGCGAATACCCATGTAGTTTTCCGAACCGACCTGCGATGCAGCAGGGCTCGTGAAACGGCGTATCAGTTCCGGTCCCGGGATCGTGACGGGCGGATAGATGTACGTCGTCATGTCGTACTCGAAGTTGTCCAGCCGCTTCTGATAAAGCGCACTGTCGAGTTCGCGGAAGTAAGCGTGGATGCCCAGCGTCTGCAGCGCCTGCGTGTAGGGGATGATGATGCGGTCCATGCCCGGCTGGTTATCCATGATCTCGATCGTCATCGGCTTGCCGCTCGCATCACGCAATGCGCCGTCGCGGTAATGCCAGCCCGCCTCGGCGAGCAGGTCGCGCGCCTGCCGCAGGTTCTGCCGTAGCGAGCCGGGCGGCAGTGTGTTCGGCAGCTTGACCATCGGGCCGAACACTTCAGGAGGCAACGATGCGCGGAACGGCTCGAGCAGCTTCACCTCCTTATCGCTGGGCATGCCGGTCGCACCGAACGGGCTGTCCTGCCAGAAGCTGTTTGTTCGGCGATACTGCCCGTAGAACATCATCCGGTTCATCCACTCGTAGTCGAATGCGAGCGCAAGCGCATGGCGAACCCGCCGGTCCTGGAATTGGGGCTTGCGCGTGTTGATGATGAAGCCCTGCATTTGCGCGGGGCCCTCTTCGAATTCACCCTTGTGCAGGAACCCCGCCTTGAAGTTCTTGCCGACATATTTGCGCGCCCACTGGGTCGAACTGTATTCGACGCGCACATCCTCGTTGCCCGCCTTGAACGATTCGAGCATCGTGTACTGGTCGACATAGAGCTTGAACGTCACGCGCTCGAAACGGAACATCCCACGCCGCGCCGGCAGGTTTGCGGCCCAATAGTTCGGGTTGCGGCGATAGGTGATCTGCTTGTCGTTCTTACGCGACTCGATCAGATAAGCGCCGCTCGCGATAGGCGGATCGACGGACAGTTGATCGAACGGCAGGCGCTTGCCATCCTGTTGCATGCCCCACTTCGGCGAAAACACCGGCAGATCGCCGGCGATCAACGGATTGGCTCTCGAGTTGTCGGCGAAGTCGAAGCGCACGGTCAGACGGTCGACCACCGTCGCTCGCTTGATCTGCACGAACTGAGATGAAATCAACGGGGACGCCTGCGCGCTCTTGAGCGTATCGAACGAGTATTTGACGTCCTGCGCAGTGATCGGATCGCCGTTCGAGAATCGCGCCGCCGGATTGATGTGGAACGTCGCCGAGCGTTGGTCGGGCGCGAGCACCACATCGTCCGCGATCAGCGGATATTCGGAGGCCAGCTCGTCCCAGCTGCGTTGCATCAGGGTGTCGAACATCAGGTTACTGATATCCGGCGCGGGCATTCCGCGCACGATGAACGGATTCGTCGAATCGTAGCTCTGGTTGTCGTTGTAATTCTGAAGAGTCAATTCGCCGGTAGCCGGCGCGTCGGGATTCGCGTAATCGAAATGCGTGAAATCCGCTGGGTATTTCGGTTCGCCGAATTGCGCAATCGCCGGTTTGGCGTCGGCCGGCAACGCGATGGTCGCGCCGGTCGTCGCGACCATCGCGGCGATCAGGGGCGTGATCATCGTCGCAAGCGGCGCGAGCCGGCGCAACGAGCGGAACGTCAAAAGTTTCATTGTCACTGTGCGTGTACGCACGCCGGACGGAAGCCGGCGCGACATTGATCGGATCGGAGCGCAAGGCGGGGCGTGAGCCCGGGCGCTTGGCCTACTTCGACGCCATGAGCGTCCACAGCCGGCCAAGGTCGGCGGAGCCGTCCGTGCCCTTGACCGCCCGGAACGCCTGAACCGCACGCGGCTTCTGTCCTGCCACGTAGTAGGCAATGCCTAGATGCAGTTGCGCCTGATCGGGATGGTCGAGTCCGCCCTTCGCGATCGCCGACTCCATCATCGCGAGCCCGTCCTTCGCGTTACCTGCGAAAACGAGGTTGAACCCCTGGTCGACGGGCGCGACGGGATTCTCCGCATCGCTGCCCGCCTGCGCGCGCTTCGCCGCGAGCGCCTGCAGGCGCTTTTCGCGCTCCGCCTGCGCATCCTTGCCGAGCACGCCCGAGGCGAAGCCCTGATCGATGATCTGTTTCGCTTCGGCCGGCGTACCCGCGACGAGGGAAAGCTGCGTCATTTCCATGTAGTCGTCCACCGAGCCGAATGCGCCGTTGACGCGGCCCAACCGGTACACGTCCACATCGAGCTTCGGCGAGTAGCCCGGCTTTGCGCGAATCGCCGAGAACAGGTTGTCCCAGTACGCCTGCTTCGGATGGTAAGCGACGAGATCCTCGAGTGCGGCGCGATAGGTCGTCTCGTCCTTGCTGCGCTGCGCGCATGTACTCAATAGCTGCAATTGCGACTCGTCAGGCGCGCGGTTGGCGCGCACTTGCGCGTCGATCGTCGGCTTCAGCGCACCGACCACGCTCGAGCAATCGTTTGACAGGTAGTACGACTGTACGAGCAGCTCCGTCATCTGCGGATCGCTGCCTCCCGCCTTCTGGTAACGCCGTGCCGTTGCAATCGCGCGCGCATAGTCGTGCTGCTGGAAGTAAATGCCAGCCAGCGTCGCGCTCACGCGTTGTTCGTCGTCGCCCTTCAGTTGCCCGGTGCCGAGCAGCGTCTGATAGGCCTGGGCGGCCGCACCCGCCTCGCCGTCCGCCATCAACGTCGCGCCGCGCATTTCCTCGACCATGTAGATCTCGTACGGCGTTTTGTTCGGCACCGCCGCGGCTTGCGCGATCCTGGCAAGCGCGTCCTTGTACTTATGCGCCCGATAGAGATCCTGGGCCGCGCTGAGCGGCTTGCCGACGTCGGGACGCAGGGTGTCGGCCGCGGCCGGCAGCGCTGCCGCGGCAAAGACCACGCCGACGACGGCCGCCGACAACGCTAGCTTGACCCGTCGATTGACTATTCTCATCACAGCATCCTTATTGCATGTACTGCTCGTTACCGATGAGCCCAATCTTCGTGGCGCCAACCCGCTGCGCCGACGCCATGACGGCCGCCACATCCTTGTAAGGCGCGAGCTTGTTCGGACGCAGATGAATCTCGGCCTGCACGGGCTCGGCCGCGACGTGCGCAAGCTTTGCCTCGAGGGCAGCCCGGTCCGGCACCAGCGTGCCGTTCCAGGTCGTCGTGCCGTCGAAATCGATGTCGATCTGCACGATTTCAGGCTGCGTGAGCGGCGGCGGCGGATTGCCGACCGGCAGATTCATCTTCACCGCATGCATCTGAATTGGGATCGTGATGATCAGCATGATCAACAACACCAGCATCACGTCGATGAGCGGCGTGGTGTTGATGTCCACCATCACTTCCGGGTCACCGCCACCGCCGCCCGAAGGAACGTTCATTCCCATCTTCGCCTCCTAGCCGCCGCGCGCAGGCGGCTCCGTGATAAATGACACCTTCGCGATGCCGGCGCGTTCACAGGTCGTGATCACGCGGCCGATGAACTCGTAACGCGTGTTCTGGTCACCGCGTACGTGCACCTCGGGCTGCGGCTGCATCACCGAAACGTCCTTCAGCCGCGACAGCAGCGTCGCACTATCCACGTGCTTCTCGTTCCAGAAGAAGTCGCCGTCGCGATTGACCGCGATCTCGATGCTCGTTGGTGTCGTCTGCAGCGGCTGGATCGTTTCCTTCGGCAACTGCACCGGCACCGTATGCGTGACGACCGGGATCGTGATCAGGAAGATGATCAGCAACACCAGCATCACGTCGACGAGCGGCGTCGTATTGATAGCGGCAATAACGTCGTCGCTATCTTCGTTTTGCCCCACGCTCATGGCCATGGTGGACCTCGTTCAGGCTTCAGACTGCCGGTTACGGGGCGGTCGCGGCGGAACGCACCGCGACAGGACGGGCGGGACGCTTGCTGCCGGCGAGCAGCACGGCATGGAGTTGAGCGCCGAAGGCACGGACGCGCTCCATCACCGACTTGTTGCGGCGAACGAGGAAGTTGTAGCCGAGCACGGCCGGCACGGCGACGCCAAGACCGATGGCCGTCATGATCAGCGCTTCACCGACGGGGCCGGCCACCTTGTCGATCGAGGCCTGACCCGCGATGCCGATTGCGGTCAACGCGTGATAGATACCCCAGACGGTGCCGAACAGGCCGATGAACGGGGCCGTCGAGCCGACCGTCGCGAGGAACGCGAGGCCGTCTTGCATCCGGTTCGACACGTTCGTGATCGCACGCTCGACCGAGACGTCGATCCACGTGTTGCGATCGACGGCTTCGAGCAGCGCCTCGTCGTGATGTTGCCCTGCCTCGATGGCTGTCTCGGCGATGAAGCGGAACGGCGATGACTCGTCGAGCTGCTGCGCGCCTTCCGTGAGCGACGGCGCGCTCCACAATTGCTCGTCGGCATGCTTCGCGCGGCGGCTGGCACGGAACTGCTCGAAGAACTTCGTGACCATGATGTACCAGCTGCCCATCGACATGATGACGAGCAGAAGCAGCACGAAGCGCGCGACGAAGTCGCCGTTCTTCCACAGTGCGCCGAGACCGTAGGGGTTCTCGACGGATTGCGTCGCTGCCGGCGCGGGCGGCGGTGCTGGCTCGTCGGCTGCGGTGGCGGACGCGTTCATCTGCGGTGCTGCTACGGCAGGCGCGGCGGAGGCGGCTACGCTTGCCTGAGCATGCGCGAGTTGCGGTGCCACGAGGGTATTCACCGCGGCGGCAGCGATCAGGAGGCTGGTTGCCAGGGTGGCGACGGAACGCTTATTCATGTTGAGCTCCAGTTCAAACGTAGAACTTAAGAAATCGGGTTAAACCGCCGGTGCAGGCTTTCGTTGCCTGCACCGCGGGCGCAGCGGGCGCGGTTTGTTATCTGTCGGGTCAATTGAGGTTGAACGAGAAAGGCACCTGCACGCGTACGGCCTGGCCCTGCGCGATGCAGTTGAACCGCTTGACGGCCTTGTATGCCGCTTCGTCCAGACTGTCGTGATCCGACGACTTGGCCACACGAACGTTGCCGAGATGTCCTTCCGGATCGACGGTAAATTCGATCAACACTTCGCCGGTATCGCCGTTCTCCTGCGCTTCCTTCGGATAGGCGATCGAGCTGCGGATCTGATCGGAATTCGGGCAGACGACACCGACTTCCGTGCGCACGGGCGCGGCAGCCTTGACGGGCGGCGCAGGCGGTGCGGGTGGTGCCGTCACGGGCGCGGACTGCACCGGCGTGGCCGTGTGCGCGATGGTCGGCTGCGGCGGCGCTTGCACCGGCACTTCGGGCGGCGGCACGAAGGGGGGCGGTGGCGGCGCAAACTTGGGCGGCGGCAGCTTCACCTCGGGGAGGGGCGGCGGAGGCGGCGGCTTGACCGGCTCGATGATCTTCGTTTCGATGGGATGCTGAATGACCTGCACGACCTTGGTCGCGAGGCCGTTGAGCAGCGCATAGACCAGCACGATGTGCAGGACGATGACGACTGCGATGCCGCCGAAGCGGCGAACCGGATTTTGCTGCTTGCGCCCGAATTCGCGCGGGCGGCCGGGTCTGGCGACCCCGCCCGCGTCCACGGCTGATGTCGCAGTCATGCTTGCTTCTACTTTCATACCTTCGATCCTCGCAGCGTGATTCAGCTGTTCAGTGGTCGCGGTGCTGGTCGCGCCACGAACCGCGAACGAGGCTGTTCACAAGGGATTTCTTGCCACTGCCATTACACGCGGGCCGGCGCCCGACTGTGCCTCGCACGGTCGGGCGCCGGCCTGCCACGATCAGAAGCGATAAGTCGCACCCACCTGGAAGAAGCGGCCCAGGTTCGTGTACAGCGATTGGTCGTAACCCGTGATGTCAGGAGTCGACTGCCACTCGACGTCGAACGGCGGCTTCCTGTCGAACAGGTTCTGGATACCACCGTAAATGGTCCACTTCTTGAAGCCGCGATAGGTGGCCACCAGGTTGAACTGACTGTACGAGGCAACCGACAGCGTGCCGCCATCGCCGAACTCGGCCGCGACCGCGTTCGTGTAGGGGCCCGTGTACTGCCACGTGAGCGTGGTGGTCAGCTGGCGGTAATCCCAGCTCAGGCTCGTGTTGCCCTTCCAGCGCGGGTTGCTCGCGCCGAACGGCTGCAGCAGCGCCAGGTTGTTGCCCGCGAAGTCCTGAGTCTCGCCAGCGCTCTTCAGCTTGAAGTGCCAGACGTAGGTCCAGTCTCCCGCGAGCGTGAACGTGCCGTACTTGGTGCCCACGCTCTTGCGGAAATCGAGGTCGAAGCCGTCCGTATCGAGCGAGCCCAGGTTCTGGAACGGCATTTTGATGTAGCGAATGGTGCCGTCCGCGTTACGCACGACCATACTCGGATCGTTCGCCTGCAAGATCGCGTTCGGATCGGGCGTACCGATGACGCTGTCGATGTGCACCTTGTAGAAGGCCGCACCGAAGTCCGTCGTCGCGTCCGGCGACAACGTAAAGCCTATGTTGTAGTTCTTGGTGTGCTCAGGCTGCAGGTTCGGGTTGCCGGTCGTCTGCTCCGTCGTGAAGTGTTTGGTGGGCACGCCGCTCGGATCGTTCGGGTCCACCAGGTTCTGGTGGCCCAGATAGACCGATTGCGCGTTCTCGACCGGCGTCGGCGCGCGGAATCCGCGGCTGTACGACGCGTACGTCGTCAGCATGCGAACCGGCTGGAAGCGCAGCGCGAAGCTCGGCGAGAAGGCGCCGCCGAAATCGCTGTAGTGGTCGTAACGGCCCGACTGCGTGAACGTCAGATTGCGGATGATCGGAATGTCGACCTGATAGAAGGCGGCCGCGACGTTACGCTCGCCGTTCACGGATTGCACGTCCGCAGGTGCCGTGATGCCTTGCGTCGCATACGTCTGCGAGTTGATGACCGTCGACTCGTGACGGAACTCGGTGCCGACACCGAGGCCGACGCCGCCGGCCGGCAGCGTGAACAGGCTGGTCGTCGAGGCCTTCGCGAGCACCTGGTCAAGCTTCGTGATCGACAGCTGGTTGTCATCCTGGAACACGCCGTTCAGGCCATTCGGCGTGGAACCCGGGTTCGAGAAGTTGTAGGTGCCGTTCGCGAGCATGTTCTCGAGGCCAGCCACATTTAGCCAGTTGCTGAAGGTGCTTGCGACGGTGCTTTGCGAATGGGCGTACTCTGCCGACCAATCCCAGTTGCCGAACTTCGCGGTGTCGAACGAACCCTTGACGCCCGTGTTCGCCATCAGGAACGTCGAGGTTGTATCGGTGACGTGTGTGTTGTCCGGGAACGTCAGGTTGATCCGCGTAGGAACGCCGAAGGGGTTGAAGGGGTTCGAAGCCGAGACGGTGCGCCCGACCGGCGAGACCGTGCCCGTCGACGGGTCGAACACGTCGGTCGTGCTGCTGAGCGACGCCGGACCGTTCAACTGCACGGTTTCATTGCGGCTCGCCCAAAAACCCGCATAGGCCTCGGTGGTGTCGTCAATCTTGAATGTGCCGCGCACCTTTGCGTTCAGGCGTGTCGTTGACGGGATCAGCGACACGCTGTGCGCCACGTTGTACGTACACGACTGGCCGCCCGTCGCCGTCGCGTTGCTGCCCGGCGGACACGGATTGAACGCCTGATGGGTGCCGTCCGCGAGCTGCCAGTACGACTGCTGATTCGGACCTAGCGGCGCCGCGTTACCGCCCGGGAACTGCGTGAAGTCCTGGTTTTTGGTCATGTCGCGGTCGGCGAGCGTCGAGCCGCTGTCGCGGTAGTAGCTCGCGGCCGCCGTGATGTTCCAGCGGTCGGAAGTCAGGTTGCCGAGACCGCCCAGGACGCTGAAGGTGCCCTCAGCGTTACCGGGATGCTGGGCCTTGCCGAGCATGGCGTCGAGCTGCAAGCCCTCGAAGTTCTTCTTCGTGATGATGTTCACGACCCCCGCGATCGCGTCCGAACCGTACACGGACACGGCGCCCGTCTTCACGATTTCGATGCGCTCCACGATGTTCATCGGAATCGTGTTGATGTCGAAGAACGTGTCGGTGAAGTTGACGGGCTGCGCGTAGTTGGCCACGCGCTGCCCGTCGACGAGCACAAGCGTGTACTTTTCGCTGAGGCCGCGCAGCGCAAGGCCCGCACCGCCCGGTGCCGAGCTCTGAGCCGTCGATTGCGACCAGCTGCTTGCGGAGTTGACGGCTGTGCCGCGCAGGAAGTCGGCCACGGTCGTGTAGCCGCTTTGCTGAATTTCCTTCGCGGTGATGACCTGAACTTCAGTGCGGCCTTGTTTGTCTGCGCTGCGGATCAGCGAACCCGTCACCTCGAACTTCTGCAGCTGCTTCACCGAGGTGGTGCCCGCCGCGGCACCCGATGCCGCGGTCGGTGCGGCGGCCGCCGCATTCGCGTCTTGCCCATCCTTCTGAGCGGAGGCCATGTCAGTTTTCGTCGCCGCCGCGGTTGCCGCCGGTTGAACCTGTGCAAACGCCGTGGTCCCAAGCGCAGCTGTCAGCGCAATCTCTGCCCACACTATTTTCCGTATGGCAGATCCCAAAACCGTGAGTTTCATTTTTTCCCTTCGTGTGTCATTGACCCAAGTCGACATGCCAGAGAACACCTTTGGCACTTTCCCCCGTGCGGCACCCGTCCGAGACCGCCCCGTTACTTCATGACCCCCGCATACCACCGACTATGCGAACAACCAAAGCCACTCCTAAACCACTTCGGCGAATATCAAATAGGAGACCAAAATGTACTTATTGCGGTTACTGGAAAATTCAGGCAAAACGAATCCCTAACCATCGTTCGCAAGGAATCGATGGATCACTCTGTATTCAACATAGATTCATACACTTAGGACTGGCAAATGTATGAAACGGAGATTCGCCGCGAAAGCAGCGAAGCTACCAATGCTTAAAACAATCTCGGCGAACCTACCCAGACAATCACGGTTTCTTCGTTAGCCGCATTGGCCCAGCCGTGCGGGACCGTCGACTCGAAGTGCGCGCTGTCACCAGGATCAAGCACAAACGTACTGCCCTCCAGGCTCAGCGATATCTGACCGCTGAGCACATAGAGAAACTCCTCTCCAGCATGTGTCGTCACTTCCGACGCCGGCTGACCTGCAGGCATTCGGACGAGAATCGCGTCGAGCTGCCTGCCGACCGCTGCGTTGGTGAGGCGAGCAAACTGATTCGCCGAGTCGGCAAAGCTGAAGTACTGCCTTTCGTCTGCGCGCCGCACGGATTTCGCTTCGGTCGGCGTTTCGACGAAGTACTGCATCGTTACTCCAAGCGCTTGCGCAATGCCGGCCAATGACGAAATGGACGGCGTCGCGTGTCCTCGCTCGACCTGAGAAAGGAACGGCTTCGAGATTCCGGCCGCCGTTGCAGTTTCGTCCAGGGTACGCTGGAGTCGCTTGCGCAGCGCTCTAATCTTGCTGCCCAGCACAAGAGGGGCAGTGCTTTTTCTGTCATCACGTTTCATATTTGTAACTAAAGATATCAGTAAAAAAATCGGCGTCAAAATTTGTTTGATGACAGCAAACTATTTTTTCTTTCAGGCCGTTCTACGCCTCTGCGCCATATTGGTGCTTGCATACTCGTTGCAATTCCGCGCGTCGATCAGGCTGTAAGCGGCAAAGCGGCATTGCGTCCCCGCCGGTGAAGATTGCTTTGTACATCAAATGACTAGCGTCGACGCGCGGCAGCCGGTGTGAAGACGTTGACCTGCAAATTGTGGAACCTCCGACTTTCGACAATTCGCCCGCCACGGCTCAACAACGATATCCCCAATGCCCGCAATTCCTCTTATCGGGGCATTTAGCACCAAAATATCAGGGGATTTTTCTATGCAGACAACGTCGTATTAGAGCACACACTCTAATTCAGCCCTTCTTTTGGTTCTGTTTGTTCATTGCGGTCGCTCTGCCGCCCAACGTCACGGCCCCGCCCGAATGAAGGAACGGTCCGGCGAGATAAAACCTTTTGAGACCAGGCACTGAGTATTGTGCGAGTTCCGGAATCGGGCGCCGACCCATGAACTGTGAAATCGTCGTTCCGCAACCGAAGATGTCGCCATGCTTCATCGATGCGGAATGTCGATGATGATCCAGCGGCGTTTCACGATAGGTTCGCAAGATTGAGCTGCGATCGAGACTGGTGGTGTACTTCCACATCTCGTCGTAGATTGCATTGCACCAGTGTTCCTTGACCTCATCGCACGCCTCGAGCCCGCCCTTCGCAAGCTCCAGCGGAGCGAAGTGGTAAAGGTACATCGACGCTTTCCCAGCCAGCGCACGTGATGGATCATGCAGACTCTGTACGGCAATCAGCGGGCTCAGGTGACCTGCCGGCATCTCGCCATAACGATAGGCATCGAAGCTCTTGCGAAGCGCCAGATAATCTCGCTGCACGCACTCGACGAGCATCGATTTCCAATATTCCTCTCCTGCTTTCCATTTTGGCGCTTCGTTGAGCGCAATCTGCTGATTGATGGCGCCAAACGAACTGAGCGTGACCTGTTTCGCCGCCGTTGCAATTTCCGGATCGACGCCCTCGACCAGCTTGCCCAAATCCCACGGATGGATCGAGGCTACCACCGCATCTTTTGCGTTGATGGTCGTACCATCGGCCAGTTCGACGCCGACGGCTCGGCCCCACCCACCTTGACTTTGACGACCTGAGAATTGGTACGAATTTCACCACCGTAGTGTTCGATGCACCGAACAATCGCCTTCGTCAGATTCGCACTTCCGCCAACGACCGCTCCGGCGCCCTTCGAATGTGCAATGCCCAGGAGCATCGTGGGAACGATGCCCGTTACGTGACAAAACTGATCAGAGCGCGACCGATGTCTTCGTATGGAACCTTACATTGCGCTATACAGAAAAGCGATGTGTGGCAAATTCGCTCACCACAAGTGATCGAACACGGCATCGGCATCTCCTGTCCTGCGCGCCTACACTGGCTGCCAACGATGGCGCCGAATGCGATGTGACGGGCGCTCATGAGTTCAAGAGGCTCGAGGCTACAGACATGGACGACTTCTATACCGACGAACAACGGATGATTCGCGACGCGGCGCGCGACTTTTCGATCAATTGCCTTGCCCCTAACGCTGCACAATGGGACCGTGACGGCCAGTTGCCCGCGGACGTCGTCACGCAGATGGGCGAGCTCGGCTTTCTCGGCATGATCGTGCCGTCCGAATGGGGCGGCTCGTACAGCGACTACATCGCCTATGCGATCGCACTGGAAGAGATCGCCGCCGGTTGCGCCGCCTGCGCGACGCTAATGAGCGTGCACAACTCCGTGGGCTGCGGGCCGATCCTCAACTTTGGCACCGAGGCGCAGAAAGACCACTATCTCGCCGATCTTGCGACGGGCAAGCGCATCGGCGCCTTTTGCCTCACCGAACCGCAGGCAGGCAGTGAAGCGAACAACCTGCGCACGCGCGCCGTGCCGCGCGACGGTCAGTGGATCCTGAACGGCAGCAAACAGTTCGTGACGAACGGCGCGCGAGCGAGTATCGCGATCGTGTTCGCCGTCACAGACCCCGACGCGGGCAAACGCGGCATCTCTGCCTTCATCGTGCCGACGGATACGCCGGGCTTCAACGTGGGCCGTCCCGAGAACAAGCTTGGCATTCGCGCATCGGATACCTGCCCTATCTCGCTCGACGACTGTGCAATCCCCGAGGCGAACCTGCTCGGTGCGCGAGGAGAAGGCTTGCGCATCGCACTGTCGAATCTCGAAGGTGGGCGCATTGGCATCGCGGCGCAAGCCATCGGCATTGCGCGTGCAGCTTTTGACGCAGCCCGTGCCTATGCGAACGAGCGCATCCAGTTCGGCAAACTGCTGAAAGAGCATCAAACCATCGCCAATATGCTCGCCGACATGGCCACGCGCCTGAACGCCGGGCGCCTTCTCGTCCATCACGCAGCGCGGCTGCGCAGCGCCGGCCGGCCGTGTCTGTCAGAAGCCTCGCAGGCGAAGCTGTATGCGTCGGAACTGGCTGAAGAGGTCTGCTCGAAGGCAGTCCAGATCCACGGCGGCTATGGCTACCTCGAAGACTACGCCGTCGAGCGGCACTATCGCGACGCCCGAATCACGCAGATCTACGAAGGGACGAGCGAAGTACAAAGAATGGTCATCGCGCGGCACGTTTGAGCGAAATAAACCGCGCAGAGGCGGCACTCTCCGCTATTCGATTCATCATGCCCGGCCGTATTCAAGCGGCGACCCCGAACTGGAGACATTGAGTATGAGCGCAATTCCAACGAACACCCCGGACCGGCAGATCGAGTCCGTAAAACTGCTAATCAACGGCGAGTTCGTCGAGTCGAATACGACCGAGTGGCGCGACGTCGTGAATCCGGCGACGCAGGAGGTGCTGGCGCGTGTGCCCTTCGCGACCAAAGCGGAAGTGGACGCCGCGATCCGCTGCGCGCATGCCGCGTTCGCCACGTGGAAAAACACGCCGATCGGTGCCAGGATGCGCATCATGCTGAAGTACCAGGCGCTGATCCGCGAGAACATGCCGCGCATTGCCAGGACGTTGACGGCTGAACAGGGCAAGACGCTGCCCGATGCAGAGGGCGATATCTTCCGCGGCCTCGAAGTGGTCGAGCATGCGTGCTCGATCGGCACGCTGCAGCAGGGCGAGTTCGCGGAGAACGTCGCGGGCGGCGTCGATACGTACACACTGCGTCAGCCGATTGGCGTCTGCGCGGGTATCACGCCGTTCAACTTCCCGGCGATGATCCCTCTGTGGATGTTTCCGATGGCGATCGTCTGCGGCAACACGTTCGTGCTGAAGCCTTCCGAGCAGGACCCGCTGTCGACGATGCAGCTCGTCGAACTCGCGCTCGAAGCCGGTGTGCCGAAGGGCGTGCTCAACGTCGTACATGGCGGCAAGGAAGTCGTCGACGCGCTGTGCACGCATGAACACGTGAAAGCCATCTCGTTCGTCGGATCGACGGCTGTGGGCACACACGTGTACAACCTCGGGAGCGAGCACGGCAAGCGCGTGCAGTCGATGATGGGCGCGAAGAACCACGCCGTCGTGCTGCCCGACGCGAACCGCGAACAAACGCTCAATGCGCTTGCGGGCGCGGGCTTCGGCGCGGCGGGCCAGCGCTGCATGGCGACGTCGGTGGTCGTGCTGGTCGGTGCGTCGAAGGACTGGCTACCGGAGCTGGTCGAGAAGGCCAGGACGCTGAAGGTGAACGCGGGTCACGAACCGAAGACGGACGTTGGCCCAGTGGTTTCGCGCGCAGCGAAGAAGCGCATTCTCGATCTGATCGATGCGGGCGTGAAGGAAGGCGCGAAGCTGGTGCTCGACGGCCGATACGTCAAGGTGCCCGGCTATGAAGACGGCAACTTTGTCGGCCCGACGATCTTCAGCGACGTGACGACCAGTATGGACGTTTACAAGTCGGAAATCTTCGGTCCCGTGCTGTGCGTCATGACGGTGCCGACGCTCGACGATGCCATCGCGCTCGTCAATAGCAATCCGATGGGCAACGGCGTGGGCCTCTTCACGCAAAGTGGCGCCGCGGCGCGCAAATTCCAGAGCGAGATCGATATTGGCCAGGTCGGCATCAATATCCCGATTCCCGTACCTGTGCCGTTCTTCAGCTTTACGGGCTCCCGTGGTTCGAAGCTCGGGGATCTTGGACCCTATGGCAAGCAGGTCGTGCAGTTCTACACGCAGACGAAGACGGTGACGGCCCGGTGGTTTGATGATGCCGCCGTCAGCGATGGCGTGAATACCACGATCAACTTGAAGTAGCGCCTGACTGGCAGTCGGAAAATAGAGGATCACTCGATATGAAAATCGGCTTCGTAGGACTCGGCCACATGGGCTCGCCGATGGCGCTGAATCTGCTGAAGGCGGGCCACGCACTCAACGTCTTCGATCTGAGTACCCAGGCGGTGCAATCGCTAGTCGACGCGGGCGCGAGAGCAGCGACATCTCCAAAAGCCGCTGCGACAGACGTCGAGTTCGTCATCACGATGCTCCCCGCAGCGGCGCATGTGAAAAGCGTACTGACAGGCGATGACGGCATTCTCGCGGGCGTCGGGAAGAACGTCACTATCATCGATTCGAGCACCATCGACCCTGCCAGCGTGAAAGCATTCGCCGATCTGGTGAAGCAAAACGGCAATACGTTCGTTGATGCACCCGTCTCGGGTGGCACGGGCGGAGCGGCGGCGGGCACGCTGACCTTCATGGTCGGCGGCAGCGCTGCCGTCTTCGAGCACGTCAGGCCGGTGCTGTCGGCGATGGGCAAGAACATCGTCCATTGCGGCGATACCTCGACGGGCCAAGTCGCGAAGATCTGCAACAACCTCGTGCTCGGCATCACGATGGCGGGCGTCTCCGAAGCGATGGCACTCGGCGAAGCGCTCGGCATCGATCCGAAGGTGCTCGGGGGCATCATCAATACCTCGACGGGACGCTGCTGGAGTTCGGACACGTATAACCCGTTTCCCGGCGTGATCGAAACGGCGCCGTCGACTCGGGGCTATTCGGGCGGCTTCGGCACCGACCTGATGTTGAAGGACCTCGGCCTTGCCACCGATGCCGCAAAGGGCGCGCGTCAGCCCGTCTATCTCGGCGCGCTCGCGCAGCAGCTTTATCAGACGATGAGCACGAAGGGCGCGGGCAAGCTCGACTTTTCCGCCGTCATCAAGCTCTACCGCAAGGATGGAGACTCGTGATGATCGAACTCGAATACGCGCATGAGGGCAGCGTCGCGCTGCTGAGCTTGAAGCGCCCGCCTGCCAACGCGTTCACGCCCGAAGGGCTGTTGCAGTTGCAGCAGACCATCGGGCGCCTGAACGGCGAAGCAAAGGTGCGCGCGATCGTGATCACGGGCGACGGTCACAAGTTCTTCAGTGCGGGCGCCGATCTCAATACATTCGCCGTTGGCAACAAGGAAGTGGCGCGTATCGCGGCGGCGCGTTTCGGCGCGGCGTTCGAAGCACTGCAGAACGCGCGGCCTGTCGTGATCGCGGCGATCAACGGGTATGCGATGGGCGGCGGTCTCGAATGCGCGCTCGCCTGCGATATCCGCATCGCCGAACAGCATGCGGTCATGGCGCTGCCTGAAACGGCCGTTGGTCTGCTGCCGTGCGGCTGCGGAACGCAGACGCTGCCGTGGCTCGTCGGCGAAGGCTGGGCGAAACGCATCGTGTTGACGGGCGAGCGCGTCGATGCGGCGACGGCATTGCGCATCGGTCTGGTCGAAGAAGTGGTCGAAAAGGGTGCGGCGCGCGAGTTCGCGTTGCAGATGGCAGCGCGCGTCGCGGGGCTGAGCCCGCAGGCCGTCACGCTCAGCAAGGAACTGATCCAGCAGGCTCGAAACGGCGTGCCACGTTCGGCGGCGCTCGCCGTCGAGCGCGAGCGCTTCGTCGATCTGTTCGACGGCGCCGACCAGCGCGAAGGCGTCATCGCATTTCTCGAAAAGCGCGCCCCCCAGTGGCAAGCGGCGAAGGAGCCACTGCGATGAGCGCCGTTCTCGAACACCGGTCGGCCACCGAGCAGAATGTGCTGTTTCGCGTTGTCAATCGCGTCGCGATCGTCACGCTCAACCGGCCGGCCGCGCTGAACGCGCTGTCGCACGAGATGGTGCACGACCTCACCGCGATCGTCGAACGCTGCCGCAATGACGGCGATATTGTTGCGCTCGTGCTGCGCGGCGCTGGTGCGAAGGCATTCTGCGCGGGTGGCGACGTGCGTTCGCTATACGAGACGCGCCGACGCAATGACAACAGCTGGGAGCAGTTCTTTGTTGACGAATACCGCCTCGACTACGCTTTACATACGTTTCCCAAGCCTGTCGTCGCACTGCTCGACGGCATCACGATGGGTGGTGGCATGGGGCTCGGCCAGGCGGCGCGACTGCGCATCGTCACCGAACGCACGAAGATCGCGATGCCCGAGACGCGCATCGGCTTTTTGCCGGATGTCGGCGCGACGCGCTTTCTCAGCGTGATGCCCGTCGAGGTCGAACTGTATGTCGGGCTCACCGGCGTGTCACTCACGGGTGCGGAGGCGCTGCAGTTCGGGCTGGCCGATGCGTGCGTGCCGTCCGAATGGCTCGAGACCTTCGAAGAGCGGCTGTTGCGCATCGCGACAGCCGACGCGAGCGCCGACGACCTGACGCAGGCGCTGCGCACGGTGTTCGAGCCGCCGTGCAATATCGTGCCGCACGCGAGCCTAAGCATGTTCATGCCATGGATTGTGCGCCACTTCGACCGCGGCGCGGCCATCGAGCGCATCGTCGCGACGCTGCGCCAGGATATGGAGCGCGAGCATCCGCGAGAAGTACGTCAATGGCTGCAGACGACCTATGACGCGATGACGTCGCATTCGCCGACCATGCTATATGTCACGCGCGATGCGCTGCTGCGCGGCCGTCAGATGACGCTTGCCGAGTGCTTCAGGATGGAGCTGGGCATCGTTTCAAGGGCCATCGAAGATGGCGACTTCAGCGAAGGCGTGCGCGCGCATCTCGTCGACAAGGACCGTAAGCCGCGCTGGGCGCCAGCAACGCTCTCCGCGGTACGACCTGAACGTGTGCGGCAGTTTCTGGCGTCGCCGTGGCGGCCGTCCGCACACCCGCTTGCGGACCTGGGCGCGCAGGCAGTACTCGCATCGTAGCCTTGGATTGCGAGGTTGCTGTTGCCGCCGAAACTGAGCTCAGGCGGCACCTGTATCGCAATTGCAGGCCGTGGCCGGAGGCTTATTAGCGCACAGTATCCTTCCTGTCGATTCTCAAGGAAGTGAGGCCAGTGAACTCTCCGGCTGGCGTGCACATCCGCTTCGGGACGACGGGAGACGATCAAATCCTTATTGACGGGCCCCACTTGCTGGGGCTCGCTTTTTTTTGCCGCCGGCAGGCGCTGGCGGGGCGCGACGAGCATTGACGGTTAGTTGCGTCATGTATCACAGAGCTTCCGGCACTGCCCGATTCTGATGCCCCACCACAGGGTTCACGGCCGCCTCCCGAAAATGCGCCATGTCCACGCGTGCTTCCGGCTGCGCAACGACCGATGCGGCCACGGGGAAGATGGCAGACTGCCGGAGCCGTTACACGGCGCCAGCCACATCGGCCCTACTCCACCAGGAAACTCGCGAACCCGATGGTTCAAACTTAAATCTGACGGACCCACTTGATCCCGGCGTGAAGATCCCCATATCCGGTCCCGAAACTCATCAGCCAGCTACCGGACATGTCGAGCAGGAAAAACTATCGATCATTGCGTCAGCCGTCTGCGGGTGCTCATGCAAAGTCGCTCTTTCTCCCCAATGCCCCGCAAGGAAGCCTCGGATCTCGTGCTGCGTGCACGAATCGCACTTGAGCGTCTGCGCAATGGTGAGGTGGACCGCTCCCTGATCAATCTCGTCTCGCGGGTCATCATCATGGCGAGCTTCATCACCCGGGCGGGACATGGGAAGCTTGATAGCGAGGACATTGAACGCGATCTGGCCGCGCCTGACACGTTTGCCAACGACAACCACCTACAGGTTGCACGGCAATCTCATCGCGTCCCACTTGCGCTGGAAAAGAATAGGAATCTTGATCGGTATGCCCTGCGAGTGCGGGCAAAAGCGCGCAAGCGCTCACAACAGGCAATTCTGCAACACTGAAAAGAACGAAAACGGGGGTATCCCGCGGTACACTGCCTCCAGAACCCTGCCCCCTGCGCACGCTGAATGCGCTGCCAGCAACAACGTCCCTGAACGAAAAAAACATGGAAATTCGCGTCACTTACGAACATAGCCTGGCGTCTGCGCCGGAGGAATTCATTGTTCACGTCCCCTCGCAGCTCGTGACCGATATCCCCGCGAACGTGCCGCGCGCCCTGTTGCCAGAGTTCGTTACCGAACTGATCATCGAGCGTTCCCCGAAGATCGGCAAGATCCGCAATCTTAGGATTCTCTAGCAGATCAGTAGAAGGGCATTTCAACTACCACTTTGTGCCCACGAAAGAAGCCCGGGAATCGCGAAAAAGCGGGAAAGGGCACGTGCGCCCTTTCCCGCCAGCCGCGGCGCCCGCGCCGATTGCACTTGAATTAACCGTGTCCGCTCTTGCGCTGCGGCCAATTGCAGTCGCCTTGTCCGCGGTGGCCCTGGCGGCATCACCAAGTGCGGCAGCACCATCACCGGCTGCGTTCGCATTGGTGCCGATAGCCATAGCACTATATGCACCTGCCGTCGTGCCCGAATTCGCAGAGGCGTTATACCCCATAGCTATGCTGTTCGGATTTGTTCCAGCAGTCTTGGCCCCCGAGCCAATCGCAATCGAATGCAGTCCCGTGGCCACACCGCCGCCGGCGTTGTACTGTGCGTGCGCTACCGGCGCCAACGAGGCTGCGGCCACAACCGCAGTCGCTACAACTGCACAAACCTTTGCCTTGTTACGCTTGCCGCGCGCAATCGTATTCTCCAAGGCTGCCACCCACGAACCCAGCGCTTCACTCCAGATGCTGACGTAGGACTTGTTCATGACACGATTCCTTTTGAAGTTTGAAAGCGACTTCAGTTCTGCGAACTAATCCCAAATCGTCGTTGCCATTTTTTGCTGTTCAATTTCAGCGGAAAAAATGAGAGCGATAACGTTCCCGCAAGCTCATGGCCGCCGTAAGAACCGGCCACATTCTGGTGAGCCAATCGCGGACTGGCCTGCGCTAAATCTCTCTAACTGGGTTCAGTCTGTATTTTTGAGATGCAGCGAAAGTAGGCCATGTCCGAATCGGCACTGGCCGGTATTTGAGCGCTGCAGCGCTCGAGATGGCGGTACTGCCTGTTACCGCGGAAAGCGTGGCAACGCCAGATATAAGACACGGCGACAGATGGTGGAAATGGGCGCCGAGCGGGATTCTGCAGTCGAGCATCAGGTAACAGGCGAGCGCCAGCAGTCAATCCGTGGACCGGCGCAAACCGCAAGCGCTACGCGCCGCACGCGGCCCGATCGACGTCAAACACGCAACGAGCCGGAATGGCCGTATGATGCTGAAACCATCCCTTGCGTCCCTGATTCAGGTCCGCCATGCCATCACAGAGCACCGATTCCAGCGGGCATGAACGCGTGGTCCAAACGCCCAACGGCGATTCACGCGTTGATGAGCCGAGCAGACTGAACCGCTATCAGCGGACGCTCGTAATGGGAGCAGGCGTCGCTGTCTCGGTTGTGCTGGTGCTGTTGACCGGTGTGGTGCTGAAATCGGCGGTCACGGACTATATCGAGGATCGCTACACCGATTTCGCTCTAAGGCAGACTCGCCTGCAATTGGAGTTTCTCGAGCGGGAAAGAACGCTGAGAGCCGCCATCCTGCATGAAGAGACGGCGTGGGGCACACGAACACCTCCACCCGCGACCCTCATCGACGACTTTGCCGCGCAGCATGGACGAGTCGTTCTGCAGAGGCACAGGAATTTCGACCCGGTTTTGATGCTCGGCGATGTTGGCCCGTCGCAGCACGCAGCGGATTTCGCGCCGTATCTGGCGCTCGGCGTCGATTTTGACTACCGTCTCGGACCTTGGGCCAAGGTGCAGACCAGTGCGGTGTCGGGCTTTTTCTATTCGCCTGACAGGCGGTTCATCGGAATTGTTCCTGCCCCGGCATCCGGCGATCTGCTCAAGCAGAGCGGCGCGAAAGACGTCCACGCACTTCTCGATCGCATTGCACCGGACATCGGCGACCTGGCGGACCCAACGGTGGTCGAGCGGTTACGCGAGGACAGGAGCGCGACCTGGTTCCCGCCAGCCACCGATCCGTTTAGCGAACAGCCCGCGATCCGGCTGGTCATGACGGCCTTTAGCGAGGGCAAGATCTTCCTAGTGGCTGTCCGCAAGATTTACGTAGCCCCCTGATCGAAAAGCTTACCGGGGGGCGCTACGACGAAGAATCGCTGCTGCTGGATTCCACTGGCAAAGTGATCCTCAGCACAGCCAAGCCGGGTACCGGCGCCGCGCTAACACAGCGGATCCTCGATTTCCGTCCGCTAGCGATGCCACCCGCCGAAGGAATCCAGCGCTCTAAAAATGGACTGTTCATGGCTAGTGCGGAGGTGACGAACTCCGGCTGGACGCTCGTCTACGCATTCACCTGGCGCACAATTTTGCGTGACATAGGGACACGCCTCGCCGTTTACATTGCAGCGATGCTGCTGGTCGTGAGTTTCATGTGGCTGCTTCTGTTGATGCTCGATCACAAGCTGTTCAAGCCCGACTACCAACGTTCACAGCGCATCTTCGAAAGTGAAGCCCTGAATCGCACGATGGTCGCTGCAGCGCCGTCCGGGTTCGCACTACTATCTCTCGAGCAGGGCGATATTCTGTTGCAGAGCAACCTGATGCGTACCTACGAATCGAACACGCATCCCGATGAACCCGGCTTGCACACGCGCTTGCTCAGTCTCTATGACCGCAGCCCTGGTGCACCCGCGTGGCAGTCCGATCTGGAGATGCCGCTCAGACTTGCCGACGGCCGCGTGGACGATCTGCTCGTGAGTATGGTCCGCACCAAGTACCGTGGGAAAGAAGTCCTGCTATGCAGTTTTTCCGACATCACGACGCTGAAGAATACGGAACGTAAGCTGGACGAGGCGCGTGCGGCAGCGGACGCCGCCAATCAGGCGAAGTCAGCGTTCCTCGCGATGATGAGCCACGAAATACGTACGCCGCTCAATGCCATCCTCGGCAACCTCGAGTTACTGGGTCGCTCGCCGCTGTCGCCGTTGCAGGAGGAACGGCTAGGGGTTGTCACGTCGTCGTCCACGGCGCTGCTCGGAATCATCAACGACATTCTCGATTTTTCTAAGGTCGAGTCTGGGCAGATGACGCTCGAGTCGATCAGCTTCGACCTCGGTCATGTCATTCGTCAAGTGGGCGCGATGTTCGAACCAGTCGCGCATGCGAAGGGACTCGAGTTCGACTGCGTGATAGACGATGCGCTCGCGCCGCACTATCTGGGTGACCCCACGAGAATCCGGCAGATCGCGGTCAATCTGGTCAGTAATGCGATCAAGTTCACTGCTACGGGTGACGTACTGCTGGAGGTCTACCTCAAGGACGACACGGCCGAGGATTCTCCGATCGTGATTGGCGTGAGCGACACCGGTATCGGCATGACGCTCCAGCAGCAGGAGACGCTATTTCATGCGTTTACGCAGGCCGATTCTTCGATTGCCAGGCGCTATGGCGGCACAGGACTCGGACTCGCGCTCTGTCTGCGCCTGACTGAATTGATGCATGGCACGATTCAGGTGAAGAGCGAGTTGAATGCCGGCAGTACCTTTATCGTGACATTGCCAATTCCGGTGAGTACAGGCACACCAGTCAGCGCGCGAGGAGATGGCAAGACCGAATGGGAGCAATACGGGATCGATACGCACGTCATTCACATCCTTGTGGTCGACGATCAGCTCGCAAACCGGGAGTTGATCGTCGCGCAACTTGCTACGCTGGGATATGAGGCCGATATGGCCGACAGTGGCGGAGCAGCATTACGGCGCTTCAACGAGCGCCACTATGATCTCGTGATGACCGACATCAATATGCCGGGGATGGACGGCTACGCGCTCGCGCAGTGCCTGCGCGACCAAAGCGCGACGGTGCCGATCATCGCCATTACCGCGCATGTGGCAGAAGAAGAGCGTGCCCGATGCACGCAAGCCGGAATCGACGAGATCCTGCTCAAGCCCGTCCTGCTGGGCACCATGGATGCGACGGTGCGGCGGCTGGTCAACGAGGCCGGCAAGCGTCCCGTGAACAGCACCGCGACGCGGCGCGACATATCGCACGGGCCATTGCCTGAGCACATCCATGCCGCGATGATTCAATCGCTGAAGGAATCGCTTGGCGCGCTGCATGCCGCCCTTGAACTTGGCGATATCAAAACGGTGCTTGCCCAGCTTCATGCGGTACGCGGCTCCTTCGCAATGATTCAGGAGCCCGAAATGGCGAACGCGTGCGCACAAATGGAGCAGCAAGCCAGAGACCACGACGTTCCCGCCGTTAAGGATGGGCTCAATCGTTTTGAACCACTTGCTTATGCGACGCTCGCGCGGCGCGTGATGAGCGCACAACCCGATGCGTGAGTTTCTGCTTTAGCCCTGAATCACCTTGAAGCTCGCTCACGGCTCTGATTCGTCGCCAGCGATCCCGTCGAGGAATTTGGCCAGTCGTTCAGTGTCGGCCTCCGTCCAGCCCTCGGGAGGCACAACGCTGGACCACCCCCTGACGTAGTCCTCCGACGAGTAGTTGTGACCGAAACCCTGCGGCACGCTGAGCTGGTGAATCTGATCGCCCACAGCCTGCACGCCCGAGACGACGGGAAACCACTGCATGGCGTCAGGCACGTCGAAGCCGCGGGGCCGGGCCAGCCATTCCGGCGGCCACCAAAATGCCTCGACACTCCAGAAGACGGCCGGATCGGCCGGATGCTGAAGATAGACGATTCGCGGGGACGGCCAGTCGGCGGGCAATGACACTTGATGCGGATCGCGGTTCAAGAACCGTACGGAGCGTCCCCCATCGAAGACCGGCTGCCAGAAGGGCGACCCGCGATCGCGCTCGCGAGTCAGTTGCGGATGGATAGGGTTGCTCTGTGTGGCACCGGCAATGAGCACGCCATCCGTGCGGGCCACCATATTGGCCACCGAGGAAGATGCGTTCTCCCCCACGAAAGGCGCTTCCACCCCCACGGCACCGAGGCTCTTGCCGAACAGGATCAGCTTCGGCCGCCGTTGCGGCGGGAGCTTTGACCACCGGGCGCGAACGGCGTTGAAGAGCGTGATACCCGCCTCGTCCGCGAGCCCGGCGTCCATAAAGATGGCGTACCGGCTAGGCAGGAAAGAGTATTGAATCGCCACGATCGCCGTGTCGCCACGGTACACCTGCTCGAGCGAAGCCGCGGCATTGGGGACTATCCATCCGGTGCCGGTGGGCACCCACACGACCAGCACTTTCCGATCAAACCCGCCCGCGCGCTCGAGCTCGCGGACCGCGAGCTGCGCGCGCTCTTCGAGGGAGTCCGCGGAACGGACACCTACGTAGACTCTCACCGGATCAACGACCCTGGCATCAGCCCCGTGGAACATCGCGAGCTGCTGCCTGGTCGTGGCTGTTGCCACAAAGTCGCGACCCATGCGTCCCAAGGTGTCCCATGCGACGAATGATCCGCTGCTGCCGGATACTGCTGACGACTCGGGTGCCACGGTTCCCTCAGTCGTGTCCTCGTTCGCCCGCCAGTGGACGAAGTTGACGGCCGTGGTGAAGGCGGGAATCGCGACTCCGCGACCGAGCGCCACGCCCATGGCGATCACGAGCAATGCTGTTGCCGCCACCGACACGATCGCCGGCACACGGCCCTGGATGAACCGCTTCACTGTGCCGACACCGCGGCCCATGACCCGCCCGACCACCACCAGGAGCGCTGCGACGGACGGCGACAGCACGCCCACCAGCACGCCGTCCAAGCTGACGATGGATGCCATCCCCATGAAATTGCGTTGTTCGTTCTGCCAGCCGAGCCATAGCTTCGAGCCGAGGACTAGCGCAATGAGCCAGGCCACCGTCAGAATGATCCGGCCAAGCCGGCGGATCTCGCTGCCGGGCAAGCGCCCCCATCGCGTGAGGAGTCGATGCACGCCACCACCGGCCATCGTGCCTAGCCCATAGCCAATGGCCAGGCAGATTGCGCCGATCACAGTTTGCGTTCCCCACGACCGCGGAATCATCGTTGGCGTCAGTGACTGCCACCAGAACAGAAGCGCGAGCAACGAGCCGCTGAGCGTCGGCGCATCGAGTGCGCCTCGGAGCTCGGGAGCTACGGGTTTTGGGGAGTTCCGCATGCGCGCTCGCTCAGATTGGCACAACGCTCACCCCGTTCCCGGGGGCAAACTGCGAATAGATGCATTCGCGTGATCATTCATCGCCGGGCACGCCATAGCTTGGCGCGGAAGTTGGATTCAGCGCACGCGTCACATAGTCCTGCATCTGCGGACGATACGCCTGCCATAGCGCGTCGATCTGCCCGATCGGATCGTCGTCGGCCCAATCGACGCGCAGATCGACGATAGGCCACACCTGCGTATCGGCGATCTTCAGCGCAGCCGAATGCACGGGCCCTGCTTCGCCGCCCGCTTTCACTGCCGCGTGCATCGCGGCGAGCAGCCGGTCGGCAAGCGCGCCCGCCGACGACTCGAATGCCTCGACCATCGAATCGATCACCTGCGTATTCGCGAGCAGGTTGCCCGCCGCGACGCATTGGTCGCCTGCAACCGCGTGATGCAGACCAAGCGCCAGGTCGCCGGTAAACATCGCCGTGCGGCCTTCGTTGTCGACAACGGTTACCTGCCGGTACGCCCGCCATTCGTGCGCGCCGAGCGCTGCGTCGAGCGCCGCGTCGGCTGCGAGCCCGCGGGTCTCGACGAGATCGAGAATCTGCGGCCCCAGTGCCGGTAGGGTCACGTTCTGCGTCGCCACCACGCCGACCCGCGCGCGCACCCACGGACAGCGCGCCCCCACCGCAATGCTCGAAGAACTGATGGCAATGCCGAGCTGGCCGGTCTGCCGGCAGCGTCCGACGATCGAGAACGTCATGGCATCGCTCCTTAAGCCTGAGGCGGCGTCCAGTTGTCCGGAATGACCGCGATCACGTCGATTTCCATCAGCCATTGCGGCTGGCCGAGCGCGCTGATGCACAGGCCCGTCGAAATGGGAAACACGCCTTTGAGCCAATTGCCGATTTCCTGATACACAGGCTCGCGATAGCGCGGGTCGATGATGTAGGTTGTCGTCTTGACGATATGCGACAGATCGCTGCCCGCTTCTTCGAGCAACTGCTTGACGTTCTTCATCGCCTGTTCGGCCTGGGCGCGCGGGTCGCCGAGACCCACGAGATTGCCTTCGAAGTCCGTGCCGACCTGGCCGCGTACATAGACCGTATTGCCGGCGCGTACCGCCTGGCAAAGATCGTTGTCGAGCGACTGGTTCGGATAGGTATCCTTCGTGTTGAACATCCGGACGCGAGTATGGGTCGGCATCAAATCACTCCCTGTTCGTTGGCTTTCAGATCACGCGAAACGTCGGACGTGTGAGGTAGGTCGCGAACCTGTGCTCGCTGCGCATCGTCCTTGCGTTGCGACGCGTCACGATAGTCCAGGTATTTGCGTTGCGTGACGATGTGATCGGCGATGTGCTTCGCATCGTGCCACACCCCCCAAATGAACGACGACCCACGGCGCGACAGCCACGGCAAGCCGAGAAAATAGAGGCCCGGCTCTGTCGAGACGCCGCGTTGATGCTTCGGCTTGCCTTTCTCGTCGAACGCATCGACGTGCAGCCAGCTAAAGTCGACCGCATAGCCGGTCGCCCAAATAATGGTGTTGACGTTCGCCTTCGCGAGATCGAGTTCGCGCAACGGGTGGGTCACGCATTCGGGATCAGGCGGAATATCGCGCGCTGTCGGCTCGGCGGGCAGGTCGATGCCGTAGCGTGCCACGTAGGCATCGGCGGCATCGAGCAGCGACATCAGGTTCTCGTCGCCGCGCTTCAGGTTCGCAGCAAGGTCCTGTTCGAATCTCACCACGCCGTTCTCGAACGACTTCGTGACGCCGACGAGCGTCATGCCCTCGTGCGCGAGACTACGGAAGTCGATGGTCTTGCCGCCATACGCGCCGCTCACCGCGATCGTCACGTGCTCGCGCCCGGGGGTGGCGACTTCCTTGTCCCATTCGCCGAGCACGCCGAGCCACCAGCAGAAGTCGCGGTTGCGATAGCTGCGCGGCGGACGGTCATGCGCGCCGACCGACAGATACACGGTGCGACCCGCGCGCCGCAATTCATCGGCGATTTGCGTGCCCGACGAGCCCGCACCGACTATCAGCACAGCCCCGTCGGGCAACTGCGCGGGATTGCGGTAGTCCGCCGAATGGAGTTGCGTGATGGGCAGGTCGCGCGGCGCGATGGGCGGAATCACCGGGCGCTGGAACGGTCCGGTCGCCACCACCACGCGGTTCGCCACGAGCGTGCCGCCGGACGTCTCGACGACGAAACCCGGCCGCCCCTCGTTGCGCGTGACCCCTGTCACTTCTACGCCGGTGCGGATCGGCGCGTTGAACTGCTTCGCGTAAGCGACGAAGTAGTCGGCCACCTGCTCCTTGCCCGGAAAACCGTCTGGGTCGCCTGCAAATTCCAGATTGGGAAAGCGGTCGTGCCATGCCGGTCCGTTCGCGACCAGCGAATCCCAGCGTCCGGTGCGCCAGCGTTCGGCGATGCGGTCGCGCTCCAGCACGAGATGCTGCACGCCCACCTTGCTGAGGTGTTCGCTCATCGCCACGCCGGCCTGCCCCGCGCCTATGACCAGCGTGTCGATCGACATCGTTTCAGCCGTCATGGCTGTCTCCTTTCAAAAGCAACGTGCCCGACACCGTTGCGCGGCATTCGTTACGGTTGTGTCCGGAGCGAATGTACGCTCAGCGTTCAGCAAACCAAAATACATTCAAAAAATGCGATGCATTGCTTTTTGCTATGCAGAGATTTTTGTCGGGCAGAGAATGGTTGTCGCTCAGATGTGAGGAGAATCACATGGAAGGCCATCCTGTACGGTATTCGTTGCGTCAGCTCCGATACTTCGTGGTCACTGCGGAAACGCTGTCATTCACCGCCGCGGCGAAACGATTGCATATCTCGCAGCCGTCCATTTCCACTGCGCTTGCCGATCTGGAAGAGTCGTTCGGAGTCCAGCTCTTCATTCGCCATCATGCGAGCGGACTGTCGCTGACACAACCGGGGCGGGACCTGCTGGGGCATGCTCGCAATCTGCTTAAGAATGCGGAGGAGTTGCAACTGACCGCGCAAGAGCTCGACGGCGGCATGTCCGGGTCCATTTCGCTGGGCTGCATGGTGTCGCTCGCGCCACCGTTGATGCCGGGAATCATCAGCCGTTTCGTTCAGGATCATGGGGCGATCACGTTCCGCACCACCGAGGCGCATCAGGACACGCTGCTAAGCGGCCTCGCCGATGGCTCGCTCGATATTGCGCTGACGTATAGCCTCGATATCACGGACGGCATCACGTTCAAGCCACTGCTTTCGCTGCCTCCTTACGCTATTCTTCCCAGTACGCATCGCCTCGCGCGCGCCCGCCGGATCTCGCTGGCGGACCTCCTTCCCGAGCCTTATGTGATGCTGGATCTGCCGCATAGCCGTGAGTACTTCTCAGCGCTTTTCGATTCGGTGGGCAGCCGTCCAGTGGCGGCGTTCCGGTCGTCCCAACCGGAAGTGGTGCGCGGCATGGTGGCCAACGGTCTTGGCTACAGCATCCTCAACTTTCCGCTCAAGTCGAGCCGCACGGTCGACGGCGAGGACTTCGTGATTAAACGTTTCAAGGAAAACGTCAATGCGACCACACTCGGCATCGCCATGTCCAGTTCGATGAAGCCGCGCGAAATCGTGAAGCGGTTCTCAGCCTTTTGCGAGAACCATATCCGACGCTTGCACATAGAATAGCCCGCAGAGACGTTCGCATCGCTTATGCCTATGCAATGCATCAAAAAACAGTATTTTGACTAGAAATTTGGATTGTTAGATTGATACTCATCGCAATGCAGACGCAGACGCGGAGGCCACATGGCAGCGCTTTCGTTCTCGACAGAAACCGGCCCCGACCTGGTCCGGGCGCTACGCGCAAACTGCGAGCGCCCGTTCGGCGACGCCCGCGCCATGCCGCCCGGGGTCTATACGTCGGAGGCGTTTCTCGCGCTTGAACAGCGTGACGTGTTCCGCAACGAATGGCTATGCGTGGGCCGCGCGAGCGCGCTCGCGCAAACGGGCGACTATCTGACCGCGCAGATCGGCGACCAGCCGGTCGTGGTGCTGCGTGAATCAAGCGGCACATTGCGCGCGTTCTCCAACGTCTGCCTGCACCGCATGTCGGTGCTGCTCGAAGGACGCGGCAACGTGCGCCGTATCGTATGCCCGTATCACGCGTGGAATTACGCGCTCGACGGCAGCCTCGCCGGTGCACCGCTGATGGACCGTCAGCCCGGCTTCCGCAAGGACCAGTACGCACTGCCCGCGGTGCGCTGCGAGACGTGGCAAGGCTGGATCTACGTGACGCTCAACGACCATGCGCCAGCGGTCTCGACGCAGCTTGCCGAACTCGCGTCGCTGATCGAGCCGTACGGAATGACCGACTACGTCGAGACGTTCCATGAAGAGCACCTGTGGAACACCAACTGGAAGATCCTCGCGGAAAATTTCATGGAGAGCTATCACCTGCCGATGCTGCATCGCGCCACGGTAGGACCGCATTCGAAGCTCGAAGAAATGGAGTGTCCACCGGGGCGTCCAGCCTTCAACTATCACTGGATCACGAAGGAGGCGACGCTGCCGATCGGCAACGCGCACCCAGCCAACACACGGCTCGAAGGACACTGGCGCCGTACCACCGCGCTGCTGGCCATCTACCCGACCCACCTCGTCACGCTCACGCCCGGCTATTTCTGGTATCTGATCCTGCAGCCGCAAGGCGTCAGCCGCGTGCATATCCACTTCGGCGGCGGCCTCGCGCCGGAGTTCATCGACGACCCCAAGGCCGCCGAGTACATGGGGACGCTCAAGGCGCTGCTCGACGATGTGAATGCCGAAGACCGGCGCGGCGTCGAGGCGGTGTTTCGGGGCGTGCACGCACCGCTCGCGAAACCCGGCCATCTGAGCCCCCTCGAGCGGCCCAATTACGATTTCGCGCGCTATCTCGCGCAACGCATCGGCACGGCATGACGCCACTGCCGCGCGCGAATACCCGACCCATCGCCGACATTCCTATGCCTGATCAATCGTTCATCTCTTTCTCGGGCGTCAGCAAGTCATACGACGGCATGCACAGCGTGGTCGAAGGGCTCGACCTCGACGTCGCGCGCGGCGAGTTCGTTTCGCTGCTCGGACCGTCGGGCTCCGGCAAGACCACCACGCTGATGATGCTCGCCGGCTTCGAATCGCCCACCCGCGGCGAAATCCGGCTCGCAGGCAAACGCCTCGATGACAAGCCGCCGCATCAGCGCGACATCGGCATGGTGTTTCAGAACTACGCGCTGTTCCCGCACATGACCATCGCGGAGAACGTCGCGTTTCCGCTCTCGGTGCGCAAGGTGAGCCGCAGCGAACAGAAGGCGCGCACGCTGCGCGCGCTCGAGATGGTGGAACTCGCGCATCTCGCGGGCCGTCGGCCGGCGCAACTGTCGGGCGGCCAGCAGCAGCGGGTCGCGCTGGCCCGCGCGCTGGTGTTCGAGCCGAGCGTGGTGCTGATGGATGAGCCGCTCGGCGCGCTCGACAAACGCCTGCGCGAGACGATGCAGTACGAAATCATGCGTCTGCACCGCGATCTGTCGTTGACGATCGTCTACGTCACGCACGACCAGAACGAAGCGCTGACGATGTCGGACCGCGTCGCGGTGTTTTCCGATGGCCGCATCCAGCAAGCCGCCACGCCGACCGAACTTTACGAAAACGCGGCGAATGCGTTCGTCGCGAACTTCGTCGGCGAGAACAATGGCCTCATGGGCCGCGTCATGCCGAACGACGCCGACTGGGCCGCGCTACAGCTTGCCGACGGCAGCATCGTCCACGGCCGCGCGGGCAGCGGTCTCGGCCACGGCGATACCGCGATGCTCGCGCTGCGCCCCGAACGCGCGCACATCGCCGCGACGCCGGAAAGCGTCGCGCAGGCCGCGCAACAGAACATGAACGTCCTGCAGGGGCTCGTGCAGGAACTCGTCTACTGCGGCGACCATCACCGCGTCCATCTGAAGCTCGGTCATGGGGAAACCGTGGTGGTCAAGGTACCGAATACGCAGCATCAGGACCTGCCCGCATTGGGCCGTCAGACCGCGGTCGTGTGGCGGCGCGACGACTGCAAGGTTCTGCCGGCCACCGCCGCCGCACGCGCCGCCGCGTCTGCCGATGACGCCAGCCAATCCGCTTCCTCGTCTTCTTCGTCCGCTTCGCCACTCATCGCAGGAGTCAACTAGACATGAAAAGCAACCGTTCTGTGTTCCGGATCGCCGCCGCTGCTTGCACGCTCGGCATCCTTGCAACAGCCACGGCTCACGCGGCCGATACGATTTCGGTCGTCACGTTCGGCGGCGCGTATGAGAACGCCGCGAAACAGGCCTGGTTCGAGCCGTTCACCGCCAAGACGGGCAATCAGTTCGCCACCGAGTCGTATGACGGCGGACTTGCCAAGCTCCAGGCGATGGAACAGGCGAAGAATCCGACGTGGGACCTGATCGACCTCGAAACCAACGACGCCATCACCGCTTGCGACGAAGGCCTGCTCGCGAAGTTCGACAGGAAGTCGCTCGGCAACACCAGCGACTTCCTGCCCGGCTCGATCAGCGATTGCGCGGTCGCCGCGATGGTCTGGTCCACCGTCTATGCGTACGACACCACGAAGCTCAAGACGGCGCCGACTTCGATCAACGACTTCTTCGACCTGAAGAAATATCCGGGCAAGCGCGGCATGCGCAAGTCGCCGAAGGTAGCCATGGAGTGGGCGCTGATCGCCGACGGCGTCGCCCCGAAGGATGTCTACAAGGAGCTCGCCACGCCGGCCGGCCTCGATCGCGCATTTAAAAAGCTCGATACGATCAAGCCGAGCATCGTCTGGTGGGAAGCGGGCGCGCAGGCGCCGCAGTTGCTCGCCGACGGCGCCGTCGTGATGACGCAGGCCTACAACGGCCGTATCGACGACGCGGTGCACAAGGACAAGAAGCCGTTCAAGGTGGTCTGGGATGCGCAGGTGTACGACTACGAGTGGTGGGGTGTCGTGAACGGCGCGAAGCACGCTGACGCCGCGGCGAAGTTCATCGTCTCCGCATCGACGCCGCAGGCCTATGCCGATCTGACGAAATACATTGCGTATGCGCCGCCGCGCAAGAACGCCATTGCGCTGATCGACAAGGCACGGCTGAACGACCTGCCAACCGCGCCGGACAACTTCAAGCGTCCGGTGCAGATCGATGCGCAATTCTGGGCCGACAATTCGGATGCGATCAACAAGCGCTTCCAGAACTGGCTGGCGCAATAAGGCCAACGTCGATCGACGAGTCACGAGGAGCCCCGCGCGCCGATGAACACGCCGCTTCCATCCACTGCCCCATTCGGCCGCGGCACGCCCACGGCGGACCGCGCCGCGTTCCAGGCCGTGCGCCGCAAGGCGGCGCTGCGTGCGCTGCTGCTCGCGGTGCCACTCCTCGTGTTCCTGCTCGTTACGTTCGTTGGACCGATCGCCAGTCTGCTCGCCCGCAGCGTGCAGAATCCTGAAGTTCGCCACGGCATGCCGCAGCTCACCGCGGCGCTTGATGCGTGGAGCGGTACGGGCGTGCCGGACGAACCCGTCTTTGCCGCGCTCGCGCACGATCTGAAGGACGCTGCCGCGTCCGGCAATCTCGGCAATATCGCGCGACGCATGAACTTCTATCAGCCGGAGTTTCGCAGCCTGCTGTTCAAGACCGCGCGCGCGAGCCGCTCGCAAACGCCTGCGCAATGGAAGCCTGCGCTGATCGGTCTCGACGCGCGCTGGAACGACCCGCAGACATGGTGGCTGCTGAAACGGGCGTCCATCTCGCCGACGCCCGATTACCTGCTGAACGCCGTCGACGCCACTGTCGCGCAGGACGGCTCAGTCGCACCAGTGCCCGCCGATAGTGCCGTCTATCGCGCGGCGTTCCTGCGCACGGTGTCGATCGGCGCGACGGTGACGGTGTTGTGCCTGCTGTTCGGCTATCCGGTGGCCTATCTGCTTGCGACGTTGCCGGACAGGCAAAGCAACCGTCTGATGCTGTTCGTGATCGTACCGTTCTGGACCTCGCTGCTCGTGCGCACGACCGCGTGGTACGTGCTGCTGCAGCCGGGCGGCGTGATCAACAGCTTGCTGATGAGTCTGGGGCTCGTCAGTCATCCGGTGCCGCTCATCTTCAATCGCACCGGCGTGCTGATCGGCATGACGCACATCCTGTTGCCGTACATGATCCTTGCGATCTACTCGGTGATGAAAAGCGTGTCGCCGTCGTACATGCGCGCGGCGCAGTCGCTCGGCGCCCATCCCGCCGTGGCGTTCGTGCGCGTTTATATTCCGCAGACGCTGCCAGGCGTCGGCGCGGGCTGTTTTCTGGTGTTCGTGCTCGCGCTCGGCTACTACATCACGCCAGCGCTGCTCGGCGGTGCCGGCGACGAGATGATCAGCCAGCTGATCGCCTCGCAGACCAACTCACAATTGAACTGGGGACTCGCGGGCGCGCTGTCGCTCTATCTCGTGGTGTTTACCGCGGTGTTCTATTTCATCTTCAACCGGCTGGTCGGCATCGACCGCCTGCGCTTCGGTTGACCGTGATCAGGAGGCGCACTGACATGAAAGACGGACGCACCCGGCTTCTTTCCGAACGCTTCGCAGGCGCGGGATTGCGCGTGCATTGCGCGATCGTGTTCTTCTTCCTCGTCGCACCGATTCTTGCAATCGTGCCGCTGTCGTTCAATTCCGGTTCGTTCTTTTCGTATCCGATGCAGGGGTTCTCGCTGCGCTGGTACGCGCAGGCACTCGGCTCGGCAGACTGGCAACGCGCATTCACGAACAGTATCGGCATCGGTGCGGCGGCCACGCTGATCGCGACCGTCCTCGGCACGCTCGCGGCACTCGGCTTGAGCCGGGCGCAGTTTCCGTTCCGCTCGATCGTGATGCCGATCATCGTGTCGCCGATGATCGTGCCGATCGTGGTCGTCGCGGCGGGTTTCTATCTGGTGTTCGCGCCGCTCGGACTCGTCAATTCGTATCTCGGCGTCGTGCTCGCGCACGCGGCGCTCGGCACGCCTTTCGTGGTGATCACGGTCACCGCGTCGCTGCTGTCGTTCGATCAATCGCTGTTGCGTGCGGCCTCGGGACTTGGCGCGCCGCCGTGGATCGCATTCCGGCGCGTGACGCTGCCGCTGATCACGCCCGCCGTCGCCACGGGCAGCGTATTCGCGTTCGCCACGTCGTTCGATGAAGTGATCGTGATTCTGTTCATTGGCGGCCCGGATCAGCGCACGGTGCCGCGCCAGATGTGGAGCGGCATTCGCGATTCGATCGACCCTTCGATTCTCGCGGTTGCGACGCTGCTGATGGTTTTCGCCATCGCCCTGTTCGCCTGCCTGAGCTGGCTTCGCAAGCGCGCCGCGGCGGCTAGCCGGGCTTTTGCCTGAGCGGTGGTTTTTACATATGGATTGCCGGCACGCCGAGTCGGGCAAGGACGTACGCATAGTCCTCCGGCGTGTCCATATCGAGCGCGAAACGGTCGTGGGTCGCGGCGTGAATGAACACCTCGTCCCGATGCTCCTCGATCAGTTTGCGACATCCCGGATTCACGTGACCACTGACGACCTCGGCCGCAAAGCTCGCGGAAAACAGCACGGGGTTGCCGCGTCGTCCATTGAAGAACGGCACCAGAATCGAGCCCCGTGGCATCGCGGCGAATGCGTCGATCAACTCGCGATAGTCGGCGGTATCGAGAAGCACCTGATCGGCCAGACACACCATCACGACGTTGCAGGGCGCGCTTAGGGCGGCGACGCCGACGGCAACGGAACTCATCTGCCCTTCCTGATAGCGTGGATTGTTCCGGAACGTCACCGGCAGCCCATCGAGCGCTTCCATCACCTCCTGGCCGCCGTAGCCGGTGACGACCACGATTTCGACCGGCCCCGCCCCCGCCAACGCGCTCACGGTGCGCCTGACGGCCGGCTGACCGCCGATCGGCAGCAGCAGCTTATGCTGGCCCTGCATCCTCGACGACAGGCCGGCGGCCAGCACGACCGCCGAGAATGCCGGCGACTCGCGGCACGCGGCGGGCTGCCCCGCGCCGTTCATGTCTTCTCCAGATGGGCTTTGCCCTGGACGATCGCCAGATATTTCGCGGGCTGGCGTTCGAACTCCTGCTTGCAGCCATCGCAGCAGAAGTAGAAGCGCTCGCCGCCATAGTCGAGCACATGTTTTGCCGACGCGATGTCGATCCCCATCCCGCACACGGGGTTCAGATAACGCGGGGCCAGCGCGGCAGCCGGATCGGACGCTTCGCACGGCGACAAGGGCGGCACCGTTTCACCGCGGGCATCGGCCCGTGCAGCGGCCCCGGCAGCGGCGGCCTCTTCCAGTTCGCCGCGCATCGCGATCAACCCCGCGACCGCGCCCAACGCGATCTCTTGCGGCGTGTGCGCGTGAATGTTCGGACCCGCGGGCGCATGCAACGCTGCCAGACGCTCCGGCGCGATGCCACGCAGGCGCATCGTGTCACGCAACCTGTCCGCCTTGCGCTGGCTCGCGATCAGCAGCACAGCGGCGGCCATGCTGCGCAACGCAGCTTCGAGCGCGTCTTCGTCGCCGTCGCCCTGCGTGGCGACCAGCACCAACAGGGGCTTGACCGCATCGAACGCGGCCACGTCGAAACCTTGGACGACGCGCGGCAGACCCAACGCCGCCAACGGCGCGGTCACATTCGCCGCCGCGCACACGCGCAAGCCCATCCGCTGCACCAGCACGCAAGCTTCGAGCGCAGTGGGCGTCGAGCCTAGCACCAGCACCGTCGGCGGGGGCAGCGTCGGTTGAATGAACAGTTCGAGCGCGCCATTGCTGGCGCACGGCATCGCATGCGCTTCGACGTCCGCGTCCGCCCGGTCAGGCTCGTTGCTGAGGCGTATGCGCTTCGGCCGGCCCGCGCGGATCGTCTGTTGCGCGGCCTCGATCACGATCGCGCGCGAGCAGCCGCCGCCGATCCAGCCGTGCAGTGCGCCATCGTCTTCAACCAGCGCCTGCGCGCCCACCCAGGTGGAGGTGGGCGGCGCCGCGCGTATCACGGTCACGACAGCGAACGGCCGCGCCTGTTCGATCAGCCGTTGTTCAAGTTGGAGAAGGGTCTCAGTACTCATCGCGGAACGCTCATTGCAAAACGGTCAGCACCTGGGGCAGCACGCGCTCGAGGCTCGTCAGATCGCGCGCGCCGGCCAGCAGGTCGATATAAGGGAGCGCCGCCTGCATGCCGGCGCTGGACGGTGTGAAATCGGCGCGGCTCGCCAGCGGATTGAGCCACACGAGACACCGGCAACGACGCCGCAGCGTGGCGAGCGCTTGCCGCAGGCGCTCGGGTTCGCCGGCATCGTAGCCGTCGCTGACCATCACGACCGCCGTGCGCGAATGGAGCAGCCGCCTCGCGTGCTGCCGGTTGAATTCATCGACACTGTCGCCAATGCGCGTACCGCCCGCCCAACCCGCCGACAGCAGTTGCAACCGCTCCTGCGAACGCCACGGGTCCGGGTCGCGCAACGCCTGTCCGATGCCGACCAGCCGCGTGTGGAAGATGAAGCAATGCACGTCGGAAACGCGCGCGCTCAGTACGCGGGCGAGCCGCAGATAGAAAAAGCTATACAGGCTCATCGAGCGGCTCACGTCCAGCAGCAGCACGATGCGCGGCCGCAGCCGCCGCTTGCGGCGCCAGCCGAGATCGAGCGGCAAGCCGCCATGCGACACGCTGCGGCGGATCGTCCACGCGATGTCGATTGTGCGGCCGCTGCAAGCGCGCCGTTCGCGGCGCACCGCGATGCCTTGCAGGCGCTGGGCGAAACGACGGATCGCAGCGTCGATCGCGAATAGTTCGTCGGGCTGATGCAAATGGCGGAAGTCCGCGTGCGCCAAAGACTCTTCCCACGCGGCGCCCTGCTCGGCCGTCTTGCCGTTTGGCTGCGCCGCGCTGCCCCCGCGACCCGCCGCAAGCGAAAGCGGCGTGCCTTCGCTGCCGTCGCGCGGTCCCGCGCTCCTTGCCATGTCGATGCGGCCCGCGCCGCCGGCCCGCGTTTCGGCCAGGCGGCGCCGGTTCGGCACGAAGAAGTAAGCGTCGAACAGTTCGTCGAAGCGCCGCCACTGCTGCGCATTCGAGCACAGCAACGCGCGCAGGCTCCAGCGCAACACCTCGCTGTCCAGTTGGCCCATGCGCAGCGCAACGTCCATCGACGCTGCCACGTCACTGCTGGTGACACCGAAATCGTTCGCGCGCAACCAGCCGGCAAAACCCGTATAGCGGGCAACCAAGGCCTCTTCGAGGGCCGAGGGCGAGCGGCGTCGCGCGGCGGTGCAATCGATGCCGGTCAACATGACGCCACCAGTCTTTCGACGACGGGCCGTGTGAGGCCCGCCTGGTCCTCACGGGTTTTGACCAGCGCGCCGAGCGAATCCATGATCCGATCGACGCCGTCCGCATCGATCGAACTGACGCCGAGGCGCAACAACGCGGCCACCCAGTCGAGCGTTTCAGCCAGCCCCGGTTTCTTTTGCAGATCCATTTGCCGGAGCGACTGGACGAATTCGACGATCTGCCGCGCGAGCTTCTCCGGCACGTCGGGGACCTGGCTGCGCACGATCAGCAATTCCTTTTCGAAGCCCGGGTAGTCGACGTACTGATAGAGGCAGCGACGCCGCAACGCGTCGGAGATTTCGCGCGTACCGTTGGACGTCAGCACGACGAACGGCCGCTCGGTGGCGCGAATCACACCCAGTTCCGGAATCGACATCTGGAAGTCGGACAGCAACTCCAGCAGATAGGCTTCGAACGCCTCGTCGGTGCGATCGATCTCGTCGATCAGCAGCACCGGCGCAGGGGTCGTCGTGATGGCTTCGAGCAGCGGACGTTTGAGCAGATAGCGCTCGGAGAAAATATCCTGCTCCTTGTCCGGAATCGGCCGCTCGTCCTGTTCCAGCAGTTTGATCGCCAGCAACTGGTGCTGGTAGTTCCATTCGTAAAGCGCGGAATGCGCGTCGAGACCTTCGTAGCATTGCAGGCGAATCAGCCGCGTACCGAGCAGCCGCGCGAGCGCCTTGGCGACTTCCGTCTTGCCGACTCCAGCCTCGCCTTCGAGCAGCAACGGCCGGCGCATTTCCATCGTCAGCAGCAAGGTCGCGGCAAAGCTGCGTTCGCAGATATAGCCTTGCCGCATGAGCTGCGCCTGCAGCTCGACGACGTCGTCCATGCGGTCGCTGGCCATGATCGCTGCGCCAAATCAGGCCGTCTTGCGCGAAAAAAGCCCGCGCAACCAGTCGCGCACCACGGCCCATGCGAGCGCGAGGCCATTCAGTTCGGAAGGCGGCGCGTTGGTGTCCGTTGCGGCGGCAGGCGGCTGCGTCTCACCCGGCGTGGTACTTTCCGGCGCCGCTTCAGGCCGTGACTGCATGCTTTGCAGCCGCGCCGCAAAGTTCGCCACGAACTGCTTGAGCATCTGCTCCGACACCGGACCCATCAGCCGGCCACCGAGCGAAGCGGCCTTGCCGCTCATCGTCACCTCGCTCTTGCCCGTCAGCTCGCAGGCCTCGCCGCTGGCCCGCACGGCGGCAACCAGATCCATCGACGCCGCCGAGGTGCCGGTCGTGTCGGCGCCCTTGCCGATCAGATGCAGGCTGCGCGCCGCCGCGTCGAGCTCCACCACCTCGATATCGCCTTTGAACGACATCACAGCCGGCCCGAGCCGTACCGTGATCGTCCCTTTGTAATGCGTGGCGTCGACGCGTTCGGTAATTTTCGCGCCCGGCATGCAGCCGGCCACGGCCTCGATGTCCTGCATCAGTTGCCACGCGCTATCGGCCGTAGCGGCCAGCGGAAACACCTTTTCGAGTACGACTTTCATCGAAGCACCCATTGCATGTATGTGCGTGCGCCCGCAGCGGTGCCGGCCTTCAGCACCGCGACCCTGGCGTCGCCGCTGCGTGTCGCGATCACTGCCGCGTGAGGCCCAACTCGCGGCATTGCTGCCAGACGCGATACGCGTTGTGCGGCATGTTCATATGCGTGACGCCCAGATGGGCGAACGCATCGACCATGGCGGCCGTAAAGCACGGAATGGAGCCGACGTGCGGCGACTCCGCCACCCCTTTTGCGCCGATCGGATGGTGCGGTGACGGCGTCACAGTGAAGTCGGTCTCCCAGTGCGGCGTCTCGACCGCCGTCGGCACGAAGTAATCGAGCAGCGTGCCGCCCAGCAGATTGCCGGATTCGTCATAGGGCAGCTCCTGACCCAGCGCGACCGCAAATCCCTCGGTCAGGCCGCCGTGGATCTGCCCTTCGATGATCATCGGATTGATTCGCGTACCGCAATCGTCGAGCGCATAGAAGCGGCGCACCTTCGTTTCGCCGGTATAGCGATTCACCTCCAGCACGCACAGGTACGCGCCGAACGGGAACGTGAAGTTGGGCGGGTCGTAATAGTCGACTGCCTCCAGCCCCATTTCCATCCCCTCGGGCACGTTGTTATACGCCGCCCACGCGACTTCCTTGACGGTCTTGAACTGGCCGGGCGAGCCTTTGAGCACGAAGCGGTCGAGATCGAACTCGACGTCGCCGGGGCTCGCTTCGAGAAGATGCGCGGCGATGTGCCGGGCCTTCTCGCGAATCTTGCGCGACGCGCGCGCGACCGCGGCGCCCGCGACCGGCGTCGAACGCGAGCCGTAGGTACCGAGCCCATAGGGCGCGGTCGACGTGTCGCCCTCTTCCACGGTAATCACCGACGCCGGAATGCCGGCCTCGGACGCGATGATCTGCGCGTACGTGGTCTGGTGGCCCTGGCCTTGCGTGATCGTGCCCATGCGCGCGACCGCGGAGCCGTCAGGGTGCACGCGGATTTCGCACGAGTCGAACATGCCGACGCCGAGGATGTCGCACATCTTCGACGGCCCGGCGCCGACGATCTCCGTAAAGTTCACGACACCGATGCCCATCAGCCATTCGGCGTTCGGGTCAGCGCGCCGCGCGGCCTGCTCGGCACGCAGCGCCGGATAGTCGACGGCGGCGAGCACTTTCTTCAGTGCCGGTTCGTAATCGCCCGAATCGTATTCGAGCCCTAGCGGCGTCGTGTATGGAAACTGCTCCTTGCGGATGAAGTTGCGCAGACGGATTTCGGCCTTGTCGATGCCGAGCTTTTGCGCCAGCACGTCGACCATCCGCTCGATCAGATAGACCGCCTCCGTGACCCTGAACGAACATCGGTACGCGACGCCACCCGGAAACTTGTTGGTATAGACACCATCGACCGACACGAACGCATTCGGAATCGCATAGGAGCCCGTACAGACATGGAACATGCCCGCCGGCCATCGGGTCGGGTCGGCGCATGCGTCGAACGCGCCGTGGTCCGCGGTCACATGCACGCGCAGCGCCTTGATATGGCCGTCGCGATCCGCCGCGAGTTCGCCGGTCATGTGATAGTCGCGCGCAAATGTGGTGCTGCTGAGGTTCTCGGCACGTGACTCGATCCACTTGACCGGCCGCCCCAGCACGATCGACGCGACGATCGACGTCACGTAGCCCGGATACACGCCGACCTTGTTACCGAAGCCGCCGCCGATATCCGGCGAGATGATGCGGATCTTCGATTCGGGGATCGTCGAGAGCAAACCCACCACCGTGCGCACGACGTGCGGCGCCTGCGACGTGATATAGACCGTCAGATCGCCGCGCGCCTTGTCGAACGACGCGACGCAGCCGCAGGTTTCGAGCGGGCACGGATGCACGCGCGGGTACAGCATGGCCTGCTCGACCGTGACCTCCGCGTTGTCGAACACGCGGTCGGTCTTGTCCCGGTCGCCCATCTGCCAGGTGAAGATGTGGTTCGGATGCTTGCGCGCGCCATGCGCGCCGGCCTGCTTGTCCTGAATGTCCTCACGAATGACCGGTGCATCGGCGGCGAGCGCCGCCAGCGGATCGATCACCGCCGGCAATTCCTCATACTCGACGTCCACCAGTTCCGCGGCGTCCGCGGCCACATAGCGGTCGTCGGCGACGACGAACGCGACTTCCTGATTCTGGAAGCAGACCTTCGTGTCGGCCAGCACGGCTTGCACGTCGCCAGCGAGCGTCGGCATCCAGTGCAGCTTGAGCGGCTTCAGGTCGTCCGCGGTCAAAACCGCGTGCACGCCCGGATGCGCGAGCGCGCGGGACTTGTCGATGCGCTTCACGCGCGCATGCGCATAAGGACTGCGCACCATCACGCCGAACAGCATGCCCGGCATCTTCACGTCATCGACGTAGGTGCCCTTGCCCTGGATGAAGCGCGGATCCTCGCGGCGTTTGCGCGAGCAGCCCATGCCCTCCAGCGCGGCGAGACGATCGAGATTGCTGTCGAGATTGCCCATCACGTTCTCCCGGTCGTCAGTGGGTATCCGCTGTCATCAACGGATGCGATGTTTCCACCGCTTCGCCTCGCAGCTTGCGCGCCGCGTATTGCACCGCCTTCACGATGTTCTGATAGCCCGTACAGCGGCATAGATTGCCCGCCATCCAGTAGCGGATCTCTTCGTCGCTCGGCGAGGGGTTTTCCCGCAACAGCCGATAAGCACGCATCAGCATGCCCGGCGTACAGAAGCCGCATTGCAGCCCATGCTCCTGCATGAAGCCTTCCTGCAGCGCATGCAGTTCGCCGCCTTGGGCGAGGCCTTCGACGGTCAGCACCTCGGCGCCTTCCGCCTGCACCGTCAGCAACGTGCAGGACTTGACCGACATGCCGTTGAAATCGACCGTGCAGGCGCCGCAATGCGATGTCTCGCAGCCGATATGCGGTCCGGTGTGCAAACACTTTTCGCGCAGCGTATGAATCAGCAGCTCGCGCGGCTCGACGATCACATCGGTTTGCGTACCGTTCAGGTTGAACGACACGACGGTTTTGTTGGTCATCTCGCTGTCTCCAGGAACAGATTTCAGTATGCCGCCCGCGCGTAAGCGGTCATCAGGGCCCGGCGCGTCATCTCGCCCGCCATCGCCGTCTTGTAGTCGATGTCGCCGCGCAGATCGGCGACCGGCGCGCAGACTCCCATCGCCAGCCGGGCGGCTTCGGCGAGCGCCGGCTCATCGAGCGGCTTGCCCTGCAGGTACTGCTCCGCATCACGCGCGCGGATGGCCTTGTCGGCGACGTTCGTCAGCGCAATCCGCACGGCGCTGACTGTTCCACCGCTTGCGCGCAGCGTCACGGCCGTGGCCGCCGTGGCGAAGTCGCCGGTCTTGCGCTTGAGCTTCGCGTAGCAATAGCCGGTGCCCGTCGGCGGCGTCGGGATGCGGATTTCCGTCATGATTTCGCCGGGTTCGAGCAGCGTCGCGTAAGTGCCGAGATAGAAGTCGTCGGCCGACACGATGCGCACGCCGTGTTCGCCCGCCAGCACGAACGAAGCGTCGAGCACCATCATCAGCGCGGGGTGGTCGTTGCCCGGATCGGCATGTGACAGGTCGCCACCGAGCGTGCCGCGGTAACGCACCTGAGGATCGGAAATCTGCCGGGCGCCCTCCACGATCAGCGGACACTTTGTCTGCAACAGTTCCGACCAGATCAATTCGTTCTCTGTCGTCATCGCGCCGATGCGGATCTCGCCGTCGGCTTCGCGAATGCCTTTGAGTTCCGCCAGCTTGCCCAGATCGATCAGATGACCGGGATCGGCGAAACGCAGCTTCATCATCGGCAGCAGACTGTGGCCGCCGGCCAGCACCTTCGCCCGCTCGCCATACTCATTGAGCAGCGCGATGGCTTCCGGCAAGGTTTTGGGAGCGTGGTATTCGAATGGTCGAGGGATCACACTGGCCTCCTTGTCGTCGTGCGCCTGCGATCGGGCGCTTCATCGACGCAATCAAGGATTTCACAATGCAATGCAGCAATTCAACGCGATTTCCCGAACGGTAGTTCGCGTGCGCCAACCACCGGAAAACGTACATGAAACCCGGCGCTCGCGGACGATCCGGCCCTCGCGCGATCCTTCACGCGCGCGCCAGGCGGGACTATTTCGACGCGCGCGGCGACATTCCCATGCCGTTTGCCCGAACGACGGGTTTACCTGCGTGAACGACCGGGAAATTTGCGCGAAAATCGGCACAGGCTTACCCGGAAAGTCCCTCGACCACAGAGCGTGAACAGCCCATGAAGACAGGAGACGCTACGTGAAACCTTCTGAGCCCACGGCCGCGCTGGTGCGCGAGCGCCGCGCGGAGACGTTCCAGCACAAGCTCGAGCAGTTCAATCCGGGCATTGTCTGGCTCGATCCACAGGGCCGGGTGACAGCGTTCAACGACGTCGCGTTGCAAATTCTGGGGCCGGCCGGCGAGCAATCGCTAGGCGTGAGGCAAGACGATCTGTTCGGCATCGACGTCGTGCAGTTGCACCCGGAGAAGAGCCGCGACAAACTTCGCTTTTTGCTGCAGTCGAAGGACCCGGGCGGTTGTCCGGTCAGGTCACCGCCGCCGGTGGCGATGATGATCAACATTCCCGACCGGATCCTGATGCTCAAGGTATCCAAAATGACAGGTGCCGGGGGCGCCAGTGGCACCTGCATGATCTTCTACGACGTCACCGACCTGACCACCGAGCCGTCCAGCCCGTCTGCGGGCAGCCACGCGGCTTTGCCGCGCCGCCTGTTCAAAATTCCCGTGTACCGGAAGAATCGCGTGATTCTGATCGATCTTAAGGACATCGTGCGATTCCAGGGCGACGGTCACTACACGACGATCGTCACGAGAGACGAGCGCTATCTGTCGAATCTCTCGCTGGCCGATCTCGAACTGCGCCTCGACAGCAGCACCTACCTGCGGGTTCATCGCAGCCACATCGTGAGCCTTCAGTACGCGGTCGAGCTGGTGAAGCTCGACGAAAGCGTCAATCTGGTGATGGACGACGCGGAACAAAGCCAGGTGCCGGTCAGCCGGTCGAAAACGGCGCAACTGAAGGAACTGCTTGGCGTGGTGTGAGTGTAGTGGGAACCATAACGTGAGATTTTGGGAAGCATCCACTGAGACATTTATTGATGATGGATGGGCTCCGAACGCTCACATGACGTTAGCTGACTGATGTCACAGCCGCAGGAACGACGACGGCCACAGCGTTGAGGTGGCTGTCGTTTTTTTGTTATCGGCAACAAACATGGGGTGGCTTTTCAGCCCGAGTTCTACTACCTTCACTGGTTCGCGCTTTTCGCCTGTGCTCCAGCTCAACGTACTGATAGCGATTCCGCCCGCGACAGCGTCGCGCAGCGGCTTCGTTGGTCGCCAGAGCATCGTAGTCGGGGTGACCCGGATTACTGCTCTGGTGAATGCGCTTCTTGTAGATAGACGCACGGCGCTTCATCGTCGACATCAACGAGCGAAGAATGCCGAAACCCGCATGGGGCACGGTTGTGCGATAGAGCGCGAGGCGGTGCCCATAGAATTCCCCGTTCAAGCGCGGATTCGTCGCAAAGCCGGATGAGGTAGCCATGTCCTCGAACGAGAATCCTTGATGGCGCAGCGCCGGATGCGGTCGTTGCGAAAGAACGTGTGGAACGAGGGCAAGGTCACTGTTATCTTCCTTATCGTGGCCCCGCAATCCGCCAACGGGGCAGGACCGGCATTGAAATTGAAAAGTATTGCCGGGTTTTACAAAAGAAGCGCCAAAACATGAACCGAGTCGTCCTATACACTTCAATTTTGCCCATTCTGTTGATTGCCGTATCGAGCAATCTCGACAATATCGGTGTGGGCACCTCTTACGGCGTCAGGAAGATCAACATCCCCATCGCCTCCAACCTCCTAATCGCGGTTGTCACTGCTACCGGTACCTTTCTGTCCATCATTCTCGGGCAAAGCGTTTACCTTTTCATAAGTAAAGAAATGGCTGGTTTACTGGGGGGCGGCATCATCGTCGTGGCGGGGCTCTGGGTAGTCGTCCAGGAAAGGGTTATGCACCGCGTCCGGGAGCCTCGGCAAGCAGAACCGAACGTCAAAACAAGGTGTTCCAGATACGGTTTTCGCCATATCGTCCAGATTCTCGACAATCCGATTGTTGCCGACTGGGACTTCTCCGGTCATATCGACCTGGAAGAGGCCTTGGCGTTAGCCTTGGCCCTGACCATCAACAATATTCCCAACGGCGTCGGCGCCGGAATGTTGGGCCTGAATATCTACGCAATGACCGCGGCGGTTTTTGTCGTCAGCATCATCACCATCTGGCTCGGCATCTACCTGGGTAAATTGGGGGTGCGCTGGATGGGAAGATTTGCCGGCGTGCTCGGCGGCGTTCTGCTTATTTGCGTTGGTTTCTATGAGATCTTCTTTTGAAGGCGACGAAGGCGGCCACTTGCAGAGTTCCGCGGCGAGTCAGCGGCATATTGAGTGTGGCTTGTAGATCGGGAACGCGATTTTCGTCTTCGGTTCCCTGTCATCTGAAGCCGCAACCAGTGGCTGCCAGCTTTCTTCGCGAACTGCCTGGGTCAACTCGTCAACGATCTATCCAGAATCCCGCATCGTGGCGCACTGTCAGTATGGTCCGGCGCGTAAGGGCTAGACCGGTGAACCATTTGGAAGGGCCAGCAGCGCTTCACCCTTGGCGACAGCCCTTTGAAAGGCATCTCGCTGTGTAACCCTGCCAACATACTCCAGGAAGGCGTCACGCTTGGGCAGCGTCTCGAGCCCCAGACCCCAGCCAATATGCGATCCGACGTAGACGTCGGCAGCAGTGAATCGCTCTCCGGCAATGAACGTGCTTGAACGCACTGCGCGTTCAAGTTGGTCCACCGTGCGCTCATAGCTGCCGTGGCCGAAGAAGAACTCCTGCTCCGCAGCCGGCACGAACCCGGCTCGATGGTTGGTGACAGCCTGCTCGACCGGTCCCGCCGCGAAAAACATCCACCGGTAATAATTAGCCCGCTCCTCCGCTGTGGGCGCCAGCCCCGCGTCCGGGAAGGTTTCGGCCAGGTACGCGCAGATTGCCGCGCTCTCGGTTACTACCCGGCCGTCATGCACAATCGCCGGCACCTTGCCCATCGGGTTCACGTCCGTGAAAAAGCGACTGCGCTCGTCGAGAATGCCGTGCGAACGCGCGAGCGCTGCGCCACCCCATCGATCCGCCTCGCTGGAGCGCTCGTAATCGAGCACAACCGTTTCGTACTCGCACCCTACCTCTTCGAGCATCCAGTGCACAATGCGGCCCCGGGAGTTGGGGTTGGTGTAAAACGTCAGTGGCGGTGTCCCACTCCTCCGAACCAGATCTTCTGCTTTGTTACTCGCTCTCGCCTGCATAGTTACTCTCCTCTGGACGTTCCGTCCGCTACGTGGATGACAGGACGAAGATAAAACAATGGCCGCGTGGTCGCATTGACTTGACACGCCAGATAACTTGCGGAGTACGCCAATCGCGAATACAGTGCGATCCGTTGCGCCGATTGCGGACGAAAGTTGCTATCAAATCCTTCGCTGAGCGGATGGCCTCCGCTATCCTGCGCGGGCGCAGCGAAGGGTTCCTTCGCGTTCGCCAAAAATCTTTGATGTAGACGGTGACCAGGCAGTCGAAGCCCTTGATTGCAGATGACGTCATCGAAGGGAAACTCGATGAAAGATGTTCGTGGGGACCGCTGCAAAGTGCCAGAATCCTTCTGGCGAGCCGTTGAGCTACAAGGACTGCGTTCTGAGGCGGTTCTGAGGGCGGCCGGTCTTCCTGTCATGCTCCGCCACGATGCGGCGGCGAGCATCAGCACCGCTCAGCTTTTCGCAATTTGGCGCGCCATCGAATCGCTGTCAGGTGATGCAAGCTTCGGCATCAAGATGGTCCGTGACACCAGCACCGCAACGCATAAGCTTGCGTTCCTCGCCGCTACCTATGCCGAAAATTATCGCGATGGTTTGGCGAGGGTTATACGATTCAAGCGGCTTTGCAGCCCCGATAAGCTCCATTGCGACGAGAAGAACGGCCGGGTCTCAATCACGATCGAATGGCCGCCGGGCACTGAGCCGGAGCCTGATCTCTCAGTCGATGCCAGCTTTGCAATGCTAATTGAGTTGGGACGGCGTGGAACGGGCCAAAATCTAACCCCCGTCGCGGTTGAGTTCAAGCGGGCCGGCCCCGTCCTGGACTTCCACGGCGTCTACTTCAACTGCCCGATCCGTTTCGGCGCGGCACAAAACCGGTTCGTTCTGGCTTCCGCCGATCTTGACCGCCCGTTTATCAATCACAACCCGGAGCTCTTGCATATGCTTGCGCCCGCGCTGGCGCAAGCGATGGGCGAACTGGAAGCGGCAAGCACCTTGGTTGAGCAAATCAAAACGGTGCTCAAGCGGGTTATGCCGAGCGGCCGTCCCGAGATCGCCAGTGTCGGCCGCGAGCTCGGCATGAGCGAACGCACTTTGCAGCGTCGGATCACAGCGGAAGGCACGACGTTCCGTGCGCTCCTTGGCGATGCTCGCCAGGAGCTTGGCATGCAACTGCTGTCGGACCCCGCTTTAGATATCCAGGAAGTGGCTTGGCTCTTAGGATACCAGGATACAAACTCGTTCTACCGTGCCTTCCGGGAATGGGCGGACACGACGCCAGGGAGATGGCGTCAAGTAAAACGACAATCAGCAGATAGCGGAAAGCACCTTGGTTGAGCAAATCAAAACGGTACTCAAGCCGGTTATGCCGAGCGGCCGTTGTACGAGGTCGCCAGTGTCGGTCGCGAGCAGAACCCGCGGCTGAACCAGGTCCTGCTTGCGGGGTTGCGGCAGTTGCGCTTCTTCCCGGCAATCCAGAATGGTCGGCCCGTCGAAAGCCATCAGGACGTTCGCGTCGACTTTAACGCAAATTGATGCGTGAAATGATGACGCAGTGAGTCCGTATTCTGCCGCTCCCTGTCGCTTGACGGTCAATCGCCGGAACCAGACGACAGGCAGTTCAGGGTCGTGAGTGTGAGTTCGCTGATGCGAAAACTGGCGCTGGGCCGCTCGATGCCGCCACCGTCGGCAATCCGCCACATCGCTGACCAAAAACCCAGCCCGCACCAATGCCGGCTCCGGCCGACAAGCGCGCGTCGCGCATCGGGCGGGTTTCGAAGTGGACCGGCCGTTCGAGTGACAACTGCATGGCTTAGGCGAGCGGCAAAAAGTGGCCGAACCCGGTCCCATCAGGAAAATTCGACCATAGGAAGCTTTTCAGCTCATAAACTTCCTTGTAGGGCAACGCCGGCCCTGACAAAGGCCGGCGCACTTCACAGGATCAATTCGAACCGGCGTACTTCAGAGTCCAGGTGAACGTACGATTACTGCCCGCGTTGAGTGCGAAGGGGCGCGTCGTACAGGCGAAATTCGAATGCAGTTGCCCAATCGGCGTTGTCGACAGCGGATTGGTGACCCCGCCCGCCATCTCGAAGTTAGACAGGACACAACTGTCAAAACCCGTAGTGCCATAGCTGGTCGCATTACTGTTGGTGTAGTTAGCCGAGAAACCATCGCCATTCGCAGTGGTGTTCTGGAATTCTGCAAAAGACGTGAAGTCCGTCTCGACCGCGATGTTGCCGGTCAACGTTCCAGAATTCAGCGTATCGGCGCGCGTCAGTGTGCCTTGACCAAACGTTAGGACCGTGTGGACCTGCAGGTCGATATCCGTGGCATAGGTTGCATTCTTAACGGCCTGCCGGAACTTGGTCGTGTCGAAAGAGACGACCACCTGGCCGTTATTTTCCTGAACGTTCAGGTTCCTATAATACGTGACCGGAATGTAAGTTTTCCCGTTATAGGAAACTTGCGGAATCAGCAACGCATAGCCCTGATCCGTTGTGCCATAAATCAGGTTGTCGGAGAACGGCGTCGGGTAATAGGGCGTGTACGAATTGTAGTCGGGTGCCTGGTTCAGGTTGAGATTGATGATGCGCTTGCCGTCGCGCACCGTGATGAGCGCTGCGCTGTATGGGTGAGCCGTATCCGTGGGCACGTTGTACCACGTGAGCGTGTAATGCGGCCTCGCATCCAGCCAGGCTTGCAGGTCGGAATCAGCCATGGGTGCATTGCCGCCAAAACCCAGTTTGTTCCACCAGGCATTCACATACATGTACTGGTGTAAAAGACTGAAATTCTCACCCATGACTCGAGGTTTGCCGCGATACGCATCGGTTCCGCGCCCTTTGACCCACATATTCACCGACGGCGTCGGCAGGGTCGGGTCGTACCAGAAAGTATCAAAGCGGTAAGCCGCCTTATAGATGAACGAATAGGCGACCTGCATTTCCTGCGCGGTCAACACGCCTGCATTGGCCGCCGCGGTCAGGATTTCCATGAAGGCTGTATCGCCGTATGGGCCGATGGAGCGGCCATAATTGAAACCCTGCCCGTCTGCGTTGAGTTGGGGAAGAATCAGATCGACTGACTTGCGCAGATAGGATTTCAATTCAGGTGTTAGATTGGCCTCATTGCCCATTTCGAACGTTCGCTCAACGACTTCTCCAATGAGCAGCGTGCTATATCGATCGAAGCGTGCCTGATCAAAATAGGTCGTATGTGTATTCGAGGCCTCGTCGGAAAAACCGCCGGACGAGTCTCTTCGAATGTGATTCGTGAGTGTGTACAGAAGCGCGTCCCGCGCGCCCATCGATGCCACAGCCGGGTCGGTGGCGGAAGAGAAAGTCGGATTGGTCCATCCAAGTTTCTGTCTCAGCCCCGCAATACCGTAAGAAACCGCATAGTAATTCTGTGCGGTATTAAGCGATGCAACGTCGATCGGCACATCTGCGGCGGGGCACGTATTTTTCGTGCCGCTTGCATCCGCGCCGAACATATCGCAGAAGGTCAGGCGATTCTGCAGCGTAGCCAGCATGGCGTCACTGAAGACTTCGTTGAGCATACCGTGCGCCTTGAAATTATTGAGCGCAACGAGGTAGTAGTACTCGCCCCATGACGTATTTGCGTACGTGTAACTGGCGCCGCTCGTCTGGGCCATCATCGCGGTCGTTATCTTTTGATACGTCGCAAGGTAATCCGCGTATTTCGGATCCCCTTTCGCCTTCATATCGATCAATATGTACGACAGACCGAGCGCCAGTTTGCCAGGCAGGAATTTATCGCCCGTGTTGGTATCGAGCACGTGCACCGGGCTGCCGTCGCCCAAGTCCATGACCACTTGCGTGAAATCAGGTGCCTTCCTGATGAGGTCAAAAAGCGCTCTCATCTGTCCCATCATGGTGATGGGCACCCCTGCGCCTGAAGGGACGCTCGTATCCGTCGCTCCATAGACAATTCCATGAAGAGAAACTGGAGGTGCGGAAGAAACCGGATTTTTCACAGCGTCAATCCCGCCGCCTCCGCAGGCACTGACGAGAAGAAGCGTCAGTGCACTGAACGCAAACATAACGGATGATTTTCGCGATGGACGCATTTTTGTCTCCTGATTGTAAGTGGATCGACGCCGAAATTAGCAATCTCACCAACGTATCTGGCTATTCGTTCTCTTGGGTTTGCAACTGAGCACCAGTTCGACGGAAGTCAGAAAACCCTCGAAAATCCGCTCACGTCGTTTCACTCTGTTCGCGCCGACACATGAACGACCCATATTCCGCGCGCCGCGTCTCCTCGATCGCCGTCGACGTCGCACCATCTCGGGGTGACCCAGGCTGCTGCGGACGCCCACGAAAACGATTAACTAAATGTCAGGACAGGATGGTCACACCGTTGCTGCCTAAAGCGCAAGACTAGGTAAACCACGGGGCTAGTAAAAGCGTCACCAATCTTCTATCTTAGAAAAACGTTTTCCTAGCTGGACCTGCTCGTGACTAACTCCGCCCGCAGTGCCATGCGTCGCGGGCTCGGCGCTCCCTGCCATCAATCACACATAGCGCGGCGCGACGAGCGACGCCGCGCAACGGAGACTTACATGCAAACTGCCGTCATCGGGCTCGCCCGCACCGCCAGCCGCTACCGCTGGGCGGTGTGCGCGCTGCTCTTCTTCGCGACCGTGATCAACTACATGGACCGTCAGATTCTCGGTCTGCTCGCGCCAGTGCTGCAGCACGACATCGGCTGGTCCCAGGTGCAGTACGGCCGCATCGTGATCGCCTTCTCAGCGTTCTACGCAGTCGGCCTCTTGTGCTTCGGCCGCATCGTCGACTGGCTGGGCACGCGCATTTCGTACGCGCTCGCCATGCTGATATGGAGCGTGGCTGCAGTCCTGCACGCGGCGGTCGGCTCGGTGACCGGCTTCGCCATGGTGCGTGCGCTGCTCGGCATCGGCGAGGGCGGCAACTTCCCGGCCGCCATCAAGACGACTGCCGAATGGTTCCCGCGCCGCGAGCGCGCGCTTGCGACCGGCATCTTCAACTCAGGCGCCAATATCGGCGCGGTGTTCGCGCCCGCCATCATTCCGCCGCTCGCGCTGGCGTTCGGCTGGCGCGCGGCGTTCGTGATCATCGGGGCGATGGGCATCGTCTGGCTGGCCGTATGGTTCGCGTTCTACCGATCCGCCGACCCGCGCTCCCTCGAGCAGGGGCAGGACGAAGTCGAGGTGCTCGATGCCGCCAACGTGAATGCCCGCGCGCCGGGCTGGGGTGTACTGATCAGAAAGCGCCAGACGTGGGCATTCCTGATCGGTAAGTTCCTGACCGATCCGGTGTGGTGGTTCTATCTGTTCTGGCTGCCGAAGTGGCTCAACGAGTCGCGCGGTATGGACATGCAGCACATCGGCTTGCCGCTCGTCTGCATCTATGCGATGACGACCCTCGGCAGCATCGGCGGCGGCTGGCTCTCTTCGGCGCTCCTGCGCTCAGGATGGAGCGTGAACGCCGCGCGCAAGACGGCGATGCTGATCTGCGCGTGCTGCGTGCTGCCGATCGCGTTCGTCTCACAAGTCGACAACCTCTGGGGCGCAGTTGCGATCGTCGGACTGGCGGCGGCAGCGCATCAGGGCTGGTCCGCGAACCTCTTCACCACGGCGTCCGATCTCTTCCCGAAGCGCGCGCTGGGCGCGGTGGTCGGCATCGGCGGGATGGCGGGCTCGATCGGCGCGGTGCTGTTTTCGGAAGTAATCGGGCAGGTCCTGCAACGCACCGGCCATTACTGGGTGTTGTTCGCGATCGGCGCACTTGCCTACCTCGTCGCCCTGGCCGTGATGCAGATGCTGACGCCGCGCATGACGCCCGCGAAGCTCGACGCGTGAAGGCGCGAGGCGTGTCAGCCGCAGGCCGCGGTCGATTCACGGACGATGAGCCTCGGCTCGAACGTCGAATGCCCGGCCACCGCGTGGCCCGCGAGCGCGTCGATGAGCTTTTGCATCGCGAGCTCGCCCATCTTCTCGCTCTGGATGTCGACGGTGGTCAGCGCGGGCGCTGCGTACTCGCCGTACGGGACGTTGTCGACGCCGGTCACCGACAGCTCGTGCGGCACCCTGATGCCGAGCGACGCCGCCTCTTTCATGAAGCCGAGCGCGATCAGGTCGTTGTAGCAGATCACCGCCTGCGGCCTGCGCGGACCGAGCATCACGCGCGAGCACGCGTCCTCGCCTGCATGCGCGGTCGGCGCGTGAGCGTCGTACACGTCGAGCGTGAGGCCGGCTTCCTCGAGACACTCGCGCGCACCGCGAATGCGCTCGTCGTTGATGCGCGCCTGCCCGAAACCGAGGTAGGCGATGTGACGATGCCCGAGGTTTAGCAGATGCCGCGCGAGCATGTACGTTGCGAGCCGGTTGTCGATGCCGACGCTCGGGATCGGCAGCGTATCGCTGCGTCTCAACAGCACGAGTGGCTTGTGGAGATCGAGCAGCCACTGCGCCTCGTCGTCCGGTATCCGCGAGCTGACGATCAGGCCGTCGACGCGCTGCGCGAGCGCTTCGATCAGCGGGCGCTCGCGCGCCTGGTTTTCGTCGGTGTCGACAAGCAGCAGCGTGTAGTCGTGCCGCAGCGCGACGCGGTTAGCGCCTTTCACAACGCTCGTGAAGTGCGGATTGCTGATGTCGAGAATGGTTAGCCCGATGGTGCGGGAACGGCCGGTGATCATCGATCGAGCAAGCGGATTCGAGCGGTAGCCGAGTTCCTCGATCGCAGCCTTCAGGCGCGCCTCGACCGGCGCGGTGAAGCGCTGCGCACCGTTCATGTATTTGGACACCGTGGCGACCGACACGCCGGCCGCCGCGGCGACGTCGCGAATCGTTGGAGAAAGTTTTTTCATGCGGAAGGTAACGTTTTCTCTTGTTAACGGATTGTCGCAGAAAAGACGGTCGGGCGGATAAATGCCAGCTGGCTAAATTGCCTACTAATCGCGGCATGATCGACAATTGACGCCACACCTCCGCTGCTCGCCATAGTGTGGAAAACGTTTTCCTCAAAACCCTTTTTTCAGGAATTTTCTTGATGAGCCAAACAACCACAGCGTCGCTCAAGCCCTTCCGGCGTTTGCTTCTGACCGGCGCCGCCGGCAACCTGGGCCGCCAGTTGCGCGGCGCGCTCGCCAACTGGGCCGACGTGGTGCGCGTGAGCGACATCGCGAAGCTCAGCGAACCCGCGCCACACGAGGAAACGACCATCGTCGATCTGGCGGACCGGCGGGCGGTGATGCAGCTCGTTGAGGGCGTCGATGCGATCGTGCATCTCGGCGGCATCTCCATCGACGCCCCGTTCGAGGATCTGCTCCGAGCGAACATTGCCGGCACATACAACGTGTATGAGGCCGCGCGCAAGCACGGCGTGAAGCGCGTCGTGTTCGCGAGCTCCAATCATGCGATCGGCTTTCATCAGGTTACCGAAGTGCTCGACACCGACGCGCCGCAGCGCCCGGACAGCCTCTACGGCGTGACGAAGTGCTTCGGCGAGGCGCTCTCGCGGTATTACTACGATCGTTTCGGCATCGAGACGGTGTGCATGCGAATCGGCTCGTCGTTCGAAGAGCCGAAGAACCCACGCATGCTCGTCACGTATCTGAGCTATCGCGACTTCATCGAACTGGTACGGTGTTCGCTGTTCACGAACCGCGTCGGGCACGTGGTCGTGTACGGCGCGTCGAACAATCCGGTCAAGTGGTGGGACAATACGAAAGCCAGCTTCCTCGGCTTCAACCCGCGCGACAGCGCTGCGCAGTTTGCAGAACGTTTCCCCGCGACTGCACCGGGCGACTCGCACGACGACCCCGCGCAACGCTTCCAGGGCGGCCCATTCGTGCTCGGCGAGCCGATGCAGGCGAAGCGGTGAAGCAGCGCTCGCACCTACTTGACAAGCTTGATACAGGAAGCGGGTTACCGCGCGTAAAGGACGCCAGCATGGATTCATCCGATCGGCCGCAACTCGCCCTGCCCTCCTCTTGAGATGACGACCCATTTGACGGCCAAGGCAGGCAATTTGCACGTGACTTGAAGTAGCTTGTGACGGTAGTGGAGTCGCAGGGAGGCAAGATCGTGCCTCCCCAACTCGCGATAAACAGCATACAACTTCAAACCGTCGTCGAGTTTGCACAAGTCCTTGGGCCCACAATCGGCACTTCGATTGCGACCGCGGCGACGCCGTGGTTACAAAAACGCGTCGGCCGCAAGGTGCGGATGAAGCTCGGGAATTGAAGCGAAAACAAGGAAGTGTTCTATCGGTGGCTGATTCAGGCCCTCGCGCTGACGGCCGGGCAGTCCAGTCAAGAAGGCGCGAGTGACCGGACCGGAAGGCGCGAACGTTAATCGTCGGTATCTGTCATGGAGGAGCATTTGCCCTGGTAGCGAGTCGGAAACCGCAATGGCTGCTTTGGCACCTGTGAAACCGACGTTCGACAATGCCGTACGAATGTCGCTTCCTGGCCGTACGGAGCCCCACGTCCTGCGACGTCGGATCGCCTCGCGCGTCTCGCTCCATGCAGAAGGCATAGCCGACCCCTTGAGTCTTTCACCGATAACGACGAACCTAAACGAAGACCGCCCGCAACGCTGCGGACTTGTGGGTCTATCGTCTATTGCTGAAGGGGAGCATGAATGTGCGTGGTGCGAGCGTCAAAATCTGCGCGATCCTGGTTATGGTCCCCATGAGTTGTGGCTCGATCCAGGCTGGCGCGCACACGGGTGAGAACACGGATGCTGGCGCGACAGCGCATCGGGTAGCGGACTCGACGTCGCGGCTTCAGAACAGGCCGGATAGTGCCGTGAGTCGTGACGTCCGCAGCGCCCTTAGTCGGACACCGAGCCTGGATGCTTCAGGGATTCGGGTCAGGGCGCGCCTTGGCGTCGTGACGCTCACCGGATGGGTGCCTGAGCACAGGCAGATCGCGCTCGCCGGGAACACGGCAAGATCGGTGCGAGGAGTCAGGTCGGTGGAGAATCAGTTGACCTTGCGGAACAGCCGTTAGCCAGCGATTCGAGTAAAGAAAGTGAGTACATCACGGGTAGACCACGCGACGAGCTTCCCACTTCAGGCTTGTTTTCATTGAGAAATCGCACGGATCTCGTTTTTCGTGAGCCGATCACGAGTTCCAACTTAAGCGAACATAGTTCCAAGTTAAGTGAATCTCGACAACCAAAGCGCGGGTGCCAAGGAGCATCGAATCTCGTTCGATGCTTCCCCATGTCTCACTTGATACGTCTCACGGTCAGCAGTCCTTTGTCTGGCGAGGCAGAAAATCTCACCTTATGGGTTTCGCTACAGTGAGATGCCGCCCGGCACATCCGCCGCTTCAGGATGCGCGCACCGCCGCTGCCCGTGCCCTACCCGACTTCACGCGCCAGTTCGCGAGCGCGCCGAGCGCCATCAGCATGCTGGTGCCGAGAAACACCGCGCGCATCCCCACGTGTCCGCCGACGAAACCGCCTAACAGCGGCCCGGCCACCTGCCCCGCGTACTGCGACGACACCGAGTATCCAAGGATCGCACCTGTCACGCTCGCGGGCACATGGTGGCGGATCACGCTCGCGATGCAGGGCAACAGGCCGCCGAGTGCCATCCCCATCAGGAAGCGCAGCACGATCAATTGCCAGCTCGCGGTGACGAACGCCTGCGGAACGAGCAGCGCGGCCGATACGGCGAGGCAGCCGATGACCACGTTCCAATGCCCAACGCGATCCGCGAATTTGCCCAGCCGCGACGACGAGATCACGCTGCCGAGCGCCGCGCCCGACATGACGAAGCCCGCGACCATCGTCACGCTTTGCGGCTTCGTGAGCTGGGCGACGTAGACGGTGATGATCGGCTCGATCGACATGTTCGCGACCATCAGCAACAGACCTGTGGCCAGCATCGCGATGGCCGGCCCCTTGTCGTCGACCGATGCCCACGCGCCTTTCTTCGACGCGTTGTCCGCGCGCTTGCGCACCGGCGTTTCCCGAATCAGAAACGCCGTCGCGAGAAAAGCGACGAAGATCGCCGCGCCCGATGCCCAAAAGGTCGAGCGAATGCCGATCAGCGGCGGCAGGAAGCCGCCCAGCAGCGGGCCGACCAGATTGCCTGCCATGATCCCCGACGACAGTACGCCGAGCGCCCAGCCCGAACGTGCCTTGGGCGTCTGCGTCGCGACGAGGATCATCGAGCCCGACGCATAGCCGCCGAGCAGCCCCGCGAGCAGCCGCAACGCGACCAGTTGCCACGCCGAGTGAGCCATGCCGATCAGCGACATCGCGACCGCCATGCCGAGGCTCGAGCGGATCAGCATCAGCTTGCGCCCGTAGAGATCCGCGAGCTTGCCCCACAGCGGCGCGACGAGCGCGGCGCTGAAGAAAGTGGCACCGAACGCGGCACCAGACCACTGCACGATCGCCGCATGATCGGTCACGCCGAGCTGCTCGACGTAGAGCGGCAGGAACGGCAGCAGCAGCGTCATCGCGACGATGGTCGTGAACGAGCCGAACACGCATACGCCAAGATTGCGCTGCCAGTGGGCGGTGGCTTCGTCGTCGGCCGGCGGGGCTGCGGAAGTTACGTCGGGCTTGTGATTCATCTTCGAGTGTTTCCAAGGTGGCGAACGTCTGTTCGCGCGATTCCAGGCATCGTAACGGGCTGCCGCGCAATCAGGCAGTCAACCCATCATCCTGGTATCGTTGCTACCTCTTCGGGACTCACGGGATTCCGGGCGCAATCTCATGAATACCCCGCCGTAACCTCGGCTTTTCGACCGATTGACCGCAGGAGACGTACCCGACAATGCGTAGCTATGCGAGGCGGGTCCCATAGCGCGGCTGCCTCCCGGACGACGAAACGGTATTCGTCACTACGCGCACTTTGTCGAGGCAGACATGTCAAGCAACATCACGATCACGGACGAACTCGTCGCCGAAATCGCCACCCGGATGGCTGACGAGGGCCAGAAGGTGTCTCCCGTCGCCATCTGGTCCGAAGTCCATACTGGTTCGGTTGTCGCGGTGGCCGCGGCATTGCGTAAATGGCGCGAAACGCGAACCCCGCGGGTGCCGCAAGCCGTCGAACGTCCTGCTCTGCCTGAAACCGTGACGGACACCATGCGCGATGCGCTCGACCGGCTGTGGACGTCAGCACAGGACGAAGCCGAACGTGCGGTAGCGCGACGCCTCGCCGCGATGCGCCAGCGTGTCGAGGATGCCAGCAACGAGCGGGACGACGCGCTCGCGGAACTGCAAACCACCGTTCAGGAACTCGATGCGCTGCAAGTCCAGCTGGATCAGATGACGAGCGCCTACGACGAGAAAGTCGATGTAGTCGCGGGGCTCGAAGAGGACATCGCGCTCGCGGTGCAACGGACCGACGCAGCGGAAAAGCGCGCACAGGAACTGGCCGAGCGCGTATCGCTGCTTGAAGCGGAACTGGAGCGCGCGGAACTGGCCGCCGGGCGTGAAGCGTCTTCGCGGCTGGAGACCGACGCCGCAGGCGAAGACGAGTCGGCTGAGTCAGTCGTCGCATCGCCGGACGGCGAAACGGAGCGCGCGGCGCTGGCGGCTGCGCATGCCGAAGCGGTCGCTCATCTCGAAAGCGAACTGGAAGCGATTCGTGCGGAGCTGCGGGCCGAGCAGGAAGCGCATGCAGCCCAACGGGAAGAGGTCACGGGCGCCCAGGCTGAACGGGATGCCGCCGCAGTCGAATTGCAGAATGCCCAGGCGCAGATCGCCAGCCTGACCGATGAACGCCATGCGGACGCCTCTGAAATCGCGAGGCTGTCGGCCAGCTTGTCCGAAATCCAGGAGCATGCAGCCGAACTTGCCAAAAGCGTGGTGTCGGGCGAGGGCGTAGAGTCGGCGTCGCCGGCGGGGGCCGACTCGCAGGAACTCGAGGCATTGAAGGCGCAGATGTCGCGCGACGCGGAAGCGCATTCCGCCGCGATTGCCGAAGCACGCGAGACCGTCAGGAAATGGTCCGACTACTCGAACGCACTGAAGCAGCAACTGACTCAGGCGAACGAAAAAATGATGGTCGTCCTTGCCCGCGGCGCAGGCGAAGCGTCGTTGAGCCGCCGGCTTACGGCTGATCTGGGCCAACTCAAGCCGGAGCATGAATTGCTGCGCAAGGAGATTCAGCAGCAAGTGATCGTCGAAACGATCAACGCTCACCTCGAAAAACAGGGCTACCGCTACGACGAGCAGACAGGTGCGGTGTCGAAGCTGAACACCGAAAGCTCGCCGGCGTGATACGACGAACGCACGGGCGGCCCGGACACCACTTCCCAGAACTGTAGTAATCTCGACGCGATCGGGCAGACGATGTCCGATCGCCTGGCTCAGTTCGGCCCACAAGCGGGCAGTCACGCTTGCGCGTCGGCAACAGGACGTCGTCTACCTACTCCCAGAGGAGACAGTCATGGCGCTCGATCGCTATACCCTGCTCGGTCGCTCCGGCCTGCGCGTAAGCCCGATCTCGCTCGGCACGATGACGTTCGGCACCGAATGGGGCTGGGGCGCCGACGAAGCAACGGCGCGGCAGCTCTTCGATCTCTACGTCGACGCGGGCGGCAACTTCATTGACACGGCTGACCTTTACACGGAAGGCACGAGCGAGCAATGGGTCGGCCGGTTCATAGCGGCGCGCGCGATGCGCGAGCGGCTCGTGATCGCGACGAAGTACTCGTACAACGCGCAGCCGGGCAACCCGAATGCAGGCGGCAATCATCGAAAGAACCTGCTTCGGGCACTCGAAGGCTCGCTCAGGCGGCTCGGCACAGACTACATCGATCTCTATTACCTGCACACGTGGGACCGCATGACGCCCGCGGACGAAGTGATGCGTGCGATGGACGACGCCGTGAGCGCCGGCAAGATCCGTTACGTCGGCCTTTCTGACGTGCCCGCGTGGTATGCGGGTCGGGCCCAGACGCTCGCCGAATGGCGCGGCTTCGAACCGGTCGCGGCAATGCAGTTGGAATACTCGATGATCGAACGCAACGCGGAACACGAGTTCGCCGACCTCGCCACCAATCTCGGCATGGGGCTCGTGGCGTGGAGCCCGCTTGGCATGGGCGTGCTGTCGGGCAAATACCGTCCGTCGCGAGACGCCCAAAATCAGACCGCTGTAACGGGCAGTGGTCGCCTGCAGACGCTAGCCACCACGCCTCCGCCCGGATTCGACAAGCTATCCGCGCGCAACTTTTCGATCGTCACTGAGCTGGAGGCAGTCGCGCACGCTGCGAATCGGCCGATGGCCCAGGTCGCCCTGAACTGGCTGTATCAGAAACGGGGGGTCGCGAGCATCGTCGTCGGCGCGACGAAGGCAGAGCAGCTCGAACAATCGCTCGGTGCCCTCGACTTCGTGCTGGCGCCCGAGCTGGTTGCCCGGCTCGACGCGGCCTCGGAGCCGCCCCACCCATTCCCGTACTACATGTTCGCGGATGGTCACCAGGCACGCATTCACGGACAGGTCGATGTCGCCGCGCAACCGCCGAACCATGCCAACTTTCAGCGAGTGCCCGCGCCGCAGCCCACCGGGAAGTGAGCAGCAACGCTCACGTCACCGTCCTGGAAACGGTATTGACGATCAGCGAATACAGATGGTCCATTTCATCTTCAATCTCGCTGCCGCTGAATGGATCGTGATTGGCGCCGAACGCCTCGTCCAGTTCCATCCAGTCGGCCGCAGTCAGAAACCGCAACGCGGCCGGTAAAATCACTTCCTCTTCCAACTGCCTGTGATGGCTGTAAAACGCGGCGTATTGCTCAACCAGAGTCCGCAATGCCGGCGCCGCGGCATAGCCACCCAGTTCATTGCGGGTCAGCGCGCGTTCAAGATCTCGAACCCGCGCTTCGCCTGCTACATGCTGCGCCTCGAGTTCTTCGATGATGTCGTCCAGTTTGTCCGTGCGCGATTGCAAGAGCGCGAACAGATATTTGTCTTCCTTGGGATGATGAACCTGCTCCGGATATTCCCGAATGTAGTAAAGCATGGCCCGCATCACCATCGGTTCTGCCACATCCCCGCCTTCGGACAGTGGCTCGACAAACCGGGTCATGCCGTTGACCACCGCCGAAAGCTGCTGATGTTCGCGGACAATGGTCTGGACCGCCCTACGCGTCTATGCGGCCATTGACCCCGAGCGCCTCGCAACACGTTCGATGGCAACAATATGGCTGAGCGCCGCGCAGAACGTCTCGTCGATACTCCGCTCGGCATCGAGTGCGACCACGCCGTTGACCTCGAACACGGCGCGATAGGCCGCCACTTGACGCATCAGAAAGCTCATCGGCGGCGGCTGGTCGTTCTCGTCGTTCCTCGCTCGCACGCGGCGGTGTGAAGTCGCGCCGGAAACGTTCAGGCCAAAGGCGACGTCGGGACGCAGCAGATAACCAGCGATGCTGTGGAGCACAGGTGCCGTCTCAGCGGGATCGGAACGCGTACCGATTTCGGCCTGAGACGTGAACACGTAACGGTCGCAAAAGACGACATCGCCGCGTTCCAGTGCCGGTATGACCGTGTCGGACATATGCTGGACGAGGTCTCCCATGATCGACAGCAGAATGCCCAGCATGTCGACGCGCCGCGCGCTTGCGTCGGGTCCGGAACTCGATGTATGCCAGTGGCTGTCGACCAGCTGCCGGAACACCTCATCTTTGCGGATCCGGCGGGTCGGCGTAAACGTCGTCACGCAGTTGAGCCCCGCACGCGTGCATGCCCCTTCGAGCCTTTCCATCAGTGAAGACTTCCCCGCTCCATCGACACCGCACAACGTGACGAGGACGCCCGGATAATCGTGCGGTTTGAGCTTGAGCGCTTCGAAGACACTATCCGACATGAGATCACCTCAAACCATAGCTTCGCGAGGCTCCGCGAGCATCTCGTCACCCGCCTCGATCGGCGCGAGGACCGCAGTGAAGTGCTTGAGCATCGGCGGTGCCGAGACGATGCGCATTCCGCGGATCGCGTCGCGTCGCTGGTAGACCCGGATCAACGCAGCGGCAACCGCTGCGAGGTGGCTATCGGTGTAGACGCGGCGAGGAATGGCCAGCCTCAGCAGTTCCAGCCGCGGGGGGCTGGCGGTGCCCGCCGACGGACCTTCTTTCATGAACGCCAATGAGCCAAGACCGACAGCGCGAACCCCGCCCTCGAGATAAAGCTCGGCAGCCAGCGCCTCGGCCGGGAACTCCGAGCGCGGCAGGTGCGGCAGGAAGGCGGCCGCATCGACATACACCGCGTGTCCGCCGGTCGGCCTCAGGATCGGAATGCCTGCGGCCAGTAGCCGGTCCCCTAGCCGCTCGACCTGCCGCACGCGATGCTGAAGGTATTCGTCGTCGACCATCTCGCGCAAACCGATCGCGAGCGCCTCGAGATCGCGGCCGGCCATGCCTCCGTAGGTGACGAAGCCCTCATGCAGCACGAGGAGCGGCACGACCTGCTCGTAGAGCGTGCGCGACCGTGTTGCGAGCAAGCCGCCGATGTTGACTAGCGCATCCTTCTTGCAACTGAACGTGCAGCCCTCGGCGTACGAAAACTGCTCCTTGAGAATCTCCGCCACCGACCGGTTCGCATAGCCGCTTTCGCGCTGCTGGATGAAGTAGGCATTTTCCGCGCAGCGCGCCGCATCGAAGTACACGGGAATCGCAAACTCATCGGCCAGCGCCTTGACCGCGCGCAGGTTCGCCATCGATACCGGCTGGCCGCCGCCCGCGTTGTTCGTCAGCGAGACCATGATCAGCGGAACGTTGTCGCGCCCTTCGAGCTCGATCACGCTGCGCAGCTTGTGCACATCCACGTCGCCCTTGAACGGGTGCTCGACAGCGGGTTGGTAGCCGATTTCGCCGACGCACGGTATCGCGGTCCCGCCGGCAATCGATACGTGTGCCTCGGTCGAATCGAACGGCGCGTTGAACGGTACCACCTGTCCCGGCCGCACGAGGGTCCGAAACAGGAAGTGCTCGGCCGGCCGGCCCTGATGCGTCGGCAATACGTACTCGAAGCCGAGCATGTCCCGCACGGACTGCGTCAACTTCGTAAAACTGCGAGAACCGGCATACGACTCATCGCCGGTCATGATGCCCGCCCACTGGTTCGCGCTCATCGCGGAGGTGCCGCTGTCCGTCATCAGATCGATGTAGACGTCGTCCGCTTCGAGGTGAAAGACGTTGTACCCGGCAGCGGCAAGCCGCGCCTGCCGCTGCTCGCGGCCGATCAGCCTGATCGGCTCGACCATCTTGATCCGGTACGGCTCGGGCGGGCTGTTATCTGAAAGCATGTACTCCTCCTGCGTTGAAGGTACGCGGGCCATCGGCTGATTGGCCGCTTCGGGCATCGCACGCCCCGGCAGGCCTGGTTCGATCGGCAAAACCGCGATCGGCGCCCATTCCGGGTCGCCGCCATTCGCGGACGTGCTGTGACAGCCATGACCGTTGTGGGCCGCTTCGAAGCGTTTTTCGATCCGGTTTAGAATCGACCAGTAGGCGCCCCGCTCGCCTTGCGCGATCGCTTCGACCAGCGCGTCGTTCGCGTTGTAGTTGAAGAGACTCGCATTGGTCCCGAAGAACCGCCGGTCATTGCCGATCAGATCGGCGATGAATTTCTGCGGGTCCGGGCCCAATGCGGTCGGCAGATAGAACACCGGATGCAGTAGATCGTCGTTGCCTTCGATCTGGCCGTGAAGATTCGGATTGCCGACGTGGAGACCTTCGCGGCGAATCATCTGCTCGAGTTCGGTGCCCGGAAAAATCCTTAGCCCGACCGTCACCGAAACGCGCTCCGGATCGACCCGCTTGATGAACTCGATCGTCTCGCGCGCAGTTTCCTGCGTCTCGCCGGGCGCGCCGAACAGCAGCTCGATGATGTGTTCGAGGCCGTGGCGCTTCGCCGTCTTGACCGCATGTTCGATGTCTGGGGCGCTGAAGGTGCGGCGCAGTATCTTCAGCATCGTTTCGCTGGCACTGTCCACGCCGAAGTTCATGCCGACACAACCGGCTGCTTTCATCGCGGCCGCCAGTTCATCGGGAAACGGCCGCGGCATACCGTACGCATACCACTGGATCTTGCCGGCGAGCCCGTGCCGGATGATGGCCGCGCACAGCGCGAGAGGATGCGCGACGCTCAGATTGAATTCCGAGTCGTTGATGTGAAAGACGTTGACCCCTCGCTCCACGAGCGATGCCATTTCGGCGACGACATCATCGGGTTCGCGCATGCGCACCGAGCGGCCTTTGATCAGCGGCTCGACGCAATAGATACAGGAGCGATTGCAGCCGCGCTTCGTTTCGATGCCGATCTGGCCGCCTTTGGCGAAATAGTGCTCGTTGTTCACCAGCTCACGCTTGTGGGGCCCTATCTTTGCCAGCGGTCCGCACGCGTTCGGGGCGAGCGGCGTAGCTTGTACGCCAGCGGCATCGCGATAGACCACGCCCGGTATGTGCGTAAAACTTCTGCCTTCTTCGAGGCAGGTCAGCAGATCGGGAAAGCTGAATTCGCCTTCCCTGACGATGCCGAAGTCGGCACCGAGATAGGCGAGCAGTTTTTCCGGCATCACCGAGTAACCGGCACCGCCCATCACGACCGGGACCGCGCGCGCACGCCGAAGCATCGTGACGATGTCCCTGATCCTGTCGAGAAAGCTGTAGCCGCTGGAAAAGTAGACGTCGTCGGTATTTCGCAGCGTCACTCCCCAGTAATCGGGCGCGGCCGTGCGGCAGTGCGCGGCAATCGCCGCCTCGCAGTCGTCGGAGAAACAGAGGTCGAGCAGATTGAGCTCGAACCCCGCTCGCTCCATCGGTGCCGACAGGTAGTCAAAAGCAATCGGCGCAATCGCCGGTTTGATCTGGTTCGTGTTGACGAAGGTGACGCGCTTGGCCATGTTCGATCGGCTCCGGGGCAAGGGTTCGCGAGGGTTCGCAAATAAACGCGGCTAGACGGCGACGTCGATCGACATTTTCTGGCCCGCGCGGGCCACTGTCGTCTCGCTCATGAACTCACTGAACCGATGCATCATCACCGCTGCGAGGTGCTTCGCCCTTTCCTCGCAGTCGGAGAATGCATAGAAGCCCGGGCCAGCGCTGCTCATCCCCGCATACACCGCGCCCTCGCGTTGCATCGTTTCGTCGAACTCGCGCATCACGTCGGTCCGGAAAATGCCCTCCAGTACTTTCATGTTGCTCATGCTGTTGAGTTCCCAGCCGTGCTTCAGAAACGCGAACAGGTCGTTGCGATGCAGTGCCGGCCGCAATTTCTTTTCAATGAAGTTGCGCCACGCGATGCCGTACAGCTTCTGCCACTCGACAAAATGCGTCGGCACGAAGCCCGCCTCGGTGGTGCCGGACATGTCCGCGTCCTCACCATGGGCACGCAGCGCTTCGGTCGATAGCGTGTCGTAGTTGCCGACGGCGGTGGTCACCCAGAGGTTTTCCGAACTCAGATTGCCGAGGAACCGGCCGTTGCCGTGCTTCTCGTCGACCCAGACGAGGCCGCCGAAAAACAGGCACGCTTCGCCGACGCCGGTCTCGAGGCCGAAATACACGTGCTCGTCATCCTTCGCGTTCTCGACGTAGTTGCGGGTGATCATTTCCCACATGTCGTGCGGCGAAAACGGTGAGCCGAACAAGGCGTTCAGGCCCGCGAGCGTCGCGGTGTTGAACGAGACATTCGAGCCGAAGCCGCTGTGCTTGTGCTGGATGCTGCGCAACCGGTCGACACGGATGTCGTCGCGTTCGTAGCCAACGGCCCGCTTGAACAACTCGAGCATGTGCCGCCCGCTCGGCACGTCGCAGCCCCCCTTGCCGCTCGTCGTCCTCGTGACGGTGATCCGGTGTCCGACCGTGCTCGTCGACACCCCGAGTCCGCCGCCGCCGAAGCCAGGCGCCATCTGCATGAAGTCGAATACGGCGAAGTGCAGGCGCCCTGGCACCGAGACCTCGGCATGATCGTAGGCCGGCACCGCGTCGCGCTCCCAGTGCGGCAACACCGTCAGATTCGCTCCCGGCAGAAACTGCCCCGCTTTTGCCTTCCACGCCTGATTCATTGCTCCACCTCCATCGTCTTGAACATTCCCAAGGTTCGCGCTGCTAGCGCACGGTTCGTGCCAGGCATTCTTTTGCAGCACGAAGTGAGTCCCCGTCCGATGCAATGACGCAAGCAGACAGCCAGATTTCAAAGGGCAGCGCGATACATGCGAACGTTTAGACGTTTGGACGTTGGTGTGAGAACTGGCCCGGCATCAAACGGCCTGCAGTCGACCTGCAACCAACAGATTTCCCTCACGTGTTGGCCCGGCACCGACATCGAGGCGGCGGCGGCGGGCTCCCCTGGACGCCTCGGCAAATCGCAGGCCCCTCCTTAATCCGTGCGATACCGGCGCCCGCCTTTTGAGATCCGGCCACTCCATTCCGTTCTTGCAGGGGTAGAGGACTCCCTCCGTGATGCCTACGGATGACTGGCATGAACCCTGCAAAAAGGACCCGCGGGGAGTGACCGTGTTAGCACGATTCCTCTTTGCCGTGTCCGAACCCGAATCGCGTGGCATCGATCTATCGCGATTCGTGACTCGCCCTCATGACCTTCGTCGGGAGCCGCAGATGACAGCAACCTTGAAAAACAACGCGCTGGCGCGACGCCACATCGACTGGCCGCGCGCCTTGCGGGCGATCAAGGCGCTGAGGGCGAACGTGGACGATATTCAGCATGCCTATGAAGTGATGATCGCGCTCGACGGCGGCCAGATGGAGACGATGTACCAGCGCTTTCTCCGCGAGCCGGGCGCCGGCGTGCTCCTTTCCGAGCAGCCGTCACTGCTCGCCACGCTCGCCGACTCCGACACGCTGCTCCGCTTGCCGCCCGGCTCGTTCGGCCGCGCTTACATGGCGATGATGGAGCGCAGCGGCTACAACGCCGATGGACTGCTGCAGGCGAGCCGGCTGGCCGTGGGCCTCGAAGAAATCCTCCCCGGCCCGGACCGTCAGTGGTTCATCGAGCGCAGCGGCTGCATTCATGACCTGCTGCACGTGCTGACGGGCTATGGCCAGGACTGGGCCGGCGAGACCTCGCTTCTCGCGTTCGACTGCGGCCTCGAGCCCATGCGTGCGCGCATCGTGGGTCTGCTCGGCACCGCGCTGACTGCGCCGTGGTGGCCGAACTTCTGGGTCCATCGCTTTCTGCGCCGTGCGTGGCTGCGTGGCAAGCACGCGCGCATTCCTCTTTCATTCGGCTGGGAAGAAGCGTTGCAGCGGCCGCTCGAAGCCGTGCGCGCCGAGCTCGCGATCGAGCCGGTCGCGCTCGCCCACCCACAGGGCATCCTGGCCGGCGGCCAGACGCTGCCGTGGCGCTACGCCGCGTCGAGCAACGCCTGAACAGAAAGGATCCCAGCATGGCCAGCACACTGAAAAATGCGTCGACGCGCAACACTGTATTCGGCATCGTACGCACGCAGTTACTGCGCGTCTGCCGCGAGCATCAGCGCGACTTCAACGCCGAGATTCATCTCGAGAGTTCGCTGATCGCCGATCTCGGCCTCGACTCGCTATCGCTCGTCGAAGCGGTGGTCGCAGTCGAGCAGGCGTTTGGCATCGAGCGTCTGCCGTTAGAAGCGCTGAACGAAGAACACGCCGAAACGTATTTCACGGTCGGATCGCTGGTGGACCTGTGCATGCGGCACGCCGCCGTCCGTGTCGCCGCCGATGAGGGGATGCGCACATGAGCCCGCGCCTTTCGCTGGCCAGCTCGCATGCGAGGCGTGACCGGCTCGCCGCTGCGGCGACCGCTTTCGGCAACACGCTCGGACGCATGCCGTTGGCGTCCGAGGCGGTGCCGATCGCCGGAGCGTTTGTCTGCTCGCTTCTGCTGTACGCACGGATAGCCGGCGTCGCCCTCGAACCGGGCTGGCGAGTACTGGCCGGCCTTGCGTCGTTCTTCCTGCTGTTCGTCCAGCTTCGCCTGATCGACGACCTCGACGACCTCGAACGCGACTATCCCGCCGGGCACGCGCTGTTGGCGCGACGCGAGACGCGGCGCACACGCCTCGTCGGCGGCCTCGCGGCAAGCGCGATCCTGCTCGTTGCGCTGAACATCGGCATGGGGCACGCGAGGACCGCCGCCGGTGCCGCGACCGCACTGGCCTTCGCCGCGCCGTTCGCTTTCAAGCGGCTGTTCTCGACTCGCCCGCTGCTGTGCTTACCCGCTTTCGAGGGCGCGCCCTTCGCGATCTTCACGTACGGCTATTTCCTGTGGCGTGACATGACTGGGCGCGAACTCAGCTTCGACGTCGTGCTGTGCGTGGCGGGTCTGATGTGGACCGGCTACGAGTTCTGGAAGTTCTCGCGCAAGGTTGGCACCACCGCACTGCAGCCCTATCACCTCCCGGCGCACGGAATCCGGGCCGCACTGAATGCCCTCCTGATTCTGGCGCTCGGCATCAACGTGGCGCTGGTGCGCCTGGCGGGACTGTCGCAAACGTACTCGATCTATGCCGCGGTGCTGCCGCTCGTGTGGCTCGTCTGGCTCAACGCATCCTGGCCAGGCCCCGCGAGCAGACGGGGCCGGCCACGCTGGGCCGGCACCCGCTTCATCGTCGCCGTCGAGCTCGGATTGCTGGCCGCGCTTCTCCTCAAATGACACGCAACTCTGGATCGTCACTCAATATGAACAAGCACGTTCTCGTCACCGGTGCGCGAGGTCTGCTGGGCGCCGAAGTGATCGCCCGGCTGACCGCGATGGGTTATCCGGTCGTCGCCTTTCTGCGCTCCGATGGACCGGTTGTCCGCAACGACGGCACGCCGCTCGCGGCCACGACGTACGACGGCCACACGCCTGCAGCCGGAACCTTCGCATGCGTGCGGGGCGATGTCGCCGAGACCCGCCTCGGACTCGATCCGCACACCTACGATGCACTGCGCGCGGCAACGCTTGCGATCGTCCACTGTGCCGCGCTAACGAGCTTTGGGCGCAAGCCCGAGGTCTATGACGCGATCAACTTTCGCGGCACCGAGCGCATCGTCGAGTTCGCGCAACGTGGCGGCGACGCGCCGATTCCGCTGCTCTATGTGAGCACCGCCTATGTCTGCGGCGAGCGCCCCGGCGTGTTCAGCGAGGACGATCTCGACCTGGGCCAGCGTCTGGGCAACCCGTATGAACAGAGCAAGTACCGCGCGGAACAGACGGTGCGAGCAGCGATGCGCGCCGGTCTGCCGGCGGCGGTGCTGCGTCCGTCGATCATCGTCGGCGATTCGGCGACCGGCGTGATCCGCAAGTTCGACACGCTCTACACGGTCGTGCGCCTGACCGCTGCGGGACTCGTGCGCACGATGCCCGGCGACTATGGCGCGACGCTGAACATCGTGCCGATCGACTGGGTCGCGGACTGCGTGGTCGAGGCGCTGGCGAAGTTCCCGCTCGTGCGCGGACGCACGCTGCATCTGACCTCGGGCACGCCCACCACGCTGCGCGAAATCAACGACGTTTGCGCCGAGTTTCCGTCGTTTCACGTGCCTCGCTATGTACCGCGGCATGTCTTCGACGCCGCCGCGATGAAACCGCTGGAGCGGCGTTACTACGACGAGGTCGTAAAACTCTACGAGTCGTATCTGACGCGCCAGGTGCGCTTTGCACGAGACGCGACCGCCGCCATCCTGCCGGCCCTGCCCCGCGCGACGGGCAAAACGCTGCTGCGCAGGATCTTTCGTTATGGGATCGCGGCGGGCTACTTCGTGCCGCGCACGGCTTGACGTTCAGGAAACCTCATTATGTTGATGACTGATCCGATGCTCACCGACCTCTGGCAAAAAGCGCGGTCCGCGCTCGCCGCCCAGTTCGAACAGCGAGCACCGAGCGCCGTCTTTCTCGAAGGCTCGATCGCTGAAGGCTTCGGCAACGAGCGCTCCGACGTCGACTTCGTGGCGATCGTCGATAGCGGGATCGAGCCGGCCACGATGCCGTACATCCTGTTCATCGACGGCCGCCGCGTCGAAGTGAGATTGCTGAGTCCGGCGCGCCTGCGCCGCGAACTCGCACAGGTTCGCGAAGCGCTCGGCAAAGGCCGTCGGTCGGTCGCGCGCCTGTCGTGGAACCTGCTCGAGCGTTGCCAGCGCTTTATCGGCGCGCTGCCGATCGACAACCCGGCGTTGATCGAGACGCTGCAAGCGGAGCTCGGCCGCAAGGCGCTCTGCGAGGCAGTGGCGCTGTGGTTCGAGGATTTCGCGCGCCAGACCGGCCGCTATGCGGTGGCGATGTTCGCGCTAGGCGAGCCCGACTACGCACGCGCCTGGATCAGGACCGCCGCGTTTCATGCGGCGAAGAGTCACGTGGCGCGCCTCGGCGAGTGCTACATGAGCCCGAAATGGCTGTCGCTGCAGCTCGAACGCGCGGCCGTCGATGCGGACCGCGTCGGCCGTCTCTGGAACCTGCTGCACACGCCGCGCGAGCACGGCGCCGAAAGCGGCTTCCTCGCGGCGGGGGTCGCGCTGCTCCGTGAGTTCGGCGTCAACGGCGTGAGCCTCGCGGCTGACAACGTGCTGATCGGCCCCGGCAAAGACACGACGACCTGGCAGATCGGCGAACGGGTCCATGTGCTGCGCGGTAGCGACGTGTTTGCGCTCGACGACGAAGCGGCCCAGGCCTGGCGTGCGATCACCTTCGACACGCCCTGCACGGCCATCGCCAGCCGTGGCGACACGCAGGCGGTAAGCCGGCACCGCGCGCTGATCGCCGACTTCAGCCGGCTGGGCCTCGTCAGCCTGCGCTGGAAGGGCGGCGGAGAAATCCACGCGCGTCAGCAGGCGACCTCGACGCCGGTGTCCCGTGCCCCGTTGATCTCGATCGACGGCGCGCGCCTCGCGGCCAGCCGCGCGAGCGGTGCCCAGTTGCTGCCGATGCCCGCCGGGCGTTTCGCCGAAGCGGGTCTCGAGATGATCTGGGCCAACATCGGTCTCGAGAACGCCCGCGAGGACGCCCAGGGTGCGCTCCAGCGCGGCCAATGGAAGGTGCTCGAGTACGCACTGCAACGGATGATGCAGACCGCCTGCATGGTCACGCTCGGGGCGCACGGCGTGACGCCGCAGTCGACGATGGAAGAAGCGACGCTCGACGCGATCCGGCTGTTGCCTCTCGATGCGGCGCTGATCGACGGCATCCGCGAACTCGAACAGTGCTCGATCGGATCGGCACGCGATGCGCAGCGTTACGTCGCGCTGGCCGATGAGCTCGCGCAGCGTCTGCGCAACCTCGGCGGCGACCCGCAATTTCCAGCGAGCTTCGATACGGCGTCGGGTTGGCGCGGGACGATCCACGCCGCCTACGACTGGATCAACCTCGGCGCACATCTGCACGCGCGCTTCCCGCAGACCGCTCACGGCGGGCGCGGTACCGCCGAGGAAGCCCGCGATCTGCTCGCATCGTCGAGCACCTGAGCAACGGGGACCGCAATGAATATCGACACTATGACGCCTGCACGCGGCAAATTCGAACCGGCCGCAAGCCGCGCGCCGCGCGTGATCCTGACCGCCGCGAGTCCGGCCGACACCATCGAGCGACTCGCCGGCAACAAGGGCAGATCGCTCCATCGGCTGGCGAACCTGGGCGTAGCGGTGCCGCAATGGGCGATCCTCGGCACCGACTGCTTTGCGGACTTTTGCCGCGACGGCGGCCTCGATCAAACCATCGCCGCGCTGCTGCGCGACTTCACGCCTGCGAACGCCGCCGCAATCGCGAGCATGATCCGCGAGGCCGTGCTGGCGTGCGAGATGAGCGCCGCATTGCGCGCCGACATCGCGCGCGCGCACGACACCATCGGAGACGCGCCGCTCGCGGTGCGCTCGTCCGGCGTCGAAGAAGACAGCGCGAGCTTTTCGTTCGCAGGCCAGTTCGACACGTTCCTCGACGTACGCGGACTCGACTCGACGCTGGAGCATGTGCGCCGGTGCTGGGCTTCGGCCTACTCCGAGCGCTCGCTGCGCTACCGGCATCAGCACGGACTCGATATGGCCGGCGCCGGCATGGCCGTGATCCTGCAGCGCCTCGTTCAGGCGGACACGAGCGGCGTCGTGTTCACGATCAACCCGGCGAACGGCAACCGCGACGAGCTCGTGTTGAGCGCCGTCTACGGGCTCGGCGAGGGACTCGTGTCGGGCGCGGTCGACGCCGACACGATCACCGTGGACCGCCACACCGGACAGCATAAGCAGGTGGTGATCGGTGAAAAACGCGAGCGTCATGATGGCCGCCACATCAGCGAGGTGCCGCCCGCGCTGCGCGATGCAGCGGCTCTTTCCAACGATGAGATCGAGCGTGTCGTGGCGACCGCCCGCACGCTCGAAAGCACACTCGGTGAGCCGCTCGATATCGAATGGTGTATCGCGCAGAACAAGCTGTGGATTCTGCAGGCGCGCCCGGTGACCACGCCGGTCGCGCCGGTCACGGAGCGGGCCGGCGAATTCCAGCTGTGGGACAACTCCAATATCGTTGAGAACTATCCCGGCGTGACGACGCAGCTGACGTTCACCTTCGCGCAGCACGTCTATGCGCAGGTGTTCCGTGAGTTCTGCCGGCTGCTCGCGATTCCGCACAAACAGCGCCGTGAGATGGATGGCTTCCTCGGCTCGACGCTCGCGTTCTTGAACGGTCGCGTGTACTACAACCTGCTGCACTGGTACAAGCTTTCCGGGCTCGCGCCGTTCCAGGACCTCGGGCGCAAGATGATGGAAGTCCAGATGGGCGTGGGCGAGCCGCTCGATCTTGCGAGCTTCGCCGCGCGGATCACGCCGTACAAGGCCGGCTCACGCGCCGGACTCACCTGCATCCGAGTGTTGAGCGGCGCGAAGTTCACTTGGCACTTCGCGCGTCTCGAGCGCAACGTCGAGCAATTTCGCGCGTTCTTCTATCCGGTCTACGACGAGTTCAACGCGCTCGACTATAGAACGCTTCCCGCCGATGCCGTCTATGCGCACTACTGCCGCTTCGAGCAGAAGCTGCTTGCGCGCTGGGGGATGATGATCGTGCTCGAATCGGCGATCGGCCTCAGCTACGGCGTGCTACGGCGCCTGATCAAGCGCTGGATGCCCGATGCGCCCGACTGGCTCGAAGTGGCGGTCGTCGGCGGCATGGACGACATCGAGTCGATCGAGCCGGTCCGCAGGCTGGCCGCGCTTGCGGAAGCCGTCCGGGCGAAGCCCGAGGTCGAAGCGCTGATCCGCAACACGCCGTCAGCCGAAGCGTATGCGGCGCTGCGCGCATGCGGCGCGCCCGAGATCGTCGCCGACATCGAGCGTTACCTCGCCGACTTCGCCTACCGCAGCAAGAACGAACTGAAGCTCGAAGAGCCCGATCTACGCGAAGACCCGGGCGTGCTGTTCGATATGTTGAAGGTCTCGCTTACGCATGGTGTCGCATCGATCGATCGCACGGCCACCGAGGCGCGCATCGACGCGCTGTTGCGTGAGCGGCTCAATCCGCTGCAGCGCTGGATTTTTGCACGCTCGCGCAGCCGCGTGCGCGCCGCGATCCGGGCGCGTGAGACCGTGCGCTTTTGCCGGTCGCGCGCGTTCGGTGTCGCGCGCCGGATGTTCCGCGCGATCGGCGAGGGTCTCGCCAGCGACGGCGTGCTGGCGACGGGCCGCGACATCTTCCATCTGCGCCTCGAGGAAATTCGTGGCTGCTTCGAAGGCACCGTCTCCCATCGCGAGTTGCGCCCGCTCGTCGAGCAGCGCAAGCGCGACGATGCGGCATATCGCGACATGGATGACCTGCCGCCACGCTTCGTCACGCATGGTCCGGTTGCGGCCTGGCTCGGCAACCCCGCGAACCTCGCGGCGCTGCACGCGGCGCCTCACCACGCGGTCGGCGCGACGCTGCGCGGCACGCCCTGCTCGCCGGGCTTCGTCGAAGGACGGGCGAAGGTCGTGCGCGAGGCAAACGAGTTCGACGGCGGCATCCTCGTCACGTATCGGACCGACCCGGGCTGGGTTCCGGTATTCGCGGCGGCGACCGGTCTGCTGATCGAACGCGGCAGTCCGCTGACCCATGCCGCGATCGTCGCCCGCGAGATCGGCATCCCGACCGTCGTCCAGATTCCGGGTCTCACCACGCACGTGCGTTCGGGGATGCAGCTGAAGGTCGATGGCCATAGCGGCGTGATCGAACTGCCCGAGCCGACTTGAAATGACTTACCTGCCTGTTGACCATTGAAACCGCCCCTGAAGGAAATCGCCATGTACCGCCTGCTCAACGATCGTCGCGACCTGCCGCATCTGTGGCTCTACATCCAGTGCGCGCTGATATTCATCCCCGCCGCAGCCGTGCTGTATTGGCTCGGCCACTTTCCCTGGTGGCTAGGCGTCGCGTATATGCTCGTCTGGAACGCGTTCGGCGACCGCTTCACGATGAGCTACCACTGCACACTGCATCGGCGCCTCTTCAGGAGGCAGTACCGGGTGTGCGGGATCCTGCTCGACTGGGTGCTGTGCCCGTTCTTCGGTCAGACGCCGGGCACTTTCTATGTCCATCACATGGGCATGCATCACATCGACGACAACCTGCCGCGCGATCTGAGCTCCACGATGCAGTATCAGCGCGATAGTGTGAGCGGCTTTCTGCACTACTACCTGCGCTTCGCCGCGCTGGTCCCGCTCGAACTCAGCGTCTATCTGTGGCGCTCGCGCAATACGAAGCTGATCAGGCAACTGCTCGTCGGTGAAGTCGCCTTCTACGCGGCGGTTAGCGCGGCCGCGTACTGGAACCTGCGGGCGACGCTCGTCGTGTTCGTGTTCCCGTTCGTGTTCGTGCGGCTGATGATGATGATCGGCAACTGGGTCCAGCACGCGTTCATCGACCCAGACCATCCTGACAACCCGTACACGAGCAGCACCAACACGATCGACTCGCGTTTCAATGCGCGCGTCTTCAACGCCGGCTATCACATCTACCACCATGTCCGCAAAGGGACGCACTACAGCGAGCTCACGAAGGAATTCGCCGCGAACCAGGAGAAGTACGGCCGCGAGGACGCAGTCGTTTTCGATCGCATCGACATCGCGCAGATCTGGCTGCTGCTCGTCACGCGCCAGCACCGCAAGCTCGCGACGCATTTCGTGCGTCTGCCGGGCGCGCCGGTGCGCAGCGACGACGAGGTGATCGCGCTGCTGCGTCGCCGGCTGCAGCCGATCCGCGACTGGACGCCCGTTGCTTCGCTCGATCGCTGAAGCCCGACTACATGACCGAGGACCCGTCATCATGGACCAGACGCTAGTCGATGCCGTTTCAGCGCTGCCGCGCGGCGACGCGCGAGGCCTTCGCTTTGTCTCCACGAACGGCGACGAGCACTACTATCCTTACGAGGCGCTCGAGCACGAAGCGCGCAAGCGGGCGAGGAAGCTCGCGGCACTGGGCTTGAAAAAGGGTGAGCGCATCGCGCTCGTAATCCTCGACCCGGAAGCGTTCATCCTGAGCTTCCTCGGCGCATCGTTCGCCGGTCTCGTCCCGGTACCGATCTTTCCTCGCGGGAGCCTCAACTTCAGGACCCGGGCGCGCTACGCCGAAACCGTGAGTCACATCGTGCGCTCGGCAGGCGCGCGGATGCTGCTCACGTCGGACACGGCACGAGAGACCATCGAGGAGGTGCTGGCCGTCGACACCGGCCTCGAATGCATCGTGACCGTTGAATCGCTGGCCGACGGCGAGCCGCCCGCCTGCGATTTGCCCACGGTGCATCCCGATGACCTGTGCTTCCTGCAATACACCTCGGGCAGCACGTCGCTGCCCAAAGGCGTGATGGTCACGCATCGCAATCTGGTCGCGAATGCGAGAGCGTTCCTCGGTCCCCGGGGCATCGATCTGCGCAAGCAGGACGTCTATGTCAGCTGGCTGCCGCTGCACCACGACATGGGACTCATCAGCGTGCTCGGCGCGCTGATCTGCGACTTGCCGAGCGTATTGATTTCAACCGAAGCATTCGTGCGCCGGCCGGGTCTCTGGATGGAGGCGATCACGAAGTACGGCGGCACGATCAGCTTCGCGCCGAACTTCGCGTACGCGCTCGCCGCGCGCCGTACCCGCGACAAGGACCTCGAAGGCCTCGATCTGCGGCCGCTGCGCGTGGCCGGCTGCGGTGCTGAGCCGATCAACGCGCAGGCGCTGCGCCAGTTCTGCGAGCGCTTCGAGCCGGCCGGTTTTCGCGCCGAAGCGCTGCTGCCGTGCTACGGGATGGCCGAGGCAACACTCGCGATCACGTTTCATGACCACGGCCAGCCCATCGTCACCGACGTCGTCTACGCGTCCGCGCTGGGGCTCGGTCGAGCGATACCGGCCCCGCGTGATACCGGATTGCGCACGGTCGAACTGGTCGGCTGCGGCCATCCGTTTGCCGGACACGAGTTGCGCATCGTCGACGAATCCGGGCGGCCGTTGCCCGAGCGCTGCGTCGGCGAAATCGTCACGCGCGGGCCGAGCATCACCGTGGGCTATTACGGCCAGTCCGATGCGACCGCCGACGCGTACCGCGATGGCTGGCTCCAGACCGGCGACCTCGGCTACCTCGCTGGCGACCAACTCTTTATCTGCGGCCGCAGCAAGGATCTGATCGTCATTCACGGCTCGAACCACTATCCGCAGGACATCGAATGGGCGGTGGCCGAGTTGCCGGACGTGCAAAGCCGCGGTGTCATCGCGTTTAGCGTGATGCGCGACGGCGACGAGACGCTGGTGGTCTGTGCCGAGGGCAAGCCGGCCGAGGCCGCGGCGCTGCGGCGCGCGATAGCGCAGAAGGTCGCCGAATGCGCGGGCCTGCAGGTCGGTCACGTTGCGGTCGTGCAGGCGGGCAGCTTGCCGCGGACTTCGAGCGGCAAAGTGCAGCGCCGCCGGACCAAAGCACAGTTCGAAGCCGGCGAGCTGGAGGAACACTCGTGAGCATGCGCTGGCGCGGGATCATGCTGACCGTGTCGGGCGCGCTCGCGCTCGCCGCCTGTCACGCGAAAACAACCGAGTTGACGCTGCCGCGACCGGTTATCGCCGTGGTCGTCCATCGGGACAGCAAGCCCGTTCTGGCGACGCTGCCGGGCGAGGTCAACGCTCGCTATGCGACACCGCTGTCGTTTCGCATTGCCGGCAAACTGATCGAGCGGCACGTGCGTCTCGGCGATACGGTCACGGCCGGCCAGGCGATCGCGCGGCTCGATCCCGATGACGCGCAACGCAGCCTCGCGAGCGCGCAGGCGCAATTGATGGCGGCGCAGCATCGGCTCACCTTCGCCGAGCAGCAACTCGATCGCGACCGCGCGCAGGCGCAGGAACAGCTGATCTCGACGGCGCAGCTCGAGCAGACCCAGGACGCGTATGTTGCGGCCGCCGCGCAGCGCGATCAGGCCGTACAACAGTTCGCGCTGCTGAAGAATCAGGCGCAATACACGGTCCTCACGGCAGACCATGCCGGCGTCATTACCGCCGAAGACGCCGATACCGGGCAGAACGTCGCGGCGGGACAAGCGGTCTACCATCTCGCCTGGTCCGGCGAAGTCGATATCCTCTGCGACGTGCCCGAGAGCCTGCTGAAGGCGCTGGCGGTCGGCAGCGCGGCCAGCGTCTCGCTGCCGGCCGTCACGAGCAGACGCTTCACGGCGCACGTCCGGGAGCTGGCGCCGGCCGCGGATCCCGGCAGCCGCACCTATCGCGCGAAGCTGACGCTCGATGCACCAAGCCCCGAGGTCCGCCTCGGCATGACGGCCAGCATCACCTTCGCCGATACCTCAGGCGAGGCGCAAGCGGACGACCCGATCACGCTGCCCGCCACCGCGCTGTTTCACGAGGGCAACGCGCCGGCCGTCTGGGTCGTTCGGCCCGGCGACGATGCGCTGGAGCTGCGCCGGGTCCAGCTCGGCCGCTACGACGACCGCACGATCTCCGTCTGGCAAGGCCTCAACGACGGCGAGCGCGTCGTGCTGCAAGGCGTGCATACCGTCAGCGCCGGCGAAACCGTGCGCGCGGTCGCGCCGCTGCACCCCGAGGACTTCGCATCATGAGGGGGCTATTCAGCCAGGGGCCCGGCGGATCGGGTGGAGCCGGCGGACCAAGGCGCCCGGCAGCGGACGATACGGGCCGCTTCAATCTGTCCACATGGGCGATTCGTCACCAGCCGCTCGTCATCTTCGCCGTCGTGCTCGCGACGTTCTTCGGCGTGCTCGCCTATTCCCGGCTCGGACAATCCGAAGACCCGCCATTCACGTTTCGCGCGATGGTGATCCGGACCTTCTGGCCCGGCGCAACCGCACGCCAGGTCGAGGAGCAGGTGACCGACCGGATTGGCCGCAAGCTCCAGGAAACGCCCAATCTCGACTATCTGCGCAGCTACTCGCGTCCCGGCGAATCGCTGATCGTCTTCACGATGAAAGACTCCGCGCCGGTGAACGAGGTGCGCGAGACGTGGTACCAGGTGCGCAAGAAAGTGGGCGACATCGCCGATACGCTTCCGCCCGGCGTGCGGGGGCCGTACTTCAACGATGAGTTCGGCGACGTCTACACGAGCATCTATACGCTCGCAGGCGACGGCTTCTCGCCGGCCCAATTGCACGACTATGCCGACGAACTTCGCGGCGTGCTGCTGCGCGTGCCCGGTGTCGCGAAGGTCGACTATTTCGGCGACCCCGACGAGCACATCACGATCGAGGTTCCCAACGCCCAATTGACGCGGCTCAGTATCACGCCGCAACAGCTCGCGCAGGCGATCAACGCGCAAAACGCGGTCACGCCGAGCGGCACGCTGACCACCGCGTTCGACCGCGTGTATGTGCGTCCGAGCGGCCAGTTCACCGACCTGAAGGCGATGGCCGACACGCTGATCGACGTCAACCATCGTCTGGTTCGTCTCGCTGACATTGCAACGATCAAGCGCGGCTACGACGATCCGCCGGTCTCGCAGGTTCGCACCGACGGCCGCGCCGTGCTCGCCATCGGCATCACGATGCAGGCCGGCGGCGATGTGATTCAGCTTGGCAAGCGGCTCGATGCGCAGACAGCCGAATTGCGTGCGCGTCTGCCTGCGGGGCTTACGCTTGCCGAGGTGTCGAGCATGCCGCACGCGGTCTCTCATTCGGTCAACGCATTTCTGGAGGCCGCCGCCGAAGCCATCGCGATCGTGCTGGCCGTGAGCTTCTTCACACTGGGCTGGCGCGCCGGCGTGGTGGTCGCGATCTCGATCCCGGTCGTGCTTGCGGTCACCTCGCTATGCATGGATGGGTTCGACATCGGCTTGCACAAGATCTCGCTCGGCACGCTCGTCCTCGCGCTGGGCCTGCTCGTCGACGATGCGATCATCGCGGTCGAGATGATGGCCGTGAAGCTCGAGCAGGGATGGTGCCGCGCAAGGGCCGCGGCGTTCGCCTACACCAGCACCGCGTTTCCGATGCTGACGGGGACACTGGTCACGGTGGCGGGATTCCTGCCGATCGCGCTCGCAAAATCGGCCACCGGCGAATACACGCGCTCGATCTTTCAGGTGTCCGCGATTGCGCTGATCGCTTCGTGGTTCGCGGCAGTCGTGCTGATTCCGTTGCTCGGCTATCACCTGCTGCCCACACGCAAGCGCACCGCACGCGAGCCCGCCGGGCGCGCGCTTCGCAGGTTCCGCTGGCACGGCAACGCGCAGACGGCCCCGGCCCCGGTGGCGGCGCTTCACTCCACCCGCTTTCATCGCCGTCTGCGCGACTGCATCGCGTGGTGCGTGAAGCGGCGCCTCGTCGTGCTCGGCGTCACGGCTGCGTTGTTCGTCGCCGCGCTGGCCGGCTTTGCGCTCGTGCCGCAACAGTTCTTCCCGAGCTCCGAGCGGCCCGAACTGCTCGTCGACATGCGGCTGCCCGAAGGTGCGTCGTTCGAAGCGACGCTGCGCGAAGCCGTGCGCCTCGAAAAGACGCTGGCCGGCCGGCCTGAGATCGATCATCTGGTCGACTTCGTCGGAGCGGGCGCACCCCGGTTCTACCTGCCGCTCGACGTCCAGCTGACCCAGCCCAACTTCGCGCAGTTCGTGATCACCGCGAAGTCCGTCGACGACCGCGCGAAGCTCGAGCGCTGGCTCGCCAGCACGCTGCAAAACCGCTTTCCCGCCGTACGTACGCGCGTTTCACCGCTGGAAACAGGCCCCTCGGTCGGCTATCCGGTGCAGTTTCGCGTCAGCGGAAACGACCTCGGCACCGTGCGCGAGATCGCGGAAAAAGTCGCGGCGACGATGAAAGCCGATGCCCGCACGAGGGGCGTCCATTTCGACTGGGACGAACCCGGCGAACGCTCGGTGCGCTTCGAGATCGACCAGCAGAAGGCGCGCGAGCTCGGTGTCACGTCAGAAGATGTGTCGAGCTTCCTCGCGATGACGCTGTCGGGCTATACGTTCACGCAGTACCGGGTCCGTGACAGGTTGATCAGCGTCGACCTGCGCGCGCCCCAGCGTGAACGGGTCAACCCCGACGAGATCGTGAATCTCGCGATGCCGACGCCGAACGGCCCCGTTCCGCTCGGCACGCTCGGGCACCTGAACAACGAGCTCGAATACGCTGTGATCTGGGACCGCGACCGTCAACCGACGCTCACGGTCCAGGCCGACGTGCGCGGCAACGCGTTGGATATCGACGTGACCCAGGCGATCGATCGGTCGCTCGCGCCGCTGCGCGCGTCGCTGCCGATCGGCTACCGGATCGAGACCGGCGGTGCGGGCGAGATCAGCGGCAAGGCGCAGGCGTCGGTGATCGCGCAGCTTCCGACGATGCTCGTCGTGGTGCTGACGCTGCTGATGATTCAACTGCGCAGCTTCGTGCGCGTGCTGATGGTGGTGCTCACGGCGCCGCTGGGGCTCATCGGCGTCGTCGGCGCGCTGCTGCTGTTCGGCAAGCCGTTCGGCTTCGTGGCGATGCTCGGCGTCATTGCGATGTCCGGCATCATCATGCGCAACTCGGTCATCCTCGTCGATCAGATCGAACGCGATATCAGCGCGGGCCACGAGCGCTTCGACGCGATCATTGGTGCAACGGTCCGGCGCTTCCGCCCGATCATGCTGACCGCCGCGGCGGCCGTGCTCGCCCTGATCCCCCTGCTGCGTTCGGCCTTCTTCGGACCGATGGCGACCGCCCTGATGGGCGGCATTACGTGCGCCACCGTGTTGACGCTGTTCTTCCTGCCCGCGCTCTACGCGACCGCGTTCAGGGTGCGGCACGGCGAACGCAGTGCGCGAACCGCGCCCGCGGCAGCCGAATATACGTGGAGTTGATCGTGGACACTGACTGCAACCCGGTTGTCCCTTGTTGGCGCGCGGCGTTTGGTGCGGCTGCTGCGATCACGCTTGGCGCCTGCACGTTCGGTCCGAGCGGCGAGCCGCCTGCGATGCCCGCTCCCGCCCATTACGGCGTCGAGCCTCAGCCCACGCAAACGGTCACTGCGCTCGGTGTCGCGCAGCGCTTCACCACCGGCGCTCAACCTGCGCCGGAATGGTGGCGGCTGTTTGGGTCGACAGCGTTGGATGCCCTCGTCGACGAAGGCTTGCGCAACAGCCCGACGCTCGCGGCCGCCGACAAGCGCCTCGCCGCCGCGCACGAACAATTGCGCGGCCAGATCCACAGCTCGCTGCTGCCGTCGGTCGATCTGGTCGGGCAGGCGTCGCGCGGCCGCGATCTTGGCATTCCGGTCCCCGGCGCCCCGAATACGCTGCTTTACAGCGAGTTTGTCGGCGTGGTCCAGGCGCAATATGCGTTCGACCTGTTCGGTGCGGTGCGCCAGACCAACGCGGCCCGGTCCGCGCGTGTGGACGTCGAGGCATATCAACGCGAAGCCGCGCGGCGCGCACTGGCCACCAACATCGTCACGGCAACGATCGAAGCGGCGATGTTGCGCGCCGAGATCGAGGCGACCGAGCGATTGATCGCGCTGGCGGGCGAGCAGGCTCACGATACCGAACGGCATTACGAACTCGGATCGCTGACGCACGGCGACGTGTTGGCCGCGCGGCAAAGCATCGCCACGCTTTCGGTCAACGTGGCCGAGCTGCGGCAACGGCTGGTGGTGACAAGACATGCGCTTGCGGTGCTGCTTGGCCGCACGCCCGACGCGGCGCCGCCCGAGCCCGATCTGGCGAGCCTGCACTTGCCGGAGGACCTACCCGTCGTGCTGCCATCCGACCTGTTGCGCGCGCGGCCCGATATCGAGGCTGCCGAGGCGGCGCTGAAAGCCGCCGCAGCCGAGGTCGGCGTCGCGACGGCACAGCTCTTTCCGAGCCTGTCGCTGACCGCATCGATGGGACAAGGCGGGTTCAGTTGGCCGCTCGCGCTGTCGGGCGCCGGCGCGATCTGGGGCATCGGCGCGACGATCTCGCAAGCGCTTTTTCATGGCGGCGCGCTCGTTGCACAGCGGCGCGCGGCCATCGACGCCTACGAGGCCGCCGTATCCGATTACAAGCAGACCGTGCTGGCCTCGTTCGAAAACGTCGCGGACACGCTCGCGTCGCTCGAACACGACGCGCAGGCACTCGAGGCCGCGAGCGGCGCCACCCGTGAAGCACGCGAGGCGTTCGACGAAGCCGCGTCACGCCACCGGCTCGGCGCGCTGCCCGCTGCAGCCGCCCGCGGCAATGAGCAGCAGTACGAAGCGGCGAAGCTCGAAGAAATCCGCCTGGTCGGACGGCGCCTGACCGATACGGCGACGCTGTTTCAGGCGATGGGCCAGTTGCCGGCGGGCAGCAACGAGACACCTGATCAGCTGGCACGCAAGTGATCAGCCCGCGGGCTCCCGTGGAACGCCGACAAGGTAAGTGAGACCTAGCGGCGAGCCGTGCACCGGCTGCGTGCCGATGTCCCATTCGAAGCTCTGCTCGTCCGGGATACTCGCGACCATCTCACGCATTTCGTCGGGATTGTAGATGCGCAGCATCGATACGATGCCGTCGAACAGACACAGCAGCGGGATGGCCGGGAGGACATAGGTGAGCCCGAGTCGCGACCAGCGAAACGGCCGGATCAGCGGAGTCAGCGCGATCATCATCAGCGGCATCAGCAGAATGAACAGGATACCGAGCAGGCGATGGTCGGCGCCCTCGACGACGACGATCGCGCGGCGTTTCAGCACCGCATCGGCGAGGATCGCTCGCGCATCGTGCGGGCGAAAATGGTGGAAAGCGTTGAACATCGTGCGCACACCGTCGAATCTCGACGGCACATCCATCGCATCGACCGGTTCGCTCACATAGGTGACGCGCGCGCTCGACCCGGCCGATAGCCGCTCGTGCGCGGCGCGATTGGGATAAAAGTCCGTCAATTGCACCGTCACGGATCCGGACTGCGCGAGCAACGGTGCAAGCGTCTGCCACGGGCCGCCGCCGCCCGAGCAGAGATCGACGATCCGGTCGCTGCCGACCCGTCGCATCGCCTCGCGCAGCTTGACTGCGATGACGTTGAATCCCTTGTGGGCATTGGCCAGAAAGTACAGCCAGTCGGTAGCGCCGTCACGGACCGCCCGGGGGCACCACGGCTCGTCTTCGATTTCGAGCAGATGCAGGCGTCGCATGATTACGCGGGTAACCGAGGCAACTGAATACCGGCATATTCCATGACGGACCCTTGCAATGTGAAACCGGGTGGCAACTCATTTACCGAAATTAAACGAGTTGACGCGTGGGATTTTTAATGATCAGCTAGCACGATAAGCCGTCACTGAAAGTTAGTGATGAAAATTGGCAGTAAAAATTGTCAGTGAAAGTAACCACCGAAAAATGCGACGCATTCGTTGGACTATGCTAACCCCCTTTGCGGTGAGCCCAATTTTCCTACAAATTAATGAATAGCTTCGATTCGTCTATCGAAACATACCTGTCCAACATTCACTTCGGTCATTTCGCGACCCAAACCATCGAAGCCATCACCGACCTGTACAGCTTCAAAGGCCTCGTACTCATTCCCGTGCTGTGGTGGATGTGGTTTGATCAAGACCAACGCCGTGAATGGCGCAGAGAAATGGTTATCGCGACGCTTCTGAGCGGCCTCGTGGCGCTCTTCGTCGGCAGACTGCTGACTCACTCGATGCCGTTCAGAGCACGCCCCATCTATAGCCCCGAACTGAATCTGCACTTTTCAGGTCGCGCGATCCAGGAAGCACTGCTGACAAATTGGAGTTCCTTCCCGAGCGATCACGCGATGCTATGGATGGCGGTCGCCACCGGCATCTTCCTCGTGTGGCGGGGTATCGGTGTGCTGGCGATTCTCTATACCGTGCTGGTCATTTGCCTTCCGCGCGCCTGGCTCGGCTTTCACTACCCAACCGATTTGCTGGTGGGCGCCGCCGTGGGAATCGTGATTACCCTGATCATGACGCGAGATGCGATCCGTGTGCGCTACGCGAGGCCGATGCTGCGATGGATCGAACGCTGGCCGGGACCGTCGGCGATGCTGGCCTTCATTCTGTGCCTCGAACTCGTCACGCAGTTCGACGAACTGCGCAAGGTGGCGAGCGGTGTGTTCAGGCATCTTTGAACGGCTCTGTCAGGTCGATGCGGAGGCGGCGCAACGTGGTGCGCGCAAGGCTACGGCCTCTGCATTCCTGCTCGTCCATTTCGCACAGTCCGCGCGGCACGGCTTTCGAAACGCGCTTCCTTCCGGCCGCGCTTGAAAAGACTTTCATACACGACAAATCCGAGCTTCACGATCACCGACCCCGTCACGACCGCGATAAAAACCAACGCCGCTTTTACGACCCGCCTCATTTAATTGATTCCCCGACATTCGTTGTGCGTAGTATGTTGTGCGTTGTAGTTCAAATATTATGCAGTTCTTTAAATCGAATTGTCAGGGGAAAATCAAAATTCCAGTTCCGACGGGTCCCATCATGGATGATCGTAGCGATTTCCTTGTACGCAACATGTCGTCCAGCGAGGTCGGTCTGGCGGTCGAATGGGCCGCAGCGGAGGGGTGGAACCCTGGCCTCCACGACGCGCAATGCTTCTGGAATGCAGACCCAAATGGTTTTTTCGTCGGTACCTGGCACGGAGAGCCGGTGGCGTGCATCTCGGCAGTCGCATACGACGAGCGCTTCGGTTTCATTGGTCTCTACATCGTCAAGCCGGCGTTTCGCGCGAGGGGGTTCGGTCTGCGTACCTGGCAGCACGCCATGCGTTATCTGGGAGATCGTACGGTCGGCCTGGACGGCGTCGTTGCCCAGCAGCATAACTACAAAAAATCCGGCTTCCAGCTCGCGTATCGCAACATCCGCTTCCACGGCGTTGTGCGAGGTACGTCGGCGCCACATCTGACGAACGCGCGAGATGTGCCCTTAGCGCAGCTAGTTGCCTACGACAGCGCATGTTTTTCGACCGCCCGTTCGCGGTTCCTTGCGGGCTGGATCACGCAACCGCAGTCGCTGGCGCTGGCGTATGTCCAGGACGCTCAGATAAGAGGGTACGGCGTGCTGCGCCGTTGCAGAACCGGCTACAAGGTCGGGCCGCTCTTTGCCGACGACGCACAGATTGCCAACGATCTGTTCGACGGACTGGTCGCGAGCGTCGCAGGCGAAGTCATTGCGTTGGACGTCCCGGAGGTCAACGCCGCTGCCGTAGCGCTCGCTGAACGCAACGGCATGGTCAGCACGTTCGAAACGGCGCGCATGTACACTCGCGCGCCGCCGGCTATTCCTGTGGAGCGCGTGTTCGGGGTGAGTTCGTTCGAACTGGGTTAGATGCGAAGAAGTAGCCTCATAAGCCTTGCTCTTTGCAGCGGAGTCAGCCCTCGTGTAGCGCTGACCTGCTGAACACGTGCGCGCCAGTAGGTTCGGCTGAACAATGATTCCGCACCATCGGATGACAGGATCCGTTCGAGATGGGAAATCGCATCCTCGGCAGTCTGGGGCGTATAGGGGCTCTGCCTGGCTCCAGATCGTTTTTTGCTTGTTTTCTTCATCCACTTCTCTCAATGTGGTGACCGGCTGAGTCCGGTCCGCGCGCCAGGCGTCAGTTGAGCCTGTTTCTTCCAGCAACAGGTTTGGGGGATGTCCTTGCTGAACAGGAAGCCCACGCACCCCCAAACGTGGTTATCCGTGTGCGGCGGCGTGATCACTTTCGCTCGCGCGTTTGACGCCAGCACTCGTGATCATTCAGATCCCGGAGCATTCGTGCCCGCGTCCGCTCACGGCGATAGTGACCAAGCACCATGAACAGTGCGATACCAAGGGCCGGGCCTCTGATAATCAGGCCCATCCAGGTTTCACTCATGACACGTTCCTCTCGAGGTGTTGCGTGAACGGTTCAGGCCCCCTGCACGAACCGGCTGACGCGGGCGTCGCATTACTGTCACTGCATGTGCTGGCCGCCGTTGATCGCAACATTGGCGCCGGTCACGAAGCCGGCATCGTCCGAGCAGAGGTAAAGCACGAGCGCCGCCACTTCGTCGGGCTTGCCCAGACGCCCCACAGGGATATGCGGCAGGATCTTCGTATCGAGGATCTCCTGCGGAATCGCCGTCACCATCTTCGTCGCGAGGTAGCCCGGCGAAATCGTGTTGACGGTAACCCCTTTGCGCGCCACTTCCAGCGCCAGCGATTTCGTGAAGCCGTGCATGCCGGCCTTGGCCGCGGCGTAGTTGGTCTGGCCGATCGAGCCCTTCGAGCCGTTGACGGACGAAATGTTGACGATGCGTCCCCAGCCGCGTGCGACCATCCCGTCACACAGCGGCTTCGTCATGTTGAATACCGAATCCAGATTGGTGCGGATGACCGCGTCCCAGTTGACCTTGTCCATCTTCCGCAGCGTCATGTCCCCGGTGATTCCGGCGTTGTTCACCAGGATGTCGACCGGGCCGACTTCGGTCTGGATTTTTTCCGCACAGTGCTGGCATGAGTCGTAGTCGGCCACATCGACCGGATACGCGCGAAAGTTCCTGCCCTGAGCTTCCATGTTCGCCAGCCATTGCGCTGCGCCGGTGTTGTTCGACGAGTGCGTGACTACAACTGCATAACCTGCGTCGTGCAGTGTCGTACTAATCGCCTCTCCCAGACCGCCCATACCGCCAGTTACTACAGCAATTCGTTTCGTCATTCCTTCCATCCGTGATTGTCATATCTGCGAGGAACGTGAATAACCCAATGGCCGTCTCGCACAACCCGCCATTGCTTTGCCACAACACATTGCCCTCAGTTCGTCAAACGAAAATGCGTTCGTTGTCTCTGCTACGGAGAGATCGACACGCCTCGCCCAGCGGGCTGCACACATTGGCGCCTGAAACTTCTCTCCCAGTTCGCTTTAGTACGACTAATTAATTTGAAGACACTGAAAACCGTATTAGCGCTGCTCGTCCACAGTCAGTGTTACCGGTAACAATTAAGAATGCAATTAGACCGCCGGAACGTCTTCGTCGCTTGTAGCAAGTGGACGCGAACTGCGTCCGAGAGGTATCGCGCAGTCGGTCGATTCGACCGACGAGGCAATAGTAGTAGATAAACTACATCAATGCAACGTCTAAAATGTAGTTTTTGTACATAGGCGACCACGAGGCCGCAGGTCCACGCGTTCTTCGGGATAGTGCGAGTTGTCGCAGCGCGGGTATAAGCCAGCCGACGATCGCGCGGTCCTACCTCAGACAGCGGTCGTCGGTTGATGTGCTTACTTCATCTCAAATCAGACGTTATTCTTTTTTTGAGAATTTCTGAAATTACCCGTCGCCTTCGCGATATGCGACGCCAACGCAAACTTTGAATAGACACAAAAATGTGTGAAATTCAAGTCAAGAAAGACTGTTCCACATTGCTGATTCAACCCATCGATGCAACACGAGCATCGCGCCTTACCCCACCGCCACCTCTTTCCCGAGCTTCTTCTCACAGTAATCAATCAGCCCATCGACTACCGCCGCCGTGTTACCGTGAATCGCAGGACCGTGCATCGGGAATATCGACTCGACGTCGTATTTTTTGATCTTGATCAACGCACGGTGGAAATACTCGATCGACGGCAGGTATTCAGACCGCTCGATCGACGCGATCATACCGGCAACAGGATCTTTTGAGTCTTCATCCACCGGTCCGAAGCGCATGAAGATATCGGAAGAAAAAAGCGCCTTGAGCCGCGGAACATAAATGACCAACGCATCCCATTGATGCACGTGCTTGACGAAAATCGGAACGATCACCTCATCGTTGATCGTAATGGGCGTCTCGTCTTTCAGAGGCTTTGCCTTGACCGGGAAGATATCCGACAACGCATGCGAGCAGATCGGATGGGCGTATGCAACCACGCCTTTATTGAGCGCGACAAATTCAGGTAATGCGCCCATTTCATCGTCTTCGAAGTGCGGCACGATGACACCGCTGACGGACGCTACATCGATTCCCTGTGCGAGAAGCGTTGCTCTCATCGATGAAAAATCGGCCCGCGCCCCCGTCTCGATGCAAAGCGTTCCCGAGGACGACTTGATGAAGAACTGAGAGAAGCTCAGGTTCATTTTCTCGACATAGGTGCTGTGTCTAAAGATGTGATCAGCAAAAATATCGACTTTTGACGAACTCATTTCGGTGCCTCCGTGGTCGCCTCGAATTGTTGGAGGGCGACGGTGCCGCGTTCTTCGAAATTTTCCAGATAAGCAGTCATGTACCGTTCGTTGCCGTACAGGAATGCAATATCACTTAAAACCATATGCCGGATCGCAAGCAATGGAACGGGCGTTTGCAACGGACGGAACGCTCTGTTGTGCAGCCCGGGTTCGGCACAGTCCGGGAAAAACTGACCGATCATCAAATGACGTTCGACGAACATGGGCTTGAGCTGCTTCTGCACGAACTCGATTGCGCCTGACGCGTCGCCCAGCGCGTCGGGGACGATGATTCGGCAATAGTATATGTCGTCGCTTCGCTCGCTCTGGAGAAATTCTTCCAGGTGCTGTTCCATGTCGTTCGCCAGTCCCGATACGCTGCTGGAGAAGTTGCGGTAAAACTCCACTGTCCTTTTTATCATCGCCGTTCTGGCGTAGGGGCACACGTTGCCCGTTCGTCCCAGTGCGGGGTGAGGAGCGCATAGAAACCGATCGATCCAATCGACGATTCGGGCGAACCTTGCATCACTCGACGCCTCCTCGAAAGATACCGGTTGTGAATCCGATACGCGTGTTGTCATAGTCAACCCCAAGCGTCACTGAGCTGCGATGGCGGCATGGTACGGATCAATCGTCCCCACTCATCGTCGAAACTGTCCTGCGAAAAGCGCGTAACGCCGGCTCCCGGCGTGAAGGTCAATTCGCCGAAAAATATCTCACCGTCGAACGCGTAGAGGTCCACACGCACATAGCCGAGTCCGGCCGACAGCCGCCTCGCCACGCTGACGACTTCGTCCCAATTGGGCAAACGCGGAGCCGGTTCCTCACTGCACGGATAGCCGGCCGCCGCGATGTCCAGCCGGTTCCAATTCGTATCGTAGAAATCGTGTCGTGGGACGCCGAACCGGTCCGAGACCACGCCGGTATAGATCACCGGATCGCCGTTTTCGCGTTCGAAGATATTGATCTTGTAGTCAGCGGGGACTTTCCCGCTTCGATCGATCAGCAACTTCTCGAAGTAGATCCGCGGCTCGATGGTCCGATAATGCCGTTCCCGCGACGCGAGATAGAAGTCAGTCGACAGCCATTCGTCGGCCGTCTTGCGCAGCTCTTCGAACGAGACATCTCCCTTGTCCCAGACTACCTTGACAAAGCCGCACCCGTGGTTCGCCTTCATGACGAACGAGCGCGGAAGAGCGTCGAATACTTGCTGTGTGAAAGCGTCGGGCGCAGCGAGCAAGGGAATCAGATGCCTCTCCCCTACCGTGGCCTTCACGTAGTCTCGAACAGCAAGCTTGTCGGCGAGGATGCTCCATAACGGGTCCGGGTGCAGACAACGGTCCAGGATGATTTCGTTGAACGTCGCCGGGTTTCTCAGATGTGGAAACCGCCCCACTCGTCGGCGATGTGAAAGAAACAGAAAAACCGCATCGGGAAGAAAATATTTCACGCCGTGGAGCACTCCAAAGTGAATAGCGGCGACGCCTTTATTCAATATCCGGTGTACGGTCGATGCCGTTGACGCGTTGTCGCCAGCGGGGCTTGCAAAGATATTCGTCGGCATGGGTCGAGCTCTCCACCGATAAGATTGCCTGCGCCTCCTGGACCGATCGGGCGTGCTCATAGGAGCCCCCTGCCAGAACAATGTCGCAAAGCGTTAGTGATCAGTGAATGTGGGCGAAGGCCATGAGAAGCGAGGTCGTTTGCAAATCTCGACAGTCGCGCTTGCGGCCTTTTGCAGGCACAAGCGTTGACCTCGCCTTCTTGCTGCAGTGAAGCATAGTGGTCCGACTCAGGGCGCGGTTTGATCTGGCCGAAAACGTGGAACGTCTGTCACCCTCACAGTCGTTCTCGTCCACGACGAAGCGCACGACCTCGCGTCGTGCAATACGAAGGCCCTTTTTGGGGCACGTACGCCCGGCACCAGGGTAAATACAGATTCGACCGCTTGAAAAGCTTTATAGAATGATCGAGAATTAGCAAGGAGCAACACTGCTTGCTATATATTAATCAAAATGCCCCGCAGAACCCGGAGACGCCATGCAGATCGACTACCAAACGATGCGGTTCGACTACGAGCGAGCCGCCGACCACGATGCCGGTGCCCCGCTCACCTACCCGGTCGTCGTGATCGGGGCTGGCCCGGTCGGACTGTCCGCGGCCATCGATCTGGCCCAGCAAGGCGTTCGCACCGTGCTGCTCGACAACGACGACACGCTGTCGAGCGGTTCGCGCGCGATCTGTTTCGCGAAGCGGACGCTGGAAATCTTCGACCGGCTCGGCTGCGGCGCGCAGATGGTCGATAAAGGCGTGAGCTGGAATGTCGGCAAGGTGTTCCTGCAGGACGAACTGATCTATACGTTCAACCTGCTGCCCGAGACAGGCCACGCGCGCCCTGCATTCATCAACCTGCAGCAGTACTACGTCGAGGGCTATCTGGCGGACCGCGCGAAGCAAACCGCGAATCTGCAGATGCGCTGGAAAAGCAATGTGATTGGCCTGACCCAGCAAGAAGACCATGTCGAGTTGCAGGTCGAAACACCTGACGGCATCTATCCGATGCGCGCGCAATACGTGATCGCCGCCGACGGCGCACGCAGCGCAGCGCGCAAGGCACTTGGTCTCGACAGCCACGGGCGCACCTTCAAGGACCGCTTCCTTATCGCGGACGTGAAAATGAAGGCGCCGTTTCCGACCGAACGCTGGTTCTGGTTCGATCCGCCCTTCCATCGCAATCAATCAGTACTGCTGCACAGACAGCCCGACAACGTCTGGCGCATCGATTTCCAGCTCGGCTGGGACGCCGATCCGGTCGCGGAAAAGCAGCCTGAAAAAGTGATTCCCCGCGTGAAAGCACTGCTTGGCGACGATGCCGAGTTCGAGCTCGAATGGGTCAGCGTCTACACGTTCTCATGTCTGCGGATGGACAGTTTCCGGCATGGCCGCGTGCTGTTCGCGGGCGATTCGGCGCACGGTGTGTCGCCGTTCGGCGCGCGCGGCGCGAATAGCGGCGTGCAGGATGCCGACAATCTGGCCTGGAAGCTGCGTCTGGTCGTCAATGGCGACGCGCCGCCCGCCCTGCTCGATACCTATGCATCGGAGCGCGAATATGCGGCGGACGAAAACATCCTGAACTCATCGCGCGCCACCGACTTCATCACGCCAAAAAGCGCGGTTTCGCGGATGTTCCGCGATGCCACGCTGAAGCTCGCAAAAGAGTGTCCGTTCGCGCGGCGCCTCGTCAACAGCGGCCGCCTGTCGGTGCCGGCGGTGCTGCACGACTCACCACTGAACACGCCCGACGCCGACGCGTTCTCCGGCACGATGGTGCCAGGTGCCGCATGCACCGACGCGCCCGTCAAACTCGCAGGCGACGACGCATGGTTCCTGAATCAGACGGGCCACAGCGGCTTCACAGGCGTGCATTTTTGCGGACCGGGCGACGACCCGACGAAATGCGCCGAACAGCTTCGCGCGCTCGCGCGGCTCGCGGTTCCAGTCCACTCATTGATCGTCGTGCCGCGTGGCGCGGCCGTGACCGCTCTGCCCGATATGCCGCACGTCACGGTGGTGGAGGATATCGAAGGCGTCGTCACGCAACGCTTCGATGCCCGGCCCAGCACGTTCTATCTGCTGCGCCCGGATCAGCACGTCTGCGCGCGCTGGCGCGCCCTCGACACCGCGTCGGTCGCCAAGGCCGTGGATCGCGCAACCTGCAACGGATAACCATCATGAACAAGCTGAACATCGAAACGAACATCGCGGACCCCGACGCGTTCTACGAAAAACTCATCGACGCGCACAACGGACTGAGCGACGAGCAAAGCCATTTCATGAACGCGAAGCTGGTGCTGCTGCTCGCGAACCACATTGGCGATGCCGAGGTGCTGTTCGAAGCGCTCGCGCTGGCGCGCGCGGGTGTGGCACCGGAGCCTGCATGACCGAGCCGCCACCGCGCGCGGCCTGAGCGAGTTCAGCGGAAGGATCATCGCCCGATCCAGCCGAACCGCCACGACAGCCGTCTGGTCGTGGCGAGCAGCCTTTGTGCGGTCGCGCCATCGGGGCTGTAATCGAAGCTGCCCGACGGACCGATCACGGCGACCACCAGACTGACGCTGCCCGTGTGATCGAACACGGGCGCGGCCAACGCGCCGATGCCCGGCACCGGCGCATCGAGCGCGTCATCGATACCCTCTTTCAGAACCTTCGCGCGGCGCGCCTGATAGGCCGGAGCCAACGACGGCGGGCCCTTTTTCGGCGACACGAGCACCTCGGCGGCCGGCGCGCCCGCGAGTCTGATCGATTCCTGTGACAGCAGGCCGACCAATACGTCGTCCGCGAGATGCGCGGCGAACACGCGTCCTATCGCGGTGTTGACGAGCGACATCACGGTGCCCACCCGCAGGCTCACGTGTTGCGGTCTTGCCGACTCCTCGAAGCGGATTACGGTGGGACCCAGAGGCCCAAGAATCGCCACTGCGACGCTCATACCGGACTGCGCCGCCAGCGTGACGATCTCCGGTTCGGCATCGCGAATCGGCGACATGCGCTGCAATGCGATCAGGCCGAGTTCCATGCCGAGCGGTCCCGCGCTGAAAAGACCCGCGTCGTCGCGGCTCAGCAAGCCCACCTTGAGTAGACTCACCAGATGCGGAAACGCCTTGGCCGCGGGCATCCCGGCGGCAGCCGCGAGATCGCGCAGCGACAGCGGACGGCCGGCGGCAACCAGTGCCAGCAGCAGTTCGCCGGTGTTGTCGAGCGCGCTGATCCCGCGCTGCGCTTTCGTGTCGTTGAGTTGAGGCGAGTTCGCGTCGGACGCGCCCGGGGTTTCGATCTGCATGGTTCTCAGGTGCGTGTGACCACCGCTTCGGTGATACGTCGGGAAGTTTCCAGCAACTGACGCGCGACCGCGCCATCCCACTCGACGTCGATCGAGCCTGACGAGCCGATCGCCGTCAACGCGAGTTGCATCCGTTGTTCGCCATCGAACACCGGCACGCTCAGACTGCTGATGCCCGGACTCGGCGCATCGATCCCGCGCTCGATGCCGCGCGCGCGGATCTCATCGAAGCGTTTGCTCCACTCCGCGCTAGCCAGCCCTTTCGCCGCACGGCCGCGGGCTGGCGTGGGGTCCCCCGAGTGCGCCTGGTTTCTCGCCATTTCCGCGACCTGCTCGGGCGGGCAGAACGCGCAGAAGACGCGGCCCGTCGACGTCGCCTCGAGCGACATCACCGTGCCGATGTGCAGATTCACATGCAGCGGAGAACCGCTGCGCTCGTATCGCACGATAGCCGGACCCTGCACGCCCGCCACACAGATCGCCACGCTAAGACCGATCCGCTCCGCGAGCGCAGCCGCATAGGGCGCCGCGATGCGATAGACCGGTTGTTGTTCGATATGCATGAGACCAAGCCGCAATGAGAGCGGCCCCGGTTCGTAGTTGCCGGTCAGTGCGTCACGCTTGACGAGGCCGAGGCGCGTCAGGCTCACCAGATACGTGTGCGCCTGCGCCGACGACAATTGCGCCTCGCCGGCGAGTTCGGTCAGCCCGAGCGGTTCGCGCTGTCGCGCCAGCGCCTGCAGCAGACGACCGCCGACCTCGACGCTCTGAATGCCCCGCTGTTTCTTTTCGCTTGTCGTATCAGCCATCGCGTTGTCCGTGGAAGGCCTAAATGGTATCCGATCGGACTCTGCCGACCAACCAACGGAGTTTACCCTATGTTAGTGAATGACAAGGTATTTTGTCATTGACAAATATCCGAGTGACGACGACTATTAGTCATCCCCCAACGAGTCGTTAGACGGAGACAGACATGGCGAAGGCTTTCGCATCCCAGGCCGACCTGGAAGAAAAGAAGATCACGTGGACCCAATTGTCGGAAAACGCGTATGCGTATACGGCCGAGGGTGACCCGAACTCGGGCGTGATCATCGGTGACGACGGCGTGCTGATCGTGGACACCACCGCCACACCGGCCATGGCGCAAGACCTGATCGCGAAGATCCGCAGCGTCACCGACAAGCCGATCAAATACGTCGTGCTGTCGCACTATCACGCGGTGCGCGTGCTGGGCGCATCGGCGTACTTCAAGGAAGGCGCGCAGCAGGTGATCGCCAGCCGCGGCACCTACGAGATGATCGTCGAGCGCGGCGAAGCCGATATGAAGTCGGAAATCGAACGCTTCCCGCGCCTTTTTGCGGGTGTCGAAACGGTGCCCGGTCTGACGTGGCCGACGCTGGTTTTCGAAAAGGAAATGACGCTCTTTCTCGGCAAGCTCGAAGTGCGCATCGCGCATCTCGGTTCCGGCCACACGAAGGGCGACACGGTGGTGTGGCTGCCGTCGCAGAAGGTGCTGTTCTCCGGCGACCTCGTCGAGTACGACGCGGCCTGCTACTGCGGCGACGCGCAGCTCGAACAGTGGCCGGCGACGCTCGAAGCACTGCGCGCCCTGAATCCGCAGAAGCTGGTGCCGGGACGCGGCCCCGCGCTGCTGACGCCCGCGGACGTGAACAAGGGCCTCGACTACACCAAAGACTTCGTCACCACGCTATTGCAGGCAGGCCGTGAAGCATTCAAGGACAAGCTCGACCTGAAGGGTGCGATGGCGCTCACGCGCAAGGCGATGGACCCGAAGTTCGGCAATGTCTTCATCTACGAGCATTGCCTGCCGTTCGACGTGTCGCGAGCCTACGACGAAGCAAGCGGCATCAGCCACCCGCGCATCTGGACCGCGCAACGCGACAAGGAAATGTGGGACGCGCTGCAGAACTGATCGCCCCCCGCAGTCGAGGAAAGGCCGTCCGGCCTTTCCTTTTTACCGTTCAACACACGAAGGCGCGCTAGACGCCTCGGGCGCGCTCGTCTTCGCACAGGCGCGTCCCGCACCTGGAGCGAGACATGCAACATTCCCTCGATGGCAACGCCATTGACCACATCGCGCCTGTCGCGAGCGACGATTCGATGTTTCAGAAGGTCGCCTGGCGCATCGTGCCGTTTCTGTTCATTTGCTACGTCGTGTCCTTTCTGGACCGGATCAACATCGGCTTCGCGCAATTGCAGATGAAGCACGATCTCGGCTTCAGCGACGCGATGTACGGGCTTGGCGCCGCCGTGTTCTACGTCGGCTACGTGCTGTGCGAAGTGACGATCCGAACGCGATATATACTGTAGTTTCAGTGCTTTTTTTTTGGCTGGAACTACCATGCAGCGGTCATTACAGACACTTACCAAGAAGCGTCTCTTCAGCTACCTCCGTATTTCAGACGTACGGCAGGCATCGGGCACGGGCATCGCGCGACAGATCGAGGGCGCGCGCAAGTGGGCACTCGAACACGGGTTCGTGTTCGATGAATCACTCACGATGCGCGATCTCGGCAAGTCTGCCTTCCGGGGAAAGAACACGGAGATGGGCAGCGCGCTGGGCGCGTTCATCGAACAGATCAAGTCGGGACGCATCGAGCAGGGTTGCGTGTTGTATGTCGAAGCGCTCGACCGGTTGAGTCGTGACAAGGTCGTCAAGGCGATGAACCTGCTCACCACGATCATCGGCCACGGGATTACAGTCGTGACGGGCACCGATGGCAACGTCTACAACCAGCAGACGATCGAGGAGAACCCCGGCCTGTTGTTTGTCAGCGTCGGGATGATGGTCCGCAATAACGATGAGTCGAGAATGAAGCGCGACCGGGTTCGCGACGCTATGCGCATCAAGTGCGAGCGCTGGCAGAAAGGCGAGCGCGGCATCCATCTGGCCGTGGGCGCGGACCCGTCATGGGTCCAGTACTCGAAGGACGAGAAGCGCTTCGAGATCATCGAGAAACATGCCGAGCCCGTGCGCGCGATGATCCGCTACTTCCGCGAGGGTCACGGGGGCACCGCGATCCTCGAAAGACTGCGCACCGACGGCTACACAGCCCCCAAGGGCATCAGCAACACGTCCCGCGTGTATCAGATCATGCGCTGCCGCAACCTCGTGGGCGAGCGCCTTGTGACGATCATGGACAAGGAGACGCAGAAGGTCGAGTACAGCGCCACGCTCAAGGACTACTACCCGTCGCTGATGACCGAGGCCGAGTTCCAGAGCCTTCAGCACCTGCTCGACCAGCGCGGTCGCCGTCATGGGAAAGGCACTCTGGTCAACCTCTTTACCGGCGCGGGTCTCATGCGCTGCGGTCACTGCTCGCGCCCGGTCGTCGCGCAGAACATCCTGTCCCGCAACAAGCAGGATGACGGTCGGCCGCAAGACGGCCATCGACGACTGCGATGCAGTGGAGTGACGACGATGGAGAACCGCTGCGCGCATGGCTCGTGCAGTGCCGTGCCCGTCGAACGCGGAGTAATGGCATTCTGCGCCAACCAGTTCAATCTTTCCGCGCTGGTCGAGGGCAACGATCCGAGCAAGGGCATCGCGGGACGTCTCGCCATCGCGCGCGGCGAGCAGAAAAAACTCGAACGCAAGATGAACAACCTCACGCTCTCGATCGCGGACTGCGAGGACGATGATGACGTGCAGCGCGAGTTTTTCCAGACTGAGGCGCGCAGCATCGGCAAGACACTGAAGACCACGCGCGAGGAAGTCGCGCATCTCGAACAGGAGCTCGCCCACGCACAGAGCCTTAGCGTTCCCGCTGCTGCTGGCGAGTGGGCGAAGCTGGTGCATGGCGTCGAAGCGCTGGACCACGATGCGCGCACGACGGCGCGCAGGCTGGTGCTCGACACGTTCGAACGCATCACCATTTTCATTAATGGCTTCCGTTCCGTAGCGGACGGCGAGACGCCGCCCATCGGCCTCGTGCTCGTGAGCAAGGCTGGCATCTCGCGGCGGCTGGAACTCGACCGCGTGTCGGGCTCGCTGATCAGCGGCGTCGATGCGGACCTGAGCGCCGTCAAGGCCGCGCGCAGGAAGCTCGACCGCGCGAGGCGTGCCGCATGAGCGCGGACGCCGCGCGTAGCGCCGCGCTGAAGTCCCTGCGCCAGAAGTTCGCCGCCATCGACGCCGCGCTCGCAGGCGTGGACGGTGCCGCCGATCCCGCGAAGGTGTACGCGCAGGTTGCTGCGCTGAAAGAGGACGTGCTGCGCGATGCTGCGCAGTTGCACGCGCTGGAGATTCACCGGCGACTACTTAACCGCAAGGCGCGGCTGACGACCGCCGACCGCGCCGCGCTGCTCGTGGCGCGACAACTGCTCTCGCTGCCCGACGATCCGGTTGACCAGAAGCGTTGGCGCGTCAGTTTCCCCGTTCCGGTGCCGAAAGAACAGGTGCTCACTGACGCGCAGCAGCGCGCGATGCAAATATGCACCGCAGTGTGCCGACGCGTTGCGGCAAAGGAGAAACCGAAAGCAGCCCTGCCTGCCGTCGCTGTTGAATTCAACGTGAGCTACGCGACAGCCCGCGATGCGTACTATCGCTATCGGGACGAGATCGCGCCGCTTGTGAAAGTCGAGCGCGGCGAATCTGTCTAAATTCATGCGCGTCAGAATTATAAAGAAAACAGGACGCGCAGATTCAGAATGACATCGTGCCACGGGCGCAATTACATTTACTTCTGACACCCGTCTAAATCAGGTGATACATCAGGAGTGCATAACATGCGTCGCACCATCACAAAGTGGCGCTCGGCCAAAGCCGAATGGCAGGACTTTGCCCGTGCTCATCCCGAACTCGGTTACGACGGCGGCGCGAATAGCTGGATTCATTTTCAGCGGCGTCACGGTGACCGGCTGAAATCGCTCGACGTTATCCGCCAGACCGGTCCGCGCCGTCCCATGATCGCCGACACCGAACGCTTCGAGCCCGTTGTTTTCGATCTGTTGACCCTTGGCGAACTGCCCGAGCAAAGCACGACCGTGGCGGCGTGACGGAGGCAACCATGAAGGTGGATTGTCCTGTGCTCAGTGCGACCGCTCCCGGTGGCCTGCGCGTCGAGACTGCGGCGGGCAACCCCGCTTCGCTCGCTGTGATCGACAGCGCGGGCCACATTCTCGCAAGCGGACCGGAGCTTGCCGAACAGGTCTGGACGCTCGCACTCGACGCGTACGAGGCCTTCCTTCGTGCGGAGGGGGCGGTTCGCATGTACGTCCCTCCGCACGATCCTTCGCATAACGAAACGCATAGGGAGGCCGAACGGTGACGCTCAACAGTGTGCGCCGCTTCGCGTCCCCGCAAGCGCTGCAACGTCATGTCGAGGAACACGTCGCGGCGGAACTCGCGCGGTGCGAAGCGCAGATGACGCCTGACCAATGGCGCGAGCATTGTTCATGGATCACAGAGGACGTGTGGATGGCGGCGCGCCTGTGGCTGGAAACGCGCGCCCGTGAGGGGGCGCTATGAGCCAGCCCGACGAACGTGAGGTGCCCGGTTCCATCCCCCCGGCGACCTATGAAGACGCGCTGCGCCAGTCCGCCGAGCGGCTGGGCCAGAGGCGCAACGCACAGGCAAAACGCGAGCAGGCCGAACGCGCCACAAAGGCCAACGGCCAGACGCCGCCGACCGGCGGCGGCAAGGTAAAGACCGTCGAGATATGGGAGCCGCAGGTGATTAGTGCTGCTGAACTGATCGCGTCGCCGCCCGAGCCGGTGCGGCACGTGATTCCCGGCTTGCTGGCGCCCGGACTCGCGGTGATCGCGGCCCGGCCCAAGGCCGGAAAATCGCTGCTCGTCGCCGACTGGTGCCTGTCGATTGCGTGCGGATATCCGGTGTGGGGACGTCAAGTCGAACGCGGCGGCGCACTGTATATCGATCTCGAAAATTCGAAGCACAGAATTTACCAACGGCTCCTGATGCTGCACCCGGACCAGAGCGATGTCCCCGACATGGGCTGGGTACTCGACTGGCGACGCGGCAACCGCGCGGCCTTCGTGGATCTGCTCGACGCGCGACCCGGCGTGTCCATCGTCGCGCTCGATACGTGGAAGAAATTCTGCGCCGTCGCGCCGCGCGGCATGGATCAGTACGACTTCGAGAATGACCAGCTGCAGTGGCTCGCGCGCGAAGCGAATTCGCGCGCCATCGCCATTATCGCCGTGCTGCACACCGTCAAGTCGCCGCCGCTCGACGGCGATCCGTTCAGCGCCATCAGCGGTTCGTTCGCCGTGAGCGGCAACGCCGACACGCTGTTCGTGCTGCGCCGCGAAGGCGACCTGACGAAGCTCTACCAGCGTGGCCGCGACAGCGGCGACACGTGCCACGTGCTGCGCCTCGGTGACGATTTGCGCTTCCGCTATGTCTGCGAAGGCGACCGCATGGCGAGCGCCGAACAGTTGCGCTACCTGCAGGCGATCTACCACGGACAGCGCATGCCGACGGAACTCATGAACGCGCTCGGCGTGACGCGTCAGGCGGTGTGGCAGATGCTGCGCCGTCTTCAGGCAGACGCCTATTTGACGCTGCCGGGCGGGATTCCGAGCCTCACGCCGATGGCCCGGCAGATGGTCGAAGCGATGTCAGAAAGACAGTAGATATAAGAGAGAGATAGTTTACTTCCTTTACTACCTGTATTCATTTGTTTAGCTTTACTGACTTTACCTGCTTGACTTGCCTTACAGGTTTGTATGAATCGTCAATCTTATCTATCTGTTAAGCCTGTCAACCTCATCGACCACTTTCGAACGAAGGAGCGAACGATGAACATGCACAACGAGAACAGGATGACCGCGAAGGAACGCGACGCGCTGCGCGAAACGGTACGGCTTCGCGCGAGGGTGGCAAAGGCGGACATCGACAAGCGCGCCGCGCTGCTGCATGCGGAAGCCGAGCGCCGGCTAAGCGAACGATTCCGCTCAGACGACGAGCGCTGGGCCGAAGCCGTGGCAGTCGCAAAGGCAAAGGCAGCAGAAGCAACAGCCGAAATGCAGGCCGCATTGCTGCGCGACGGCGTGCCGAGTGAAAACCTGCCGAGCCTGAACGTGTTCTTCAACGACCGTGGCAGCTACGCGATAAGGGAACGGCGCGCAGAACTGCGCAAGCTGGCTGTGGCGAAAATTGACCTCGCCGTGAAGGATGCGAAGTTGAGCGTGGAGCGGTGGCAGGCGGCGACGCAAACCGAGCTGTTAGCGGGCCTGCTCGGCACCGCCGACGCCAAAGCCTTTCTGGCCGCCATGCCCACCGTCGAGGCGCTGCTACCACCAATGACCATGCAACAGGTTGACGCGCTCGCCGCCGAGGGCGGGTTGCGTCTGGTTCACGACAGCACCGACGACCCGACCGGCACCGACGACGACTGAGCCGACAACATGAAACCCGACGACGCGCCGCTGACCGTTCCCCGCGAGCGCGCCGTGCACGATCTGGCGATCCGGCTGGCCGCGCAGGTGCGCGACGAACTGCACGGATTCGTGCGCGGTGATCTGCTGGTGCGAGAGTGCTATGCCGAGGCGCTGCAGGACCGCAGGCCCGGCTGCTTTCGCAAGCGCGAGCAACTGGGCACGCTGCGCTATACCGTGCGGCGCGACAGCAGCAACCGCCGTCTGATCGATCTGCATGAAGTGGCCGCCGACATGCTGGGCTTTGGTTGAAGCCGAGAAACCCCGGGAAAACCTGCGAACTGTCGTGAAGCGTTTCCGCCCGCCATCGCCGATCCTGTAGGGAACGGTCCCGCGCTGCGCGGGCCGATCCGCTCACAGGGAAACGTGCAATGAAAGTAACCGCGCTCGCGCAGGCACTGGCCGCCGTGACACGCTGCAAGGGCAACATTCACGGCGCGTATCACATGGCGCATTCGCGCTGGGGCGAAGGTGCGGACGCAACCATGATCCTGCGCACCGCGATCACGACCGGCGTCATCGGCGACGCCACCGCATTCGGCGATCTGATCGCGGGCGTGCCGTCGCGAAGCATCATCAATGCGATCGCCGCCGTGAGCCCGTGGCGGCGAGCCGCGCCGGGCGTGCCCGTTCTCTGCGAGACCGAACCGCCCGCCGCTTCATGGCGCAATGAGGCGCAACCGATTGCCGTCACGAGCACGAGCTTTGAGACCGTCCGCCTGCGTGGCAGCACAAGTGTTGGCGGAATCCTGATCTACACCGTCGAAGCGGGCCGAGAACTGGGTGACACATTCATGCGGCAGCTGGGCAACGACGCGGGTGAGGCCATCAACTACGCCGAGTCAAGTGCGCTATTTGACCCCGCCAATGACGGCAGCGGCACCGCACCCACTTCGCTCACACATGACGCTGTCACGGTGCAATCGAGCGGCACGAGCGCCGACGCGATCCGCAACGATCTGGCGTCGCTGCTCTCGCAATTCCGCGGCGATCTGGCGCGCTCGTGCTGGGCGTGCTCGACGCGGACCGCTGTGCGGCTTGCGTTCTACGGCGACGCACTGGGCTCGGCAGACGTGACCATACAGGGCGGCGCGCTCGGCGGCCTGCCGCTGTGCGCGGCGCGTGGCGTGCCCGATTCGATTCTGGCGTTGACTGACACGTCGGGCGTTGTCATGTTCGACGGCGGCGCGGAATTCTCGGCGTCCGAACAGGCGACCCTCACCATGCCGGACGGCTCGAACGTCGATCTGTGGGCCGCCAACATGGGCGCACTGAGATTCACGCGCGTGCTCGACTGGGCAATTGGCCGCCCCGGCTGCGTGGCCGCCGTGGTCAATATCGACTGGCAGGGCACGGCCTGATCGAAGGAGACCGCCATGAGCGAGATCGAGCGCATCGAAAACGAGCGCGCCGTGCGCGACTACTACCGCGAGGCCGCCCGGCTCGAGCGCGGCGTACTGGCCGCCGTGCGTGCCGGCTCACTGGCAGGACTGCCCGCCGACGTGCGCGCGATCAGCGCTGCCGTGCTCGACCTGCGCGAAAGCGAACGCGGCGTGGCCGTTGATGATGTGCTGGTCGACCGGGACGACATACGCACGCAGTGGGTCGTGCTCGTGATGCTGCGCAATGGCGCGCACCGCTCGCTCGCCGTGACCTACCCGCAGTGAGATGAAGGAGCATGACATGAGCGCAACCCGACCCGCCGCCCGCGAAGTCAAACACGCAACCTCATTGCTGCTGCTGCGCGCTGACAGCACCAGCGAAGAGCTGCGCGAGATTGTCGGCGTCGCGACGACGCCAGCCGTTGACAGCTTCTCGGACATTCTGGAATCGATGGGCGCGGTGTATGAAACGCCGTTGCCATTGTTGTGGCAACACCGGCGCGAGGAACCGATCGGCAGCGTGCTGTCCGCAGAGCCGACTCGCGAAGGCATCAGATTTCGCGCGCGCGTTGCCCGCATCGACACGCCGGGCAGCCTGCGCGATCGCTGCAATGAGGCCTGGGAGGCCATCAAAAGTCAACTCGTGCGCGCCGTCTCCGTGGGCTTCGTGCCACTGGAAACCGTGCCGCGCGAGAAAGGCGGCAAGGTGTACCGGCGCTGGCGTTGGGTCGAATTATCGGTCGTGACGATTGGGGCAAACACGGACGCAAAGATTCTTGGCGCGCGCCACATGGGCGAAGCCGAGCAACTGGTCGAGCGAATGCTGGCGGAGGATCGCGCGCTGCGTTCGCTTACGCGCCGTGCTCCCGCGCGCATCGTAAAGCTTTGAGTGTGGGCGGCCATGCCCCGGGGGGGCGGGCAGGAAAAAAATCGCGGGCGGACGACATCTCCGCACCCTTATAGATTCATCACGTCGCACATTGCGATCCGGGGGGCGACCCGACACCGACCGCGCCGCGACCCCGCGGCGACCCGCGCCGACGACATCGCGACGAGCGGCGGTCGATTTGAATGCTAGGCTGTTCCTGCATGCCGCGCTGGCGTAAGCTCCTAGCGCGGTCTTTTTTTGGGGGCAGCGATGACAACAGGGCAACCGCAGGTCGTCTGGCTCACGCGAGGCGCGAAGGCGCAGTTGATGGCCTACGCACGTGCGCGGAATCTGTCGCCGGAGGAACTCGGCGGTGACATGATCCTTGCAGAATTGCGACGTCGCCGCGCGCCGCCCGCCGACTTGCCGCCGCTTGATCAGCCGACGCTCGATCGGGAGCGGCGCGCGCGGCTCGCGGCAGGTCTGGAGCCGCAGCTGGGTGTCGGACTGGTACGCAGGATTTTCGGGCACGGCGACGTTTGAGCTTCGATCACGTAGCGCGAACGATCCTGCTTTGCGTGCTTTCACAGTCGATAGTCTTTCGATGCATACTATCTACTATGCCCTCACAAGGATTAACTAATAATGGCAAGGTTCACTTGGTACGCATTAGAGCAAGGTCTAGCGCCCGGCATTGGCAAGTTCGATAAAGCGGACATTCCGGATGGTTCCGTTTTAGCTGGACAAGCTGAACACTGGATTGCAAACTTTTTTCTCAATTCCACCCTCCGCGGAAAATTCGCTCAGCCTTTTCAGACGTATGTTTTCAACTTCCTACGCAGAGGTCGCCAAGCATTTGCTGAGCATGCACGTGCACGTGACCTTACGCTTGCGTTCTTGGAGGGCGACCGTCAATCTGCGTCCAAATACGTTGACGCTCTGTCTCACTGGGAAGCTTTCGTAGGGCAGTCTTGGCACGCGTATCAGCTACTCGCAAAGCCCTTGGATATAAAAATGTTCGAAAAGGGCGATGGATCTCAGGCCGAACGTCTAAATGCTATTTACAACGCGATGAAGCACGTCGAGTCACGGATAGAAAATGGCCAAATCCTTGAAGGTGCAACGGTACCAGTCTGGCTTGAAAATGAAGGTCTCCGCAGCATCGATTGCTTATTCGCATTTTCGGAAACAAGGGAGGTGCTTGAGGAAATAGCGAAATGGGGGAATGCGTTGATGGATCCGATAACCACTCGCGAGACGATACAGCGGTGGTCTCACGAAAACGAAACGTGATCCATTCATCGATGTCTGCTATCTGACGAGGCGCCGACGTCCGGGGTGTCGGCGCAATGTCCAAATGTGCCCGGACGCCGCCTCATAAGCCTGAGTGTGACGGCGCCCCCAATCCACCCGGCAGGCGCTCGAATCCGGACGCAGCGCCGTTCGCATTGCGTATCCCTTATCTGCACATCGGCGGCGGTGTGAACCACCTGCAGCCCCGTTTTTCACGGCTCGACACGGAGTATATTTCCAGTGTTGTTCGTCGTGCCAAGCAACATCCTCTTGGCCAAATACGGCGCGCGCAAAACCTTCATGCGGATCATGCTGCTATGGGGCATTGCGTCGATGTGCATGATGTTCGTGTCGAAGCCCGCGCACTTTTACGTGCTGCGCTTCATGCTGGGCGTGTTCGAGGCGGGCTTTTTCCCTGGCATCGTGCTGTATCTGACCCACTGGTTTCCCGCCAACCGGCGCGCCGCCGTGATCTCGGTGTTCTTCGCGGGCGTGGCGGTCGCGGGTGTGCTCGGTGGACTGTTCTCCGGCTGGATCATGCGTGATATGAGCGGTGTGCTGAACCTGTTCGGCTGGCAGTGGATGTTTGCAATCGAAGGCGCTCCGGCTGTGATCCTCGCCTTGCTCACCTGGCGCTTTCTGGTCGACAAGCCTCACGACGCGAGCTGGCTCACGCAGGCTGAAAAGGACCGGCTCGTCGCGCTTTGCGCACAAGGCCAGGCGAAAGACAGCAGGCACGACGGTCGCAGCTTCGCTGCCGCGTTGCTCAATCCGCGCGTCTATCTGTTCGCGTTCATCTATTTTTCGCTGACCTGTGCCTCGCTGACGCTCAACTTCTGGATGCCGTTGATGATCCGCGATTTCGGCGTTCAGGATGTCGTGGCGGTCAGTCTTTATACGGTGGTGCCGAATGCCATCGGCGCGGTGGGTCTGATTCTGATTGCGCGCCGCTCGGATCGAACCGGGGAACGGCGTAAGCATTTCGCGTTCTGTACAGTGGGTGGGGGTCTTGCGCTTGCGGCGCTCACGCTGCATCTGAGCAGTTTTCCGGCGATGTTGGCGATTTTGTCGCTGGCTGCTGTGTTGATCTTCGCGGCGCTGCCGATCTTCTGGGCGGTTCCTACCAGCTATTTGTCCGGTAAAGCGGCTGCGTCGGGCATTGCGTTGATCAGCAGCATCGGTATTACCAGCGGCATCGTTAGCCCCTGGGTGATCGGTCAGACCCGTACTACGACGGGCAGCATGGATCTTGCTGTTTATCTTCTTGCGGGGCTGCTTGTGCTTAGCGGGATCGCGTTGATGGTCGGTGTCAAAGGCGACGCCGCGCGACGCTGATGTGTCATCGCAACGGGCGCAGGCGGTGGAGCCTGGCGTCGATCCCTAACGGCACTTCACATTCGGCGTATTCGTCTCTGGTGCGCCGGCCACGGCGAATCAAAAGGTCGCGCCGACATGATCGCAAGAATTGACGCACGTCAACACCCCGCCCTGCCGTCCCTTACATACAATATTGCCGTCATCTTCTACGATTAGTTGATGACTGGCAGCACGCTTTCCGGTGCAGTCTCACGGGTTCGACCATCAACCATGACGGAGGCAACCATGCGCAGGAGAAACTTCTTACGAACAGGTGCGGCGATGATCGCGGCCGCAGGCTTGACGCTCAACGGATCGCCGGCGACGATGAGTGTCGCGGTGGCCGCTGAGTCCAACGCAGCGAAGCGTCATGAAATTGATGCCAAGGTGAACGAGACTTTGACACGCTTATTTGAAACGGTCGGCGGTTCGAAAGAACTCGTCTCCAAGGCGAACGGCGTGCTCGTGTTCCCGTCCGTGATCAAGGCCGGCTTCGTTGCGGGTGGCGAATACGGCCAAGGTGCGTTACGGGTAGGAGGGAAGTCAGTCGGCTACTACAGCACGGCAGCGGCCTCATTCGGCTTGCAGGCGGGTGCACAGTCGAAGGCCATGATCTTCCTGTTCATGACGCATGATGCGCTAGAGAGCTTCCGCAATTCCAAAGGCTGGTCGGTCGGTGGCGAAGGCTCAGTCGCGCTCCTGAAGGTCGGAGCGAACGGACAGATCGATACGACAACGGCCACCGCGCCCGTCGTGGCGATCGTGTTGACCAACGCCGGTCTGATGGCAGATGTGTCACTTGCCGGCACAAAGGTTTCCCGACTGAAAATCTGACGCCCGTGCTAGCAGCGTTTGCCTGACAAAGCCTCGCGAAATTGGCGGATAAAGGCGACGAAGTGCTCGTCGCCCCATCATGCTGTGGCGGCATCAGAGTCACCCGCACCGCATCCGCGCATGACTCATCCCGCCGTCTGATTTCGCGCGGCCACCTCTCTCCCAGCGGTCTGCGTGTCGGTGTCGCTACGGTCTATCCTCGTGTTGATGAACCACGCGGAAACCGAAGCCAGCAAAAAGCATCCGACGAACAGGTGGAACACGATATTGAAGTCGTTATTCGTCCTGGTCAGGATGTAGCCGACGATCAGCGGGGAAAGAAATCCAGCCAGCTGACCCGCTGCATTGACGAAGCCGATCGCCGACCCGACGACCTTATTTGGCAGCGCGGCGTTCGGGATGGTGTACAGGGAACAGCCGGCCATGGTCGAGAAGAAGTAGCCGATCGTCTGATAGAACACCGCCGTCTCCGCAGTCTCGGCATGGGCCGTCAGATAGGCAAAGATGGCCGCCACGATGCAGCCGAGGACGACAAGCAATTCGCGGCGATTGCGGAAGAACTTGTCGGAAAGAAAGCCCGTGATGCAATAGGCAATCGTGCCGACCAGAAATGGCACCGACGCCATAATGCCCATCCTGGCCGTCGAAAGTCCGCGTGCCTTCAGCAGATAGGTCGGGAACCAGCTCATGATTCCCCACGACGCAATGCTGAAAACGAACAAGGTCACAAAGCACCACCAGACTAGAGGCGTTTTTATCAATCCAGAAAAATCCGCCGTGCCGGCCGAGGTCGACAACGTTTTTTCGCTGTTGCCGATTTCCTCTAATTCGATTTCCGAAACGTGCTTGCTTTGATTCGGGCTGTTTCTGATGTAGATCCAGCCGAATACAGCCATCGCGATGCCGGGTATGAACAGACTCGTGAAAATGGCGCGCCATCCCCACACGGCCATGACGGCCGCCACGAACAGCGGCGCCAGAGCGGGTCCGAGGGCATTGGTGGTCATCATCAGCCCAGTCGCCCGCCCCACTTCGCGCTTTGGAAACCATGCCGACAGTGCCTTGAACGCGGCCGGCGGAAAGAGCGCTTCGCCGACGCCGAACGCGACCCGCACCACCAGCATCAAGCCGAGCGAATTGCACAGTCCAGTGAGCGCTGTGAAAATCGTCCACCACGTGATGCCGATTGTCGTCATCAGCCGTGGGCCGAACCTGTCTGCGAGCAGGCCAGCCGGAATCTGACATAGCGCGTAGCTGAAGAAGAACGCACTGAGAATTCCCCCCATTTCCATCGCCGACAGATGAAACTCGGACGCAATGAATGGAATAGCCGCTGCCATGATCATTCTGTCCATGTAACAGAGCAGATAGATCGCAAACAGGATCAGCAGCACGAGATAGCGGTGTCTCCAACGAAAGCGCATGAGGTCTTCCTTATTATCAAACGACAGCAATGAAACGAAACCCGATCTCTAGCCGGTCAGTTGGCGGTAGGAGAACGACCTGAAATCCGCAGGCTCGCGAAAACCAAGCATGTCATTGACGGTGATACCCGCAAAAGCCCCCGTGAAGCCGATGGGGGTTGCATATTCGTCACTCAGTTTGGTGAAATCCTTTTCCAGTCCGAGGTCCTTCCAGTCGCCATCCGTCGCGCGATAGAAGAAGCGCAGTTTCGCGTCCACGACGCGAACCCGCAGGCCGATGCCGGAGGCTTCTGGCAGCGTCGCGAGTCGATTGCTGTAGGCGAAGCTGCCGGCATCCATCTCCATGTAGGACAGTATCTTTGTGCCGTCATCGTCGCGGGTGACGAACAGATAGTAGAAAGTGTTCTCGTCGTAGCGCGCCATGAGCCCAGCCATATGCAGATATGACTTGGGCGAAAATTCCAGCACCGTTTCGACTTCGAACTGCCAGTCACGGATGCGGCAGGCCAGCAGGCTTTGATGGAACCGCGAAGTCGGCGACTCCTGGCCCCGGATTCGCAGATAGCCCGGACGCTCGTGAAGATTGCACCAGTCCTCGCCAATGGGAATTCGCAGACTCTGCATCTCCAGGGGCAGCGCCGCACCTTGTCCAAAATCGACCGCCCAACTGCTGTCGAGCCTTTGCTCGATGTCCGAGTCGATCGCAAAAGATTCGGCGGGAACCACTCCGCCGCTGGCGAGGCGCGGCCAGTCGGGATGCCATTCGATCGGTGCGATGCAGGTCTCTCGACCTAGTGGTGAGCGCTTCGTGTGCGCATCGATTGGTCTCGATCCGAGGTAGGTCATGTACCACTGGCCGTGGGGTCCCTCGACCAGATTGCCGTGGCCGGTCCGCTGGATTCGTCCGTTTACGTCGCGCGACGTGAGCATCGGCGTGTCAGGATGGAGCTCGTACGGGCCGAAAATATCGCGGGACCTCGAGACACACGTCGCATGCGTATAGCCCGTGCCGCCTTCCGCCGTGATCAGGTAGTACCAGCCTCCCCTCTTCAGCAAATGCGGCGCTTCGTAGATCTGACATTTCATGAAGTAATCGGTCTTCAGATTCGCGCCCTTATAGATGACACGTTCTTCTCCGATCAGCTTCCTTTCCTGCACCGAGTATTCGCGCAGAATGATGCCCGCGAAAAGATCCTCGTAGATACCCCTGAAATCGCGCCGGATATAGGCCAACCACTTTTTGCCAGATTCGTCGTGGAACAGTGATGGGTCATATCCGCCCGACATGAGGTGCACGGGCTCCGACCAGGGTCCGGTGATGTCCGGGGCGGTCACGAGGTAGTTGTGCATGTCACGCAGCGGGGAGATCTTCTGCTCGCCTTTCCACGCCTTGGTGTCGGTATAGACGAGCCAGTAAAGACCGTCGTGATAGGACAGCGCGGGCGCCCATATGCCTCCCGAAGGCTGCTCTCCGATCAGGTTTAATTGAGATAGCCTGTCCAGAGGCGTGGCCTTGAGTTCCCAGTTGACGAAATCTTTAGATTCGTAAATGAGAACACCCGGATACCATTCGAACGTTGACACCGCGATATACCATGCGTCCTTGCCGCGGCATACGCACGGATCGGGGTTGAAGCCGCGCAGAACTGGATTTTGAATAGTGCTCATTGGGAGGGATATTATCAGGCGTGCTGACAGTTTTATGGTACCGATAACAGTTTAATTTAGCACGTGACCTGCAGGCCATTCAAGTGCGATGATTGGAGGGTATTCCCTCGGGTACGATGGTTGCTGGTGCTACTCATCCTCGATGATTGGAGGAAAAGAATCATGACCCGACTACTCTTTGCAATCTTTGCAATCTTTGTATCGACTGGCCTGGCGGGCTGCGTCGTCGCCCCTCCACCTGCCTATGGCTACGGTTACGAGCCAGCACCCGTCTATGGCTATGGTCCCGGATACTACGTCGCGCCGTCCGTCAGCCTGGGCATCGGCATCGGCGGCTACTGGGGTGGTCATGGCGGCGGTTGGCATGGTCGATAGATCAGACAGTCACAAAGGAAACGACATCATGCGATTGCGACGTATCACCGCCCGACGCTCACCCGTGCATGGCAAAGGTGTGTTCGCGCTGCAGCCGATCGCCGCGGGCGAACGGATCATCGAGTACAAGGGTGAGTTGACCAGCTGGCGGCGCGCCGCCGCTCGTCAGCGAGCCGAGGCGGGCCATACGTTCGCGTTTGGCCTGTCCGATGGCCGGGTGATCGACGGCAGCCGTGGCGGCAACAGCGCCCGCTTTCTCAACCATGCCTGCGCCCCCAACTGCGAAGCAATCGAGACGGGAAAGCGCGTGTTCATTCATGCGCTCGCCGCTATTGCGCCCGGCGACGAACTGTTCATCGACTACGGTCTGTCAGTCGATGGCGCAATCACCGACGACATCCGTCGCCAGTACACCTGTCATTGCGGCGCTTCGGCTTGCCGTCGGTCCATGCTGGGCAACCGGCCATGACGCGGCATTGACGGCCCTCCCGAAAGTCCAATAGCGCCCCCCCGCACTAGGGTAAACATCCATCCTCGCAAGAAGTACTTCAAAATGGTTGGTGTACGGAGTATATTTGCGGCCAGTAGATACCTACAGAACGGAGGAGGATGTCATGCAGTTTCATCTCAACGGTTTCCGCGTCGGCGATCCCACGATCGAGCCCGCCATCGACAACCCGCATGCTTCGCAGATGCCCGAGACGGTCGACGTGCTGATCGCCGGAAGTGGCCCTGCCGGACTCGTGCTGGCGGCGCAACTGTCGCAATTCCCGTCTATCAGCACGCGCATCGTCGAGCGCCGCGATGGACCGCTGCAGATGGGCCAGGCAGATGGCGTAGCGTGCCGTACCGTCGAGATGTTCAATGCGTTCGGCCTCAGTGATCGCCTGCTGCAGGAAGCCTATTGGGTCAACGAAACGGTATTCTGGCGCCCCGACGCAAATGACCGCGGCGCGATCAGCCGTACCGGCCGCGTTCAGGATACCGAAACAGGTCTTTCGGAATTTCCGCACGTCATCGTCAATCAGGCCCGCATCCAGGAATATCTGCTCGATGTGATGCGCCGCTCCGCACGACGGATCGAACCGGACTACGGTCTCGAAGTCGTCGACGTTCAGCGCGACGATACGCATGAATATCCGGTACTAGTCACGTTGCGGCGTACCGATTCAGCGCGGCTCGATGAAACCGTGGGCGTGCGCGCGCGCTATGTCGTCGGTTGCGACGGCGCCCGTAGCCGTGTCCGCACGGCCATCGGACAAACGCTGCGCGGCGACGCGGCGAACCACGCGTGGGGCGTCATGGACGCGCTGGCCGTCACCGACTTTCCGGACATCCGCCTGAAAGCGGCGATTCAGTCCGCCAGCAAGGGCAACCTGCTGATCATTCCGCGTGAAGGCGGCTATCTGGTCCGCTTCTACGTCGACCTCGGCGATGTCACCCCGGAGAACCGCGACAGCATCAAACAGATCACGGTCGATCGCATCATCGAGACGGCGCAGCGCATCCTCCATCCCTATACGCTCGACGTGAAAGAAGTGGCGTGGTTCTCGGTCTATGAAGTCGGGCAGCGCCTCACCGACCGCTTCGACGACGCCATTGCCGCCGACGGCACCTCCCGCGAACCGCGCGTCTTCATCGCGGGCGATGCCTGCCATACGCATAGCGCCAAAGCGGGCCAGGGCATGAACGTGTCGATGCAGGACGGCTTCAATCTCGGCTGGAAGCTCGGCGCGGTGCTGGAGGGGCGTAGCGGCGCCGATCTGATGCGCACGTATTCGGATGAGCGCCAACCCATTGCGCAGGAGCTGATCGATTTCGACAAGGAATGGTCGGCGATGATGGCCGCGCCGCCGAAGGACCCCAACCGGCCCGAGGCAGGCGGCGTCGATCCTGCGGAGCTTCAGGCCTACTTCGTTCGTGCTGGCCGCTACACGGCTGGCGTCGCAACGCGTTACCGGCCGGCCACCTTGACGGGCGAAGCGACGCATCAGGCGCTCGCCAAAGGCTTTTGGATCGGCACGCGCTTTCACTCATCGCCTGTCATTCGTCTCGCGGATGCCAAGCCGTTCCATCTCGGGCACGCCGCTCGCGCGGATGGCCGCTGGCGCCTGTACGCGTTCGCGGACGCGTCTGGCCGTGCGCTCAATGCGCTGTGCGAGCATCTCGACACGTCGCCCGATTCGGTTTTGCGGCGAGTCACGCCGAAGGACGCCGACGTCGACAGCGTCCTCGATCTGCGCGCAGTGTTGCAGCAGCCGCATCGCGAAGTCCGTCTCGACGCTCTGCCCACCCTCCTGCTACCGCGCAAGGGGCGCCACGGCCTCATCGACTACGAAAAGGCATTTACGAGTGACGCGACGACTGATATCTTCGACGAGCGCGGCATCGATCGCGAACGAGGTGCGCTGGTTCTCGTACGTCCCGATCAATACGTGGCCCATGTTCTTCCATTGAACGCATACGCGGAGTTGAACGCTTTCTTCGAGCCGATTTTCCGCACGCGTTAAACCACATCGAAACCCGAAACCCCGAAATTGCCGATCAAACCTGAAGACACCGGCGCGCTCCCCAGATTTACTGGCAGTCTGGTGCGCCGTGCCCAACAGCGCCACGCAGCAGTCTGGCTCAGTGAGGTTTCCGCAGAGATCACGAGCGTCCAGTATGCGGCGCTCGAGATCCTGCAGGAGACGCCGGGCGTTAATCAGCGGCAACTCGGGGACCAACTCGATGTGGACCGTTCGACGATTGCCGATCTCGTTGCACGCATGGTTCGCAATGGCCTGATCGAGCGCGCCGACGATCCTGTCGACAAGCGCAGTTATGTGCTGTTTCTCACCAGCGCCGGTAAGAAGCAACTTATGGCCTTGCGTCCGCGAGTCGAGCAGGTCGAGCGCATTCTCACTGCAAGGCTGACACCGGGCGAGCTCGCGCAGTTGCGCCGCCTGCTTTCGGCGCTTTTGCCGCCGCAGGCTTAGGGGTAGGCCAAGAGGCGACTTGATCTTCTTCCGAGCGTTCGTTGTGGCGTCCCGGAGCATCGATTTAGCCTGACCTACCCGATCACCCGCGCCTCAAGCCCGCTGCGCACGGCCAGATCGAAACGCTCCGGACGAATATGGAATACCGTCGCCTCGCACGCGCGCCCATCGGCGAGTCGCGAGCTCCTGCGCAGCACCAGCAGCGGCGCGCCTGGTAAGACTTCCAGATACGCGGCGATATCGCTCGCGGCCGCGACCGCCGTCACGGTCATGTCCGCATCGACGATGTGCCAGCCCGGCAGCCGTTCGAGCATCTCGTACGATGGAAGGACTTGCGCCTCCTCGCGCGAAATGACGCTTGCCTCGGGCAGTAGGCAGGTCTGCGCGAGCGCGACGGGCGCGCCATCGACGCGGTGCAGGCGTTCGAGATATACGCAGTGCGTGACATCGGTGGCGAAGGTCTCGCGCAGGCCGGGCGGCACCGCGCACGCTTCCATGCGCAGCAATTCCATGCTTGCCCGCGCACCCTGCGCCGCCAGCGAGTCGTAAAAACCGCGCAACACGTCGAGCCGGTGCTGCAAGCGCCTGTGCTTCACGAACGTGCCCTTGCCCTGCTTGCGCTCCACGACGTGCTCCTCCACCAGACGGCCGAGTGCCAGCCGGACAGTCACGCGGCTTACGTCGAAGCGCTCGCTCAGTTCGGCTTCCGACGGCAACTTGCCCGACGGCTCGTAGACGCCCTGCCCGATTTCCTGCTCGAGTTTCGTCGCGATCTGCTCATAGAGCGACGTCACGTCTTCTCGCACCAACGTCATCGATGTCCCTCGTTGCGTTCGCGTCGCGCCTTGTGCGTGATTCGCGATATCGATATGAAAAGCAATTGGATGGCTCAACTTGTATTAATACGTATTATGCCATCCTGAACCGCGGATGATCGCGGCATCAGCTCGAATAACGAACGCGGGAAAGCATGACAGTGACAGACAAAATCCTCGGCGCGCCGCCGCTCGAGCGCCCACCACATGCCGGAGGGATCCTCCATGCGAGCGAAGCCGCACCCGCAGGTGCCCGCGGCCACGACGGTCCGCGCAACGCTTCCACGCTCCCGCGTGCCCGCTTCGGCTTCGTGGCCGCGTGGCTCGTCTTCATCGCGCTCGCGTGGCTCATGCCGACACCCGCCGGTCTCGGCGCGCCCGGCAAGGCAACGCTCGCCGTGGTGGCTTGGGTCGCGATCGTCTGGGTGACCGAGGCCATTCCCGTCGGCGTGAGCGGCATACTGATACCGATGCTGCTTGTGCTTTCACACGCAAGTCCGGATTTTCCGAAGGCAGCAAGCGGCTACGCGGCGCCCGTCGTGTTCCTCTGCCTCGCAGCGTTCCTGTTTTCGGCGATCATGCAGGCGAGCGGGCTCGACCGACGCATCGCGCTGGCGCTGCTCGAGCGCCTGAAGGTGCGCACCGCCAACGGCGTGATCTGGGCGATGTTCGCCGTCAACTTCGTCATGTCGATGGTCGTGCCCGCCGCGAATGCGCGCTCAGCCGCACTGCTGCCCGTCACCAACGGCATCGTCAAGCTGTTCGGCGATTCGCCGCGCGAGCGCGCCGCGAAAAAGGCCATCGTGATCCAGTCGCTCGTCTACGGGGCGATGATCAGCGGCATGTGCATTCTCACGGCGCATCTGCCGAACATGGTCGTGTCGGGCCTGCTCGAAAAGCAGCTCGGCATCCACATTTCCTATTTCACGTGGTTCAAGCTGCAGTGGCCATATCTGGGCATGTTCGTGATCACGCAGTGCTGGGTCCAGTACTATTTCCGCTCGCGCGCCGTGCCGATTCCTGGCGAACGTGCCGCCATCACGGCGATGCGTCGCGCACTCCCGCCTGCCTCGCACAATGACTGGCTGGTGCTGGTACTGTTCGCGGGCGTGGCGCTCCTGTGGGCGACCGAGCCGGCGCATCATCTGTCGTCGGAAATCGTCGCGCTGATCGCGCTTGCCATCCTGTTCGCGCCAGGCGTGCTGCGCTTCGGCTGGGCGGAAGTCGAGCAGCGCACGATCTGGGGCACACTGTTTCTGCTCGCGGGTGCGCTCTCGCTGTCCGCGGCAATCAGTTCGTCGGGGCTCGCGCAATGGGCCGCCGATCACATCTATCTCATCGCGCACGGCCATGGCTGGTGGCTCGCCATCGGCATCGTCATGGCCGGCACGCACATCGTCCGTATCGGCATGCTGTCCAACGTCGCCGCTGTCACCATGATCGCGCCGATCGCGCTCGCGCTCGCTCCGCGCCTTGGTCTGCATCCGGTTGCTTTCACGATGCTGGTCAGCGACACCGACAGCTTCGCCTACCTGCTGCCCACGCAAATCACGGCAGGCGTGATTGCCTACAGCAGCGGCGCGTTCACGACCGCCGATTACGCCCGCGTTGGCGCGGTCTCGGTGCTGATCGCGATCCTGTACGGCCTATGCGTGATCGCACCGTGGTATGCGCTCATGGGCGTGCCTGTGTGGGACGCATCCGCAGCATGGCCGTTTGCGCATTGATACTCGCGCGCGCCTGGCCGCCTGCGCGGCATCTCTTACCCGCCTTAACCGCAGCCAACCGACATGAGCGAATCGAACAAATCCAGTCCGCACGCCCGCGCGCGTGCCCTGCGCGAGCGCCTTGGCGCTCACGTTGCCCCGGCCGGCCTCTATGAGCAACTGAAACAGCGTCCCTTCGCCGGCAGCGTGCGTTGCAGTGTTTCCCGACTCGAAGCCGGCGGCTGGGCCGAAGTCGTGCTCGACTACGAAGTTGGCTCGTCGGGTATTGCCGATGGCGGCTGGCTCAAGGCCACGTTCAAGTTTTACTCGGACTGGGCGCTCTTCCAGACAAGCGATCCCACCGCTGCGAACTACATCAGCGCCGAATATCACGCGGCGCCGCTCGTGCCGGGCCAGAGTCCCGCCACCGTGCAGGCGCTCAATGTGCGTTTCGATCAGAAAGGCCACGAGCGGCCGTACCAGAAAGCCGTGATCGTCGATGTAGTCGACGGGTATCTGAACGCTGGCGATCGCATCGTGATCCGACTCGGAGATCGCCGCCGTAGTCCCGGCACCCGCATCCAGACCTTCGCCGAAGACAATTTCCGCTTCCGTCTCTACGTCGATCCACTGGGCACGTCGCGCTTCGTTGCGGTGCCAGGCGACATTGCCATCGACATACACCCGGGCGATCCTTCGGATGTGCTGCTCAATGGACCGCGCTTCGTGCGTCCCGGCGAAGCTGCTCCGTTTCGCCTTGTGTTGCAGGACCGTTGGGGTAACGCGTGCCGCGAGCTGGGCGCAAACGCGAATACGCGGCCGCCAATCGCCAATGTGACCGCCCGCGACTCAGAAGGCACAACGGTTTATCAACGGGAGCACGCCGTCCCGGTGCAGGGATTCGCGACGCTCGCGCTCGACGATCTGCCAACGGACCGCGGCACGCTGTACATCGTGGCGGACGTGCCCGCGCGGCCAGAGATCCGCGCAGCCTTTGCCTGGCTCACGGTCGATGCCGCGTTGCCCGCCCCGCGCGCGCTCTATGCCGATCTTCACGTGCATGCACACGACACTGTCGGCACCAACAGTCCCGCATACAACGCGCAGTACGCGCGCGATATCGGTGGCATCGATATCCTCGGCTATACGGCCAACGACTTCCAGATCACGGATGCGAACTGGCAACTGGGCGTCGAGACCGTCGATCGGTTCAACGAACCAGGCCGCTTCGTGGTCTATCCGGTGCAGGAGTGGTGTGGCAGCTCGACGGCGGGCGGCGACCACAACGTGGTATTTCTCGGCGACGAACGTCCCGGCTTTCCATACAACGCGCGCGGTGAGCACAACCGCACACTCGTATGGAACGAGGACATGAAAGGCAACGCGGTGGAACTCGGCCGCTGGCCCGTCGAGGAACTGTGGGACGCCTACGCCGACGACGCCGAACATCACCTCGTCATCCCGCACGTCGGCGGGCGTCGCTACATTCCGGACTGGCACCATCCGAAGCTCGAACGGCTCGTCGAAATCGCTTCGACGTGGGGCCACTTCGGCTGGCTCTACCAGGACGTCATTGCGCGGGGCTACCAGCTCGGCGTGGCTGCGAGCGGCGACGAACATCGCGGACGTCCCGGCGGCGGCGCGCCGGGTGTGCAGGTATTCGGCGTGCATGGCGGACTCACAGGCGTGCTCGCCGATACGCTCGACCGGCGCACGGTCGGCCAGGCGCTACGCGCACGCCGCACGTGGGCAACGACAGGCGAACATAGTGCGGTGCTCGTGCACAGCGGCGATCACTGGCAAGGCGACGCGTTCACGCAACGCGGCGCGGCTACGCTCGATTACCGCCTGCTCGGCCGCGCCGGCTGGGAGTACGTCGCCGCTTACGATCACAGCGGCCTGATATGGGAGCGCAACCTGCATGAGGAACTCGGCTATGCAGAGCGTCTGATCCGCGTGCGCTGGGGCGGCGCGCGCATTCGGGATCGGTATCGCTGGGCGGCGTGGCGCGGTCGCATCCGCATTCTCAATGGCACGATCCACAACTTCGGCTCGCACGGCTTCGAACACGTCGAGGAATCCGCGTGGCGCAATGGCGCAACGGACCTCGAATTCAGCAGCGACACATACGGCGACGCGGACAGCATCGAAATCGACGTGAGCAATCTGGCCGCGGCGACAATCGTGATCGAAGGCACCATCGACGGCTTCGTGAAGGTAGGCGATCCGCTCGCAGGCAATCCGTTCGCGCACGCGCCGGCGTTTCGCTTCGACATCAGCGGTGCGGACCTGCTTGCGCGAGGCAGCGCGACACATACGCTCGGCGGCACGGAATTGTTCGTCGCGGTCGAACGACTGACCGACAGGCCGTTGCCGGTCGATCTCGCGGGCAGTGTCGAGGTTGCCCCGCAGAATGCGTCGTTTGGTTTTCGTCCGGTGTACTTCTTCGGGCGGCAGCGTGACGACAGCAAAGTATGGTCGTCGGCGCAGTTCATTACTTTTGAATGAGAGGCCAGTTCATTGCTCGCCGCGGCACTGGTATTCACGATGTCCCGGGCCCATGCGGACAAACCCGCCGTGATCCGCATCGGCGTCGCGCTACAAGGCCGTGGCGGGCGAAGCGCCAAGCCCACGCCCGCCGGCAAACGCCTGTCAAAGCGTGCCCGGTCGCGGGTCCGGCACGAAGCCATCCCGATTGGGCATGCGGATGGCCGCCAGCGAATGCGCGTCGAGATGCGCATCGTCCGGCACTATGCCGTTGCGGTTCAATATCCAT
>ABYL01000004.1 GCA_000173575.1 Burkholderia sp. H160 | reverse complement strand
TCTGCAGATCAGACCGCGCGGGTGTGGGACGCGGCGACTGGCCAGGTGATCGCGCAACTCACCGGGCACCTGGGACCCGTGAGCTCCGCCGCCTTCAGCCCGGACGGCCTGCGGGTAGTGACCGCGTCTGCGGATCAGACCGCGCGGGTGTGGCCTGTCCGATGGCTTATGCAGAATCGAGGTCGGAGCCTTGTGAAAACGGTGTGCAAGGAAAAGCTTGCGGGAGCAAATCTGCTCACAACCGATGATGAAGCTGCCCTTTCTCTGGTACGCGGGCGCCAGGGCGAAAACGTATGCGGATCCTAACTAGCCGATGGTGCCCGGTTCTCATGCTGCGTTTTTTTCATCGTCGCCGGATCGCGCACGATGGTGACCGCGCACGGCGCGTAGGCGAGCACCTGGCGGGCGACCGAACCGATCAGCCAGCGATCGAACGGCGTATGTCCGCGATGCCCCACCACGAGATGGTCGATAGCATGCCGCTCCGCGTACAGCACGATCTCCTTCGCCGGCGGGCCGACCACGAGATCGAAGTCCACGGCCCCGATCGAAGCGGCGAGCTTCGCCTTGATCTCGTCGAGGATCTCGTTGGCATGGCGCACTTCCAGATCGATCAGATTTTTTCGCTCAACTTCTATCGCACCCCAGTCCGGCGTGCGCGCGACGACGAGCACATGCAAGCGCGCGTCAAAACGCTTCGCGAGATCGACCGCGAAAGCAACGGCATATTGCGCGGACGCCGACCCGTCATAGCCTACCAGTACGTTCTGCATGATCTGCTCCTGTGCGGTTCAAACCGAGCCGTGACTTTGTCTGACGACATGCATCGAGCCATTTGCGTGAACCGCGAGCGTTCCCCGACTTCACGGCGTCGGCGCGAAAGCATGTGCGATCCACTCGCGAACCTGCCGCGTGGATTGTCATGCGGACGACGTCGGCACCTGCGGTGTTGAATCAGTTGTCGTCGCTTCTGGTCGGGAGATGCTCGTGAGGCTCGGGCTCTGCCGCGTCGGCGTTAGGAAGGTCGTCTGGGGCCGGCTTTTGCGGGCCCTTCGGATCGGGCGGGCGAGTCGTGCCGGTCGGCTCAGCGGATGGCTTGGAGGTCATGATGTGCTCCTGCGCTGATGAATGCAGCTTCTACCATCATAGTCCGCCTGGCCGATTCGAGTGATACGCGCTGTCATGCCGGTGCTTTTATCACAACGGCCGCCTGTTCGTGATTTGCGTTGTACCCAATATATTCATATTCGAGATGATGTGTATCCAAAAACTCATGAAACGCCTTTATTTCACCTTCCTTCCACCCCGGGTAGTTAAAGTATTCATCGAAGACAATTACGCATCCCGGCTTGATTTTCTCCCCAAAATTGTCGAATATCACCTTCGTCGATGAGTAAAGGTCACAATCTATATGCAGGAAAGCGACCGATTTTGATTGGCTTTTAACAAATTCGGGCAACGTTTTATCAAACCATCCCTTGATCAGCACCACGTTTTTTGAAACTTTGGGCAGTTTGTCGACCTTGAAGAACCCTCGATCGAATCCATCTCTCCAGCGCTCGGGAAGGCCTTCAAAAGAGTCAAAGCCAAAGACTTCAGTATTGACGTGACTCGCAATATGGTTGATCGACTTTCCGCTAAACACTCCAAATTCGCAAACCAACCCGTCACTTTTTACAAAAGTTAGTGCTTTCGAAAGCAATTCATGCGAGGACGTCACCGAATCCACGCCGAGCATGTTTCTTTCAACATAATCAATTGTTTCATCGAGAGCCTTTCTTTGAAGTGCGGCTTGAATATTTTTATCTCTCAGTGTTAAGGAGTTGTCTATTTCAGATCTTACTATATCCCTAAGTCGACTCGTTATGCGCCGTAGCGGCGTTTTTAGAAGATCATGCATTTTAGAAGCTCCATCGATAATCGCGACATACGCATCGAACAGCCGAGTTGTCATTCCAAAGGGTTCGATCGTGTTTTCGGAGCCCGATATGGCTGCGTTTTGCGCTTGGTATAGTGAAGCCATGGGAGATACTCTTTCAGCAGCCCCATATAAGTGATGAGATTTTTGCGTCGCACAGGATGGCTGCCTTTCACTGCATGGATGAACAACGCGGGATTGCCCAGGCGACCGCTCGCATAGGTCTTGCCTGCATCGCTGGTTCTGCCCTGGAGGACCTTTATCGACGCGCGCACTCCGTATTGCGCGAGCGTCTGATTCAGTTCAGACCATGCGATGCTGTGGTCGGCCGAACCGACCGGGCGTGTGTGGAGCACGGAAAAGCGGTCAATAATGCCAACCTTCCCCAATGAAGCGACCCGCTTGGGCCATATGAAATCGAGCCCCCAGCCTGTTTTGGTCTTTCCGAAGCTGTCTTTTATCGCATGCAAAGCATTCGAAGAGAAACATGGCACCATCACCTCCACGAAATTCGTTTCGCGAAAATCGAACGCCTTGTTTTGCAGCGTCGTTGCGTGACTGAAATAGCTTCTCTCGTCGAGAGACGGTTGCGCGAGTGCGAAATTCTCCCGTTCCACGTACTCGAAGAACTCGTTCAGCGTTTGAACATCCGTCAAGATATCGTCGTCGGGGAGCCAGATGTAACGATAGTGAAAAATAGCTTGAGCATTTTGCGACATCAAATCGTTGAGACCTTCCCACTTCGATCCTTTGAATCGATGTATGGTTTTGGCAAAGACGTCTGCATAGTTTTCGTTTTTCCCATAGTAACTCAGCATCAAATCAAAGCTCGGGGTCTTGCCGCCGCTGAACCATTGCGGATGCAGGGAATTGTCTCCGCACCTCAGAACGACCAGGTACTTTTTCATCGTTCATTTTCCCTATGCGTAAAAAGCAGATTGCAGCACACAGAAAGACAGTCAGCGGCGAAGAATTGCATTTGACCGACGCCGATCGCGCGAAACTCTGTCAAGCTCGCGGGTACCGGCTAGAAATCCCTTATTCCTGCTCCTTTAGATGAGTCCTTCCGCAGCCTTGAGCGCCGCACCAACGACCTGGTCCATGTTGTAGTAGCGATACTGCGCCAGCCTGCCCACAAAAGTGATATTGGCAACTGTTTCGGCAAGCGCGTTGTAACGCATGAACAATGCCTCGTTTTCCTTGCGTGGAATCGGGTAGTACGGCTCGCCTTCGGCTCGCGGATACTCCGTCACAATCGAAGTCCCCTGATGCTGTTGCCCGGTGAGGTGCTTGAACTCCGTAATCCTCGTATATTCGTGATCGTTCGGATAGTTGATGGTACCTGTCGTCTGAAAGCGCTCCACGTCGTTCAGATGCTGATGTTGAAAGTACAGGCTGCGGTACGGAAGCTTGCCGAACCGATAGTCGAAATACGCGTCGATCGGTCCAGTGTAGACAACGTGTCCGCATTCGATGGTCGCTTTCATCTCGCTATAGTCGGTCGATAGACGTATGTCGATATCTGGACTGTCAAGCATCTTTTCGAACATCGCGGTGTAGCCGTGCGCCGGCATAAATTGAAAAGTATCGGTGAAGTACCGGTCGTCGTCGTTCGAACGCGTTGGGATTCGCGCAGCGACACCCGCGGACAGTTCAGACAGGTCGAGTCCCCATTGCTTGCGCGTGTAGCCACGGAAAAACTTGTCGCATAGATCGCGGCCAACGTTGCTCAGCACCACGTCCTCGCTCGTCGTAATGGTTCCTCGCTCTTCACGTACGGATTCGAGAAATGCCGTCGTCTCCTGCTCGCTCAGCTCGAGGCCGTAAAGCTTGTTGATCGTCGTGCGATTGATCGGTATGGGATAGAGATCCCCATCTACATAAGCCTTGACGCGATGCTCGTAGAAGCGCCAATCGGTAAAACTGGACAGGTATTCGAATACCCGCTTGCTGTTCGTGTGAAAAATATGCGGACCATACGGATGGATCAGCACGCCATTCTCATCTTTACGGTCATGTGCATTGCCGCCGATATGATTCCGCTTATCTATGACGAGCACGCGCTTCCCGCTTGCCGCCAGCCGTTCGGCACAGACTGCACCTGCAAAGCCGGCACCTACGATAAGGAAGTCATATTTCATCGCTGTGCATCCTAGTCTGGAATGCCGGAACTTTGGATTTGATCAGGTAGAGCGCCATTGACGTCGTAACCAGAAATTCGGTGGCAAGGGCCGACATTGCCGCGCCTTGAGCGCTGTAAATCAAGACAAGCGGCACGAGCAGGACAAGGTTGAACAAGCCGGAGACGATCAGGATCTCGCTGACTTTCTTCTTCATGCCGAGCGGCAGCATCAGCTGAACGCCGAGTACATTGCTCAGACAGATCAGCAGCGGCAGGGGGGCCATCCACTTCAGGACGATGACGGCCGGTTCGTACCCGGGGCCAACCGCGATACGAACGATCGGCTCGGCGCTGGCCCAGAGCGCGACCGAAGCCAGCAACATGGTCGAGCCCGCCAGGTAAAACATCTTGCGCACCAGCGCGAACGCCCTGTCGGAGTCTTCGGAAAAGAGCGCCGACACGCGCGGGTAAATTGCGTTGGCGATCGGTACGAGCGGCGCCTGGGCGACGTTCCGAATCTTGTCGGCTACGCCAAAGTATCCAACAGCGACGTTTCCCGCCATAAATCCAAGCAACACGCTATTCGTGGTTGTGTACAGACTGATCGCTGCCGTGGAGATGAACGTGTGCCAGCCTTCACGAAGCGCCTCGATGATGTCGGCCATGCTCGGCATCAACGGGATAATCATTCTGTTTTTCGCGATGAGGATCGATGCGACGACTCCGGCACCGACCACGCTCATCGAGCTGATGAGCGAGGCGATCCACGTATCGGCCGGCGTGCGCACCAGGAAGAACGTTAGCGGCAGCAGGAGCAGCCGCGCGCTCAGGAGCGAAACCGTGGTAAGCCTCATCCGCTCCAGGCCCTGGAAAAGCCACTGTGGAAACAGGACCGATCCAATCACCATCGGATAGGTAGCCAGCAAAACCGGCAGCAATTCGCGCAATCTTGCTACGAAGAAAGCCGCTAACAGCAGGATGGCGAGGCAGACCACAGCGATAAGCGCCTTTGCGCCTTGCGTCGCCCAGAAGATCTTCGATACAGCGTACCGATCGTATTGGAGCCGTGCGACGTGGCCGGTCGATGACCAGTTGAAACCGTACTCGGTCAGCAGCACGAGATAGCCAACTATGGCTTGCGCAAAGACGTATGCACCAAAGTGTCCCGGGCGCAGGACGCGCAACAGGTAGGGAAATGTTGCAAGTGGCAGCAGCAAGTTTGCCGCTTGCAGAATCGCCAGCGCAACGATGTTCTGTCGGAGTGGACTCGCCATGAGTTAGCCCGTTGTCAACCCATCGATGGAGGATCGCTTGCAGACATATCGTTACACCCCCTTCGGCCTAGGAAAATTCTGAGCAATCCACAATATCAATAGTAGCAGTTCGACAGCCCGTTCCTGCAGCCGCGCGGCTCGTCAGTAAACGCCATCCGATCAGCTTGACCCCTGTGAGCGCTCGGCCTTCACGGGCGATCTCGCAGTGAATCTTGTTGTTGCGCCGTCTGCCATCGCGCTCCACGCCCGGCAATTCTTCCTCCGTATACTGCGTTGCTGCATTCTTTACGAGTCCGCCCCAAATATGAGGAAAACTCTGTCCGCAAAACGCTTACAAGCCTGGTCTCAGACCTTCGAATGATTCAGGACTTATTGCGTCCTGCTCAGCAGCGTTGACGTATGCAAACGCCGTGCCTTTGAGACAGCTAAACGGATAGCATTTTAGGCGACACGATTAACTGCAAGTTCCCAGTACGCCTGGCGTTAACTGATGTGTCAGATGGCGGATTCTGCGGGGTCAGTGGCGCTTGAAGCGTCTCACGAAACAATAGAAGATCCATGGATGAATCTTGAGCATGGTCATGGCGAGAAAAAGCTTCGGCCGTCCGTCGGCATACATGCCGAGCAGGTGCTTCACGCGCAGCTTCTTCGATACGCTGTAAAGAATCGGGCTCGCGAGTTGGTAGGTGGGCGCGGTGATGGCGGATTGAAACGCGATCGTACGGTATCCAAATATGTATTTGAGCCGAAAGAAGAGACGCTTGTAGTCGGGAATCGGGAGGGACGCGGTTCTTTTTTCCACATGGTCCATGATGGCAAAAAGGTCAACGATATGCGGGTTGAAGCGTCTTGAAATTGCCGATTCGCGGAACATGTACGAGTAAAGCTTGTCCGGAATGAGCCGCACGATTTTCGCATTGGCGAGCGTCTGCACCGACACGCAAACGTCTTCGTAGATGAGACCGCAAGGATGCTCGGCTGCAACGAAGATGGAGCGGCGCACGAGCTTGTTCCAGCAAAAGGCCTGCAGCTTCAATTCGAGAATTTTCTGGACGGCTTCCACGCCGGTGATGATGCAGTCGCCGGAATCGACGCGAGAGATTACGGCGCCAGTGGGGCCGATGCTTTCGGCGGCGAAAATGACGACATCGGCGTCGTGCTGGTCGGCTTCGCGCAGCACGGTGCGAATAAGATCGCGATGGACGCGGTCATCGCTGTCAACGCAGAGAACGTAGTCGCCTCCAGCTTCCGATGCGGCGATTTTTCGCGTTTCAGCGAGCCCTTTATTGTCGATGTTTCTGATTAACTTCCACGGAATGCGATTCTGTTGCGCGAGAATACGGGCGGCGATTTCACCTGAGCGATCGGGGCTGCTGTCGTCGACGGCGATGATTTCGAAATCTGTGCAGGATTGTGAAAGCAGCGAGTTGAGACAGTCCTCGATATAGTCCTCGACCTTGTAGACCGGCAGCAGAACGCTGATTCTCGGTGCGGACATGGACGATGCTCCTGGAAGTCTGGAATTCTCAGGGCAAAACGATGCCCTTTATTCCAAGCTCCGATATCGAAGAAGTTCACATGATCGGCAAGGCACAAACGAAAGACGACAATGTCTGTGCGAACTTTCGCACGGCAATTCTATTGCTTGGCTACAAAAGCATTCCTCTTCAAATCAGAATGCCCTCGCATTGAAATCTTTGCTGCAACAAATCCGCAAAAACGCGCCGTGCCTGCCAGTCACAAAATACTTCGCCAGGCGACGCGCGCCCTTGCTCTTTTCCACAGCGTGCGCATTCGCCGATAGATTGCGCGGCTGACACGCTTCGGCGCTTCGAGTGTCGCCTTGGTGGGCTGCGGTGGGTGACCTTCGAGCCAGCGCAACCGCGCTTCAATATCGTGTTCGCGGTCCGCGTAAAGCGAAATCGGAAAGGGATGGCCGAGCCTCGCGTCGTACAGCGAGCGAGCGGCATCGACGATGTCGCGGTTCTCCTCGCGCTGGGTGAAGTACGCGATGTGGACGAACGGCACGCTGCGTGTACAAACGATTCTCAGTCGGTGCCGCGCGCAGTAGATATGCATCATGTGCTCGTCATCTTGCCCACCGTCGTCGATCATGTCCCATAACTGCTTGCGAAAGAGAATGCAGCCGATCGAATAGCGCGATTCCGCTGGCACTTCACAAGGTTCGAGCGCCCGAGTGGCGGCGATGAAAGCATCAGGCTGGAGCGTGGTCCGTTCATGTAGCCAGCGCGCGATATGCGGATAGCCCCATATCGTGCCATTGGTGCCGATCTCGATCTGGTCTGCAGGGATGATTCGCATCGGACAGCGACTGTCCCCTTCGGCTCCGACCAAATGCGGATGCGCCTGGCTCGTGAAGTACTCGCGCTCCAAATTCATCGCACGCATCACTTCAGGAAAGCCCCAGTTGTTGTTGTTGATGAGTGGGGTGACGTAGGCAAGCTCGTTCCCGCTTTCCTTTTCCACCGCGTCGTAGGTGGCGAGCATCGTGTCGAGCCACTCTCCGGCGATCGGGAACGCGTCGTCGTCCACCTTGCAGATCAGGTCGATTTCGGCGAGCGCCGGCTGCGAGAGAAGTTTTTTGATCGTGCGATAGGGCGGGCCGGGCGGAATGTCGTCTACGACCCGAACAATGTCGGGAAAAAGCCTTGCATAGCGCCGCGCAACGCCAAGCGTGCGTTCCGCGTCATAGCCTCCCCGGCAGTTCTGAAGCAGGATGAATTCCACGCCTGCCGGCCGGTACGCCATATGACTGGCGAGGGTCAGTTCAAGCGCCGCATAGTCGCGACAGAGCAGGACCAGAATGGCGACTCGCCTCGATGCCGCCTTGGAGCCGGATGCAGGCATGCTACTCCTTCGTAGGTAGCGACGAGCACATTGCTCAAGGAAAATACATGAGAGTGTTGTAACCCACCGAATTCAGCATCACCTGCATCGCGACTAATAAAGACGGCTCCGAATGGAAAGACTCCTGCTTTGCCGGAATAGTGAAAGCGGCGGCGAGAAATAAGACGCGCATAAAGCGATCGGTTGGACCAGTGCCCTAAGTGACCTCGTTAAAGCGTCGCTTAAATCCCGAGCGCTATTGGTCATGGAGGATTCCATTGCCGAGACAAGACGGGGACATACGGATTCATCATAGTACAAGCAAAGATGAAGTGAGTCGTATTCCACAGAAGCATCTGGAGAGATACACCAACACGTTGGGCGCCCACAAGCGCACAGACAAAATGGCGCGAAACGCAGAGATATAGTTATCTCCGGGTGATCTCTGGTGGTATCTCGGCCTCGATTGTCGTAATGTCCACGATGCACTCATTCATCGAGGCACAGCGGTTCTCAAAGTGCGATGTGCATCTCTTATTTGAACAACAAAGAAGGGGACACAAATGACAGACTTCCCGATCGCAAGCCGAACCAGAACGGTACAGCTGCGTACCGTGACGGCATTAGCAATAGCAACGGTATGCGCGACACTCGTTTGCGCCGCGCACGCCACAGATCAAGACAACGACGGCCACGGAGAGTTGAATAGGCTGCCATCGTTCATCGTAGCGAGCAGTCTCTCAACCATCACCTACGACGGCGTCAGCGACGATCTTCTGACAGCCGGCCTCGGAAAAACCGGACTCCAAAGTCCTGTGGCACCTGCCGTTGCGAACCCCGCGAGCCCAACGGCAGCGGAATTGCGCAGACGTGCGATCTGGTCGAACTACCGCGCGCTCGTCGACATGACCTCGACCGGCGGCTACGGTCGCTTCTGGGGGCCCAACGTCGATCTGGACGGAAGCGACACGCTTGGCGAAGGAAAAATCGCTGGCACCGAATATCTGGCCTATGCCGACGACGGCAGTGGCCGGCAAAACGTCAGCCTTCTCGTCCAGGTGCCGGCAACCTTCAACCCGGCGAATCCGTGCATTGTCACGGCGACGTCATCGGGCTCGCGCGGTGTCTACGGCGCAATTTCCGCAGCCGGCGAATGGGGCCTCAAGCGCGGCTGCGCGGTCGCCTACACCGACAAGGGCAGCGGCAACGGCGCGCACGAACTGATGAGCGGCCTCGTCACGCTGATCGACGGCCGCCTCGCTACCGCCGCCACCGCCGGGCCAGCCAGTCTCTTCACCGCCAACGTGCCCGCAACCACCCTGAGCGCGTACAACCAGAATTTTCCGCACCGCTATGCGTTCAAGCACGCGCATTCGCAACAGAATCCGGAACAGGATTGGGGCAAGGACACCCTGGAGGCCATCCAGTTTGCGTACTGGGTGCTGAACCAGCAGTTCACGTCGCTCGTCGACTCGTCGCATCACCGTGTGCAGTACCAGCCCGGCAGCATCACCACTATCGCGGCATCCGTCAGTAACGGCGGCGGCGCGTCGCTCGCGGCCGCCGAACAGGACACGAAAGGGTGGATCACGGCGGTGGTGGTCGGCGAGCCGCAGATCAACGTCCGGATGCCAGGCAATGCGGAGGTGATCGAAGGCGGGCAGCGTATCGCCGCAGCCGGCAAACCGCTGGCGGACTATATGACGCTCGCGAATCTGCTCGAACCGTGCGCTGCGCTCGCGGACGCAGCCGCCGGCGCTCCGTATCTGACCGCGCTGCCGGTCGCGACGACCGGCGCGATCCGCCAGGCTCGCTGCGCGTCGCTAGCGGCGGCCGGATATGTACATGGCAGCGACACGCAAACGCAGGCCAATGACGCCCTCGCACAACTGCATCAGGCCGGCTATGAAGCGGATTCGGACCTGCTGCAAGCACCGATGTGGGATTCGCAAGCGGTGCCGGCGGTCGCCGTCACGTACGCGAATGCCTACACGAGGTCGAGTGTCGTCGACAATCTGTGCGGCTTCAGCTTTGGCACGACGAACCCGGCGACGGGGGCAGCGGGTTTTGCGCCGGCGGTCTCGCCGATGCCGACCATCTTCGGCCTCGGCAACGGTGTGCCGCCGACCAACGGCATCAGCCTCGTCTACAACGTGACACCGCCGGGAGGCGCGGACCATCGGCTCGCGACAGCCGACGCGAGCTTCGCAGGCGCGGCATGTGCGCGTGCGTTGTGGACCGGCAAAAACCCGCGCATGCTGGCGAGCGTCGATGCGATCCGTGTGAATGCGATCCTGCATGGCAAGCCCACGATCATCGTCCAGGGCCGCAGCGATGCCTTGGTGCCGATCAATCACGCCTCCCGCGCGTATCTTGCTGCGAACAGCGTGCGGGAAGGCTCGCGTAGCCAGTTGTCGCTTTACGAGGTGACGAACGGACAGCATTTCGACGCGTTTCTAGGTTTCCCCGGCTTCGACACCCGCTTCGTGCCGGTCCACTACTACAACCTCCAGGCGCTGAACCTGATGTGGAGCCACCTGAAGAACGGCACGCCGCTGCCGCCGTCGCAGGTGATTCGCACATCACCGCGCGGCGGCAATCCGGGTGCTGCGCCGACGTTGACCGTGTCGAACCTGCCGCCCATCGTTGAGAACCCAGGCAGCAATGCGATCAGCGCGGACCATGGGGTCGTGCACGTGCCGCATTGACTGGAGACTCAGCGGCAGAGGAACAGACTATGGTGCAAGGGCCGCCAATTCGGGGCCCTGCGCCGGGCTCAGGTTTCGAAACGCCGTTCCTTGAAGAGCATCACCGCACCGAAGCTCACCACACACGCCGGCGCCACATACCAGGCTGCAGACATGGGGTCGCCGGTCCATTTGATCAAACCTGTCACGATGAATTGAGCGGTGGCGCCGAACAAGGCGACGTTCAGCGCATGCGAAACGGCCATGCCGCTGGCGCGCACCCGCGCAGGAAGCGCTTCGAGCACGAGCAGGGCGACCGCGCCGGCACTGAACGCCACCATGGTGCTAATGAGCCCGACGCCGCACAGGATGGGCAGCGCGCTGGTCGCACGGGTAATCACTGCAAAGACCGGATAGATCAGAAGCGCCGTGCATCCGGAGGCAAGCAGGGCCAGTGGCTTGCGGCGACCCAGACTGTCCATGAGACGGCCCGCCAGCGGGGGAATGCTGACCAGCAGCAGCGCAGACAAGGCGGAAGCCTGATATCCGGTGACGGCGGGCATGTGCATCACGCGAGTCGCATAGCTCGGCATGAAGTAGACGATCGCGTAGACCGGGATCGTCTGCCCCATCATCATCAGCATGGCCAGCAGGATCGTCGTTCCATGTTCGCGACGCAGTTCGCTGAGCGGTGTGCCGGCACTCCTGGCGGTGTGGGGGAGAATCGGATCATCGCGAAGCCGGTGGCGAACGTAGAGGCCGACTGGCGCGATCAGCAGACCGATCGAGAATGGGATTCGCCAACCCCACGAAGCCACGGCAGCCGGTGACATCGTGCTGGTGATCAGCAGGCCCAAGGTTGCACCCAGCAACGCGGCCGCGCCCTGACTGGTGAGCTGCCAGCCGAGCAGATAGCCACGGCGCGACACGGGCCCCGCCTCCAGCACGAAGGTCGAGGCGACTCCGATGTCGCCACCGAGGGCAAAGCCCTGCAACGATCGACCGGCAATGACGACCAGCGGCGCAAGCACCCCTATGCTGGCAAATGACGGGCACAGCGCGAGCGCGGCGGTTCCCAGAGCCATCATCCAGCTGGTCCTCATCATCGCTGCGCGGCGTCCTACGCGGTCCGCGTAAGCGCCGATCACCATCGCGCCAACAGGCCGCATGAAAAAGCCCACACCGAATGTGCCGACGGCCCACAGCAATGAGGTCATCGGATCGTGCGCCGGGAAGAACCGGTCTCCGATCATCACCGCGAAAAATCCGAAAACGGTGAAATCGAACATCTCGAGCCCAGTCACAAGCGATGCCGCCACGACGGCTTTGACAAGTTCACGGGGATTTTCCTGATTGCCCGAGGGCTGGTCGCAAGTCGCGATTAGAGGCGTGGACATTCTTTTTACAGGGCGGTCAGTATTGGCGCATGAGTTTCACGTTGAACTGCATTCTCGCTACGCGAAGCGCTGCACGATACCACGTGCGGCCCTTTGCTGATCGGCTTCGCATACATGAGAAAGCTGCCCTGAGGGCGGAACGGTATCTCTTCCCAAGTCGGCCAGGGCGGAGTAGCGTTCCCTTTGTTCTACGCGGCGGCCATAGTTTGCTAACCAGACACCTCGACTCTGGAGAAACTCGTGACAGATATCGCACTCGCACGCAAAGAAGCTTGTCTCGCAACGGTTCATGCGGTCTTGTCGGACCTGACTGATGACGTCAACCTGATCAACGCGGCTCTACGTGTCGCGGATTACCTCGCGGATGATATTGAAGGCAAGATCACCGAGACCGACGCCGTACTACTTGCGGTCGCCGCACTAACCAAAGTCAATCGCGCGATTCGTGCCTGGTACGACGTGGACGGCAACTCGATGGACGCGATGAAAGTCGCAGACTTCATCATCGGTGAACTGATGAACGGGTAAGACCGCGCAATCCATCCACATGAAACGACTTCGTCCGCGGCAAGAATCGAGGCACGAGCGGGCGCAGCGACTCGGCCAATTGGATCACCGGCGTTGCCTGTACCGCATACGACGAGCGCTGCACTAGAATGGGTTAGTGCCGGCGTCGTAGACAGTATCTGTCCAGCACGACGTGCAGGATTCTCGTTGGAGGAATGCCATGCCGACTTACCAGTACAGGTGCGAGAAGTGCGGTGAGAAGTTCGAACATGCCGAGCATCTTGCTGAACATGCAACCGCTCATCCGGCGTGTCCGAAGTGCGGAAGCGACAAGGTTCAGCACATACCCACGCCATTTGTGGCGAAAACGTCCAGAAAAAGCTGAAATCTGCCTGATCAAGCGAAGGCAAAATCCGACTAGGCGCGGTCTCCCGGAACGCCAGGCTATTCGCAAACGACTTCAAATCGCAGCGCCAAGGCGCGGTATCCTGGTCGAGCGTTTCAGGAAGTCCGCGACATATGGATTCACTGAGGCTTTGCGCTACCGTATCGCGCTGAAAGACTGCTGGACCGTGACAGGCCGCCTGCCGCCTTGCTGTCAGCCGTGGTAGTAGCCGTCGGTAACGGAGTTTTGCAGCACGCCGTCGACATACACGCCGACAGGGTCGCCATCAGCGGACGTGAGGAGCGAGCCGGTAGGCTTGCCGATGATCTTGATCCGGCCACCTTGAATCCTGGTCATCTCCTTATGATCAAGTTCTGCAGAGTTCTGAAGGTCGTTGATGGTCAGCGTGTTCATGGTGTGTCTCCTTGAAAAAGGGGGTTGTAGGAGCCGCTAAGCAGCTGGCTGCTTGCAGCACACTATGCAGATGTCATGCCATCCCGGCGCGATCTGCCCAAAGCGCATCCCAAAGTGAATCGCGATGATGCGAGTTTGGGCGCGACCGTCACTTACCTGAGCGAAGTTGGAAAATCGCTGACAGGGCCTTGTTTTTCTTCTCCTACACTTACTTCAGGTCTGCCTGCTTCGCTGTCCGCCTGCCACGCATGTCCATTGCCCCACATATAAACGAGGCACGTTGGGAATAACAGCCAATGAAACAGATCGTGATCACTGGTTATGGCGGGCCGGAAAAGCTCCAGGTGCGTGAAGCGCCGGACCCGAATCCGCGGCCCAATGAAGTGCGCGTTCGCGTCAGGGCTTGCGGCGTCAACTTTGCCGACATCCTCGCTCGACAGGGCCTGTACCCAGATGCACCGCGCCCGCCGATGGTGGTCGGCTATGAAATTTCTGGAACCGTCGACCAACTCGGCAGCGAGGTCGACAGGCAATGGCTTGGCCGGGATGTGTTCGCGCTTGTCCGATTCGGCGGCTATGCCGACAACGTAACGGTCCCGGTATCGCAACTATTCGCCATGCCGACCGCGCTGGATTATGCGCATTGCGTCGCGCTGCCCATCCAGTACCTCACCGCATGGCAGTTGCTGGTGGTGATGGGCGCGTTGACAGCCGGCGATTCAGTGCTGATCCACAACGTAGGTGGCGGCGTCGGATTGGCCGCAATCGACATAGCACGCCACATAGGTGCGACGATCTACGGGACAGCAAGTGCCGGCAAGCATGCATTCTTGCGCGAGCGAGGCCTGAATCACGCGATTGACTACACTCGTGGCGACTGGAGGGAAGAACTCATGAGGCTTACCTCTGGCGCTGGGGTCGAATTGATCATCGATCCTCTCGGCGGCAGCCATTGGAAGAAGAGTTATTCGGCCCTGCGCTCGACAGGCCGTCTCGGCATCTTCGGCATTTCCAGCGCCACCACCTCACAGTTGCCCGGCCCGCTACGCTTGCTTGCACTCGTCGCCGCCACCCCGTGGTTCCATCCGCTCAGTTTGATGAGTCGCAATCGCGGAGTATTCGGCGTCAATCTGGGGCATCTGTGGCACGAAGTCCCAAAACTGCAGGCCTGGATGAGGTCACTGCTTGACGGAGTCGAAGCCGGCTGGATTCGGCCTCATGTCGACCGCACGTTCCCCTTCGAACGCGCTGGCGACGCGCACGCATGGATGGAAGATCGCAAGAATATTGGAAAGGTCGTGTTGAGCGTCTGAGAGAAAATTTCCCCGACGAGCGAGCCTGCGTAGCAGGAGCACGGGGGGCCTCGTTCGACGCAGCATATTCCTTCCGGGTTGCGAACGTTCATTGACCTCCTGCGGTGTTGCCCTGGCGCGTGACTACCACCGTGCTTTCGGATTCATACCCGATCTGCACGTGGCTATGGCGCTTGAGAGATTGCATCACTTTCACGAGGTCGGGGCGGCTGACCCGGACCGAATGCGCCGTACCTGCCTTGTCCTCGACCGTCAGCAGATTGAGCTTGTGATCGACGCCGGTGACTTCGGCCACGCCCCGGAAGACTCTGAGCGCCTGAAACTCCTCCTGTCCAGCGCCCGATGTATGCTGGGTCAGCTTGACCGAGCGGTTCAGGGGTGTGAGCGGTTCGCCCTTCGCGACTGACAGTTCGGTGACGTACGGCTCCAGATAGCTGGCCGTGAGCTTGTCGCCGACCTTGATGGTGTTGAGCGCGTCCCGGTGATCTTTTGCGTTGAAACTCAGGTCCTCGTGGCCCGGGACAGTCACGACGATGATCGCGTTTTTCTGGTCAATCAGGCTGACGGTGCCGGTCTCGCTGTCAACCGACGCGTCGCGAGGGACGGCTTGCGTAGTCGCCGCTGGAACGGCCTCGTCCGCGCCACACTCGGGAATCCATGCGGCGGACAGGCCGAAAGCCGCGACAAGGCAAATACAGCGGTGGGTAACGCAATTGCGTGTATTCGATCGGAACGGCATGGCAGTCCCCTTGTGCGATGCAGGTGTCGCGCGCGCAGTTTATCGAGGCGAACGCGGCAACAGGTGTCGAAACGTCTTCAGCTGTCCTGGATATCAGTGTAGGTCTTTCAGGGGCATTTCCTCCCCGGCGCCGTATGCATGGCCTATTCCGCTGTCGAGGCGTCCATCGAATGATGATGCATCATGCCGGGATCGTGCCCTCCCATTGCGTCGTGGCCATGATCGGACAGCTGTGCATCGAACCATGAGTGCAACGCGGCAACGAGGCGAGGCTCGTCCGAGCGATAGACGATTTCGCCGCCATTGGGCAAGTCGCGATAGTGGATCTTCAGTTCGCCCGGCCGAGCTGTACGCAGCACAGCCAGGCCCGGCATATCGTTGCCGTGGATCTGCTCCGGCGCCTCGAAATCGCCAGCCGAAAACTGCTGGGCTATTCCGGCCAGGTGCCCGCGGATCAGGTCGATCTGCTTCGGGTCATGATGCTTCGTGACGACCTGTTGAATCCCGCCATCTGCAGTCTTCGTAAAGATGTGAGTGGTGGCCGGAAGGGAGAACGGCATCACCTCCGCACCTTGCTGCGCAACGTCCATCTGGCGTTGCGTCACTTCAGCGACGGCGGACGACGAAAGAACGGGGACAGCGAACAGGAAGGCGGCCCACACGACGATTGCCGTGGCCAGGCGGCGTTTCATGGCGTACTCCAATTGAGAGAGCGTTCGAAGTCTAACGCCGGCACCCGAACGTTAGCAAAGCCCGAAATACCCTCGTAAGCTCTCCGGCAGGTTTCAAATGCAAATCTGCTGCCCGAGCGAGAGCGCTGCCGGTACCGCCGTCGGATTCTTTCTACGCGTTCCGGGCCGCTTGAGACTATCCTTGTTTCACTTCTTTTAATGGCCGCCCGCCAAGGGCAAACCCAACAGGAGAAAACCAAATGTCACGATCCATCTCGCAACGCGCTTTCATGGTATTCGGTGGTTTGGCCTTAGCGGGTACGTTGACGTTGGCGCAAGCGGCGCCCGTCTCATTCGAGGTGCCGTTGACGGGCGCTCAACAGGTTCCACCGGTGACGACGCCAGGCAGCGGCAACGCCAAGCTCACGTACGACGCCAGCACGCGGGCCGTAACCTGGAATATCACCTTTAGCGGATTGACGAGTCCCGCCACGATGGCGCATTTCCACGGGCCTGCTGCGACCGGTAAAAACGCCAACCCGAAGGTCTGGATCTCGCAGAAAGGCGCCATGGAGGTGACGAGCCCGATGACCGGTCAGGCTACCCTGTCTCCGGACGAAGCCAAGATGTTCGAAGCCGGTGACATGTATATCAACGTTCACACCAAGAACAACCCGGGTGGCGAGATTCGCGGCCAGGTGATGCCGCCGAAGGCCAACTGAAGCAAACACGGCAGCCGCGCCCCGGGATCAGGCTTGCGGCAAGCTCAGAGATAAGCCGCGAGCAGCATCACCACGGCAGTGCCGACGCCGAGTGGAAGCAGCGCCAGCAGCGCTGGCGTCTGCCGTGGCGCGTCAACGGACGGGGGCAGCAGTTTGTAGCCGGTCAGCATCGGACGCAGCAGGTTGTGTCCCTTCACCACTGCGTAGAGTGCGATCACGAGCACGTGCAGCGCCACTGCGACGAGCAGCACGTACCAAACGAGCCCGTGCAAGTCCGCGATTGCGTTGGCGAGCCATACGGGCACCCGTTCGCTCAACGGGCCCTGGTCAGCGATCTCATTGTTGACGTAGAGCCCGCTCAGAGTCTCGATCAGCAATAACGCAAGCAGCAACAGCACCATCCATCCGCCGGCCGCATTGTGACCTACCTGCACATCCGGCTCGCGATGAAACAGGTGCCGCAAATGACGGAGAGCAGCCGCGGGCGATGCCACGAAACTGCGAAAGCGCGCGGTCTCACTGCCAAAGCAGCCCCACAGCAGCCGGAAAATGACCAATGCAAGCAGCGTCTCGCCGACCCACACGTGCCAGTCGATCCAGTTCAGTTTCAGGGTGACATAAGCCGCCGTGACCAGCGCGACGACCAGCCAGTGAAACAGTCGCACTGGCGCGTCCCAGACCAGCACCGGGCGGGCCACCGGCTGAGTCGGCCGCTTGACGGGTGTTTCAGCGGCCGTAGGTACAGCAGACTTGAGAGTCACTCCCGTTCCTTGCGCTTCTTCGGCTCTTCGGGCGGTCGTTCGCTTCCGCGTTGCGCCGGCGCCCTCGTACACGCATCCGGGGGGGTGACGTAGGTCACGTCGTTGCAACAGCACGCATAGACAGGAAATCCGTAGGCATTCGTGCGGACGATGGTCGTAGGCCCGTGCAGCGGGCACACCGCGTTCATGTCGCCCTCCTGAAATCGACGTCAACAGGTTATATCGTACGCGCGACTCGTCAGCTTGGCGCGGAGGCACACGCAGCCTTTGGTGGCTGTTCAGGCCCCGGATATCCCGCCACCCCGGTGCGGTTCGCGCGATGCCGCCTCTGGTCGAATTCGCACCAGCCGTGAGCCTGAATGCGACATACCGTTGCCTTCCTATCGGCTGCGTAGAGTGTCGCTGAGACAATATTTCCCGTAGAGCAGGCAATGGGCTCGAACCCCGTTCGATGCACCATTGCCGGGTACACCGTCAACGGCGGCACGCGCGGCGTCCGAAGCGGACACCTGACAGCTCTCCTCAAAAGTCGCGAGTGCGCCGACGACGAATACCAGAATCGCGATCAGGGATACTGCAAGAAAGTGCTTTCTCATGGTCGAATCCTCACACGGGCGGCCGGGACGGTTTCACGGAGCCGGTCGGAATGTCTGTCTGAGCGAGCGGATCAGTCCCGCGATCAGCACGATCCAGAGCGGGCTCATCAGGATCCATGCCCACGCGACGAGCAGCGCCCACTCCATGCGGCTAAGCGGTCTGTTCCGCCACGTTCGGAGAACGCGCGCGGAGCGGCCCGCATTGCCCCGCGCCGTTATGCGCCTTGAGCGTGCCGAAAGCGCTCGTATGCGGCTCATCGCGACCATCCCTGACAAGCTGAGCCCGTCTGCCCGGAGGCAGGCGCGTCCGTCCGTCGCTATTTGAGAAACGTCATCTGCACGACCTTCACGATCACCAGCCCCACCGCGATCAGCAGATAGCCGCGCAGCACACCCATCCAGACCCGCTTGGCGAGCGTGAGATTGGCGGGCGGCAACTCGTCCAGCGGTGGCATGCGCCACGTCTGACGGGCGCCTTCCGGATACGCCTGCACTGTCGTTCCGGCGGCGGCACCATCCGCCGGTTCGCGATGCAACCTGCGAATGGCAACGGTGGTCGCATAGCCGACGATGGCCAGCAGCGTGCCGCCGACGAGCACCTCGAGCATCGTTTTCCCGCTCATGTCCGGATACATCACAGAGGCAGTCAGGATGATGGAGAGCATGACCAGCACCCAGATCACCGTGCCCGTAAACAAGTTCACTTTCGTTGAATTGGCCCACGGACCGAGCACGGCCCTGTCGTTGCACAACAGCAGCAGGAACACCGTGGCGCTCGGCAGCAGCACGCCCGCCAGGGTCTGCACAGCCAGGGTCAGCAGGCCGAGCGGGCTGCCTGGTATCAGCACCAGCGCCGCCGAACCGGCGACGATGCCGAAGTACACCAGATAGAAACCCTTGGCGGACGTGACGCTACGATGCAGAGAATGGCGGATCCTGAACACGTCGCCAATCGCATAGGCGGTCGACAGCGACACGGCCGCGGCGCCGATGATCGCGGCATCGAACAGCGCGATGGCGAAGCAGGTCGCCATGGTGCGCCCGGCGTATTTTTCCAGGCCCGCGATCACGCCACCCGCATCCGTGAAATTGCCGAATTCGGGTTTGCCGGCGAACAGTTCGGCGCAGAATGCCATCATCGCCACCGCACCAATCATCACGAACACGATCCCAATCCACAGGTCCGCTTTTTCGTAGCGGATGAAGCGCGGCGTAATGCGCTTGTCGACCACATAGCTTTGCTGGAAAAACAGCTGCCAGGGCGCAACCGTTGTACCTACGATGCCGATGACCAGCAGCATCACGTCGGAGAGCTTCGAGTGCGCGGGCCAGTTCGGAATGAAAAGATCACGCGCCATCTGGGCTACCGGTGGGTGGATCGACACCAGGACCGGCAGCAGCAGCAGGCTTAGCAAACACAGCAGCATGGCGAAGCGTTCGAAGCGCCGGAAGTTGCCGGTACTGACCGCCGCCATCGTCAGTGCCGCCGCGACACACACGCCCGCCAACCTGGAGAGGCCGAAGAAGTCGAGCACGAACGTGATGCCGATGAACTCGGTGACGATCGTCAGCGCGTTGAGCAAGAACAGGTCGATGATGCTGAACGCGCCCCAGAACCTGCCAAAACGCTCGAAGATCAGACGAGCATGTCCCACACCGCTCACGGCGCCCAGCCGCAACACCATTTCCTGGTTCACGTAGAGCACCGGAACCAGCAACAGCAGTGTCCATAACAGCGTGGTGCCGTAGTTTTGCCCGGCCTGTGTATAGGTGGCGAATGCACCGGCATCGTTGTCGCCAACCATCACGATCAGACCAGGGCCGAGGATCGCAAGCAGCGTTCGCAGACGCGCCCACCAATGCGTGCGCGGTGCGATGTCGTGGTGCGCGATGGTACCCAGCGCCCCCGTGATGTCGCCCAGATGGGCTTCGTCGAGGACCGCGCTGCGCTTGAGCGCGGCGCTGCGTGCCGATGAGGTTTCTGCTGGAATGGACATTTTGTTTCCTTCCCTTGTGACGGGTTCTCGAAACGAAAATGCTTGGCATCCGGAATGCGCGAGGCCGTCAGCTGTGGAACGGCCGCGTCCCTCGGGCGTTTAGCGGAGCCCAGCTCGGCGCTCAGGACAGGAGAGCTTTCAGACGGTGCCAGAAGGTGGCGAGCCGGTGCGATTCGCAGGGCTGCAGCGACAGCATTGCGTCGTAGTGGACGCGTGCTTCGTCGACGTGCGGCAGGTTCGACAGGAGGAGGCTGAAGATCATGATATTGCTCCGTGCGTCTGGCTCGACGCGTGATTGCGGAATTCCAGCAGGCACGGGCACGGGGCGCGTCAAGGGGACCAGGTCTCGCGGTCTACCTGCTTTCCACGGTTAGTGATGGAGATGATTCCCATAAGGGATAACTGTCGCTGTCTAGCATCTCGACTCCGTTCTGCTTGAAGTTCACATGCAGTGATTGCTGCATGTGTGTTTCACCACGCGCCGGCTTTCAAATTGACAAGCGCGAACGAGCGCGCCGCCAGTTCGGTCCGGCGACGCGATGCCATGCGGTGCGCCCGAAGGCGGGTCCGCATGTTGCGAATTAGGAAGGTGCACGGGGATATTGCTGCGACGCGCACCGCCTGCCTGACGGCAGGACGGCGCTGGAAAAGGAGGGCGCGGACGTCTTGCCGGTCAGGCAGCGAATTGGTTCGAAGGTCGACTACTGCAAGCGTCCAAGGCGCAAGCCCTCTTTGTGGAGACTTTTAAAGTTTAGGAGACGAGTATCAGGCAAGTCAATGTGGATTCTTAAGCAGAACCATATATTTTGCGTAAACGACGGTCGTTGTCAGGCGCTCTGTTTCAGGATCTTTCGGTGATGGAATAGTCATCGCGGCGCCGACTCACGCGGGACACGCCTTTCTCTATCCTGATTCGACTCGCCATCACTTCTCGCTTCGATTGGCGCTTCGGATGCACGCGTACGGTCGCCGTGACCTCGAGACGCGAAGGGGCAGGCGCACGCCTGCCCCTTCGCTTTAGTGAATGGCCAACTGCACGACCTTCACAATGACGAGACCCACCGCGACGACGAGATAGATCCGCAGCACGCCCATCCACACACGGGCCGACAGCGTCAGGTGCTGCGGCGCCGGCAAGTCCTGGAGCGGCGGCATGCGCCACGTGGTACGTAACGCCTTCAGGGCCGGCTTGTTGAGTGCCAACCCGTCGGGGGAGGGCGCTGTGCCGCGGGCCTTGCGCGAGAGTTCTACCGCGGCATAAACGGCAACGGCAAGCCCGCATCCGCCCGCGAGAATCTTCACGATCGCGGCACCGCTGATGTCCGGATACACGGTGGCGGCCGTCAGGATGATCGACAGGACGACGAGCACGGCAATGACGGCGCCCGTGAATACGTTCAGCTTCTTCGAGTTCACCCACGGGCCCAGCACTGCCTTGTCATTGCACAACAGCAGCAGGAACACGGTTGCGCTCGGCAGCAGCACGCCGGCAAGCGTCTGCACAGCTTCAGTCAACAGGCCAAGCGGGCTGCCCGGCATCAGCACGAGCGCGGCAGCCAGCGCAATAATGCCGAAGTAGACGAGGTAGAAGCCCTTCGCGTCGAGCACGCTACGATGCAGTGAGTGTTTGACCTTGAATACATCGCCGATCGCATAAGCTGTCGAGAGCGAAACAGCGGCCGCGCCGATGATCGATGCGTCGAGGAGCGCGACGGCGAAGATGGTAGCCGACGTCTGGCCGACGTATTTGTGGAGACCCGCAATCACACCACCCGCATCGGTGAAGTTGCCGAACTCGGGCCGCCCTTCAAAGAGCGCAGCCGTGAAGGCCATCATTGCCACGGCGCCGATGATCACGAACGCGATGCCGATCCAGAGGTCGGCCTTTTCGTACTTCATGAAGCGCGGCGTGATGCGCTTGTCGATCACATAGCTCTGCTGGAAGAACAACTGCCACGGTGCTACGGTCGTGCCGACGATGCCGATGACGAGCAGCATCACATCGGAGAGCTTCGAATTCTTCGGCCAGGTCGACACGAGGAAGTCGCGCGCGATGACGCCGACAGGCGGGTGTATCGAGACGAGCACCGGGATCAGCAGGAGGCTCAACAGGCACAGCACGATCGCAAAGCGTTCGAAGCGCCGGAAATCGCCGGTACTGACCGCGGCCATCGTCAGGACTGCGGCGATGCAAACGCCCAGAACCTTCGACACGCCGAGGAAGTCGAGTGCAAACGTAATGCCGATGAACTCGGTGACGATCGTGAGTGCGTTGAGCAGGAAGAGGTCGATGACGCTGAAAGCACCCCAGAACTTGCCGAAGCGTTCGAAGATCAGGCGTGCGTGACCCACGCCGGTCACGGCGCCAAGGCGCAATACCATTTCCTGGTTGACGTAGAGAACCGGAATCAGGAGCGCGAGCGTCCAGAGAAGCGACGTGCCGTAATTCTGACCAGCTTGCGTGTACGTGCCGAACGCGCCGGCGTCGTTGTCGCCGACCATGACGATGAGGCCTGGGCCGAGGATGGCCAGCAGCGTGCTCAGACGCGCCTTCCAGTTACTGCGAGGGGCCGTGTCGTGGTGGGCGATCGTGCCGAAGGCGCCTTTGATATCGCCGACGTGCGCGTCATCGAGCACAGCGGCCCGGCGCGGTGCGATGTTTGCAGGTGTAGTGGACATTTGGACTTATTCCTTATCGGTAACGCTTGAAATTGAAGCCTGGAAATCGGGCGCAGCGTTGCCGCATGCCGCTGTTCTCTGCCGGGGGGAGGCAGGCGGCAACGCCACCCGCAATCAGTGAGTGAACTGCTTGAGCGCCGCCCGGATGGCGGTGACCACGCGGGCCGATACGTGCGAACGGACGTCGAGCGCGAGCATGCCGTTGTAGTGCGTGCGAGCTTCTTCGATGTGCGGCAGTTGCGAAACGAGGAGAGCGAAGTTCATGGTGATTCCTCCAATAGCTTGAAACGTGGCGCCCTCGACCAGGCCGGCCTTCGTTTCAGTTCACGCAGACCGAGGTGCTCGGGCGTGCGGGAGGAACGTGTGCGGCGAGGATGTCAGGCGGAGCGAGCAGCGTTCAGCGGGAACGCATGGTGAGCGGGACAGGAACAAGGCTCAGGGTCGGGCATCGTGAACTCCTCTGTCGTTGGTGTCCGATTCGCGTTGAACGGACGTGGGTAACCGCACGCCGGCTCCGCGCGACATTCGGCGCGCGAAAACGGCGTGAACAAGCGGCGCCGCGAGCCAAAGGCTCGACGCGCCGAGTCGCCTGGACGAATGCGCGTTACAACGCACGCGTCAAACGACGGCGGCCAATCGAAGAGATGCGCGGGTGAGAAACTGCGGAAGCTACTGCGACGCGCACCGTCTGCCTGCTGGCAAGACGGCGGCTAAGGAAGAGTCAAAGCGGGCGTCGTGCCGGTCAGGCAGAAAAACTTTTCGAAGGTCGACTACTGCAACTGTCCAAGGCATATGCCCCTTTCGTGGAAACACGCGAATTCTAGTGATGGCGTGCGAGCCAAGTCAACGACTATCTTAAAAATTTTTCTTTCGATTTCGTTACTTAGCGTGGATGCGAATCATTTTGCTCACCTCTTCGTATTGCATCTACGCAGCGGTGGCTGCTGCTCCCGCAATGCTGCACATGAGCAACGGAGGGAACGCTTGTGTTTCGGGCTTGAATGCCATCGGCTCGGTACGGCCAGTGCGGTCGATGTCGCTCTTCAAGTAATTGAGCACTGCGTAGCAATTTCTGCTTGCGCGCTCGCAAACAGCGCGCATAGAATCCGCCTTGTCTTAGTACCAGGAGAGTCCTTCGTGGACGCAAGCTCTAGTAGTGGATCTTGTCCGCCGGCCTGTGCCGGCGCCCAAGCTGCAATCGCGCGTTAGCGTCGCCGGGCTTTCCTTCCCGCCGCTGACTCCGATTGACGGGTCAGCGTGCTTCTTCAGGACCGCCTGTGCGGTCTGTCTGCAGCTCGCTCCCTTTTTGTGTAAGAACGCCGACAGCGCTTAACGTCGCTGAAGGTGCGTCGCTTATCGAACGTTGCCCGATCTGGCCGGGCTTGACGGGAGTTGAATCATGTATATCGAACGCTTTCTCCGCGTCTCACGCGCTTACCTGCTCGCGTCGCCGGTCGTCGCACCGCGCCGGGAATTTGAAGGGTATAGCCAGCTCTGGCTGCACACAAGTGCCCGCGCAGCCCAGGCAGTGCAACGCAACACCTCAGTCGCGGCCCTCTGGGCGACTTCAGGACACAACGTTCGCGGTACATCATGGCCGGCCTGAGCGGGCTGTCGTCGCTAATACGACTTGACAAGACTGCGGCCCAATCGCGAGTCGGCGCCAAACACCTTCCGACTTCGGCATCGCTCATTCATCAGTTCGTTTCCCAGAGGAAAACATGATGATTTCCACTGGTACGCTTACACATGACGACAACGGCAATGACACGCATGCTGTAGCCGGACTGCGGAAGGTCGTGACGTTCTGATGGTTTGACGTCCTGAGGTGTCAGTGCCCACCAACGATTCAACGAGCCGGCCCGGATATACGTTCACTCGAACGACGCCTCCGCTCCGAATACGGCAGCCTGGCTGGCGGAACACGACTGTTCTGGAAGGCTCGAACTGAGCCGAACATGTCGGACCGGGTTTGGCCGAGATGGAATGGACACCGCCCTCCCTTCGGGGACGCTGGGTCCTGTAGATGCGCTGAGGCCCTCCAGAACCGATCGGCATCAATGTGCCAGAGTGGCGTTTCGACACGTCCACTTGAGGAACGGAGGGCCCAAATGAATGCTACGACATACGGACTGGATGTTGCAAAACAGATCTTTCAGATGTACTGGGTCGACGCGCAAACGGGTGAGGTATCCAATCGACGCTTTCGGCGCGACGAGTTGATAACGTTTCTCGCCCAACGGTCGGCCGGTCTTGTAGCGCTTGAAGCGTGCGGCAGTGCGCACTGGTGGGCCCGCAAGATCCAGGCGCTCGGACACGAGGTGGTGTTGTTGCATGCGAAGTTCATTCGACCGTTCGTTCAGACGAACAAGACCGACGCAGCAGATGCTCGGGCGATCTGGACGGCGGTTCAGCAGCCGGGGATGCGAACCGTGGCAATGAAGACAGAAGACCAGCAGGCCATGCTCGGTCTTCATCGGATGCGCTCGCTGCTCATCAAATTCCGGACCATGCAGGTGAACCAGCTGAGAGGTCTCCTCTATGAGTTCGGTGTGTCGTTCCGAGCCGGTCGCGTCGCCGGACTCAATGAGATCCGCGCACGCATGGCCGAACTGGAATGCCTCCTGCCCGGTATCATGATTTCCAGCCTGCAGGACCAGTTGAGGCGTATCGACGGAATTGAGCAGGACATTGAGCACCTTGAGAAACGGATCGGCGTCTGGCACAAGCAGGAAGCGGCGTGCCGTGCAATCGCTGAAGTGCCTGGCATCGGCAGACTGACTGCAACAGCGCTGGTGGCTACGATCGGGGATGCAAAGACGTTCAAATCTGGCCGCGAATTTGCGTCGTTTCTCGGACTCGTTCCACGGCAAAGCGGCACCGGAGGCAAGATCCGGCTGGGCTCAATCTCGAAGCGAGGTGACCCATATTTGCGCACCCTGCTGATCCATGGTGCGCGCTCGGTGATGTGTCACACCAAGGCTCCAGCAGCATGGCAAAAGGGAATTCGGGAGCGACGACCAGCCAATGTAGTGGCGGTGGCCCTGGCCAACAAAATCGCACGCATCGCTTGGGCAATTCTCGCTCGCGGCAGCACGTACGAGAAGCATCACGTCAGTGTGAAATCTGTTTAGCAGGGAAGCAGTAAATCCAAGACCGTAGTCTCGATAGGTTGCTGAGGTTGATTAACATGTGATGGCGAAACAGGTCGGACCGCAGGAACGCAAGCCTGAACACACCCTTGTACTGACAAGTACGTGGCCGAGATGAGGACGTTCCTGGCGTATTCCATCAGGGCCCGCAGCTTCGGCTTGCAAAAGGCCGCATATAAGACCGCAGCCGACACCTCGTTAGCACATCACATCAAGATCAACTTGGCAAACCGGGCGGTGTCCATATAAGGGTGTGTAAAAACGCGCGTGATCGCCTAGACTGAATCAACCTGTTGGCGCGAGAGGCGAAGATGGGGCGATTTGTCGAAGGTGCGGACCGCAATCAGGCAACGTTGCTGCCGGAATGCCTCGATGACTTCATCGCCGAGGACAATCCGATCAGGGTTGTCGACGCATTCGTAGACGAACTCGACTTGGCTTCCCTGGGGTTTGATGGGGCAACGCCAGCGATCACCGGGCGTCCGTCCTATCACCCCGCAGTGCTGCTCAAGATCTACATTTATGGCTATCTCAATCGCGTGCAGTCGAGCCGTCGTCTGGAGCGGGAGTGCCAGCGCAATGCCATCGGCAGCAGGTTATAGTCGACTGTCCCCGGCACAAACGCCAGGGGCGTGAGTGGCTCCACAGAGGACACCGGTTGAGTCGGCGACGGGTGCTGCCAGGCGGGAGGCGCCGCCTTGAAGGGTTAGTACCCTTTCGTATAAAGCGACAAATGGTTACTCACCGACGTTACACCCGGCACGCCCATCGCCACTTCCGCGGCCTGCTGGATCTGAGGGCCGTCCGGCACGCTGCCGGATAATGTCACGACACCGCCGCGCGCCTTGACGAACACGTTCGACACGTTGAAGTTGGGCGCTTTCGATAACGCCTTGCGTACCTCGCGAGCCAGCGTCTTGTCCGCTGGCGTCGCCTTACCTGAACTTGCAGCGGGACTCGACGCCATCGGCATGGCGTTGCTGGCTTGCGCATACACGTTCGACGTCAGCGTCACGCATCCCACGACGACGATCAGACTCACGACGTTGCATGTCTTCATGATTGCCTCTCCTGTTCGGCCTGGCAGATGGTGAGTCAAAGATAGCCAACATTCCGCTTCTAACAAAGCTACTTGCACGATTAAAGGGAAACCCGTGTCCGGACGCGCCCCGCTGGCAGGTCGGTTATCCGGGCAACATAAATTGCCTACGTCCAGCGTTTCGACGGACGAATCACGGTCCGCATGAATGAACGTCCGCTCGCCAATTCGAAACAGCCGTTGACCTCGCACCAGCTCGAATGGCCGGAGAGGGTCGACAATACCCATTCGTTGAACCAGGTAGCGGCTGTGCGTCGCCGACCCTCCGCGAACGACCGGTGAGCAGCCGCAAGCTTGCGTATGTGCGTTTTCACGCCAACGTCAGCTGTGGCCGAATGGCCGTTGTACCTTGGACGCCGCCGTTGACGCATCGACATACCACCTCCGATCGACGTCACGCCCCGACCCGACGAACCGTCTCACGCATACCGCGCCAGAAACATGTCCGCTGCCGCTTCCGCGATCCGCTCTTGCTCGCCGGCATCGAGCGGCGCTTGTCCCATCGCCACTTGCGGCCAGAAAGCAAAGGCCTTCACGAGCGCCTGCAACTGCAGTGCCGCGAAGGCCGGATCATCGGTCTTGATGCGGCCGTCCGCGACAGCCGCCCGGACCCACGCCGTCAGATCTTCCTCGCGCTCGCCCATGCGAGCGACCATATCCCGCGCGCGCTCCGGGCAATGTATGCCAGCCGCGATCGCGACCCGTGCAAGCGATAAAAAGGACTCGTCGTGCATCAGCCGCAGCTTGCGTTCCAACAGATCGAGCAACTGTGCACGCAGGGGCTGGTCGGCACGATAAGAGGGCGCATCACCGTCGTGACTCGCGTCCCACAACTGATGGAGAATCGCCGCGAAAAGCGCTTCCTTGCTGGGGAAATGGTTATAGACCGTGCGCTTCGAGACGCTCGCGCGGGCGGCGATCCGGTCCATGCTGGTCGCGTCGTAGCCGGTCGCGAGGAATTCCTCGATCGCGGCGCTGACGATCGCGACGCGCTTCCGGTCGGTCAGACGTTGATGGGGGGCACGGGATTCCATGCAACGATTTTACACTGGCCAGTTTACTTTTCTTGAAAATAAACTACACTGCCGAGTGTACATTTTCTCCGGAAGGTCAACTTCATGACGTCGCTTCCCGCCCTCGTCCGCCGCATGCTCGGCGTAAGCGCCGCGCAACGTAGCCGTGCGAGGTTCAACCTGTCGCCGCAGCATGACGGCGAGCGCTTCCGCAACGTCAAGCCGCGTCCGGCGCAAGGCCTGCGCAAAACGCTCGGTCTCGCGTGGACGGTGTTGTTCAACAAGCCGCGCGGCACCGTGCCGACCGACTCGTTGCCGGTTGAAACGCTGACGCGCGCGCAACTCGACGCGGCGCCCGACCGCAGCCTGTACCGCCTCGGTCATTCAACGATGCTGCTGAAGTTGCGCGACAAGTTCTGGCTGACTGATCCCGTGTTCGCCGAGCGGGCTTCGCCATTCCGCAATCTCGGTCCGAAGCGCTTTCACGCGCCGCCGATCGCGCTCGCCGACTTGCCGCCACTGCACGGCGTGATCCTCTCGCACGACCACTACGACCATCTCGACCGCGAAACCGTCCTCGTGCTCGCGCAGCGCACCGAGGTGTTTCTGACGCCGCTAGGCGTCGGCGACCGGTTGATCGAATGGGGCATCGACGCGGCGAAGGTGCGGCAGTTCGACTGGTGGCAGGGCACGGAGGTCGAGGGCATCCAGTTCACCGCGACGCCCGCGCAGCACTTCTCCGGGCGCAGCCTGTTCGACGGCAACCGCACGTTGTGGGCGTCGTGGGTGATCGTCGATAACGATCTGCGCGTTTTCTTCAGCGGCGACACCGGCTACTTCGATGGTTTCAGCACGATCGGCGAGCGCCTTGGACCATTCGACGTCACGTTGGTCGAAACGGGCGCGTACGATCCAATGTGGCCGTACGTTCATATGCAGCCCGAAGAAACCGTGCAGGCGCATATCGACCTGCGCGGACGCTGGCTCGTGCCGATTCATAACGGCACGTTCGACCTCGCGATGCACCGCTGGCAGGAACCGTTCGAAAGGGTGACGGGGCTGGCGCTTGCGCGCGGTGTCGCGCTGTCGACGCCGCGCATGGGCGAGCGGCTCGATCTGAACGCGGTGCATCGCGGCGAACGGTGGTGGCGCGACGTCGCGGAAACCGTTGCCGCGCCAAAGGCCGCGTGGCGGTTGTGTGCGTCGCGCCAGGTGGGGGAAGGGGAGCCTTCCTGAGGTCGTTGATCTCAGCGTTAATTCTTCAGGTCAGCGAGAATGCGTTCCGCGAGAAAATCGCACGGAGGTCGTTTCGAAGCGGCGCTGCGCGCCAACACGACTTCCAGCGTGCCGATTTCCGGCAGGCCGTTCGCGGCGCCCAGCAGCGAGAAGTGAGCCGGTACCGCGCATTTTGCCAAAGGGGTAACCGCCAGTCCGGCCTCGGCCATCGTCAGCAGACCCAGCAGACTCGGACTTTCATACGAGGTCCGATACGTGATGCGCGCGCGCTCCAGACTTCGTATGGCTTTCTCTCGTGCGACGCTGCCGGGCAAAAACACGGCAATGGGCAAGGGTCGTTCGCGCCAGATCTCGGTTGCCCCTGGCGCAGCGGCCCAGACCATCGGTTCGTGACGCAGGAACTCGCCATGCAAGCCTTTCACGCGCGTCGCGCAGACCAGATCGACGGTGCCGTCCTTCAACATGGGTTCGAGAGCAACGCTCGGCAGCCCCACGACCTGAATCTCTACCTTGGGATAGGTCGCCGAGAATTTCTTGAGGATGGGCGGGAACAGCGACGTCGCGTAGTCGTCCGGCACGCCGATGACCACGCGTCCGGTCACGTCGGGCCGTACCACCGCGGCCCACGCCTCATCACGCAGCGCGATCATTCGTCGTGCGTAGGTCAGCAGCATTTCGCCGTCCTGCGTGGGCACCACACTGCGTGGCTTGCGAACGAAAAGCACCTTGCCGAGCGCAGTCTCGAGCGTCTTGATCTGCATGCTCACCGCCGATTGCGAGCGATGCACGACATGCGCCGCACGACTGATCGTGCCGGTGTCCGCAACCGCGATGATCATCGACAGCACGTCCAGATCGAGCGCCTTCATTTCCGTTGTCATGGCCGGTGGTATCAGAAAAATAGATTGATACCATCAATATTATGCGATTTTCTTTTGCCAGGACACCATCGATAGTGTCGCCAAAAGGAGCGCAGTGATGAATGCACGTACCAGCCCATCGATTCTCGCCACGGCCCATGGCTCGTCTGCGCCATCGTTCGTGACGACCGCATCGAGTCTTGCCGTACCGTATGTCGAGCGCGGGCGTGGCGAGCCCATGGTGTTCGTGCACGGCTCGCTGTGTGACTATCGCTTTTGGGACGCCCAGATGGCTTCCCTGTCGGGCCGGTTTCACTGCTTCGCACCGAGCTTGAGCCATTACTGGCCCGAGATCGACGCGTTCGGACGCAGCGACTTCAGCTGGGAAGCGCACGTCGAAGAGATCGCCGGATTCATCACGGCGCTCGACCTCGCTCCCGTTCATCTGGTCGGTCACTCACGCGGTGGTTGCGTGGCTTTCCATCTCGCGCGCGAATTTCCGCGCCTTGTGAAAACGCTGACGCTAGCGGATCCCGGCGGCCCACTGCAAACCGAATCGAGGAGTCAGCCCGCGTTCATGCCGCCGGCGACCAACGTCCTGCGAGCACGCGCAGCGGAACTGATCGGGCGGGGCGAGTTCGACGCGGGCTTGTCGATGTTCGTGGATTCCGTGAGCATGCCGGGGTTCTGGAGCAAAAGCCCGGAGAGTTTTCGTCGTATGGCGCTCGATAACGCGCTCACGCTGCCCAAGCAGTTGCTCGATCCGCTTCCTGCCTATACGCCGGAAGCAGCGCGCGACGTCAAGTGCCGGACGTTGTTGATCGATGGCGAGAAAAGTCCCCGTATGTTCCGCAATACGGTCGACAAGCTGGGACAGTGGATCGAGTTTGCTGAACGCGCAACGATCGGCGGCGCGTCGCATGGAATGAACGTCGCGAGACCGGATGCATTCAACCGGGCGGTCGCAGCTTTCGCGGCGTAGCCCGGCTGAAGCATCGCACCCCACTCAGTGTTGAGACACGGCCAGCAAGGTATCAATCATGTGATCCTGGGCCAATAGCTCCGCTGCAGTGCTCGAATGAATGACCGAGCCGCGCTCGAGCACCACCGCGTCGTGCGTGATGCTCAGGGCCTTGCGGGCGTTCTGCTCGACGAGAATCACCGAGAGCCCTTCGTCCCGGATGATGTCCGAGAGGATGCGCATCAAGTCCTGCACGATGATGGGCGCGAGGCCTTCGAGCGGTTCGTCGAGCAGCAGCACCTTGGGATTGAGCATGAGCGCGCGGCCGATCGCCAACATCTGCTGCTCGCCGCCGGAGAGCTGGTTGCCCATGTTCGCGCGACGCTCCTCCAGACGAGGGAACATCCTGTAGATGCGAGCCAGATCCCAGGGGCCGGGCACCGCGATCGCGGTCAGGTTCTCTTCGACCGTCAGCGACTTGAAGATATTGCGTTCCTGCGGCACCCAGCCAATGCCGGCCAAGGCGCGCTGGTGCGGCTTGAATCCGGTGACGTCCTTGCCGTTGAGCCAGACCCGCCCGCTAAAACGATGCGTGTGGCCGACGATCGTGTTGATCAGCGTGGTTTTACCCGTGCCGTTGCGGCCAAGTAGCGCCAGCGCCTGGCCTTGACCCAGGTCCAGATCAATGCCCGACAGGATTTTGGCTTCGCCATAGCCCGCTACGATTCCTTCCAGCTTCAACAATTCAGACATATTCGCCTCCAGCCAGCTCCTCGCCCAGATACACAGCCTTCACGCGAGGGTCGCGGGCGATGTCGGCGCATGCGCCCTCGGTGAGCAGACCGCCGCTCACCAGCACCGAAATGCGGTTGGCGAAGCTGAACACCAGATCCATGTCGTGCTCGATCAGCACAATGGTCACGTCTTCGGGCAATGCGGCGACCGTGTTGAGAATCTCGCGGCGTTCGCCGTCGGGAACACCGGCCACTGGCTCGTCCAGTAGCAGCACCCGCGGCTTCGCCGCCAGCGCCAGCGCGATTTCGAGCAGGCGCTGCTTGCCGTAGGGCAGCACGTGAGTTTCGCGATGCATGACGTCGATCAGCTTGCACTGATCGAGCAGCGAAGCGACCTCGTCCATGACTTCGCCGCGATGACCGAGCGCGCGCCAGAAGCGTGCGCCGAGACCATCGCGTTCGGAGATGGCCACGGACAGCGACTCGGCCGGCGTCATCTCCTTGAACAGCTGGTTGATCTGAAACGTACGGACGAGGCCCGCGCGGGCCCGCTTATGCACGGACAGCGAGGTGATGTCGTGGCCTTCGAGCTCGATGCGGCCCGAAGTCGGCGTCAACACGCCGGTCAGCTGATTGATCAGCGTCGTCTTGCCGGCGCCGTTGGGGCCGATCAGGGCCTGGCGGGCGCCTTTCTCGACCGCGATCGACACGTCGTTGGTGGCAACGAGGCCGCCGAAGCGCTTGACCAGGTTGAATGTCTGCAGTGCGATCGTCACGCTTTGCTCCCGCTGCGACGGAACCACGTCCACGGACGCACGAGCCGCTCGTGACCGACGATCACGATGATCACCAGCAGCAAGCCGATCCAGAACTGCCAGTATTGCGGCGTGATGTCCGCCAGCCGGTCCTGCATGAACCTGAATACGACCGCGCCGATGATGCCGCCATACAGATAGCCCGCACCGCCGATCATCAGCATCAGCAGCACGTCGGCCGAGCGGTGGAAGTCGAGTACGTCGAGCGACGCGAAGCCCGTGGTCTGCGCGAGCAGGGCGCCGGCCACGCCGGCGTAGGCCGCGCTCAGCGTGTACACGGCGGTGCGGCGCAGGTTGACCGGCACGCCCATGGCCGCCGCGCGAAGCGGATTCTGACGGATCACCTGCAGCGACATGCCAAACGGCGACTTCACCACGGCGCGCGCGACGACGAACAGCACGAACAGTGTCACGATCGAGTAGGTATAGGCCACCTTGCCGAACAGGTCGAACTCGAGGTGCCCGAACAGCGGCACCATCGGCACGCCCGTCATGCCGTCTGCCCCGCCGGTGAGCCAGTTCAGCTTGTTGGCCAGTTCATGCAGGATGGAGGCCACGCCTAGCGTCACCATGAGGCGCGTGAGGTCCGAGCCGCGCATCACCAGCACGCTGGTGACGAGGCCCGCAAACGCCGCCACCCCGCACGAGAGCAGCATGCCCAACAGCGGATCGAGATTGAAATACTTGGCCAGCAACGCGGCCGAATAAGCGCCGAGACCGAAAAACGCCGCATGGCCGAGCGAGACGATGCCGGTGTAGCCGAGAATCAGGTCGAGCGATACCGCGAACAACGCGAGGATCGCCATCTCATTGAGCAGCAGGTAGTTATTCAGCGGCATCAGGCAGGCGCCCAGGGCCACGATCCAGAAAATGACTTCCGCGGGGCGCCAGCGTGACCACTGCCTGCCCATGCTGCGGACTTCGGGTGCAATCGTTGGTGTACCCATTTCGCTAGAAATTGCCGCTTTCATTTGCCCCCCGCCCTGGCGAATAGACCTTGTGGTCGCCACATCAGGGTGATGATCATGACGCCGTAAATGATGAACGCCCCCAGATCGGGGATGTAGTACTTGCCTGCCACGTCGGCGATGCCCAGCAGCAGCGAGGCCAGCAGCGGACCGGTCAGCGAGGTCGTGCCGCCTACCGCGACCACGACCAGGAAATAGATCATGAACTTGAGCGGGAAGATCGGATCGAGGCCCAGCATGTTCGCGCCCAGCGCGCCCCCGAGGCCGGCGAGGCCTGAGCCGAATGCGAAGGTGGTCAGAAACACGAAGTTGATGTTGATGCCGAGGCCGCTCGCCGCGCGCGGATCATCCACCGATGCACGCAGGCGGCTGCCGAAGCGGGTTCGCGTCAGGATCAGCTGGAGCGCGATGACGAGTACCACGCAGACCAGGATCACGAACAACCGGTAGTAACCGATGCCGATGCCGGCGAACACCGTGCGGCCCTGGAGCCATTCCGGCAGGTTCAGGAACTGCTGGGTCGAACCCATGAAGTAGTCGACCGTCGCGATGGCCATGAAGGTCAGGCCGATCGTGAACAGCACCTGGTTGAGCTCGGATTGCCCGTACACCCGCTTGTAGAGCGTGCGTTCGAGGATGCCGCCGAGCAGGGCGGACGCGACGAACGCAAGGGGCAACGCGCAGAAGAAGGGGACGCCCAGACGCGACATCGCAAGCACGGTGGCGTAGCCGCCCACCATCGCGAAGGCGCCGTGCGCGAGATTGACGAAGTTCATCAACCCCAGCGTGATGGCCAGACCGCTGGCCAGCACGAACAGAAGCATGCCGTAGGCAATGCCGTCGAAGAGAATGGTCAACATGAATTTTTACCGTCGAAACGCCGCGCCCCTGGCAGTGCGAGGGGCGCGGCGGGCAAGTCGGAGCATCCGGATACTGTCTGGCTTGCTTTGACGAGGTTATTTGATCTTGGCCGGATCCTTGACGGCTTCGACCTTGTCGAAAGACACGTTGAACAGCTGGCCATTCACGCGTTCCGTTCGGCTGATGTACACGTTCTGGATCATCTCACGCGTCTGCGGGTCGAGTTCCACCGGGCCGCGCGGGCTGTTCCATTTCTGCCCCTTCATGGCTGCCAGCAGCTTGTCGCCGCTGGTGTCGCCCTTGGTGGTTTGCAGCGCCGCGTAGATCAGGTGCATGCCGTCATAGGCACCGACGCTGTGGAAGTTCGGGCGCATGCCCGGGTTGGCTTTTTCGAAAGCAGCGACGTAGGCGCGGTTCTCGGGATTGTCGAGCGCGGCCGTGTAGTGCATCGATGTCACCGCGCCGAGCGCCACGTCACCCATGGCGTTCAGGATGTCGTCGTCGACCACGTCGCCGGTACCGATCAGTTTGATGCCCTGCTTGCTCAGGCCTCGCTCGGCGAACTGCTTCATGAACACGGCGCCGGCGCCCGACGGCACGAAGATGAACAGCGCGTCAGGCTTGATGTCGGCGACCTTCTGCAAGAACGGCGAAAAGTCCGGGTTGGCGACCGGCACGCGCAGTTGCTCGACGACGTTGCCACCCTCCGCTTCGAACACTTTCTTGAAGGAGTTCTGCGCGTCGATGCCGGGACCGTAGTCGGCCACCAGCGTGACCACCTTCTTGATGCCGTTCTTCGGCGCCCAACGGGCGATGCCCAAGGTGTTCTGCGGCAGCGTGAAGCCCGAGCGCACGATGTAAGGCGACTGCTCCGTGATCATCGCGGTGGCCGCGTTCATGACGATCATCGGCACCTTCGCCTGGGTCGCGAGCGGCGCGGCGGCGAGCGCCAGCGGCGTGAGCCCGAAGCCGGCCAGCACCGAGACGTGATCCTTGACGATCAGTTCCTGCGCGAGGCGCTTGGTCGTATCCGGGACGTTGGTGTCGTCCTTCAGGATGACCTCGATCTTCTTACCCGCGACCGTGTCGCCATGCTGGGCGATATATAGCTTGACCGCCGCGTCCACCTGACGACCCGTGGAAGCGAACGGACCGCTCATTGGGACGATGAGCCCGATCTTGACCACATCGTCCGCATGGGCGATCACGCTCGAACCTGCCAGCATGAGTGCGGCCGCGGCTTTAAGCAAAGTGCGTTTTTTGTTCTGCATTCGATTTCCTTGCTAACAACCCACGTAACAACGTTGAAAATCGGACCCCCCGTTAATTTCTGCGAGAACACGGTGAGCGGGATCCGGCGTAACGGTTTGCACACCCGAAGCCGGGGTTTGGCTGGTCGGTTGGGGTAGGGGGCTGTCACGGCGAATGCCGCACTGAGCCCGCCATTGGCTATTGGCCGTGCTGTGTCTGTTCGCGGGGACTGTGGACGGGATGGACATAGCCGTCACGGGATCGGTGCGCTTGCCTCTGGACCAGCGTTAGAGCGGGTCGGGCGGATAATGCGTTGACGTCAATCATCTTGCATCCGAACATCTTTTTGTCCCCTCTACGGAGGCCTCCTGATGGAGGCCTGCTCGCCTGCGATCCCGTCCGGCCGTGCCGGTGGCGCAGGTATCTGTTCGCTTCTCCGTGCGTTTTTTCGACACGTCGATGTGACGGTCGCCCCTTCGCAGCAGAAGACGTCACGCGCGGTCTTGCGCGCGAATCCGATGGCAATGCATGGCAGCTGCCGATACCCCTATCCATCGAATGACGGCGAGCCGATCATAGTTCGTCGCCCGCCGTCCGCATGCAGCACCATAAGCACGCGCGCCACCGCTTGAAAGAGCGGGTTAACCACATACGCATTCTGCTGCATGCATCGCGCATTGCCGAACGCGCCCGCGGACCGTGACGATGGACTCCCGCGAGCCTCGCCCCGGCAGGCCTCGACGAACCTCGCGGGTGGGGCATCCGTGGTGCTTCTGATGTCGCCTCGCGCCGACCCCGATAACCAGATTCGATACCCCTGGAAAGAAATCGCAACCCGTTGTGGCGGCTATCCGGCAGCACCCGCCTAACGGCCTGCCGCGCTTACATTCCATTACGCGTAGTTGGCGCTACGACGACGCTGGATCTTGATATCGTTTTTATGCGCGCGGTCCGAAGTTTTGCTGCGTCTTGATGTATCGCATGCTGAAATGCAAACAGGGAATTCCATCTGTCGAGGTTGAAGATGTTGACGCTGCTGATCCCTGTACTGTGCAAGGAAGGCGCGCTCGAAGCCGCTCGCCACGCTGCGTTTCTTTTCGCTGAAAAATGCGTGACGAAAGTGCAGTTGGTCGAGGTGCTCGAGGAAATGGAGAAAGGGCGCGCGGTTGCGTTCCAGTCGCCCGCGGCGCTGCGGCGGCGCGAGAAGGTATCGATGCGCGATGCACTAACGCGCACCTGCGCGGTACTCGACGATGCCGGCGTGCCCTACACCCGGAAGCGCGTTTTCGGCCCGCCTGAAAAGACCATCGCTGTTTATGCCGCAAAGAATGGCGCCGACGTCGTGGTACTCGATGCGAGTGGTCTTGGCTTCTTCCGAAAGTGGGGCTTGCTTGCGAGGTTGTGGCGGCTGAGTACCAAGCCCATCACGATGCTGCATTGACACCCGGGTTACGCCAACCATCGAACGGGATGACGGGCGAGGCGATCGTGTCTGCATAGGAGTCGATCGACAGCTTCTGCTCGGGCCACGACGAACGCGACACACACTAAAGCGTTCGGGTGCCGGTAAGTGGATCGAAGATGGGCACACCTGCTTCGAGCGCCACCTTTCTCCAGCCGCTACGCGTCACGTGCAGCCCATTGACCGAGTCCACGACTACGGTCAATCCAAGGCGCAAATTATCTTTCGCTACGCCATATCCGGCCAGATAACCGGCGGGTCCGATATCCGCCCCGTCGCCCATGGCCGCGATAAAGGCCTGTTCCAACGTATCGATACGCAGATAAACTGCGGCGAGATTGCGAGCGAGGGTTTGCGCGATCGTCGTCTTTCCCGTCCCCGGTAGTCCTCCGAAGGCAATCAACACTTTCGATGCTCCCTGGATTCGAGTTTTGGCTGATTGTCGCGGATTTCTGCAACCCTGATGACACTGCCGATATTGCCGCTCGTCTACTTTCTTGGCCGGTACCTTCCTGAATTGCGCGGTCGTCCGCTCGCAATGGTCTACACGTTTTGGGAGCCATTTGTCGCGTGGGGAACGATATTGTTTCTCACAAGATATTTCCAACGACGCTTCTACAGACTGGATGGCGTGTGGCAGCCGCTATCGCGGCGCGCCTACACGATCTACATAATCCATCCGCCGGTACTGGTCGCCGTCGCGTTGGCGTGGAGAAACGTAGCGGCAGCTCCTTTCCTGAAGTTCGCAATCACGGGTAGCCTCGCTTGCGCGCTGTGCTATCTGATCGCTGGATTTTTGCTTCGATGGCCCAAACTGGCGTCGATATTGTGAACGGGGAGCTTCCGCCGCTCCCGCGGCTTCTAGTGTGTTGGATCCACCGTTCGAAACTCCTCCGGACTGCGACGCAAACGGGCCGACCCGGCAATAGTAAAAAGGCGCACCGCTTCATCGAGGACATGAGCCGAGTCGATCAGCCGCTGTGAGGTGGCGGTCGCTTGCTCCACGAGCGCGGCGTTTTGTTGGGTCGCGCTATCGAGGTGAGTGATTGCCTGATTCACTTGCGTGATGCCCTTGGCCTGCTCGTCGCTTGCATTGGCGACATCGTCGATGATGGTGAGTACGCGTCTGACCGTCTCGTCAATCACTTTCATCTGCGACGCGGTACGGTCGATCAGTTCCGTTCCTTGCGAGACTTCCGCGACGGTCAGATCCACCACGGACTTGATTTGCTTGGCAGACTCCGCGCAGCGTTGCGCCAACATGCGGACTTCGGTGGCGACGACCGCGAACGAACGGCCGGCGTCGCCGGCACGGGCGGCTTCAACGGCCGCGTTCAATGCAATGATGTTGGTTTGAAAGGCGATGCCATCAATCACGCCTGTGATTTCGGCAATGCGCTTCGACGCCGATGTGATGCCGGACATGGTTCGTTCGACGTGACCCACGATCTCGCCGCCAAGCGCCGCGGCGTCCTGTGCCTCCCGGGCGAATCCAAGCGCAGACGCGGCTGCGTCCGCATTGGCTTTAACGGTCGTGGTGAATTGCTCCATGGTTGCTGCCGTTTCCTCGAGCGAGGCGGCTTGCATTTCAGTGCGACGCGCCAGATCGGCATTGCCGCTCGACATTTCGCGAGCGGCGTCGACCACCCCGCCGAGTTGGCCGCGCACGTCCAGCACGATGGCGCCAAGATTCGCCTTGAGTTGGTTCAGGGCGCTCTGCACGTCTGCGAAATCGCCGTTTCTCGAGACGCTCATTTCGACGGTCAAATCACCGGCAGCCATTCGGGTGGCGATATTGGACAGTCGCGCGAGCGGCGCACCCAATTGCCTGTTGAGCGCGAACCAGGCCGACCCGGCCAGCACAGCGGAGATTGCCGCCGCTGTCCAGAACGGCGACGGCGGCATCCCGCCGTACTGCAACGCACCCACGAGCAGGAACGCAAGTGGCGCGATCGCATAGCCGATGGCGATGCGCGCCACAACGGACAAACGCGTGAGTGCCTGCAGCTTGCCGGCTAGCCCGGTACGCACCAGTTTTCCACGGCGCAACTTGTGCGAGCGCAAAGTGCCTTCGCGCATCTGCGTGTAGGTCGACTCTGCAAGTCTTACTTCGTCACGCGAAGGTTTGGTTCGGACGCTCATATAACCGACGGTCTTCCCGTTTTCAATGACCGGTGTGACGTTCGCGCACACCCAGTAATGGTCACCGTTCTTGCGGCGGTTTTTCACGAGCCCCGTCCACGGGTAACCCGCATGGAGACTGTTCCACAGATCGGCGAAGGCTTCGCGCGGCATGTCGGGATGGCGCACGATATTGTGTGGCGCGCCGAGCAATTCCTCTCGCGCATAGCCTGAGATCGAGATGAATGCGGGGTTGCAATACTGAATTCTTCCTTTGACGTCAGTCGCCGAGACGAGCATCTCTGAGGCGGGGAAATCGTATTCGCGTTGAGTTACGGGCTGGTTATTGCGCATGAAAGTCGTTAGCGAGGCGCGGCGCTCCATGTCGAGCGCGCCGGGATGTCGTTCAATTTGCGCTGTAACGGCAATAACCTTAGAAACTTTACGGTTATCTGACTAGCTTAGTCGGGTACTCGAAAGCTGGGGCGGGCATATGGCAGGCCGAGAGGCGGCTCGTCTATCGCGGCTCGAACCGGCGGATGCGGCGACTCCGTGAAATCAGTCGATCGTCATCGGCGACTGCGAGCGGTCGAAGACGCGGCGCCAGCGTTTTGATCAATCGATGTGACGGCACTGCGAATGCGCTTTGCGATTTGTGCGTCGAGCGGTGTGTACACGAGCATGCTCAGGTCTGGCCGGCCATCGACAACGAACAGTGAATACTCCATGTCGATGGCCCCGAGCTGGGGATGCAAAAGGCGCTTAACGTGCTCTACATCGCCATGGCTGAATACCTGGTTTTCACGCCACATGCGCTCGAAGTCAGGGCTGGTCCGGCACAGATCATCCACCATGTCGCCCACTTCGGAAGCGAGCCCGGCGCGCGCAACGTCCGCGCGGAACGTTCCCACGACGATGCGCGCGACGCTCTCCCAGTCGTGCTGTTTTGCACGGACGGCCGGGTCGCCGAACAGGAAGCGGAGGATGTTGCGCTGGCCCGGCGGCAACGTGCTGTAGTCGGTGAGCACAATAGCCGCGGCACGATTCCACGCTACGACGTCCCACGTCGCGGTCTTGATGATCGACGGGCTGGCTTCGAGTGAATCGAGCACGCGCTGCAACCGCGGGTCCACCCCATCGGTTGACTGATAGCGCACCTCTGGCGGTCGCCCGAGGCCCAGCATGAAAAGATGCTCGCGCTCGGTATTCGTCAGCATCAGCGCGGCACAGATGCGCTCCAGCACCGCGGCGGAAGGCGCGCCGCCACGGCCCTGCTCGAGCCACGTGTACCACGTCGAGCTGATATTCGCGCGCTGGGCCACTTCTTCCCGGCGCAGTCCGGGCGTACGCCTGCGGCCTGAGAAGCCGAAGCTGGCCGGATCGAGCCGCGTGCGGCGGCTGCGCAGAAAGTCCCCGAGGGTTTGGGCGGTGTTCACTGGGATGATTAACCTGTTAGTCGCTTTACCGGGATAAGCTCACTACTTCACTAGAATAATGAATGATCGCATAGTGCGCGGGTGGCTATCCTGGAGACTTGACCATGCGAATCTTTCTGACGGGCGCAACCGGGTTTATCGGCTCGGCGTTGGTGCCCGAACTTATCGAAGCCGGGCATCACGTTATCGGCATGACCCGGTCTGATCAGGGCGCGCAGACGCTGAGCGCGGCGGGCGCGGAGGTGCATCGCGGTACGCTCGAAGACACCGACAGCCTGCGCATAGGCGCCGCGAAGGCGGATGCCGTCATCCACCTTGCGTTCGATCATGATTTCTCGCACTTCGTGGAGAACTGCGAGAAGGACAAGCGCGCGGTTGCAGCACTTGGCGCCGCGTTGGCCGGCTCGGATCGTCCGCTTCTGATCACCTCAGGCACGGGCGTTGGCAGCCGCGGCAACGGGCAGCCGGCCAGCGAGGATGTGTTCAACACCGACCACCCGAACCCGCGCATCGGCTCGGAGCTGGCTGGCAATGCACTGCTGGAGGCGGGCGTCAACGTGTCGGTGATGCGCCTGCCGCAAGTGCATAACCCGTTCAGGCAAGGCCTCATCACGCCGCTCATCCAGATCGTGCGGGACAAAGGCGTGTGCGCCTATGTGGAGGATGGCAGTAACCGTTGGCCTGCGGGGCATCTGTCGGATGTCGTGCGACTGTACCGGCTCGCGATCGAGAAGGGCGAACGCGGTGCGCGCTATCACGCGGTCGGTGAAGAAGGCGTCAGCGCCCGCGCGATTGCCGAGGCGCTGGGGCGGGGTCTGAAGGTGCCTGTCGTCTCGATCGCGCGAGAGGAAGCTCCAGCGTACTTCGGATGGATGGCGATCTTCGCCTCGCTCGATATGCCGGCATCGAGTGCGCAGACGCAGGCGCGGTTGGGCTGGCAACCGACAGGTCCGACACTTCTTGCCGATCTGAACGAAGCGCGCTTCGTTCAGGTGCCGACGTAAACCTGATATGGAACATGACGATGGCAGCATTCTCTAATGCTGGCATGGAGGCGGTACTGTCGACGCTCAAGCGTGAACTTGTAGAACAGGGGGGCGATTATGAGGAAGTATTGCATCAGCGCGCGAACGAAATCCGGCTGATGAAGGAAGGGGCCTTGAGATGCCCGACTAGGCTGGAAGCATGACTGTGGCAGAAGCGGCGAAATCCGAAGCCGCTTCTGTACCGCGATAGTGCGGTCGCATTGACAACCGGCCGCCGTGTTCAGGACTGACGACGTGCAGCAAACAGCTTGCGCAAAAATGCAAGCAGACGTGAAGGTTTCAGGCGGAAATGACTATGACGTGTAATTCCTGCGCGGCTGTAAAGGCCGGTGGTTTCGATCAGGGTGATGGGACTCATGATTAGCTCCGTTAAGTTTGAATAGAGCATAGGTCTCGCTGTCTCAAATTTATGTAGGTTCGGTCCGAAAGAATCAGGTCCCCGAATATCGAGGCCGACAGAAAAGAGCAGCCTGGCTTCAACCGGTCGTTGCAACACGAGAAAAGCTGCATGAGCGGCTTGAGCGGGTAAAACGATGGCTGGCTACTTACCGGCCTTGCGCATCCAACTTTGTCATCAGTGGTAATATTGTCGAAAGTCGAGATGTCTCCCGGAATGTGGATGCTGTTAATTTGTTAATTGATTAGCCACCCGCCCATTCCTTCGCACTCTTTACAACGCAGATAATCCAAGCGCCATTGATCGCCTATGCGCGATCCATGCGCTGTAGCCCGCCCAGATGCGGGCGCTTCGGGGATCCATGAAAGTCCGTAACGCCCGCAACTGGGGGCCAAGAGGTGCGCGTCGGTGGTGTCTCGCCGCTGGCGCGCTCGCCGTCGCGAGCACCATCCGTTTTGCCTTGCATCCCGTGCTCGGCCCGATGCTCCCGGGCACGACGTTCTTCATCGCCGCGTCGCTGGTCGAGTATTACCTCGGCCTCGCGCCGGCGTTGACGGTAATGGTGCTCGGCTCCTGCATCGCCGACTATATGTTCGTGCCGCCCTACAACGACATATCGTTCCTCGATCAGAGCGACGTCGTCCTGCTCGTCGCGCATCCGCTTGTCACGCTTATCGTGATCACGTTGATCGAGCGTCTGCGCCGCGAGCAAGCTCGTGCAAAATTGATCGCGTCGGTCGCGCAGTCGCGCTACGAGATGCTGTTGCGCCAGGACAACGAACGCGCGCTGGCGCGACGGGCCGTCGACGAGACGCATCGGCTGCTGCGCCACCTCGCGCAATATCACGACGGCTTCATTCTCATCAAGGGACTCGAGCGCAACATCGCGCAGCGCGTTGGCGCGAGCGCAAGCGGAGCGCCCGTGTTGCCTCCGGCCGCCGAAGTCGCGCCGGGTCCGCTGTTCGACGCACTGCATCCCGAGGACGTCCACCGCCTCACCAACGCGCTCTGGCCGGGGCATCATCGCGTGCGCCTGCGTGGCGAGCAGCATGAGCACGAATATCGGCTGACGAACTGCAGTTGTGAGCGCTTCACCACCCACGCGGGCGATTTCCTCGTGCTGCGCACAGAAGAGCACTGACATGGCGACCATCGAGATGGAAATGGCCGCCCCGGCAGCGTCAGCCACGCTGGCCGGGCAGTCCGGTAGCTTCTTCGGCGAGGGTGACGGCCATGCTGTCCTCATGCTGCACGGTCTGTCGAGCTCGCCGCTCGAACTGCGCTACCTCGCGCGCTATCTGCAGAGCGAAGGATTCACCGTATACGCCCCCGTCATCGAAGGCTATAGCGCCGCGTCCGCGGAGCTGCCGATGGAGCGCTGGGTTGAAGGCGCCGTGCGGGAATTCGATGCGCTTGCCGCGCGGTACGAACGCGTTTCGATCTGCGGTCTGTCGATCGGCGGCGCGCTCGCGCTGCGGCTGATCCACGAGCGGCCCAGCGCGCAGGCGCTCGTCCTCCTTTCGCTGACCCTGGCTTATGACGGCTGGGCGATCCCGTGGTATCGCTTCCTGCTCAACTGGGCTTACTTCACGCCGCTGCGCCATCGCTATCGCTACCGCGAAGCCGAGCCATTCGGGGTGAGGAACGAAGCACTGCGCAAGAAGATTGCGCGCGCGATGCAGCGCAACGACTTCAGCGAGGTTGGTCCGTCGACGATCTCCCTGCCGGCGCTCCATCAGGCGCTTCGTCTGTCGCGCGCGGCACGTAAGGAAATCGCGGCGGTGCAAAACGACACGCTGGTCATCCATGCGATCGACGACGAAACGTCGAGCCCACGCAATCCGCGCTTCGTGATCGACCATATCGGCGCGAATTTTCTGCGCACGGTATGGCTCGACGATTCATATCACATGATCACGTCGGATAACGAACGCGAGATCGTTGCACGCGAAACGGCGCAGTTCCTGCGGGAAAGCGAACTTGCGCGTGGCACGAAGGACACGCCGGGGCAACCGGTGATGTCGAAGGCCCTCGCGCGTCGGCTACGTCAACTGGCGGCAGTTGGAAGGAAGAAGAATTGAAGCGATCCGTATCAATGAACGCGCTGGCGTGCGCGGCGGCGTTCGCCCTCACTCAGTGTGCATGGGGCGACGATGCAACAACGGAACCGCCAGCGACGGCCGACGCCACCACCCAGGCAGACTCGCCCTGGAAGATCTCGATAGGTCCCGGCTTCTATATCGCGCCTGAATATCCTGGCGCGCGCCACCTGAAGCTCTATCCATTTCCTGCCCTCGACATTTCGTACCGCGACCGCTTCTTCTCGCAGGGACCGGACGTGCTCGGTGTCAATGTGATTTCGTCGGAAAACTACCATGTGGGCGCATCGCTGAGTTTCGACTTCCAGTCGCGCAAGGTTTCAGACGATTCGCATCTGCATGGTCTCGGTGACGTCGACGACGGCCCGAAACTGCGTCTTTTCGCCGACTACACGCTGTGGGCGTTCACGGGCGCCGTGGCGGTCTATCAGGACATCAGCGGCCACGGGCAAGGCACGACGGCGAGCGCGGATCTGTATGCGTCATTGCCGCTGCCGGGATGGCTGTTCTCGGTCGGGCCGGGGCTCACGTGGGCCAACGCCGTCTACACGCAGACACTGTTCGGCGTGACGCCGCAGCAGAGCGCGGCTTCCGGGCTGCCGGTCTATCAGACCGGCGCGGGCATACGCGATCTGCACATGACGTTCTACGCAACGCACGACTTTTCGAAGCACTGGGTCGGCTCGATCAACACGACGCTTGGGCGCCTCCAGCACTACGCCGCCGGCAGCCCGATCACCGAACGCCGCCGCGAGCTGACGACTTTTGCGGCGCTGTATTACCGCTTTTGATCGTCGCAGCGTGGTGTCGGCGAATCACGCGTCCGCGCCGAAACGCTCAACCATAAATTCGATAAAGCTCCGGAGCTTCGGCGACGTCTGTCGCTCACGGAGATACAGAAGATTCAGTGGCCGCTCGGGCGCTGCAAATTCCGGCAGCACTTCGATCAACCGCTTCGCTCGCAGATCCGCGGCGACCAGAATCTCGGGCAACATGGCGATGCCTAGCCCGCGCAAGACCGCCCGTCGCAGTGCTTCCGAATTGTCGATCCTCAGCCTGCCATCGACGGGCACGCTCACGCGTCCGTGCGGACCGTGCAGCATCCATTCGGGCTGCGCCGTGTGCCATTCCGAGCGCGGCGGATACGCGTAAGTCAGGCAGTGGTGTGATTGCAGCGCGTCGGGTGATGACGGCGTGCCGTGCGTCCTCAGATACGCACGTGACGCGCACAACACGAGCCGGTAAGGCTTCAAAGGCCGCGCCACGAGATCCGGATTGCCCAGCGCGCCAATGCGAACCGCCGCCTCGAAGCCGTCGTCGATGAGGTCCGACAGCGCGTCGGTGGCGACAATATCGAGCTTCACTTCGGGACAGCGCTCGCAGTAATCCGCGATCACCGGCATCAGACATTCGTTGCTGAACACGACGGGCGCGGTCACGCGCAGGCGTCCGCGTGGCGTCGCGAGATGATCCAGCGCAAGCCGTTCCGAATCGTCGATCAGGCCAAGGATCTCGACACATCTTTCATAGTAGGTCTGACCGAACGCGCTGATCTGCTGCTTGCGCGTCGTCCGATGAATGAGTCGCGCGCCAAGCCGCTTTTCCAGCGCCTGAAGGTGATTGCCGACCATCGTCGGCGACAGGTCGCATGCCACCGCCGCCGCCGTCAGGCTGCCGCTTTCGACTACGCGCACAAACACGGTCATCGCTTTGAGGAGGTCCATTCCTCAATAATAGTTGGTTCTATTGCCATTCGTCGTGCGTTTATCAATATTCGCTTCAGGAATACAGTCCGCGTATGCGACGCTCGCGGCCCATCCAGGTCCGCATCGCCCGATTTCACGCACGGACATCATGCACAAACACCTCGCCTCACCAGCCCGATCCTCGCGGCTTGCCTTGCTCGCGACGAGCCTCGGCTTCGTCATCATCTGTCTCGACGTCACGGTGGTGAACGTCGCGCTTGCGCGAATGCGCGATAGCCTTGCCCTCGATTCGACAGCGCTGGAATGGGTCGTCAACGCGTACACGCTGGCGTTTGCCAGTCTGCTGCTGTCCGCTGGCGCGTTGGCTGACCGCTTCGGCGCACGCCGCGTCTTCCTCGCCGGGTTCGTGGTGTTCACCTGCGCGTCGGTAGGGTGCGGGCTGTCGGGGGGCGCGGCGATGCTGATCGTCGCGCGCGTGTTGCAGGGCGTCGGCGCGGCGCTGTGCGTGCCGTCGTCGCTGGCGCTGCTCGCTGCGGCGTTTCCGGACCCAAAGGCGCGAGCGAAGGCCGTCAGCGTCTGGGCGGGCACGGCGGCGCTCGCGCTGGGAGCGGGTCCGCTGGTTGGCGGTTTGCTCGTCGATCGTTTTGGCTGGCCGGCAATCTTTCTGATTAACGTGCCGATCGGCGTCGCAGGCATCTGGCTGACGGTCGCTCATGCGCCTGACACGCTGGGTCACGCGTCGCGCCGCATCGATCTGGCCGGGCAGACGCTTGCCGTCATTGCGTTGGTCGGGCTCACGTATGCGGTTGTCGAATGCGGCAGGCCAGGCTGGACCAGCGTGACCGTGATGATGGGACTCGCCGTGGCGGCCGTTGCGGGCGGGCTGTTCGTCGTGGTCGAAGCACGGCATGCGCAACCGCTCCTACCGCTCGCGCTGTTTCGCAATGCCGCCGTGAATGTCAGCTCGCTGACGGGGCTGTCGCTGAATTTCGGCTACTACGGATTGATGTTTGCGATGAGTCTGTTTTTCCAGAACGCGCGTCACGACACGCCGCTCGAAACCGGCCTCGCGTTTCTGCCTATGACGGCGGTGGTGGCAGTCGCGAACATCGCATCGGGCTCGCTCACCGCGCGTTTCGGTTATCGGCTGCCGATGGTCGTCGGCCAGGCACTTGCCGCGCTCGGCTATCTTTCGCTTGTGTTCGTGCGGGTGGATAGCAGCGCGCTAGCCGTGTCCTTGCCGTTGCTCACGGTCGGCGTTGGCGTGGCGCTTGCGGTGCCATCGATCAACACAGCGGTGCTCACGCACGTGGACCCGTCGTACTTAGGCGTTGCGTCGGGCGTGTTGAATACCGCGCGTCAGATTGGTGGCGTGCTCGGCGTGGGGTTGTTCGGTTCGCTTGTGCGACCGGAATTCAACAATCTTGCCGAAGGACTCCATCTCGCTGTGATTCTGGCCGCTTTGGTGACGCTTGCGAGCCTCCTGAGCACGCTTCTGGGTCTAAGGACATCCGGATCGATGGTCACGAACGGCGCTCGCTAGGAGCCAAGGGGGAGCGCCCGCAAGAACAGCAAGCCCGCTTGTGCGGGCTGCCGTGTTATGTGTCTGGAGGCGAGCGGCTATGCCGGCGTGATCGTCCTGCAGGTATGCGGATGGGCGCTGGTCTCGTAGTAGACCTTACTGTAGAGCACCAGGAACTGGCAGGCGTGTTCCTGCATCTTGCGCAGGTCTTCCGAGAAAACGCCGGAAGCATCGGCGCTGTCGACGAGCGGCTTCATCAGCTCGACAAGTTCACGCTCACAAGGCGTCGTGAGGTAAGGCTCGACGTCCTCGATCGGATAGGCTGCCACCGACAGGTCGGCACGCGCCGCGAGGAACGCACTGAGCAGCCGCTCGACGATGAACGGCAGGAACGGCGCCGGGTCGCTGTGGTAGGTCGCATCCATGACCGAGCGCGCGACGTCGTGATCCGGATTCTGCTCGAGGAATCGCGCGATCGGCTCGATGATGCCGCCAATGTACTCGTCCCAGAACTGCTCGGTGCCGACCCAGAAATTCGAGTAGGACAGTGTTCGCGCGTCGTTTCGTGGCGTCGCCGAGAGATTCCAGTCCATCTCGACCGCATCGAGCAGCGCCTGCGAGCGCTCCATCAGTCCCGGGTGATTCGCCTCGCCCTGCATCCACACGTTGAACGAGTAGTACGAGAGTTGCGGGAACGGGTTGATGAGGCAGACGTCGGCGTTGGCATGCCCAGCGACGAACGAGAGAAACCGCTCCGCGGGCACCTTCGTCTTCAGGCCGAACTTCGGCGAGAAGATGCCGACGAACCCGCCCGCGCGATGACCACCGCGGCGCCAGAAGTCGACGAGAATCCGCACTTCGCGCCAGGCGGCCTGCGAGTTGTCGACCGGTAGCGGCTTGAACGCTGGCTCGGATAGCGTCTGGCCATCGAGATAGAGCGGTTCGTAAATCGTGGTCATGCACGACTCCTGATGGGAAGGCGAGACTTTGCATGAGGGACTCTTCGTGGTCAAGGGCGCCAACTGCAAGGCACGAATGGTCCGCATCGACAGCATCACTTACGCGAAGATGTACGAGCCGATTATCGAAGGATAGCTCGCCGGCAAGCCGGTGCCTCGTAGACGAAAGCGTCAGGAAGGGTTTGCATCGCTAAGCTCCCCTCCAATCAAAAATCGCCCACGCTCTCCTCGGGTGAGGCGATTGATTTTCGGTCAACGACGAATGGCGTACCAGAGGGAATCGGAATCGCAAAATCGCTTCGCTCATGGTTGAGGGCGGTCGCAGTTGCCCTGGTCATCGGCAGGCCGAGATTTCAGCCTACCCGATGCGCCGATTCTGAATTCTCAGAGCGACAAACTGGACTCACCCGAGCTTCAATCCAGAAAGTGATGAGAAATCAATGAATTGAAGCGACTCCCATCGCTCGACAGCTGATTGGCACGGGTAGTGCTTTATAGACGTCCGGCGGCCGCGAGTCTGTCGCCCCATTTTTTAGAGCGAGCACCGGCGACTCAGCGCAATCCGGCCGCGAAAACGAAGGAGACATCCCGTGCAGCACAGCGCATCCGCATCCGCTTCGTCCCAGACGATCCCCGAGCAGCACTCCGCGATTCAAGCCCGCTTCTGGCCGGAAGGCTGGTGGAAACTGATGGAAATCCGCATCGGCATCATTCCGCTGCCGATCTACGTGATCCTGTTCGCGCTGATCACGGGCTTTGCCGTGACGGGCAAGGTGCCCGGCGAGATCTCGATGGCAATCGCCGTCCTCGCGTTTTTCGGCTTTACCTGCGCCGAGCTCGGCAAGCGCTTGCCGCTCTTGCGCAACATTGGCGCTGCCGCGATTCTCGCGACCTTCGTGCCGTCAGCGCTTACCTACTATCACGTACTGCCTAAGCCGGTGCTGCATCTCACGGTCGATTTCACGAAGCAGACGAATTTCCTCTACCTGTTCATCGCGTCGATCATCGTCGGCAGCATTCTGAGCATGGACCGGCGTGTGCTGATTCAGGGCTTCCTGAAGATCTTTATTCCGCTCGCGGCGGGCACAGTCGCGGCGACCCTCGTCGGCACGGCGGTGGGTACGGCGCTCGGCCTCGGCGCAAAGCACACGCTGCTTTACATCGTCGTGCCGATCATGGCCGGTGGCGTCGGCGAAGGTGCGATTCCGCTGTCCGTTGGCTATTCGGAAATCATGCACGTCGCGCAGGGAGACCTGTTCGCGCAGGTGCTTCCGCCCGTGATGCTCGGCAGCCTCATCGCGATCATTCTCTCCGGCGCGCTCGAAATGTTGGGCAAGCGCTACCCGCATCTCACCGGCAATGGCCGCCTGCAAGTCGGCGAGGCCGACGAAATGACGGCGTCGAACGAAGAAATCTGCGGACACGTCGAGGTCGGCCACATCGCCGCAGCCGGTATCACGGCGATTACGCTGTACCTTATCGGGCTGATGGCCAACAAGCTGATCGGCCTGCCCGCGCCTGTCGCGATGCTGTTCCTCGCCGTGCTCGTCAAGCTCGCACGTGCGGTGTCGCCGCCGCTGCAGGAAGGCGCGTTCGTCGTCTACAAGTTCTTCTCGACTGCGGTCACCTATCCGCTGCTGTTCGCCATCGGCGTGGCGATGACGCCGTGGGACAAGTTGATGGCCGCGTTCACGCTCGTCAACGTCGTGACGATCGCCGCGACTGTCGTGACGCTGATGGGCACAGGCTTCGTGGTCGGCCGCCTGTTGAAGATGTACCCTATCGACACTGCAATCGTGAACGCGTGCCACAGCGGCCAGGGGGGCACCGGCGACGTCGCGATCCTCACGGCAGCGAACCGCATGCAGCTCATGCCGTTCGCGCAGATCGCCACACGCATCGGCGGCGCCATCGTTGTCACCGTGACGCTCATCCTGCTCGCGCATTTCGGCGGGTGAGGCCGCTCGCCTACAGTCTCGCGAAGGCGGCGCCTGCGCTTCTAACGCACCGCATCCGCGCATGCCGCCGCCCGACGGCGGCCGACCGACGAGGGCAAACGTGCAAAAGCGTTTCAAGGGAATCGCGTGGTGGGGATGGGCGGCGGCGGCCGGACTGTACGTCGTGGCGGCCGCCGTGGCCGTCGAGTTCGCGTGGGACCGCGCGATCGATGCGCTCGCCGACGTCGGCGCACATCGACTCGATCTTTATTCCGCAAGTCTGAAGAGTGAACTCGGGCGTTTCGAGATGGTGCCCGCGCTGGTCGCGAGGCAGGACAGCGTACGTGCATTGCTGAGCGCCTCTCCTGAACAGGCGCCCGGTTTGACGCACGCGGTCAACGCGTATCTCGAAGCGGTCAATCGGGACGTCGGCAGCGGCGCTGTCGACGTGATCAACGTGCAAGGTTCGGTGATAGCCGCGAGTAACTGGAACCAGCCGGTCAGCTTTGTCGGCACCAACGTGTCATACCGTCCATATTTCCAGGACGCGCTCGCAAAGGGCACGGGCCGCTTCTTCGGAATCGGTACGAACACGGGCATTCCAGGGCTGTACTTCGCGAGCGCGGTCCATGAGGGCGACACGGCAGACGGTCAGGTGATCGGCGCGGCGGCCGTCAAGGTCAGCGTCGACGCGCTCGAATCCGCGTGGCGCGTGCCCGGCGAGGCGGCAATCGTCGTCGACGGTAATGGGGTGATCGTGATCTCGACCGAGCCTGAATGGAAATTCACCGCCATGCGTGCGATGACCGCGAAACAGCAGAGCGACATCCAGGCGTCGCGGCAATACGCGGGCCGTATCGTCGAGGCGTTGCACTATCGGCGCAAGGGTGAATGGAGTGACGCCGCGTGGTTCGGCACCTTCCCGGATTTGCGCCGTGCGGGCCGCACCGCCCGCTACCTCGTGATGGCGCGCCCGGCGCCGCAGGGACAAGACACGATCATGGTGCTTCTCGACACCGTCGGCGCGCGGCGGCAGCAGCGTATCGCGTTCGCGTTCGTGACGGGGGGCTTCCTGATCGCCGCGCTCTATGCGTTATACGCGCTCCAGCGTCGCAGAACGATCGTGGAGAAGCTCAATGCACAGCAGGCGCTGCGCCGCGCGAACGACCAGCTTGAAACGACCGTCGCGCAACGGACCGCCGCGTTGACCCAGGCAAACGAACGGATGCAGCGGGAGATCGCCGAGCGCGAGCGCACCGAGCAGCGCCTGCGCGCGACGCAGCAGGAAGTCGTGCACGCTGGCAAGCTCGCGGTGATCGGGCAGCTGGCAGCTGGCCTTACGCACGAGCTGAACCAGCCGCTCGTCGCGATTCGCACGCTTTGCGATAACGCGCGCAGGTTTTTCGAGCGCAATCAGAGCGCGCAGGCGATCGCCAATCTCGAGCGTGTGGGCCGTCTCGTCGACAGCATGGCCGTGTTGACCGGCGAGCTGAAGGCGTTCGCGCGCAAGCCGGAGGTGGAACGGGTCGCAGTGTCGCTTGGCGAGGCAATATCCCACGCGCGGCTCATCTACGAGGCACGTATCCGCGACAAGGCGGTCCGACTCGACGTGCGTATTCCCCCCGCCACGACCGTGTATGCGGAGTCGAGCCAGCTGCAGCAGGTAATCGTCAATCTGCTTGGCAACGCGCTCGATGCCGTTTGCGACGCTAGCACGCGCGTCATCACGATGGAAGCAAGCGAGCCGGATCCGCAAGGCCGGGTGCGCTTCACCATGACCGACAGCGGCCCCGGCATTGCCCCGGAGGTGCTTGCTCATCTGTTCGAGCCTTTCGTCACGACGAAACCGCGCGGGCAAGGCCTCGGGCTCGGGCTTGCGATCACATCGCGCATCGTCGAAGGGTTCGGGGCGAAAATCACCGCGGCCAATTGCGACGGCGGCGGGGCGCGATTCGAGATCGAATTCATGGCGGCCGAACCGCAAAGGGCAGAGCATGGAAGATGAAATTCGGGTGTTGGTCGTCGAGGACGATGAAAATGTCCGGCTCGGCGTTGAGCAGGCCGTGGCGCTCGCCGGCTTTCCGGTGAGCGCGTATGCCCTGGCGGCCGACGCACTCGCCGAGGTCGCCCCGGGCGCGCCGATCGTGGTGGTGTCGGACGTGCGGATGCCTGGCATCGACGGACTGCAATTGCTCGACCGTGTGATGACGATCGACGCGCAGATTCCTGTTCTGCTCATCAGCGGACATGCGGACATATCGACGGCAGTGGGTGCAATGCATGTCGGCGCATACGATTTCATCGAGAAACCGTTCTCCTCGGACGTGATCGCAGGCCGCGTTGCCCGCGCAGTCGAAAAACGCCGGCTCACTCTCGAGGTTCAAGGGCTGCGCGCGTCGCTGCGCAACTGGCAGGGGATCGAGGCACAGGTGCTTGGCAAGTCGCCGGCGATGGCGGAAGTCCGCAGGAAGATTCTGCGGCTCGCCAATACGTCGGTGTCGGTGCTCATCACCGGCGAAACCGGTACGGGCAAGGAACTGATTGCGCGCAGCCTGCACGATTTCAGCGCACGCCGCGACGCGCATTTCGTCGCGCTGAACTGTGGTGGTCTGCCCGAACAGGTATTCGAGAGCGAGCTGTTCGGCCACGAGGCGGGCGCCTTCACAGGGGCGATCAAAAAGCGGGTGGGCAAGATCGAATGGGCGAACGGCGGCACGCTCTTTCTCGATGAGATCGAGACGATGCCCATTGGGCTGCAGATCAAGATGCTGCGCGTGCTGCAGGAGCGCGTGGTTGAGCGGCTGGGCGCGAACGAGCTGATTCCGGTCGATTGCCGGATTGTCGCCGCCTCGAAGGCCGATCTGACCGATCTGTCGGCCGGTGGCCAGTTCCGCTCGGACCTGCTGTACCGGCTGAACGTCGCGCAGATCGAACTGCCGCCATTGCGCGAGCGGCGTGAGGACGTGCCGCTGCTGTTCGAGCACTTCGTGCTGGCGGCCGCGCGCCGCTTCGGCACGCCGGCGCCCTATGTCACCGCCGCGCAGATGTCGGAGCTGATGACACACCCGTGGCCCGGCAATGTGCGTGAGCTGCAAAACGTCGCGGACCGCTTCGTGCTCGGGCTGACCGGCGACAGTCTGCTGTCTGCGGGCACCGGCGCGACGAAAGCAGGGACGCTTGCAGAGCAGCTCGCCCACTTCGAGCGGCTGTTGATCGAAGAGACGCTGCGGCGCCATCACGGCAACGTGGCCGACGCCAGCATCGAACTCGGGATGCCCAGGAAGACCCTCTATCACAAGCTGCGTCAATTGAAGATTGCAGCCCGGGATTCACAGGGCGAGGACAAGGACGCCTGAGCACGCCGCCTGCAGTTATCTATTCATCGACCTCGACAACGCCGCGCAAACATGGATCGCTTCAATCTCGAGACGCAAGGTCAGATTTCTGGCTATCTGATCGAAGGCCTCACGCATCGCCAGAGAGTATTTCGACCCGGAGACTGGGCCGAGCGGTTGAAGGGCGTCATTACGCTCTTTGTAGGCGAGCGGCGGCCGGGACTGCACATTGTCTCGACGCGGCTCGCCATGCCGATCGTCAGCGCCGGACACAAATGTCTGTTCGTGTCGGATGAGCTACGGCTCATCTGCCCGAATGCGTTCGAGTTCGTGATGAATTTCGCTGCGGACAACGAGCTTCCGGTGAGCGCGCAAACCGCGCCGCTGTTGGCCGCTTTGCCGACGACGGCGCCATCGCCACGATGGCGATAGCCATCTGCGCATCGACGCATCACATTACGCGGCACGCTGCGCTTCGAGCAACTGTGGATACCTGGCCGCGACCTCGCGGAAGATCTCGCTGATTGCCTGGCCGCCTGGCGGAAGCCGGCCTTCGGCTTCCCATGCATCGAATGCGTCGAAGATCTTGTGCTTCAGGAAATGCCGCCAGACGACCGGTGCGGCGGCGAGTATTTCGGTGAGCACCGCATAGCGCTCGCGAGTCCAGCGCGCCTCGTAGGCGGTGCGCGCCGCACCGTATTCGAAGTGCGGGGTCGGTGTACGCGGCGCGTTGGCTGCAAGCTCGGTGCGCCGCGCTGTGGTGGCTTGCGTATCGATCTCGCCCGCGCGCAGCACCACGCCATAGAGCGCGAGCGCATCGCTTTCGCTCAGATAGCCGCGCTTCGCGTCCGCCGCGACCCGCTGTGGGTCGCGCTCATACGGGTTGCCATAGCCGCCGCCGCCACAGCCTTCGAGACGGATCACGTCGCCGGGGCCGCACACGACGAGATCGGTGACGCCGAGGTTTTCTTCCTGCGCGGTGCCCGGATTGCGCGTGAAGCGCGACACCGCACCGGCTTTGCCGCCCAGCACGCCCCACGACGCAAAGCGCGAGCGGTCGCGATTGCGCGCCGTCACCAGCGTGCCTGGCGAGAACACCCGGAATTCCATCACCGTGCCAAGTCCGCCGCGATAGCGGCCCGCGCCCGCGCTGCCCGGCACCATGCCGTACTTCAGGATGCGGATCGGCACTTCGGCTTCGTTGATCTCGACCGGCGTATTGCGCAGGAACGCGACGTTCGCCCCCGATGCGTCCGACCCGTCGCCATCGGCCATGCCCCCCGCACCACCGCCGACCGGACCGATGGCCGCGATCACCGTGCGGCCGTCGCTATCGACGGTGCGCACGTTCAGAATCGACATGCCGCCCGCCGGGCAGGCGGGGAGCCGGTCCGGACACACCATCGAGAACGCGCCGAACGTGACGTTCTGCGCGACCTTGCAGGTCAGGCTGCGCATGCCGACCGCGGCCGGCGGCACGCAATTCATGATCGTGCCTTCCGGCAGGATGCAACGTGCGACCTTCAGCATGCCGGCATTGAGCAGGAGGTCCGGGTGCAGCGAATACAGCACGTAGTTCAGGCCCACGAGCGCGAGCACGTGCCGCTCCTTGCCACCTGTCGGCATGTTCAGCGACGAGTTCAGTTGCGGATCGCTGCCGGTGAAATCGAGCACCAGCGATTCGCCTTGCACCTTCAGGTTCAGCGCGACACGCAGCGGCTTGCCGTTGACCGAGTCCTCGTCGGCGAACTCGGCGAAGAAGTATTCGCCGTCCGGCATGCCGGCGACGATCGCTCGCGCCTGCTCCTCCGAGTAGTCGATCATCGCGTACATGCCCGCCTTGAAATCGTCGATGCCGAAGCGCTCGATGATTTCCAGCACGCGCCGCTCGCCCGTCATCAGCATCGCGATCTGCGCTTTCAGGTCGCCGCGGTTCTGCTCGGGGGCGCGTACGTTGATCGCCATATGGTCGAGCAGCGTTTCGTCGAGGACGCCACCGCGCATGATCCTGGTCGGCGCCCAGCGGATGCCTTCCTGATAGATCTCGGTCAGCGTGCGCGACAGCGAGGCTGGCACCGCGCCGCCCATGTCGGTGTTATGGATATGGCCACCGACGTAGCAGACGATCTCGCCCTGGTAGAAGACGGGTTTCCACATCATCACGTCGGGCGTGTGTGTGGCGACGTAGCCGCTGTACGCATCGTTGGTCATGCCGATGTCGCCTGGCTCGTAGTGATCGATTGCCTCGATCACCGAGCCGAAGTCGAGGCCCGGATACCACGTCGCGCCGAGCGTTTTCGGCGACGCGAATGTGAGTCCCTCCGGCGTCATGATCGTGCACGAGAAATCTTCGGTTTCCTTGACGAAGGCCGAGTGGGCCGTACGCATCAGCGTGTGGGCCATGCTTTCGGCGGCCGCGACGCAGTAATTGGCGAAGATCTGTAAAACGGAGCGGTTGAATGTCATGTTCGAGGTCCTTCGGAGATCACTGCGCGCTCATCGAGCCGACAGCAGCAGGTTGCCGTATTCGTCGACGACGGCTTCGAAGCCCGGCAACACGCAGGTCGTCGTGTCGTCCTGCGTGACGATCGCGGGGCCGTCGAAGCGATGGCCGGCCAGCAGCACCGCGCGGCGGTAGAGCGGCACCGTGCGCCAGGCGCCGTCGAGATAGACGTCGATCATCGCCTCGACGTGCGGCGCGCCGACGCCCACCTCGATCTTCGGCAGCTCGGGTTTCGGCGTCGGCAGGCTGATCACGAGACGCAGCGCCACCACCTGCACCGCCGAGTGCGCGTCGCTGTGACCGTACAGACGGTGATGCTCGCGATGGAATGCCGCGCCGATCGTCGCGATGTCGCCGTTGCGGATCGATTGCGGATCGAGCGGTGTATCGACCTCGAACGACTGTCCGCGATAGCGCATGTCGGCCGACACCGTTATTTCCGCGCCTGCGTCGGAGCCCGTTTCGGTGATGATCCAGTCGCGCGCCTGCGCTTCGAGCTTCGCGAGGTCGTCCGCAAGTTTCTCGAGAGAGGCTGCATCGAGCGGGTAATAGGTGGTGCGCACGAAATCGTTTTTCGTATCGGCGATCAGTCCGCCCAGCGCGCTCAGCACGCCCGGCGTCGTCGGCACGACCAGATGGCGCATGTTCAGCGCACGAGCGAGGAAACCGCCAAGCATCGGACCCGCGCCGCCGAATGGCATCAGCGAAAACGCGCGCGGGTCGATGCCGAAGCGCGAGACGATGCGGCTTACCCCGCCATACATGCCGGAGACCGCGACTTCGATGATCGCGGACGCCGTCTGATGCACGTCCATGCCGAGGCGGGCGGCGAGCGGTTCGATCGCGCGGCCGCTGGCGTCGACGTCGACCTGCACCGCGTTGTAGCCGAGCGATGCGCGGCCGAGCACGCCGATCACGGCGAACGCGTCGGTGATCGTCGGACGCGTGCCGCCGCGTCCGTAGCACACCGGACCGGGATTCGAGCCCGCGCTTTCCGGCCCGACCTTCAGCACGCCGAAGTCATCGACCCACGCGATCGAGCCACCGCCGTCGCCGATCGACGAAACCGACACCGACGGAATGTGGATCTGGAAGTCACCGATATATTCGCCGGTCGCATACTGCGGCTTGCCGTCGACGATCAGCGCGACATCGGCCGTGGTGCCGCCGATGTCGAGGCTCATGCAGTCCTTGATCTTGCACATGCCGGCCAGATACGACGCGCCGATCACGCCCGCCGCCGTGCCGGACAGAATCATCTGCACGCAGTTGCTCTTGCCGTTCTCGGCGCTCATCACGCCGCCGTTCGATTTCGTCACCTTCAGGTCGGCGCCCACGCCGCTTTCGGCCAGCGCGGCCTGCAGGCGCGTCAGGTATTGCGATACACGCGGCTGCACATATCCGCCGATGGTCGCGGTCATCGTGCGTTCGTATTCGCGGATGATCGGCCAGACCTCATGCGAACACGAGACGAAAAAGCCCGGCGCCGCCTTTTCGATGATTGCCTTGACCTGCTGCTCGTGCGCCGGATTGCGATACGAATGCAGCAGCGAGATCACCACGCCTTCGCAGCGCGCGGCTTGCAGCGCGGCGAGCGCGTCGAGCACGCTGGCTTCATCGATCGGCGCTTCTTCGGTGCCGTCGGGACGCATGCGGCCGTCGACGCCGAAGACGCGGTCGCGCGTGACGAGCGGCTCCGGCCGCCGCGACATCAGGTGATACATGTCGGGAATCTTCAGCCGCGCGATGTCCAGTACGTCCTCGAAATGGCGCGTCGTGATCAGTGCGAGACGCCGGCCTTTGCGTTGCACGACCGAATTCACGCCGACCGTCGTGCCGTGCGTGAAATACACGACCTCATGCGGATCAATGCCGAAGCGATCGCGCAGTCCCTGCATCCCGTCGATGACTTCGCTGCCCGGCGAATCCGGCCTCGAAAACACCTTGAGCGTTCGGGTCGTGCGCGTTTGATCGTCGAGCACGGCGAAGTCGGTGAACGAACCGCCGATATCCACTCCAATTCTCAAGCCCATTGCCTGCCCTCTTGGTGAGCCCCGCAGACCCGTCCTGCCGACCAATCGGTAGCAACCAGCAGGGATTGGCACGCGCCGCCTTGTGTGCCACAATACGGCACGATGTGCTTCAATGTGGTACAACTTATCATGCGGATTTTTTGATCGCAAGGATCAAAAGTGAATAGCCTGCTTAAGAGCATCGAGATCATCGAGACGGTCGCGCAGCACCAGCCGATCGGCGTCAGCGAGTTGTCGAAGCTCCTGAAAATGCCGAAATCGAGTGTGCAGCGCGTGCTGATGACGTTTCAGGAGGCAGGCTGGCTGCGCCAGGCGGGCAGCGAGGTCACGCGCTGGGAAGTCGGTGCGCGCGTGGTCGCCGTGCGGCCGAGTGCGCTAAAGGGCGGTGCGTTGCAGCGGGCCGCGCGTCAGCCCATGCAGGATCTCTGCGCGCTCGTCGACGAGACCGTTCATCTGTCGATTCCGGACAGCACGACCGCGATGGTTCTGATCGAGGAAGTGGAGTGCAAGCAGGTCGTGCGCACCGCTTATTCGATCGGCAACGTGTCGCCGTTCCACGCGACCGCGAATGGCCTCGCGGTGCTCGCGTTCATGAACGACGGACTGGTCGATACGATCCTCGGCCGTGAATTGCCGAGGTACGGTGAAAACACGATCAGCGATCCCGTGTTGATCCGCGAGGAACTGGCGCGGATTCGCGAACGCGGCTATTCGATCAACCTCGGACAATATCGCCATGCGATCTACGCGATCGGCGCGCCGGTGTTCGACGCCAACGGCGTTGCGGTGGCGAGCGTGTGCTTTTCGATGCCCGAGTCGCGCTTCGATCCTGAACGTATCGAAGAGTGGGGCCGCGCGGTCACGAGCACGGCCAATGAGATCAGCGGTGGCGGCTTCGCCTGAGAGGCGTTGGAGCAGTCATTGGACCGGGAAGAGCGCGCTCATCAGTGCGCGCGTCGCTCAGCCGCTACTCTTGCGAAAGGCATCCGCGAACGATTTCGCGAGCATGTTCATTGGACTATTGAGCGGGTAGACCACGTACGTGACGAACTCGATGCGCGGCGAAAACGGCAGGATCGCGACCTGTCCGGCATAGTCGCGGGCGACGAGCCGATTCATCACGCTCACCCCCATGCCGCGCGCGACCATCCGGCAGATCGCGGCGGCGAAGTGCGACTCGTACGCGAGAATGCGCTTTTCTTCGCCGTTGATCTGGCAGGCGTCGTCGATACGCTTGCGCATCACGTCGCTCGATTTCAGCGACAGGAAACGCTCGCCGATCAGATCCTTCGGCGTGATCGCGTGGTCGCGATCGGCGAGACGGTGGTCGAGCGGCGTGATGCACACGCCCTGACTCTTGCGCGCGACTTCGGAGACGATGCTGGTTGCGTTGAAGATTTCCGATGCGATGCCGATGTCCGCATAACCGGTCGCAAGCCACTGGCACACGGTCAGCGAATCGGCGACCTGTAGCGTGACATCCACATCGGGATACTGCTGGGCGAACAGATGGATCGCATCTGGCACCGTGACCATCGCCATCGACGGCACCGAGGCGACCCGCAGCCGCCCGCTGCCGCGCTTGCGGATCGATGCGGCTTTCTCCTCGAGCCCCCTGAGACTCGCGAACGTGTGTTCGACGTCGCGAAAGAACACCTGACCTTCAAGCGTCGGCATCAGCTTGCCGACCTGCCGCTCGAACAGCTTGACGCCGATGCGCCGCTCGAGCTGGCCGATCACGCGACTGATGTTCGACTGCGACGTGTGCAGATCTTTGGCCGCCTGGGTCATCGAGCCCGACAACATCACCGCGCGGAAGGCCTGCACTTCCCGGAAATTCAGCATCGGCGAGGGCATATCAAATTGGTATGGCCCACGATTATATGCGTATTTGTCAAAGAAAATTCTCGTCCATACACTCGCTGAAGTGGTCGCTGCCGCTGGTGGGTGCGTACTTCCGTTTCAAGTATGCGGTCTCCTAACTATTACCTCACCTGTGCACTCTCCTGAGGACCGGCTGAACCGTGAGACAACCGTTACTGAAAATCGACACTGATGGATCGCTGCCGACCCATCTGGACGTCGCCGTGATCGGCGGCGGCGCGGCGGGCGTGGCGACCGCCTATGAACTGAACCGGTTGGGCAAGCGGGTCGCGGTCTTCGAGAAAGGCCACGTCGCCGCGGAGCAGAGCAGCCGCAATTGGGGCTGGTGCCGCACGCTGGGCCGCGATCTTCGCGAGCTCGGCATGGCGAAACTGAGCGTCGAGCGCTGGACCGCGCTGTCCGAAGAGATCGGCGCGGACGTGGGCTTTCGCAAAACGGGCATCACGTTCGTCACCCGAAGCGAAGAGGAACTCGCAGGGTGGCGGGCATGGTTCGACTTTGCGCGACGTTCCGGCGTGGCCGCCGAAATGCTCACGCGCGAGCAGGCGAACGCGGTGTATGCCGGTCGCGGCGCGCCGTGGATCGGCGGCGTGCGCACGTTCGACGATGGCTATGCGGACCCGTCCTGCGCGATTCCGCTGCTCGCGCGCAGCGCTGCGTCGCGGGGCGTACCGATCCTGCAGCACTGCGCGGTCAACGATCTGTACATCGAAGCAGGACGCGTCGCGGGCATTCAGACGGAGCGCGGCGTGGTGCGCGCCGATGCGGTCGTGATCGCGGCGGGGGCGTGGTCGTCGCTGTTCTGCCTGAAGCAGAAGATCGTGCTGCCGACGCTGAACGTCCATTCATCGGCATCGAAGTCGCGCAGCGATATCCAGCTATCGTTCAATGGACCGCTAAAGACACCGGATTTCGCGCTGCGCGAGCGCTCGGATGGCGGCTATACGCTCGCGAAGAGCGGGCGCGGCACCGTGCACGTCGTGCCGAACAGTCTGCGATATGGCATGCGTTTCAAGGGGCTCTATGCGAGCCGACGCAATAGCATCAAGGTGCAGTTCGGCCGCGAATTCTTCCGCCAGTGGTGGAACGAATTCAGCTATCTGCACCTTGGCCGCTCGCCGTTCGAGCGCAACCGCGTGCTCGATCCGGCGCCTGACCTGGCGCTCGTGCATTCCGCCTACGACGAAGCGCACAAGGTGTTTCCGGCGTTCGATCCTTCGATGGTGGACATCGCCTGGGGCGGCGCGATCGACAACACGCCCGACGGTATCCCGGTCGTGTCGGAAAGCACGGCGCATTCGAACGTTTATCTGTGCACCGGCTTCAGCGGGCACGGCTTCAGCAGTTCACTCGGCGCGGGGCGCATGCTGGCCGATGCGATCGCCACGGGCAACCTATGCGAAGATCTGAAACACCTGTCACATCGGCGCTTCATGACGGGCGAGTCACTGGCGCCCAACATCATCTATTGATAGTTTTGCTCCCGAGCGGGATTGAATATGACTTCGCTGGAACAGTCGGACCGCCGTCACTTCTTTCATCCGGGTACCCATGCCTACGACCATGCGACGGGCGCGCTGAAAGGCCTGATCATCAGCGAAGGCCGCGGCATTCATCTGACCGACGTCGAGGGACGCGAATACATCGACGGCTTTTCGGGTTTGTATTGCGTGAATGTTGGCTACGGCCGCGAGGAGATCGCTGAGCGGATGGCCGAGCAGTGCCGCCGCCTGTCGTACTACCACACCTACGTCGGCACGAGTAACGAGCCGGTAATCGAGCTATCGCAACGGCTGATCGAGCGCTGGGCGCCGCCTGGCATGGTGAAGGTGTTCTACGGCATGTCCGGCTCCGACGCGAACGAAACGCAGATCAAGCTGGTCTGGTATTACAACAATATTCTTGGCCGCAAGAACCGGAAGAAGATCATCGCGCGCGACCGCGCGTATCACGGCTCGGGGATCGTCACGGGTGCGCTGACCGGTCTGCCTGTCTATCACGCGAACTTCGATGCCCCGTTCGATCGGGTGCTGCGCACGCTGTGCCCCGACTATTACGGCAATGCCGAACCCGGCATGAGCGAGTCGGACTTCACCGCGTATTGCGTCGCAGAACTGGAAGCACTGATCGAGCGCGAAGGCGCAGATACGATCGCCGCGTTCATCGCCGAGCCGATGAACGGCACTGGCGGGATCGTGCCGCCGCCCGCCGGCTATTGGCCGGCCGTTCAAGCGGTCCTGCGCCGCCACGACATCCTGCTGATCGCCGACGAGGTCGTCTGCGGTTTTGGCCGCCTGGGCGCGCGCACCGGCTGTGAACGCTTTGGCATCGAGCCCGATCTGGTGACGTTCGCCAAGGGGCTGACGAGCGCCTATGCGCCGCTGTCGGCCGTCGCAGTCAGCGAGGGTTTCTGGGACGTGCTGATGAGCGGTTCGCGCGAGCACGGGATGATGGGCCACGGCTGGACCTATTCGGGCCATCCGCTCGGCGCGGTGGCAGGGCTCGCGAACCTCGACATCATGGAGCGCGAGCGGCTGGTCGAGAACGCGGGCCATGTTGGCGGCTATCTGCTCGAACGCCTGCGCGCGACCCTTGGCGCGCATCCGGCGGTGGGGGACATCCGTGGCGTCGGAATGCTGATGGCGATCCAACTGATGCAGGACCCCGCCACGCGCACGCCGTACCCCGCGGCGCGCCGCATCAATGCGAGCGTGGTGAGCGCGGCGCGCGAACATGGCCTGCTGGTGCGCGCGCTCGGCACCGACATCGTCGGCTTCGCGCCGCCGCTGATTACCACGCGGCAGGATGCGGATGAGATCGTCAGGCGCATCACGGCGGCGTTCGACGACGTGTTGCCGCGCGTCGTGGCCGACGCGACTCGCTAAGGACATCATGATTGACACGCCAACGGTGACGTCGAAAACGCAGAAACTGCATCTTCCCGCGATCGGGCTCGGAACATGGCAATCGCAATACGATGATGGCGTGCGCGCGGTACGCACGGCAATCGAACAGGGCTACCGGCACATCGACACGGCAGCGCGCTACGAGAACGAAGCAGCGGTGGGCGAGGGCATCCGCCAGAGCGGCATCGCGCGCGAGGCGCTATTCGTGACCACCAAGGTCTGGTGGACCGAACTGCATGCGCCCGCGTTGCAGCGCTCGGTCGAGCGCAGCCTGTCCGAACTGAAGCTCGACTATGTCGATCTGCTGCTGATCCACTGGCCGAATCCCGACATTCCGCTGCAGGAGACCCTCGCTGCGATGGCGCGAGCACACGAGCAGGGCCTCGCGCGCAGCATCGGCGTATCCAACTTTCCGGTCGCATGGCTCGAGCGGGCGGTTGCGCTGTCGCCGGTACCGCTGTCGGTGAATCAGTGCGAATACCATCCGTACCTGAATCAGGACAAGGTGCTGGCAGCTTGCGTAAAACACGGCCTGACCTTCGTCGCGCACACGCCGCTCGGCAGCGGCCGGCTGCTCGACGATCCAGTGATCGCGCAGATCGCCGCGCGGCACGGCAAAACGCCGTCGCAGATCCTGTTGCGCTGGCTGGTTCAACAGCCCGGTGTCGCCGCGGTGCCGAAGTCCGCCAACCCGCAACGGATAGGCGAGAACATCGACATATTCGATTTCTCGCTCGACGACGAAGATCTGCGCCGAATCGCCGGGCTCGCCAGGCCCGATGGTCGCAAGAGCAATGTCGCGTGGGCGCCTGAATGGGATACCGCTTGAACTTGACCGGGGCGTTACATCATCTCGGGGCTAGCCAGCCGGGTTCCATCGGTGAAGCGCGTCAATCGATAGGGCTGGATATCGATCCCTGTCGCGTCATTCGTCACGATGCGGCTGACCAGCATGCCTGCTCCCGGTCCCAGCCCAAAGCCATGACCGCTGAACCCCGACGCGATCACGAGGCCAGGCTTGCTCTCCACGCGTGACATCACCGGCACCAGATCAGGCGTCGTGTCGATTGCGCCTGCCCACGCATGAGCTATCCGCAATCCCGACAGTTCGGGAAACACCGTCGCAACGTTTTGTAGTGCACGGGTCGGCCACTCGGCATCGGGCGCGGGATTGAGAACCCGCGTCACCTCGAACGGAGAGAGTTCGTCGTGACGCCAGTTCGCACTCCCTTCGGGGCCGCCGAAGAACGGTTGCGCGATCCGGAATTTGAGCTTCTTGTTGAGTTTGCTGCGGAACATCTGGCGAAACTTGACCGCGTGCCGCAGGTTCTGCGGCGCGATTTCCATTCGTCCATAGCCGGGTACCGCGATCGTGTAGCCGCCGTCCAGCCGCCGCCTCATCGCGAAGTTCGGGCCGGAAAAGCAGCCATCGATCACGGCCGGCGCTTCCGCCGTGCGCAGCGCGGTGCCGATCACATTGACGGCCGGCAGATCGATCCCATGATGCCGGCAGAACAGGGCACTCCAGGCGCCGCCGGCCAGCACAACGCTGCTCGCGCCAATCCGGCCGCGCTCGGTCCATACGCCTGAAATTCGACCTGCGCTGACATCGAGTCCGCGCACCGCACATGTCTGATGTACGCGCGCGCCGAGTCGTTGCGCGCCTCTTGCGATCGCGGGCGCTGCGCGCGACGGCTCCGCGCGTCCATCGGAATGCGACCACACGCCGCCCGCCCACTTCGCCTGACCATGGGGAACGCGCGCTGCCAGTTCGCGAGCCGACAGCAGTTGACTGTCGAAGCCAAGCGCACGCGCTTTGCCGAGCCATGTTTCCCATTGGGCAACGTCCGCGGACTGCTCGCTTCCATACAGAATGCCGCTGCGCCGAAAACCAATGTCTTCGCCGAGCTCGTCGCTCAACTCGCCCCAACGCTTCAGGCTCTGCATCGCGAGCGGCAACTCGTAAAGGTCCCGGTTCTGCTGACGCACCCAACCCCAGTTGCGCCCCGACTGTTCGGCGCCAATGATGCCCTTCTCGAGCAGCACGACTGATACGCCGCGCCGTGCCAGCTCGTAGGCGGTGCTGACGCCGATAATGCCGCCGCCGATCACGGCGACATCGCAGCGATCGGGGAACCCTTCGCTATTCGAGACTTCGTCGATTCTTAGCATATTCGAGCAACCATGATTGACCTGACCAGCGCAAACCGGGTGTGTGCGCTATCAGAAGATCACGTAGATCTTCCGCAGCGTTTCGTCGATGTTCCAGAGCCCTTCCGTGTTGGCTTCGAAAAACAGCGTGTCGCCGGCGGCGAAGCGGATCGTGTCTTCGCCGTCGGGCGTGAACGTGCCGCTGCCCTTGATGAAATGCATCACCTCCGCCTGCTTGACGGAGCGCCTATAGGTGCCCGGCGAGCACTCGAATACCCCGGTATCGACTGCTTCGTGACCGGGAATCACGTACTGGCGTCCCGATACGCGCGACGGTTCGGTACCGGGCAGGCCAGCGGTTCCCCAATCCTCCAGTGCGGAGACTTCCGCGGCTTGCCTGATCTGCTGAACTTTCATCGTGCCTGTTCCTGTTGTCGTGAGCGGAGGTCGATACGTCGTTCGATGCGGCCAAGCCGGACCACGGTGACGCCAGCGCGCAACTGGCGCAGCGAGGGCATCACCAGCATGCAGTGATCGTACGGAGTCGAGACTGGCTGGCCGTCGGACCATGCGATCACGGTGCCGGCCTTGTCGAACGTCTCGAGGCCGGTGTAAGGGCCGGCGAAGCGGAAATCCATGCTCTTTGCGACGACCGGTTCGGTCACGCGCACGATGCGCATTTCGTCGGGTAGCGGCGTGATCCAGCCGGACGGCAGGTCGGCTGCGTCGACGATGCCCGACAGCAACAGAAAGCGCGCGGTGCAGTCGCGCGCCACCGTCACCGCGCTGGCTTCCCAGTGCTGGCCGCATTCGATCAGCAGCGCATTCTTCGGACTCGCGTCGTCGCCGAAGCCCTCGTAGTCGCGCATCCGGCGGCCTTCGGGATGGCCTTCGTCCTGAATCACGGTGGCGGGTGTGCCGAGCCGCTCGGCCAGTTCGGCGCCCTTGGCGAGCGGCCCCGCGACGATCAGCGGGGCGCTTTTTCATGCATAGAATGCAGGTCGAGCAGCAGGTCCACCGTGTCGATCACCGGTCGCATCGCGCGCGCACGATCGAGTTCCGACGAGCGGGTCGCGAGGTCGTCGAGCTTCGCGGCGGTCCAGACGCGGTTGAAGTCCTGATCGACGAAACGCGCTTTGTCGGGTATCGCCGCATCGAACCGCGCATAAGCCGCGACGTTCGCGAACGACAGCGTGAGCTTGCCGCGGCGCGGGCGCAGGCCGCTGCGCAACAACGCGTCGACGGTAATCGCGCCGCACACTTCGTTGCCATGCGTGAGCGCGTTGATCATCACGTGCGGCCCGGGTTGGCCGGAGTCGAACGTGTGCACGTAGGCAATGCCGGTATTGCCGTCGGCGTGCGCCGAAATGTCCGGAAATGCGACTTCGATCGGATAGGCTTCCATGTTTACTCCAGTCCTCCCTGGCATAGATACTTGATCGACAGATAGTCATCGAGTCCATACTTCGAGCCTTCGCGACCGTAGCCGGATTCCTTCACGCCGCCGAACGGTGCGGCTTCTGAAGCGAGCGCGCCTTCGTTGATCCCGACGATGCCCGCTTCCAGCGCGCGCGATACACGCTCGATACGGCGCATGTTCTCGCTATAGAAGTATGAGGCGAGCCCGAACGGCGTGTCGTTCGCGGCCTGCACCGCTTGCTGCTCGGAGTCGAACGGGAACAGCGGCACGACCGGGCCGAAAGTTTCCTCGCCGCACAACGCCATCGACGAGGCGGCGTTACCTAGCACCGTGGGCGCGTAGTAGTGCGGTCCCAACTCGGTGAGCCGCCGTCCGCCGGTCAACACGACCGCGCCATGCTCGAGCGCGTCGTCGACATGACGCGCGATCTTGTCCACCGCCCGCTCGTTGATCATGGGCCCGATCTGCGAAGCGGGATCGCTCGCCGGTCCGACGCGCAACTCGGCCACTTTCGCACACAGCAGCGCGGAAAAGTGCTCGTACACGCTGCGCTGCACGTAGACGCGGTTCGGGCACACGCAGGTCTGCCCGCCATTGCGGAATTTCGCGGCCAGCAGGCCGTTGACGGCGGCATCGAGGTCGGCGTCGTCGAACACGATGAACGGCGCGTTGCCGCCGAGTTCCAGCGAGAGCTTCTTCAACGTGCCCGCCGATTCGCGCGCGAGATACTTGCCGACGGGTGTCGATCCGGTGAACGTGATCTTGCGCACGCGACTGTCGGCCAGCCATTCGCCGACCGTCTCAGCTGCCGCGGAGCGCGAGGCCGAGATGAGGTTGAGCACGCCGTTCGGCACGCCCGCCTCGTGCGCGAGCATCACCAGTGCGAGCGCGGTAAGCGGGGTGTCTTCCGCGGGTTTCGCGACGACCGTGCAGCCAGCCGCGAGCGCCGGCGCGATCTTGCGTGCGATCATCGCCAGCGGAAAATTCCACGGCGTGATGGCCGCGACGACCCCAATCGGTTCCTTGATCGCGCTCATCCGTTTGCCGCGTTGCTGTTGCGGAATCAGATCACCGTAGATGCGAGTGGCTTCGTCGGCGAACCACGCGACGTACGACGCGCCATAGCTGACCTCGCCGCGTCCTTCGGCGAGCGGCTTGCCCTGTTCGAGTGAGATCAACGCACCGAGTGCGTCGCGATTCGCGACGATCAGCGCGTGCCAGCGGTGCAGCACCGCCGCGCGTTCGCTGGCGAGCCTCGCACGCCATGCGGGCAGCGCTTTGGCGGCGGCGTCGGTGGCTGCTCGCGCATCGCTGGGGCCGCTGTCGGCCACTTCCGCGATTAGCTTGCCGGTGGCCGGATCAGTGACCGCGAAACGCCGGCCGCTCGCGGCCGCGACCCACTCGCCGTTGATGAAGTTGTCCGTGCGGATCAGCGCGCGGGCCTGCTGTTCGAGATTCGTGCTCATGTGACGTCTCCGTGCCGGATGGCGTGTGATGCCGGAGCGCGCGACGCGCGCCGGGCAGTCAGTGCTGTCTGGGCTGTGATTGATCAGTGCGGATTGGCGACCCTCGCCGCGATCGCCGCCCCGACCTCCGCGGTCGATGCGCGGCCGCCCAGGTCGCCCGTGCGCGGGCCGTCCTTCAGCACCTTCGTAATCGCAGCGACGATGGTGTCATGCGCATCGCGCTCGACACCCGCGCTGTTGCCAAGAAAGTCGAGCATCATCGCGGCCGACCAGATCATCGCAACCGGATTGGCGATCCCCTTGCCGGCGATGTCGGGCGCCGAGCCGTGCACCGGCTCGAACAGCGACGGAAAGCGCCGGTCGGGATTCAGGTTGGCCGACGGCGCGATGCCGATCGTCCCCGTGCACGCCGGACCGAGATCGGAGAGGATGTCGCCGAACAGGTTCGAGGCGACCACCACGTCGAAGCGATCCGGGTTCAGCACGAAGCGTGCGCACAGAATGTCGATGTGCTGACGGTCCATCTTCACGTCCGGGTAGCGGGCGGCCATTTCATCGGCGCGCGCGTCCCACCACGGCATGCTGATCGCGATACCGTTGCTCTTGGTCGCAACCGTGATCTTTTTCGCGCGGCGCTGCGCAAGGTCGAACGCGAACTTCATCACGCGCTCGGTGCCGTGGCGCGTGAAGATCGACTGCTGCATCACGACCTCGCGCTCGGTGCCCTCGAACATCGTGCCGCCCACCGACGAATACTCGCCTTCGGTGTTTTCACGCACGATCATGAAGTCGATATCACCGGGCTTGCGGTTAGCGAGCGGGCAGGGCACGCCTTCGAACAGGCGCGCAGGGCGCAGGTTCACGTACTGGTCGAATTCGCGGCGGAACTTCAGCAGCGAGCCCCACAGCGAAATATGGTCGGGCACCTTCTCGGGCCAGCCGACCGCGCCGAACAGAATGGCATCGCAGTCTTGCAACTGCGTCTTCCAGTCGTCCGGCATCATCTGGCCGTGTTGCGCGTAGTAGTCGCACGACGCCCATTCGATCTGGCGGTACTCGATGCCGATGTCGAAGCGCTGGCATGCGGCGTCCAGCACGCGCAGGCCTTCGGGCATCACTTCGGTGCCGATGCCGTCGCCGGGAATCACGGCAATGCGGTATTTGCGGGTCATACGTGTCTCTCCTTGCCTGAATTGCGCGCCGTCCGCTGACTTCGCGCGGAGGGCGAAATGGGGTTGCGTTCGGGTGTCGGGCCGCGCATGGGCATCAGTAGCCGCGGGTCCGGTCGATCAAGCCGTTCATCTGCTCGCCGCTGCGAAGACGGCGCAGGTTTTCCAGCACCGCATCGACGGCCGATTCGGGCCGCGTCGCGCTCGCGATATGTGGCGTGATGCGCACGCGTGGTTGTGTCCAAAGCGGATGATCTGCTGGTAACGGCTCAGGGTCGGTGACGTCCAGCACGGCGCTATGGATCTGCCCGCTTTGCAGCGCGTCGAGCAGATCGGCGCTGACGAGTTGCGGTCCGCGGCCGACGTGAATCAGCGACGCGCCGCGCGGCAGCGTGTCGAACACGCGGCGGCAGAGCAGGCCGCGCGTCGCATCGGTCAGCGGCAACAGGCAGACGAGTAAATCGGTGCGGGCAAGCAGCGCATCGAGCCCGGCATCGCCCGCATAGCAGTCGATCCCTTCGAGCTCATGCTTCGAGCGGCTCCAGCCCGCGCACGCGAAGCCGAACAGCCGCAAGCGCTCCAGTACCGCGGTGCCGAGCATGCCGAGTCCAAGCACGCCGATCCGACGCGACGCGGCGGCGCGCAACGGCATCGGCTGCCATACGCGCGCCTGCTGCTGCAACGCGTAATCGAACAGATCGCGATGAATCGCAAGCACCGCCTCGGTGACGTATTCGACCATGCCCTCGACGATTCCCGGCTCGAGCATCCGCACCACGGGCAGATGGGCCGGAATCTGCGACAGATCCAGTTGATCGACGCCTGCACCGACCGAAAAAACGACTTCGAGATTGGGCAGCGTGACGGCGAGGTCACCCGGTTGCCACGCGACCAGATAGCGCACGGCAGCGGGATCGCCAATCTCCGGCCAGACCCGGAACGGCAGGTCGGGCGCGAGTTGCGCGAACCGTTCGGCCCATAGCGCGCCCCGCACCGGATCGGCCTTGTAGAGGACGGTCATTGCCGCTTACGCCATCGCCTGATTGATGATGCCGAACGCGCGCCAGGTCGGGTCGGGGGCCACCTCGCGTGCGTCGGCGGCAGCGTTGCGCACCATCTTTTCGACCGAATCGACGCGCGGCATGCCGACACTGATCAACCAGTCGTTGATGCCCGCATCGTCGGGCACGTCGATCCGCACGAAGTCGCCGGCATGCGGCGCGAGCCAGTATGAAATCAGTGAGCGGGCACGCAGATCGTCGGACGCATGCCGCGCGACTACCGGTCCAATCGAGTAGCCGCGTCCGAACGGGCGGAACAGCGAGAAACCGAGCACTTCGCCGTCACGTTCGAGCACCACGCCTTGTGCGAACGCGAGCAGCGCCGGTATCGTCGCGCTGCGGTCGAAGCCGCTCGCGCGCGATGCGAGTTCGATCAGCCTCGGCGTGTCTGCCGGCGTCGCGGCGCGCAGATGTTCACCCGGCGGCGGCGCGACGGCGGCCACACTGCCGAGCGTGCCCTGATGCTGGGTGAGTCCGCCGCAGCTGACGAAGCCGAGTTTTTCGTAAAGCGGCTTGCCCGCGACCGTTGCGTGCAGGAATGTCACACGGTTGCCCAGTTCTTCGAGCACGAGTTCCATGAGCTTGCGCCCAATGCCACGGCCCTGTTCGTCGGGCGAGACGATCACGAGGCCGAGCGTGCCGCGGTCCACGCCGAATTTCCAGCACAGCGCGGTGCCAATCACGCTGCCGTTGTCTTCGGCGACGAAGCCGGTGCCGGCGTCGTACATGAAGCGCCAGTCCTCGGCGCGGTGCGGCCAGCGCACGGCAACCGAGAGGGCGTGCGCGGCGATGATGTCAGCGGCCGTGAAACGGCGGTAGCTCAGTGATTTCTTCACAATTGATTCGGACACTGCATACTCCTGCTGGCGGCATGGTCAGCCTAGACTTTCGCATTCCCAGTGCCCGCTTCATAGGACGATCTTTTTGTTATTCGGGCATGCGTGGGGTCAAGGTTGCCAAATTTCGCCACCCGTTGCGCGTCACTGACGCGACAAGCCAATTCCCCGAACGCGATACGTTCAGTCTCTTGCTCGGCGTGACGTGCGGCATGCGAGTTACCGAAATCGCGCGCCTGGAGGTCCGCCATATCCTTACGCGCTCAGGTGCGCTCCGTTAAGAAGCGAGCCTCCCCGGCGCGTTCACGAAGGGGTGACGGCCACGCAGCATTTACCTTTCTCACCTGCAGACAGTTGCCGCCTTGCAGCGGTACATCGACTGGAGGTATGTGCGCGGTATGGGCGTGACATGAAAGGTGCGGTTGCTGCGGTTGACGATGGTCCGTAGGCAGGTAGTGACACGCGGCCTCTCGCGTAATAACATTGTGTTGACGTGCTGCGCACGGAGGCATAACATTGTACTTACGGTGGATTTATGAAAACGACGATTCGCAGAATGGGTAACTCGCAAGGCGTGCTGATTCCCAAGCCCGTCCTAGCGCAGTTGGGATTGGAGAACGAAGTGGAAATGGAAGTCGAAAACGACGCGATTGTGCTGCGACGCCCCCGACACAAGGCCCGTGAAGGATGGGCGGAAGCGAGCAAGGCTCTCGCGGAGAGCGGTGATGATGCGCTTGTGATGGGTGAATTCTCCAATGCCGATGATACGGAGCTTGCATGGTAGTGCGCGGGGAAGTCTGGTTAGTCGCACTCGATCCGACCATGGGCAGTGAAATTCAAAAGACACGTCCATGTGTCGTCGTTTCGCCTCCCGAAATGCACGATCATTTGCGGACAGTCCTCGTCGCTCCGATGACTTCGAAGGGCCGTGCAGCGCCTTTTCGGATTCCGGTGACTTTCAAGCGAAAGCACGGCTTGATCCTTCTGGATGAGATTCGTGCGGTAGACAAGGTGCGACTGATCAAGAAAGAAGGCTCAGTTGCCGATAAAACGTTGTTGGACACCCTGCGAACCTTGCAGGAAGTCTTTGCGGAATAGGCAAGCAGGCAAGCCGGAAAACAAGAAAACAGGAAAACAGGATGAAGACCAGGACGCGAACGCTAGTTGCGGGCATGGCGCTTCTGTGCTCAACATCTCGGCCTATGCAGGCGACGTGATATACAGATATCGCGCCCTGCCAAACCAGCCTCCAGAGGCAATCGTTTCCGGGCTGGTGAACATGACGGAGCTTATGAACAAACCGGGGGAAGGCTGTCAGCAATTCATTGGCCTTGTTAAGGTCGAGGGAATACAGTTTTCGCCGAGCGATGCGTCAATCGAAAGTTTCCGTTTTACCGACCACTACGGTAACCAGTGGGTGGTTCCGACGAACATAAGTGATCTGTCAAACGCTGACCGCGCACAGGCCAACAACTTTATTCGCGTCGGCAAGCCGTACTACGTTCAGATACAGATTTGCGGGAGCGGCGGCTTTGCGTCACTGGTAAACATGTACGACGCGTCCGTGCAGTTTGGCCACGACTAGGAAAACTAATGAAAATTGAAGACTTGATGACCAGGCGCGTAGTAACGGTAGGCTTCGACGATACGCTCAAAACAATCAAGGAGATCTTTGAACAAGCGGGGTTTCATCACGTGCTGGTTGTTGAAGACAGGAGACTGGAAGGGGTCGTGTCTGATCGCGATCTCCTGCGAGCGCTGAGCCCGTTTATCGACAGTGTCGTGGAGACTCACCGCGATGTAGGCACGTTGAGCAAGCGCGTGCACCAGATCATGAGCCGCAAGCCGATAACGCTCGAGCCGCACGCTGACGTGACCGAGGCGATCCAGTTGTTTCTAACGCATCCGATCTCTTGCATCCCGGTCGTCGACAGCGAATTTCGCCCGGTGGGCATTGTCAGCTGGCGGGATGTCCTGAAGGTCTGTGCGGGCGCATCAAGACCGGACTGTGATTGTGTCGCCAAAGATGCAGTGCACAAATCATAGGGAAGTCAGGTGAATCTCGACAGCAGCGATGCGTAGCGCAATCGCGCAAGTATTTTTGGCGTTCACGCCGACGGTGGTATATTCAATATAATGATCAAATCTCGTCCGGACGTTCATTGTAGCGAGGCGGCCGGCCACACCGTCATCAACAGGAAACACATGCAGCGAACAGAGCTCAGCAAGAAGCGCGCGGCCGACCCGGGTCACGGCGACGTCGGCACTCGTCTGCGGGCGCTACGCATCGCGCACGGTCTGTCGGTCAACGAACTGGCGATGCGCGCGGGCGTGTCGGTCGGCACCGTCAGTCAGGTCGAGCGCAACAAGGCCAATCCGTCGGTGCGCATTCTCGAACGCCTGCGCCAGGCGTTGGAGGTTCCGCTCACCGCGCTCCTCGAAGAGGATGACGCGGTCTCCGACCCGGTCACCGGCGATTTCGTGCGCAAGGCGGCCGAGCGGCCGCTATTCGAAGTCGGCAAGAACGGCATGCAGAAAGAGTTGCTGTCGCCGCACGGCGATCACGATCTGCAGATGATGATCATCATGCTGCCCGCCGGCTCCGGCTCGGAAGAAGTGCTGGTCGGCATCGGCGAGAAGGCGGGGCTGGTGCTGGAAGGCACGGTCGTGCTGAATGTCGGCGAGCGGCGCTCCGAACTGCGCGCGGGCGACAGCTTCCAGTTCAAGAGCACGGTGCCGCACAGCGTACATAACGAAAGCAAGAAACCCGCGCGTTTGCTGTGGATCATGAATACACAGCCGCCCGTCATTCATCTTTGAGCGTTCCGTAGTTGCAGAGCCGCGTGCCGCCCGGCAAGCGGCTCTGTCCTTCCCCTGTCTCCCTTGCTTGTTCTGACAAGCCCGTGTCCGGTTCACGCGGACTGCGGCTGACGTCAACGCCTTCCTTTCGTCTCTTTCCCTTTTCAGTTTTGCGTTGCACGACTGGTGAGCGTGCCGCGTGGCCTTGCTCGTGCGCGCTGCAACGTATCGCAGTGCACAACGAATTTTTCGCAAAGTTTATTTTTGACCACTAGCAATTCATTCTTCGTTCATTAAAATGAACTTCATCCGATGTTCGTTCATTCGGCGGTCGCGATAGCGAACAGCAGTGCCGGGTGGTGCCAGCAGTCATCTGCGCGTTAGCGCGGCACCACACACTTGAACCTACTGATCAGGCCGCACATGTCCACTCCGTCACTCGATTTCGATCCTTCAGCCATTCCGTTGCCACAGGGGCATTTCATTGGCGGTGCGTACTATTCGGCGGGCGAGGCGCAGATCGCCGTTCACCGGCCATCGGATGGCGCGTTGCTCGGCCATGTGCCGGACGCGTCGGACGCCACGGTCGATCACGCGGTCAGCAACGCGTTGGCCGCATGGAAGACGAGCGGCTGGGGCACGCGCGCTCCGCGTGAGCGCGCGAAGGTGCTCAGCCGCTGGGCCGACCTGATCGAACGCGATGCGGTGAGCCTCGCCCAACTCGAAACGGTCAGCTCGACGCGTCCGGTGACGGAAAGCTATACATTTGACGTGCCGTTCACCGCGGAGGCGATCCGCTTCTTCGCGGAACTGGCCGACAAGCTCGGCGGCGATATCGCGGCCACGCGCCGCGACAGTCTCGGTTTCATTGCATCGGAGCCATACGGCGTGATCGGTGCGATCACGCCATGGAATTTCCCGCTGTCGATGTGTTCATGGAAGTGCGGCCCCGCGCTTGCGGCGGGCAACGCGGTAGTGATGAAGCCGTCGGAAATGACGCCATTCTCGACCCTGCGTATTGCGGAACTCGCCATCGAAGCAGGCATGCCGCCCGGCATCTTCAACGTCGTGAACGGCCGTGGAGCGACGGCGGGTGCCGCGCTGACGCGTCACCCGGGCATCTCGAAGATGAGCTTCACGGGTTCGACCCGCACGGGCGCCGCGATCATGAGCGACGCCGCGCTGCACGGCACCAAGCCCGTCACGCTGGAACTCGGCGGCAAGAGCCCGCAACTGGTGTTCGAGCACGTGCGGGACCTCGACCATACGGCCCGCTGCGTCGCCCGCGGTTTTACCGCCAACGGCGGGCAGGTCTGCGTGGCCGGTACGCGGCTGATCGTGCACGAGCGCATTGCCGAGCCGCTGATCGACGCCATTCAACGGCAACTGCAGCCGATCAAGCCCGGCCCGCTGTGGGACAGTCGCACCGCTTATTCGCCGATCATCAGTGCACCCCAGGCGCGGCGTATCGAAGCGCTGGTCGAGCAGAGCCGCGAGAGTGGCGCGGAAGTGATCTTCGGCGGCGGCTTTTTCGAAGGCACCGGCGAAGGCTATTTCCATCGCCCCACACTGCTCGCCAATGTGAGCGCCGAGACGCCCGCCGTGCGCGAGGAACTGTTCGGCCCGGTGTTGACGGTGCAGACATTCACGGACGAGGAAGAGGGCATCGCACTGGCCGCGCATCCGATCTACGGTCTCGCGGCGGGTGTCCATAGCAGCGACATCGGCCAGGCGCTGCGGGCGATGCGCCGCATCGCCGCGGGCACGATCTGGATCAACCGCTACGGCCGCAGCGGCGACATGATCATTCCGACGGGCGGCTTCGGCCAATCCGGTATCGGCAAGGATCTCGGCCGCGAGGCGATGGTGGCGAGCATGCGGCACAAGAGTGTGCTGATCGATTTCGAAACGCTGTGAAGCAGCGCCCTACGCCGGATTAAGGCAAGCATCAACCGCACTGATTCAACCCGAAACTGAACCCCGAGCCTGCCAACAGGTTCGCCACGACGACAGGATGTTGACCATGATCGATTTCGAGCCGAAGTACATCACATTCGACTGCTATGGCACGCTGACCAACTTTCAGATGGGCCAGACCGCGCGCGAGCTATACGGTGACAAGCTGGACAAGGCGAAGATGGATGAGTTTGTCGAGTTCTTCCGTGGCTACCGCCTCGACGAAGTACTCGGTGCATGGAAACCCTATCGCGACGTGGTCGTGAACTCGGTGCGCCGTACCTGCGAACGCACCGGCGTGCCGTTCGAGGAAGCGACCGCACTGAAAATCTACGCAGCCGTGCCGAGCTGGGGCCCGCACCCGGACGTGCCCGCAGGGCTGTCGCGACTGGCCTCGAAGTACAAGCTCGTGATCCTGTCGAACGCGTCGGACGACCAGATCCACAGCAACGTCGACAAGCTCGGCGCGCCGTTCCACAAGGTCTACACCGCGCAGCAGGCGCAGGCGTACAAGCCGCTGCAGAAAGCCTTCGAGTACATGTTCTCGCAACTCGATTGCAATCCGGAAGACGTGCTGCACGTGTCGTCGAGCTTCCGCTATGACCTGATGACCGCGTACGACATGGGCATCAAGCACAAGGCGTTCGTCAACCGCGGCCACGAGCCGTTGAACCCGTACTACGGCGTCAACGAAGTGTCGGGTATTCCGCAACTGGCGTCGCTGCTGGGCCTCTGATTCGAAGATTCGGCCTTCGTACGACATCGCTTCCCGCGCGCCGCTGATCGCGGCGCCACCCACCGACAGGAACGCATCACGATGAAGCTCGACTCCTACTGGCTCGACACTGCGCCGCGCTTTGCGCTGGGCGCCCACGGTACGCTCCCGCAGCGGGTGGACGTTGCGGTGGTCGGCGGCGGCTTCACCGGACTGTCGGCTGCGCTGGAACTGGCCAAGCGCGGCATGTCGGTGATCGTGTTCGAGGCGGGCCGGCTCGCAGCGCAGGCATCCGGCCGTAACGGCGGCCATTGCAATACGGGTGTCGCGCAAGACTACGCCGCGTTGTCCGCGCGCATCGGCAGCGAGCGCGCGGCGGAGTTCTACCGTGCGTATGCGGGCGCCGTCGAGACGGTGAAATCGATCATCGAGGAAGAGCAGATCGATTGCGATTTGCGCCACTCCGGAAAGATCAAACTCGCGGCGAAGCCACAGCACTACGCGTCGCTCGCGAAGTCGTACGAGGTGTTGCGACGCGAAGTCGATCCCGATGTCGAACTGGTGCCGCCCGAGCAGATTCACAAGGAGATCGCGTCGGACGGGTTTTTCGGTGGTCTCGTGCAGCGCAACGGCATGCAGATGCACATGGGCAAATTCGGCGTGGGTCTGGGCGAGGCAGCGGCACGCCGCGGCGCGCAGATCTACGAAAACACGCCTGTGACGAACCTGAAGCCGCTCGGCGGCAACGCGTTCGACGTGCAGTGCCCCCTCGGCACGGTCCGCGCCGAGCGCGTGCTGATTGCCACGGGCGCGTCGCAGGTCGGTCCGCTGCAATGGTTCCGGCGCCGCATCGCGCCGGTCGGCAGCTTCATCGTCGCGACCGAGCCGCTCGGCAAGGCACACCTCGATGCGTTGTTGCCGACGCGCCGCTCGTATGTTACGACGCTGAACATCGGCAATTACTTTCGGGCGACGCCTGACGAACGTCTGCTGTTCGGCGGCCGCGCGCGCTTTGCTATGTCGAATCCGCGTTCGGACGAGAAGAGCGGGCGGATTCTGCGTGACGCTCTCGCCCGCTATTTCCCGGAACTGTCCGACGTGCGCATCGATTACTGCTGGGGCGGCCTCGTCGACATGACGGCCGACCGCCTGCCGCGCGCAGGCCAGCATGAAGGACTGTTTTATTCAATGGGCTACAGCGGCCACGGTGTGCAGATGTCGGTGCACATGGGTCGTCTGATGGCCGACGTGATGTTCGGCGCCGCCTCGCGCAATCCGTGGCGAACGCTCGAATGGCCCGCGATTCCAGGACATTTTGGACGCGCGTGGTTTCTGCCGCTCGTCGGCGCGTATTACAGGTTGCAGGATGTACTGCATTGAATGGATCGACTGATCGCTACTGTCAGGTGGCAGGGCAGCGCGCAGATTGAAAATCACTATTCCCAGAGGAAATCCCCATGTTGCGTTTCATGTTCCAGCCTGCTTCCGCCATCCGCCTCAACACTGTGCAGCGCTTTGCCGCAGGCGCGGGCCTCGCGATAACGATGATGTTCAGCGCCGCCCACGCCGCCGAGACGGCGACGCTGACCGCAGGCTCGCCGCCGTCGAGCGCACCGACCACGTTCATGGACGTGAAGACGCAGAAGATCGAAGGCCTGATGCCCGATGTCGTCAAGGAGATCGGCAAGCGCGAAGGCTTTAACGTGTCGTACGACGCGGTGCCGTTCTCGGCGCTGATCCAGTCGGTGGTGTCGGGCAAGATCGACATCATCGTGGCCGGCATGACGCCGACGCCGAAGCGCGCCGAAGTGGTCGATTTCTCGCAGCCGGTGACGGCGTTTGGCGAAGGCATCATCGTGAAGGACACGAACAAGGCCGTCTATCACTCGGTGCAGGACATGAAGGGCATGACGGTTGGTGCGCCGACCGGTACCGACTACGGCGACCAGCTGAAGAAACTCGGCATCTTCACCGAAGTGAAGATGTATGACAGCCCCGCCGACATGACGCGCGATGTCGCGCTGGGCCGCATCGTCGCGGGCTTCAACGACTATCCGATCCTGAAAGCGCAGGAAGCAGCGGGCGCGATGGCCGGAACGCGGGTGGACGACGCGTATGTGCCGATGGAAAAGTTCGATATCGCGATCGCGGTGAAGAAGGGCAACACTGCGCTGATGACGAAGATCAACGACGCGCTGACCAAAATGAAGGCCGACGGCACGCTCGACGCGATCCTGAAGAAGTGGCACCTCGTGAGCTGATTGGCTTCTCGTGACAAGAGGCGTGCCCGCTGCAAGGCGGGACCCGCCCTGCGAGGTCCGCCGCCGGCGGCGCGGCGGACTGAACGAATGCAAAGAGCAATGGAAGGCACCACATGCGCTGGCAAGATATAGCCGACTTTGTACCGATTTTGCTGCAAGGCGCGGTGATGAGCATCATCATCACGCTGGGTTGTCTGCTGTTGAGCACCGTGCTCGGGCTGACCTGGGCATTGTTGAAGATGTCGCGCTATCCGCACGTCGTACGCGGTGTGAGCGCGATGATCAACGTCGTTCGCGGTCTGCCGATGATCGTGCTGCTGTTCTACATCTACTTCGTGCTGCCGGATATCCACATTCAGGTGACGGCGCTGCAGGCCAGCATCATTGGGCTCGGCTTCGGTTACTCGACTTACATCGCGGAAATCTTCCGCGCGGGTATCGAGGCGGTCGATCCGGGCCAGTACGAAGCCGCGCAGTCGATCGGCATGGGGCGCGTGAAGACGATGGTCCGCGTGATCCTGCCGCAGGCGATCAAGGTCGCGCTGCCACCGTACAGCAACACGCTCGTGATGATGCTGAAGGACTCATCGCTTGCGTCGACCATCACGGTCGCCGAAATGACGCGCGAAGGCCAACTGATCGCGTCGTCGACGTTTCAGAATCTGACGGTGTACACGCTTGTCGCGCTCGGCTACCTGGCGATGAGCCTGCCGCTGATGAGCATGACCCGCAATCTTGAACGACGTTTCGGTCGGCACAGGGCCAGGTAAGTGCGAAGTGAGGATGCGATGATCGAAATCACGAATGTGCACAAGAGTTTTGGCTCCGTACCCGTTCTGAAGGGCATTTCGCTCAACGTGAACCAGGGCGAAGTGGTCTGCCTGATCGGTGCTTCGGGCTCGGGAAAGTCAACGCTGCTGCGTTGCATTAACGCGCTGGAGTCATACGACGAAGGCGAAATTCGCCTGCTCGGCGAGCGCGTCGAACAGCGCGCGCGCAACATCAACCAGTTGCGCACCCAGGTCGGCATGGTGTTTCAGCGCTTTAATCTGTTCCCGCACCGTACGGCGCTCGAGAACGTGATGGAAGGGCCCGTGCACGTCAAGCGCCTCGCGCGCGCGGACGCGCATCGCGAAGCGTCCGAACTGCTCGTCAAGGTGGGGCTCGGCCATAAGCTGCACGCCTATCCTCATCAACTTTCCGGGGGGCAGCAGCAACGGGTGGCGATTGCACGCTCGCTTGCGATGAAGCCGAAGGCGATCCTGTTCGACGAGCCGACCTCGGCGCTCGATCCGGAACTGGTCGGCGAAGTGCTCGGCGTGATGCGCACATTGGCGCGCGAAGGCATGACGATGCTGGTGGTCACGCACGAAATGGGCTTTGCGCGTGAAGTGGCGGACCGGGTGTGCTTTCTGCACGCGGGACTCATCATCGAGGAGGGCACGGCGCAGCAGGTGCTCGGTTCGCCGCGCGAGGCGCGTACACGCGAATTCCTGCGCCACGTGCTGAGCAATCGCAGCGACGCTCACGTGTCGCCCGACGGCATGGCGGGAGCCGCGGCATGAACGGCAGATTCGTACGCGTAGGCGAGACGGCTCGCGCCAAAGTCGAGCTGACGATCGACGGCATGACGGTCGAAGCGCTGGCCGGCGACACGCTGCTCACCGCGATGCTGTGCTCGGTGCGGCATGTGCGGCAGTCCGAGTTCGGTGATGAGAAGCGCGCCGGCTTCTGCCTGATGGGCGCGTGTCAGGATTGCTGGGTATGGACCGCGGACGGCGAGCGGCTGCGCGCCTGCACCACCGTCGTCGAAGCAGGCATGTGCGTCGTCACGACGCAACCGGAGGCGCAATGGGCGAACCTCGCATCGTAATCGTCGGCGCAGGACCCGCGGGCGTGCGCTGCGCGGAAACACTGCTGGCGGCCGGCATCCGCCCAATCGTCGTCGATGAAGGCAGGCGCGATGGCGGTCAGATCTACCGGCGACAGCCCGACGGCTTCACGCGGCCGTACGCGAAGTTGTATGGCACCGAAGCCGCGCGCGCGGAGGACCTCCATCGGACCTTCGAGCGGCTGCGCCCGCAGATCGATTACCGTCCGCAGACGCTGGCGTGGAACGTCGCGCAAGGCAAGCTGCATATCGTGCATGAAGGACACGCGAGCGCGTTGGGCTACGACGCATTGATCCTGTGCCCCGGCGCGACCGACCGGCTGATGCCGGTCAAGGGTTGGCAGTTCGCCGGTACCTACAGCCTCGGTGCCGCGCAGATCGCGCTGAAGTCGCAGGCCTGCGCGATTGGCCGCCAGGTCGTTTTCATGGGCACCGGCCCATTGTTGTATCTGGTCGCGAACCAGTACCTGCAGGCGGGCGCCAAGGTAGCGGCGGTACTCGACACGTCGAAGACCGGTGCGCGACTGCGGGCGCTGCCCAAGTTGCTGGCGCGCGTTGACGTATTGCGCAAGGGCCGCGTACTGGTGGCCGGGCTAAAGCGCTCGGGCGTGCGGGTCGAAAACGGCATCGAGCCGCTCGAAATTCTCGGCATTCCGGACGATGGCGTGCTTGGCGTACGCTTTCGCGATGCGCGCGGCAACATCGCGCAGGTTGATTGCGACGCGGTGGGTCTCGGCTATCACCTGCGTCCGGAAACCCAGCTTGCCGATCTCGCGCGTTGCGCGTTCCGTTTCGATGCGCTCACGCGGCAATGGGTGCCGCAAATCGACGAACTCGGCCGCAGTACCGAAAAAGGCGTCTATATCGCGGGCGATGGCGCACGCGTGCTCGGTGCGGATGGCGCCGAGATCGCCGGACGGCTCGCGGCTTACGCTGCGCTGAGCGATCTCGGGCGTACCGTTGCGGCCGCCACGCTCGACGCGTTGACGCGCGAACAGCGCAAAATGGATCGCTTCCGGCTCGGTCTCGCGCAGGCGTTTGAGTGGCCTGCGGCGCAGGCGGCGCGTCTGTCCGACGATACGATCGTGTGCCGGTGCGAAGGCATCACGGCGGGCGAACTGCGCCGCGTGGTGCGCGATGAAGGCGCGCAGGAAGCGAACCGTGCGAAGGCCTTTAGCCGCGTCGGCATGGGGCGCTGTCAGGGACGCTACTGCGGCCATGCGGGTGCGGAGGTGATCGCGGCGGCGGCGCATGTGCCGCTCGAGCAGGTCGGCAGACTTCGCGGGCAGGCGCCCGTGAAGCCGCTGGCCATCGCAACTGTGGAGGACTCCGAGTGAACCGTGCACACGCCGATGTTCTGATCGTGGGCGGCGGGTTCATGGGCGCCTCCGCCGCATTTTTTCTGAGGCAGCGGGGCCGCTCGGTGATCCTGCTCGAGCGCCAACTGGTCGGCCAGCAGGCGAGCGGTGTCAACTTCGGTAACGTGCGCCGGCAGGGGCGCTTTCTGCCGCAGTTGCCGCTCGCGAACCGTTCGCGCGAAATCTGGGGGCGTCTGCCGGAACTGATCCAGCATGACGCCGAGTTTCTGATGTCCGGGCATGTGCGCGTCTGTTATCGCGAAGAGCAGGCCGACCAGTTCGAAACCTACGCGAAGGAGGCCGCGCATTACGGTCTGAGGCTCGATCTGCTGCGCGGCGACGCGTTGCGCGCACGGTTTCCGTTTCTCGGTCCCGAGGTGCTGGCGGGCTCGTACTCGCAGATGGACGGGCATGCGAATCCGCGCCTCGCGGCGCCCGCGTTTGCCCGAGCCGCGGCACGGCTCGGGGCGCAGATCGTCGAAAACTGCGATGTCGTGACGGTGGAAAAAGAGGGCGCCGAGTTTCGCGCGACGAGTGCCGACGGCCGTACGTTCCATGCTCCGGTGCTGCTGATCACGGCGGGTGCGTGGGGCAATCTGTTATCGGAGCAGTTCGGCGAGGCGGTGCCGATCGCCGTCAACGGTCCGCAAATGGCTGTGACCGAACCCGTGCCGTATGGAATCGAACCGGTGGTCGGCGTGTCGTCGCCGCAAATCGAGGAGGTGGTGTATTTTCGCCAGGTCGCGCGCGGCAATATCGTGATCGGCGGCTGCGCGCGTGCGCCAGCGTATCTCGACGAGCGCCGCGCGAAGGTCCTGCCGCAAAGCACGTTGCTGCAGTTCAGGCAGCTGCAGCGCGTCGCGCCGATGCTGCGCAGGCTGAACATCATCCGGGTGTGGAGCGGCGTCGAAGGCTATATGCCCGACGACAAGCCGATCATGGGCGCGAGCGGTACGACCAGCGGCCTGTTCTATGCGTTCGGTTTTTGCGGCGCTGGGTTCCAGCTGGGTCCGGGCGTCGGCGACACGATGGCCGAACTGATCGACACCGGTGCGACCAGCACGCCGCTCGAGCCGTTCGACATCCGCCGCTTCGCGGCCGGTCGGGACACGGCGCCGGCGGTGCCGCCCACGTCGCGCGTGGCGTGAGCGGAGCGTCGATGCTGAGCCTGAGCCCAACTTCATCATCATCCGCGCCCGAGTTCGCGGGCTCGGGCTGTCATACCGCGCGCGCGCCGGATCGAGTGAGCCGCGCCGTCCAGCGTGCGGTCGACTTCATCGATGCGTGTTTCGCCGAGCCGATCAGCCTGTCCGAACTGGCGGCCGTCGCAGATCTGAGCATTTCGAGGTTTGCGGTGCGCTTCAGCGCGGAGATCGGCGTGTCGCCGCAGCAATATGTGCGGCTAGTGCGCGTGCGGCATGCACAGCGGCTGTTGCGACGCGGCCTGGCTCCGTCGATCGTCGCGGCGGAGGTGGGCTTCTTCGATCAAAGCCATCTGTGCCGGCACTTCAAACGCGTGCTTGGCAGAACGCCGGGTGAGTGGCTGAGCGCGAACGGTTGACTGGCGCTCGAAAGCTCGCCGGCATGGCGCCGGTTGCTCGGGCCCGCTTGGGTTGGGTCGCTTTTTTGTGGCGATATCCTGCAGGATCGCCTTGTCCAGGCTGAACTCCGCGACGAGCTTCTTGAGCCGGGCATTCTCATCCTGAAGCTGCTTGAGTTCGCGGACCTGGTTTGACTCCAGGCCCGCGTACTGCTTCTTCCAGCGGTAATACGTCTGCTCAGATATCCCCAACTGCCGGATCAGGTCCTCCACCGGCATGCCTGGCTCAGCCTGCTTGAGCGCTGCCACGATCTCACGTTTCACTTCCGCCAGAAATTCAAACCAGTGCAGGTTCAGGCGTTCATCCCGGAATGAGCCGTTGAATGTCTCGATGACTCTGTTGTCCGTCGGCTTGCCCGGACGGCCGAAGTCGATCTGTACCTTCTAGTGGTACGCCCACATCGCAGACGTTGTCCAACCTCAATGGCCGGTGGGTCAGGAATAATCCGGCGTTGACACTTTGCGTCCAATCCCCTTTGTACTGCGCAGCCCGAGAGGCATTTTCAGGAATAGTCTGAATCAGGAAAGCCCGCGCAACGCGGACAATTACCACTTCAGTGGGTCAGCCCTGACGGACATATCAGCCGGCGTAATCGTTGAGCCTTGTGCAGATCATCTGCCGCGCATTCGCCCGCCAGCAATTTTATAAACAATCAGATTTCAATCCAGGCGCCAATTAACCGAAGGCCAATAAGAGCCGCGATATCTATTGCAACTCATACACCCACAAAGGGAAGAATAATGAATAGCAAACCTAATATAAGCCCGTCCCGAAAATCCCCTCATACGCAAATCACGCGACGGTTCCGCGACGGCCAACCGATGGCGCCATTCCCCCGGCGCGGCGCTGCGATGGGCGCACTGCTGCTGGTTTCGTCACTAGCTCATGCGCAGGCGCTTTCGATTACGGATGGTTCAACGCAAACCATTACCGGGACCTATACGACCTCAACATCTGGGCCTCTTTCCAACGCACTGAATATAACGCGTAACAGTGTCGTGAACGGATCGCAGGTTACGGCATCCACAACTGGTACTTCTGCACGTGCACTCTATGTGCAATCGGGTGCAAACGTTTCGCTGACTGACAGTGTCCTCAGGACAACTGGCGATCAGTCCGACGGCGTTTTTGCATTCTCTAACAATGCAACCGTTTCTCTGAAGAATACTTCGGTACAGACATTAGGGGAATGGTCCTCAGGGATTCAGGCCAACAACGACAGCAAGGTAACGGTTCAGGGTGGCAGCGTCTCGACGAGCGGCCAGAATGCCTATGGTCTGTATAACATCGGCTCCGGCTCAGACCTGTCGGCAAGCGGAACCGTCGTTTTCACTTCAGGGGCAAACAGCGCGGCGGCGTACAACCAGGGTGGCGGATTGATGAGCCTGGATGGCGTGTCTTTGACAACGACTGGTGACAATGCGATTGGTGTGCAGCTTGGTTCCCGAGGCATAGTCGGAAACGGATCGACCACAGACGTAACGAACATCTCGAATAGTTCGGTTACAACGTTAGGCAATGATGCGGCCGGTCTTTATGCTTCGGACAATGCGACGATGAACGCGTCGAATGTCACCGTCAAAACTTCAGGTAGAGGCAGTTACGGTGCGGCATCATCATTCGGTGCGCAACTCGACATTCAGGGCGGTTCGATCAGGACGACAGGGGACAGCGCCTTCGGTCTGCTGGTGGCGGGTATGCCCTCAACCTCGGGCGACCCTGGAACCACTGCCCCCTCGATCACTGCGAGCGGGCTGAGCGTAGGTACGACGGGCGCAAACACGCCTGCTGCCTATGTCGCAGGCGGCACCAGCCTGTCTTTCTCAAACGGCACGCTTGCGGCAGAGGGCACCGGTTCGGACGCGCTGTATGCGGCATTCTTCGACACCACGGCTCCGGCAACCGCGAACATAACCGATAGCACGCTGACATCAGCGCAGGCTGACGGTATACGCGCCAGCAATGCGGCACTGAATGTGACGCTGACAGACTCGAGCGTTTCTGCGGCAAGGAACGCGCTCGCAGCCGTCAAGGGAGGTGCACTTGATGTGGTCGCGGACGCATCGAGCCTCACCGGGGCAACCAGCGTGGATTCAGCATCCACACTTAACGCCACGCTGCGCAATGGATCGGTCTGGAACGTGACCGGCCAGTCGGGCCTGTCGTCTCTTACGCTGGATGCCGGAACCGTCCGCTTTCTTTCGGCGGCGCAGATCAATGCGGATAGCGCGACCCTTGCCGAGGGAGGCGGCACATTCGATACCAACGGCTTTGACGCCACCTTCGATGCTTCGTTGGGTGGCTCCGGTTCATTGGCCAAGACTGGTAACGGCACCCTGATGCTGATGGGCACGAATACCTACCAGGGCGCGACGAATGTCGCAGCGGGCACCCTTCAGGCCGGGTCGGCAGGCGCGTTCAGCGCGGCATCTGCCTTTACGGTCTGGATCTGAATGGATATAGCCAGACCGTCGCCGCGCTCACCAACGCCGGCACGGTTGGTTTCGGCCAGAGCGCGGGCACAACGCTGAACGTAACCGGCGACTATGCGGGCAATGGGGGTTTGCTCGCCATGAATACGGCGCTGGGCGATTCGTCATCGGTAACGGATCTGCTGCGCGTTTCGGGTTCAACGTCCGGCAATACGGGCGTGCAGATCACTAACAGCGGCGGCCTGGGTGCACAGACCACGGGTGACGGCATCAAGCTCATCGAGGTCGCGGGTGCATCCAACGGCCAGTTCACCCAGGCAGGCAAAGTCGAGGCGGGGGCGTACCAGTACACCCTGTACAAGGGTGGCGTGGGTGCCGACGCTGCTGACGGAAACTGGTATCTGCGTTCCACTCTGGAAATGCCGGTGGAGGAAGACCGCGGCGCCTCAGCCGGCACCGGAAATATGCCTCCGGCGGAGCAGCCCGTCGCATATCGCCCCGCAACGGTGGGCTATGTAATGCTGCCCCAACTCGCCGCGCAATACGGGTTCCAGATTCTCGGTCGTCTGGACCAGCGGGTGGGTGATGTGCCGAATGTGGAACACGAAGCAGGCGTGAAGGATAACGGTGTCTGGGGACGCATCTATGCGTGGAACGCGCAGACGGAGACGTCGAGCCGCTTTTCTGCCGATACGAGGAACGCCTTTGTGCAGTTTGGCAAGGACTGGACGGTCAGCGCCCCCGCTACGGGAGGTACTTCCCATGCGGGTATCACGGCGACTTTCGGTAATGGGTCCGCTCGATTCGATGACCTGCCGCGCGGCGACTACGGTCTCACGACGGCGACTGGCTCGGCGGAAATGCAGGTGCAGGCGCTCGGCGCCTATTTCACCCGTTATCTATCAGATGGCAGCTACTCGGATAGTGTCTTGCAGGTTTCCCACTATCACAACCGGTACGACGACAAACAGGGCAATACGCCAGGTCAGAATGGATTTTCCATTGCCGTATCGGAGGAGATCGGCAAGCCTTTCCAGATTGGCACACTACCGCTCGCGTTTGAGCCGCAGGCGCAGATTGCCTATCAGTATCTGCACCTGAACGGGTTCAGCGATAACGTTTCGGCGATATCTTCAACGACTAGCAATGCATTACGCGGGCGGGTCGGGTTCCGTCTGTTCAGGCCTGACATGCAGAACGCGAGCGGGACGAGCACGGCAACCCCCTATCTGAGCGCTAACGTACTGCATGACTTCCTGGCTCCTGGTAGGACCGTTGTCGGCGGGACGCCGCTAAGCGCCGATTTTGCCCGCACCTGGGTCGATGCCGGCATCGGCATAACGATGACATTCGGCAAGCGCAGCGAAGTTCACGCCGCCATTGACTATGCCCATAACCTCGGCGGCCAGAACAGCCACAGCATCAACGCCAATGCGGGGTACAGGTACAGCTGGTAACGGTTAAAGGGCTGACATTTGCACGCTAAAAGGGCGCCTCGCGGGAATTCCCGCCAGGCGCCCTTATAGCAACGGTTTTCCGCTTCATTGATGCTGTTGCGAGAACAGCTTTTCCAGCGGGTATTCGGATTTCACGAAAGGCGTCTTGATGATGACGTAGCTGAAATACTTCTCGATGCCGATATCGCGCTCCAGCAGCCCTTCGATCACGCTCTGATAGTGATTGACGCTGCGCGTGACGAACTTCAGCAGGTAATCGTAGCCGCCGCTCGCCAGATGGCATTCAATGATCTCGTCCACGGGACGGATCGCCGCCTCGAACTTGGCGAAGTCCTCGCGGCGATGGTCGGCAAGCGTGACCTCGGTGAACACGATCTGCACGTCGCCGAGTTTCTGAAGCTGGATGTGTGCGCCGTAGCCGACGATATAGCCGGCCTTTTCAAGCCTTTTCACGCGAATCAGACAGGGGCTCGGCGAGAGCCCCACGGCGTCCGCAAGCTCGACGTTCGTGATTCGGCCTTTCTTCTGGAGTTGCGAAAGAATACGCAGGTCGATGCGGTCCAGCTTGGTGTCGCCGCTTGTCGTCATGTATCGGTCTGCCCGTCGAAGGTTCTGCTTTTCGCTTCGTCGCGCTTCGCCTGAGCCAAGCGACGCGCAGGCCGATGTTATCACGCGCTCAGGCGGCCGCGCGGCTTGCGCCGCGCAACGCGGCGCGTACCTCGGCGTGGTTGAGCACTTCGTCGAGCGTGCGCTGCAATCGGCTGAACAGTTGTTCGAACTCGGCTTCGCCAAAGCAAAGCGCGGGCGCGAAACCGAGAATGCTGTCGCCGAATGCGCGGAACACGAGACGGTTGCGGTAGGCCGCTGCCGCGATCCGGTCGGGCAGCTTCAGCGATGGATCGAAGCGCGCACGCGAGTCCTTGTCGGCGACGAGTTCGAGCGCGCCGAGCAGGCCGCGATGACGCGAGTCGCCCACCAGCGGATGATCGAGCAGCGCGTCGAGCCCGGCGGCAAAACGCGGTGCCTGCGCGATACCGTTCGCGAGCAGACCGCCCTCGTGATAGAGGCGCAGTACCTCTAGCCCGATCGCCGCGCTCACCGGATGCGCCGAGTAGGTCTGACCGTGACCGACGACCGCGGTATCGCGCGCATCGCCCGCAATGCCCTGGTAGATTTCGTCGGACATCAGCAGCGCCCCCATCGGCGCATAGCCCGAGGTCAACCCCTTCGCCACCGTCATCAGGTCCGGCTCCACCTGCTCCGCCTCGCATGCGAACAGCGGACCGGTACGACCGAAGCCCGTGATGACTTCATCGGCGACGAACAGGATGTCGAGACGGCGGCAGGCGTCGCGCATCGCCTTCAACCACCCGATCGGCGGCACGATCACGCCGCCCGATCCCTGGATCGGCTCGCAGAAGAACGCGGCGACGTTCTCGGCGCCGAGTGACGCGACTTTCGCTTCGAGCGCGGCGACGGACGCGGCGATCAGCGCCTGCGCGTCATCGCCTTGCGGCTGACGATACGCATACGGCGACGGCAGATGGTGCTGGTGCGGCAGCGGCAGGTCGAAGTTGCGATGGAACGCGGGCAGCGCAGTGAGCCCCGCGCCGACCGAAGACGATCCGTGATAGCCGCGCTCGAGCGCGATCATCTGTTTTTTCGCGGGGCGCCCCGTCGCATTGAAGTAATGCGTGATGAAGCGCACCGCGGAGTCGACCGCATCGGAGCCGCCGAGCGTGAAATAGACGTGCCGCAGCGAAGCGGGCGCGAGCGACACCAGTTTCTCTGCCAGTTCGATCGCGGGTTCCGATGAGAAGTGGAAGTACGTGGTCGCGTAGGGCAGCTTTGTCATCTGGCGCGTCGCCGCTTCGACAATGCTCTGCTGGCCGTAACCCACGTTCACACACCACAGCCCCGAGAACGCATCGAGCAGTTCGTTGCCGTCGATGTCGCGCAGAAACGCGCCGTGTCCCGATTCGAGTACGGTGGCGCCACGCGCTTCATGCGCGCGGTAGTTGACGACCGGGTGAATCAGATGCTTGCGGTCGGCGTCGATAAGCGATGAGTTTGACATGTTGGTGGTTCCCCGCACGTTGCGATCAGGTAAGAGTCACCCCTCGATGGTAGCGAGACCCGCATGCGTGCCGTTTAGCCAAAAAAAAGCCTAAAGAGCGTCGGCGCAGCGTTTTTTAGCCGCAGACAGCATTTTCTGCTACGCGCGCTTAATAGCGGCGCGAGCCCGGGTCAGGTCAGCGACTGCGTGATGACCGCATACTGATGCAGCGAGCCGTCGGCGCGGTTGGACCCGGCATGGGCTTGCACGGCTACCGGCCGCCGGGACGCCGGCCGCCACATCTTCACGACCGTCTCCGAGGATGCGAGACCCAGGCCGGCCAGCCAGGCTCGCAGCCCATGTCCGTGCGGCACGTCGATGCGGACCAGCGCGCCTTCGTTCAGCGCGAGCCAGTGGCGGATCAGCGCCTTGGCGTGCACGGCGTCGGGAAACGCGCTGGCGACCACCGGGCCGATCACAAAACCGCGGCCGAAGCGGCGGAACAGCGAGAAGCCGAGTAGCTCGCCGTCGCGATCGAGCGCGATACCATCTGCGAGATCGAGCAGCGGCGGCAGCACATGGCTGCGGTCGAGGCCGCTTGCGCGCGATGCCAGCGCGACGAGTTGCTGCATATCGCTCGCCCCGAGCGGGCGCAGCCGTTCGTTGGCGGGCAGCGCGACGAGCGGAGGACGGAAGGCCGCGCCCTGCATCTGGTCGAGCGCGCCGCAGCGCTCGAAGCCGAGCGCGTCGCACAACGGCTGGCCGGCCTCGGTCGCATAAAGCGTGATGTCACGCTTGCCAAGCTCGTCGAGCGCATGCGAGAGCAACGTGCGGCCGATACCCCTGCCGCGATGCTCCGGCGCGACGATCAGCATGCCCAGCGTCGCCTGATCGGCGCCGAACTTCCAGCAAACCACCGTGCCGACCAGCGCGCCCGCCGTCTCGGCGACGAAACCAATCCCGGTGCGCGCCGAGAACCGCCATTCCTCACGGCGATGCGGCCAGCCGATCGCGGCGGACAGGCGTTGCGCGGCAGGGATGTCGTCGGCTGTCAGGCGTCTGTAGGTGAAGCGTGCGTCGGTGCTTGGATCGGACACGGGTTGCTCCGCGAGTAGTCGGCCGTGCCGCGACTGTTGCACGTTGCCCGGCCAATGACTAGTACGAACTTCTCATCGTGGGGGGACGCGCATTAGGGTCAACGCCAAGAGCGGCAAATCATGCTGTTTGGAACACTCAAAACCGTGTTTTCGAGTGGTCGAATCCATCGATACGCGATCAACGCCATTTTTGGCAGTGCTTAAATCGATTCATGCAGTCCCGCCGCGCCGCGACCAGCACGCGGGGCGCCGTCGAACACCAATGCTGGAGATCCCGCGTTCATTCACGAGTGAGGAGCAGTTCGCATGTACGACGACGAAATCAAAACGGGCGGTTTCAGCCGCCGTGACATGATGCGTTTGCTGGGCGCCGGCGGCATGCTTGCGACCGGCGCGGGAGGCCTGCTGGCTGGGGCTCGCCCGGCACTCGCGGCGCCCACGCCGAAGAAGGGCGGCAAGATTCGCGTGGCCTACGACGCATCATCGACCGCGGATACGCTCGACCCGGCCAAGGGTTCGGCAGGCTCCGATTACATCCGCTTCTTCATGTTCTACAGCAGCCTGACGCAGCTCGACTCGTCGCTGACGCCGAGGATGAATCTCGCCGAAGCGGTCGACAGCAGCGATGCGAAGGTGTGGGTGATCAAGCTGCGCAAGGGTGTGACCTTCCACGACGGCAAGGCGCTCACGCCCGCCGATGTGGTCTACTCGCTGATGCGTCATAAGAATCCGGCAACGGCGTCGAAGGTGAAGACGCTGGCCGATCAGTTCGTGGAGGCGAAGCAGACGGGTCCCAACGAAGTCACGCTGACGCTCGCGTCCGCCAACGCGGACCTGCCCGTGATTCTCGGCACGCCCCAATTCGTGATCATCAAGGACGGCACGACGGACTTCACGACGGCGGTCGGCACCGGCCCGTACAAAGTCAAGACGTTCAAGCCGGGCGTCTCGACCGTGGGTGTGCGCAATGACAGCTTCTGGAAGACGGGCGGCGGCCCTTACCTCGACCAGATCGAGCTGATCGGGATCGGCGACGATGCAGCGCGTGTGAACGCGCTGCTCTCCGGCGACGTTCATCTGATCAGTTCCGTCGATCCGCGCGCGACGCAGCGCATTGCCGCGACGCCGGGCTACGAAGTGCGCGAGACCAAGTCGGGTCTCTATACCGATCTGATCATGCGCCGCGACAATCCGCTGACGGGCAACCCCGATTTCGTGCAGGGGATGAAGTATCTGTTCGACCGTGATCAGGTCCGCACCGCGGTGTTTCGCGGTTATGCGGTGGTCGGCAACGATCAGCCGATTCCGCCCGGACACCGCTACTTCAACGCGTCGCTGCCGCAGCGCCCCTACGACCCGGACAAGGCGAAATTCCACTTCCAGAAAGCCGGCGCGGTCGGTACGGCGCTGCCGCCGATCTATGCGACGACCGATGCGAACGGCTCGATCGAAATGGGCGTGCTGCTGCAGCAGGCCGCCGCAAAGATCGGCGTGAACCTGAATATCAACCGCGTACCGGCGGACGGTTACTGGTCGAACCACTGGATGAAGCATCCGCTCGGGTTCGGCAGCATCAATCCGCGCTCCAGCGCCGATGTGCTGTTCACGCAATTCTTCAAGTCGGACGCACCCTGGAACGAGTCGGGCTGGAACAACCCGAAGTTCGACCAGATGCTGGTCGCCGCCCGCTCGGAAACCGACGATGCGAAACGCAAGCAGCTGTACGGCGACATGCAGGTGCTGGTCGCGGAGCAGGGCGGCATTGGCATCCCGACCTTCCTGAGCCTGCTCGATGCCAACGACAAGCATCTGCAAGGGCTCGAACCCGTGCCTACCGGCGCGATGATGGGCTTCGGCTTCGCCGAGTACGTGTGGTGGAACGCGTGACACACTGAAGCGAGCGGCGCGACGGGCGGCCCCCGCCGCGCCGCTCGCTTCATGCAGCCACAACGTGCAGCCGCAAGCCCATGAGCGGCACGGGGCAGGTATGACTCACCGTGTCGCGCGGCCTAACCGAGGAGCTCTTGCCTATGAACGGGAACATCGCCCAGTTGATCGGCCGGCGCATTGCCGTCACTGCGCTGACGCTGTTGATCGTCTCGATCATCATCTTCGTGATCACCAACCTGTTGCCCGGCGATGCCGCGCAGGCCGCACTCGGCCAGTCGGCGACCGCGGAAACGGTCGCGGCGCTGCGCCTGCAGTTCGGCCTCGACCAGCCGGCTTACCTGCGGTACTTCCATTGGCTCTTCGGTCTGCTGCACGCGAACTTCGGCGTGTCGCTGTCGAATAATCTGCCGGTGTCCGAACTGATCGAAGGGCGCTTGCCGAAGTCGCTGACGCTCGCGGCGATCACCACCGGGGTGTCGGTACCGATCGCGGTGTCGGCGGGCATTCTTGCGGCGGTCAACCGCGACTCGCTGATCGATCGGATCGTGAGCCTCGGTACGCTGTCGCTGGTCGCCACGCCCGAATTCCTGATCGCGACGCTGGCGGTGCTGGTGCTGGCCGTCAAGCTGCATTGGCTGTCGGCGCTGTCGTACAGCGGTGAGATAGAGAATCTGCACGACTTTCTGCGCGCGTATGCGATGCCGGTCGTCACGCTGTGCGCCGTCGTGATTGCACAGATGGCCCGCATGACGCGCGCCGCGGTGATCGAGCAACTCAGTTCTTCCTACGTGGAAATGGCGATGCTCAAAGGCGCGAGCCCCGCCCGCGTGGTACTGCGCCACGCGCTGCCGAATGCGATCGGGCCGATCGCCAATGCAATTGCGCTGAGCCTGTCTTATCTGCTTGGCGGCGTGATCGTCGTCGAGACCATCTTCAACTACCCTGGCCTCGCCAGCCTGATGGTCGACGCGGTCAGCAACCGCGACTTCCCGCTCGTACAGGCCTGCACGCTGCTGTTCTGCCTCGGCTATCTGCTGCTCGTGCTGCTAGCCGACCTGTGCGCCATCATCTCGAACCCGAGGCTGCGGACATGACGATGATTCGACCTTCTTCCGATTCGTCTCACGGGCTGGCTGCGCTCGAACCGGTACAGCGCAGCACCATGTTGCCGCAGGGCGCCGATCCCGCGCGCTCCTGGGGCGGCGGTCCAGGCCCGGCGCCTCAACCGGTGCGGCGTCGCAGCCTCGCGCAACGCATGAACCTGTCGACCGGCGGCTGGATCGGCCTCGCGATGGTCAGTTGCGCGCTGTTCGTCGCGGCGTTCGCCCCGTGGATCGCGCCGCATTCGGTCGGCGCGATCGTCACGCCCGATGTATTCGCGAGCTTCAGCGCGAAGCTGCCGCTCGGCTCCGACTACCTGGGCCGCGACATGTTGACCCGCATCATCTACGGGATGCGGCTGACGGTCGTGCTCGCGCTCGCGGCGGCGCTGCTCGCGGCGCTCATGGGGACCATGCTGGGACTGCTCGCGGCCGTGGCTGGCCGCCGTATCGACGAAACCATGAGCCGGCTGCTCGATGCGGTGACGTCGATCCCGTCGAAGATGTTCGCGCTGATGATCGTCGCCGCGTTCGGCTCGTCGCTGCCATTGCTGATCGCGACAGCGGCGATCAGCTACATGCCGGGCTCGTACCGGATCGCCCGCTCGCTCGCGGTCAATATCGGCACGCTCGAATACGTGCAGGTCGCGCGGGCTCGCGGCGAAAACGCGCTCTATATCGCCTGCTTCGAGATGCTGCCGAACATGATTCACCCGATGCTCGCCGATACGGGATTGCGGTTCACGTTCGTCGTGCTGCTGCTTAGCAGCCTGAGCTTCCTCGGTCTGGGCGTGCAGCCGCCATATGCCGATCTCGGTTCGCTGGTACGCGAGAACATCGCCGGTCTCGGTGAGGGCGTGCCGGTCGTGATCCTGCCCGCGATCGCCATCGCGGTGCTCACGGTCGGCGTGAATCTCTTGATCGACGGACTGCCGCATCGCGGGCGCCGCAAGAGCATGCCCGATGCCGACGGAGGTCATTGATGAAGGCACACCTTTTCAGACGTGCTCATGCGGCCTTCACGGGCATCTCGCGCACCGCGCCGTTACCGTCGTCCAATCTGGTCGAGGTACGCGGCCTGCACGTGGTGGGAAGCCGGCCCGGCGAGCCGGATACGACGATCGTCCATGACATCGACTTCGAGATCGCGCGCGGCGAGGTGCTCGCCCTGATCGGCGAATCGGGCTCGGGCAAGACCACGATCGCGCTGTCGCTGATGGGCCATGCACGCAGCGGCTGCCGCATCGCGGGCGGCGCGATCCGGGTCGGCGACACCGACGTGCTCGGGCTCTCGCCGAAGTCGCTCGCCGGATTGCGTGGCCGCAAGGTCGCCTACATCGCGCAGAGCGCAGCGGCCGCGTTCAACCCGGCGCGCTCGATCATGGACCAGGTGATCGAAAGCGCGCTGATTCACGGCACGCTCAGCAAACGCGCCGCGCAGGCCAAAGCGGTCGAGCTGTTCCGTGCGCTCGCGCTGCCCGATCCGGAGACGATCGGCCGGCGCTACCCACACCAGGTGTCGGGCGGCCAGTTGCAGCGGCTGATGGCGGCGATGGCGCTGATCACCGATCCCGAACTCGTGATCCTCGATGAACCGACCACCGCGCTCGACGTCACCACGCAGATCGACGTGCTGCAAGCGTTTCGCCGGGTGATCCGCCAATGCGGAATGACGGCCGTGTACGTGTCGCACGATCTGGCAGTGGTCGCGCAGATGGCGGATCGCATCGTCGTGCTAAGTAACGGTGAAATTCGCGAAACGGGCCGCACCGAGCAGATTCTGCATGCGCCGGCGCATCCGTATACGCAAAGCCTGATTGCCGCGGTGACGCCCGTTGCTGCCGATGGATCGACCTCGGCCGCGCCTGGCGCATCCGGGCCGAACGTGGCGCCGCTGCTCGAACTGCGCGGTCTGACGGCAGGCTACGGCGGCACCGACGCGAAGGGCTGGCCGCACAAGGTCATCTTGCGCGACGTGGACCTCGTGATCGAGCGTGGTCAGACGGTGGGTGTGATCGGCGAATCTGGTTCGGGCAAGACGACGCTCGCGAAGGTGATCGCCGGGCTCGTGCCGATGGCGCGCGGCAACCTGCTGCTCGACGGTGAGCCGCTTGCGGCCAACCTCAGCCGCCGCAGCCGTGAACAGTTTCGCTGTATCCAGATCGTGTTCCAGAATGCCGACACCGCGCTCAATCCGACCCACACGGTCGAGCGCACGCTGGCGCGTCCGCTGAAGTTCTATCACGGCATGAAAGGTGAGGCCGCGCGGCGCCGTGTCGCCGAACTGCTCGGCCTGGTGCGCCTGCCTGCCGAACTGGCGCAGCGGCGCACCGGAGAGCTGTCGGGCGGCCAGAAACAGCGCGTGAATCTCGCGCGGGCGTTGGCCGCCGAGCCCAAGCTGATCCTGTGCGACGAGGTCACGTCCGCGCTCGATACGGTGGTCGGCGCGGCCATTCTCGAACTGCTGCGCGATCTGCAAAAGAAGCTCGGCGTGTCGTATCTGTTCATCACGCACGACATCGCCAAGGTGCGTGCGATCAGCGACGACATCGTCGTGCTGTACGCGGGGCACCGCGTCGAGACGGGGAACCGCGAAGCGTTGTCGGCGCCGCCGTATCACCCGTATTCGCATCTGCTCGTGTCGTCCGCGCCGGAGCTTCGCGCCGGCTGGCTCGAAGAGGCGGGCGAGCGTTGTCATCAGACGCTGCCGCCGATCGGCGAGCCGGCACATGAGCCGGAGCTGTGCACGTTTCTCGCGCGCTGCCCGATGCGCATCGACGGTGTCTGCAATCGCGCGTCGCCGAGCGTGCGCACGCTCACGAGCGGCGCGCAGGTGCTGTGCCATCGCAGCGAAGAGGACCTGGAGCAATACCAGAGCGAGCCGCCCGACGGCGCCGCGGCGGCGCGCGTGCTCGCGCAGTCCGGCACGGTGCGGGTCTGATGCGTCACTCGGAGAGTGAGCGCCCGAAAACGTGGCGCAAGGGGATACGACATGACCGGAGTCTTCGACTACGCCGCAGGCGACAGGACAGTAGCGATGTCGCGCGCCATCAGGCGGTCCGTGGCATTTATCGAGAGCTCGTTCGCGCAGCCCGTCAGTCTCGCGACGCTCGCCGCTACGGCCGGGTTGAGTGTTTCGCGCTTCGCCACGCTATTTCGCCAGGAGGTGGGTATTTCGCCTCATCGTTATGTGTGTCTGGTGCGAATCCAACACGCTAAACGACTATTGCGCGACGGCGTCCCGCCCTGTGAGGTCGCTGCCGAAGTTGGATTTTTCGATCAAAGTCACCTTGGCCGGCATTTTCGCCGAGCGGTCGGTGTGACGCCGGGGCATTTCGTCGCTTCGCCAGAAGCGGGCCGCGCATTCGGTTGAAGCGAAACGCCTTATCGACGCCGGTTGCATTCGATCAACGCATGAACGAGGCGCCAGTCCTTCCAGTCGCAAAAGTCGAGCATCATGGTGCCGCACGGCTCCGAACGAGCCGCGAGTTGCTCGACAAGCCGCTCGTGAATCCCACGATGCTGCGTATCGCCCAACGCCACGACGACCGGCGGTGCCGCCATCCCCGTGCCGCTGCAGAAGTTGATGACCCAACGTTCGCCGCACAGACCGGGAGCGAGGTCCAGCAGAGAATCGATGGCGCGCCATTTGTAATCGATCGATGCCGGCACCGGCACGCGAAACTCGTCCTGGATGGTGAGCGGCGCCGGTACGTTGTCGATATCGAACGTCGCGTTGTCGGGCCAGGCCGTGAGATCGATGCCGAGCGGCTTTTCGCTCGTGAAGCGCTGCAGCAGCACGATACTCCCGCGTACCGCCTGTAGCAGCGGCAGTTCGGGGGCAAGGTGCCAGCGCACATGCGCGTGTTGCGCGACATACCATTCGAAGGTCGCGGCAAACGTGCGGGTGCAGTTACGCGCGGGCCACTCATCCTTCACCGACATGACGATAGATTCGCCGGGGTGACGCGCGAGAAACTGACCGCAGGTCCGCACCACGTCGTCGAAAGTAAGACCCAGCGGGATGCCGCCGTGATGAATGACAAAGCGGTCGTACTCATTGCGGCAGCGGATGTCGAGGACCCGCACGCCATGGTGCAACTGAGCGTCGAGCGTGGCCTGTTGCGTGCGCGCGAGCCGGTCGTCGACTGTGTAGGCACAAGTGTCGTGGCTACCTGGCAAGGTCAGTGCGGACAGCAATCGGTTGCCATCGATTGCCGACATCCAGTCAGAGGGCGAAACAGCGGGGGCGGTCAGAGTAGGGCGCAAGAAAACCTCTGAATAAGCAAAGCGTCTGCAGCAACAGCGAGCTACTTCAAACCACCCGAAAAGCCCTGCATCAGATAGCGCTGCACATAGCCTGCGAGCAGCAGGGTCGGCACTGACGAAATCAGCCCGGCGCTCATCAGTTCTCCCCAGTCGATGCCGTTCTCGGTCACATATCCAGCCATGGCGAGCGACAGCGTGAAATGACTCGGCGACGAGACGAACAGCAACGCCAGCAGAAACTCGTTCCATGCAATGATGAACACGAAGATGGCAGTGGCAACGAGACCTGGCGCGCACAGCGGCATGACGATGAAGACGATGCGCTGCGCGAGGTTTGCGCCATCGAGCGCGGCGGCTTCCTCGAATTCGACCGGCACGTCGCGCACGAACGGCAGCAACATCCAGATCGCCATCGGCAAGGTGTACAGCTGATACGCGAGTATCAGCCCGAACAGCGAATCGAGCAGATGGAGCCACTTTGCCAGCGAAAACAGCGGTACGGCCACCGTAATCGGCGGCATCAGCTTCAGTGCCAGCACGAGCATCAGGAACACCAGATCGAGTCGCGCCGGAAACGCAAGTCGCGCGAGGGCATAGGCAGCCGGAAAAGCCAGCGCGAGTGCGAGCAACGTGGCGCCCAGCGCAACCCACACCGAGTTCAGCACCGACTGGGCCATGCCGCTTTGCCACACCGCCGCGAAATGCTCGAACGTGGGCGCCGAAGGCCACAACGCAAGCGGATGAGCGAGGCGTTCCAGCGTTGGCGTGAAGGCCGCGCCAACCATCCAGATGCACGGCAGCAGCAGCACCGTCAGCGCGCCGAGCCGCAACAGCCCACGCACCGCGCCAGCGGATGAGCGTCGCGCGAAACCCTGAAAGCGCGCGACCGGCATCACCGGTCGCGCTTGACGGCCGATTTCCATATGTATCCCGAGACCAGCACTGCACACGTCACCAGCATCAGTACCGAAGCCGCGCTGGCAGGCCCAACATAGAAGAACCGGAAGCCCGTGTCGTAGATGTACGTCGACAGCGTCTGTGTGGCATTGCCCGGACCGCCGCCCGTCAACGCGTACACCTTGTCGAACAGCTTGAAGGTGTCGATCGAGCGCAGCAACATGGCGAGCGCGACTTGCGGTGCAACGAGCGGCAGTGTGATGTAGCGCAGGCACTGCCATTCGTTCGCACCGTCGGTGCGCGCTGCCTCCGCGATTTCAGGCGGAATCGACTGTAGCCCAGCGAGAATGACGAGGAATGCCATCGGCGTCCATTGCCACACATCGACCAGCATCAGCGACCAGAGCGCGAGGTGCGGATCGGATAGCCAGGGCACCGGCGGCAGATCTACCGCCGCGAGCAACGCATTCAGGAAGCCACGATAGTTGAGCCAGTTGCGCCAGATGGCCGAGCACACGAGCGTGGACAGCATCATCGGCAGCACCGCGAGCGGCAACGCGATGCGCCGGCCCGGAAACGCGCGGACGAACAATAGCGCGAGCGCGAGTCCGAACAGGACTTCAGCGATCGAGGCCACGATCATGAACTGGATCGTATTGACGAAACTCGTGCCGAACTCGCCGTCCGCAATGACCGATCGATAGTTGGCGAGCCCGATGAACGAGCGATGTCCCGACGCGTAATCGACCGAGAAAAACGAATCGATCAGGACACGCGCCATCGGATAGAGCGCCAGCACGCCGAGCACGAGCGCGGCAGGGCTCATCAGGACGATCAGCGGCAGGTAACGTCGCAACCGGCTCATCGAACCGTTCCCACGCTTGCCTGCGCTGTCACTGCCGCTCTCACTGCCGCTGTCACTGTGCTACGGCGTTAGCCTGGGCGATCTTCTGCGCGGCCTGATGCAAGGACGCGTCGGGCGTGGCCTGCCCCGTCAGCGCGAGTTGCAGCGCGTCGCCGAGAATCGCCTCGATCTGCTGCCAGTCCTTCACACGTGGCCGCGCGCGGCCCGCTTCGAGCGCCTTGAGCTGGTCCGGATACCAGCGATATTGCTTGACCAGCGTCGGATTGGCGAAGACGCTCTTGCGGGTCGGCGGAATGCCGAGCACGGCAAGTTGCGTTTGCGTTGCCGACGAAGTCAGATAGGCTAGGAAATCCGCTGCCACTTTCGCATGCGCTGCATCTTTCGCAATGCCCATTTGCCAGATGCCGAGCATCGGCGCCGGCCCCTTGACCTGTCCGGGCGGAGGTTGCAACGCGACCTGGCCGACGACCCGCGACTTCGCCGGATCGTCGAGGGCAGGCAGCCAGGCGGGCCACACTTCGATGGCCTGAGCGGCCATGCCGCCCTGCAACGCATCGCGCACTTCGCCGGCGCCATACACGTCGACGTCTTTCGGTGCCCACTTCTTGAGGGCGAGGAGCATCTTCAGCGCCGCCAGCGCCTCTGGTGAATCGATCGTGACCTTGCCGTTCGCGTCGACGACTTCTCCGCCATACGCCCACAGGATCGGCAGAAAACCGGTGACGACGGGGTTGCCCTTCACGCCGCGAAACACGACGGCCGAAACGTCCTTGTCGGCGGTCCCGAGAGTCTGTGAGATTTTCAGGACGTCGTCCCAGTTGCGCGGCGGCTGCAGGCCGCGACTCGCCAGCAGATCCTTGCGATAGGCGAACATCTCGACGTTGCCGACGATCGGCATCGCGTACAAGGTGCCCGTCGGCGCGCGTCCGAGGGCGACCGTGGAGGTCACCATGTCGGCATCCGCGAGCGTGGCGGGCAGCGGCTGAAGCCAGCCGTTGGCGATGAATTCGGGGGACCAGGTGTCGTCCATCATCACCAGGTCATAGGCACGCGTGTTTTCCCGCAACGAGAGCTTCAGCTTCTGATAGAGGTCGTTGTTCGGCAGCTTCAGCAACTCGATGTCGACGCCCGGGTGCTGTTTCCTGTAGCCGTCCACGGCCTGCGCGAGCCCGCGGCCGTAGATGTCGTCACGGCCTGCGATCACGAGATCGGCGGCGTGGGCTCCTAGTGCGGCGATGGACAGGGATGCCGCGACAGACGCCGCGCGCAGGCAGGCGAACAGGGTCGTCCGCTGGATCATTGAAGCCATGGCTCTCGAATTCCTCTTTGGGATAGGCGTATGCGTGCGATGAGTCCAAAGCAACCCACCACACTTTTTTTATCGCGCGTAGAGCCGCGAAAAATAGATGCCAGATGCGGCAGCGAGGATTGCAGCAACCTGGCATGACACCCTTGTGTCAGCAAGCGGGGTTGCCGGCTAGTGCCGCGAGAGAGAATAGGAGGGTTGGCCGGGATTCGTGAAAAATCCGCCACATGTGCAGCTAAACTGCTGATTCGGTTTGGGGAAATGGGTCATCGTAGATTCTGGCGTGTGCCGCCAGATTGGGCGATAGTACCGCTCTTCTTATATGGGTGTCTGGCAGAGCCTAGTGATTAACCTTTGGCCTTCCCGTGTGAGGCAGCTGCGTCCCGGGGGCACGGCGCGCATGCGACTTATAAGGTTCGCAATCGGATCTAACGCCCTTTCGACGGCTTCTCCGCGAGAGACAACTCGCCGCCCTGGCGGGGACCGATGAACATACCTGTAATGACGCGGCAAATAGCCGCCCCGGCGGAAGCGCTGGGCAACACATTGGGCATCGTCATCTTGAAGTAGAAGAGGCCGTCCATTACCGCGATCGTAGCGAGTGCGCGGTCAGCGGAGAGCTCTGGCAACTGAATATTCAACCGCTTGCAGATCTGTTCGATGAGGTGCGCGATGACATCGCGCTTTTCCAGGTACAGGGTATTCATCCGTTGCCTGAAATCCGCGTCACGCATGGCATGCAGACGCGCCTCAGCCCAGATCATGTAGCTGTCGTCGTCGCGATAGCACTGTGCACACAGCAAGTCGAGCTGCTTCTGCAGGTCTTCGCCAGACGGGGCGACGTCGATCAGCTTCTGCAGGTTTTCCTGGATGTTCCGGTGATCCAGACGAATCAGTTCGACGAACAGGTCGCTCTTGCTGCGAAAGTTCGAATAGAACGCGCCGCGGGTATAGCCGGCCTGAGCGGAGATGTCCTCCACGCTGGTCGCGCCCAGTCCTTTCCTGGCAATGCTAAGGGCCGCCGCTTCGAGGAGGCGCAGCCGGGTCTGTTCGCGATTTTCTTCCCGCGTCAATCGTTTGCGTGGCATGCGGCGAGGCCCCAGCCATCCGGGGCATATGTCTCTATGGGTATTGAATCTGAAATGTGATACGGCCAGATAGCCTTGTACTTCCGGGGCGATGTGCGCAGGTCCGGTGGCTACCTGTTCGCCAACGCATCGGAAACCTGGGGTTGCCAACCGCCACCCAGTGCCTTGAAGGCATCGACCGCTGCGAGCGCTGAAGCCGTTTGCGCCTGTGCGCGCGCATCGGAGGCGCGTAGCAGGCTTTCGTCGGCCTGCAGGACCTCGATCAGGCTGACCACACCTTTTTGATACGCCGCGAACGACGCCGCTCGTGCGCGGCCGAGCGAGTCCACTCCGCCGGCGAGCACACTGGCCTGTTCCTCCCGGTTGACGAGGGCCGAAAACGCTTTCTCCACGTCCTCAGTTGCATGCAGTGCGGCAAGCCGGTAGGCGGCCAACATTTCGGCCTGCTGACCTTTTGCCTGGTTGATCTGTGCATTGATGCGACCGAAGTCGAACAGGCGCCAGCGCAGGCCCAGCACGCCAGCCGCCTGACTGGCGTCGCCGGTGAACAGGTTGCCACTCGCCATGGACGTCGCGCTGCCGATGAGTCCGCTCAGCGAGAGCTTCGGGTAGTACTCGGCGACGGCCACGCCAATCCGCGCGTTCGAGGCGGCCAGGCGTCGCTCGGCCACGATCAGGTCAGGCCGGCGCCTGAGCAGTTCGCCGGGCGATCCGGTCGTCCCGATCTGCGGGGCCGCCGGAATGTGGCCCGCCTCAACCAGCTCCGCCCGATGCGTGCCGGGTTGCGAGCCCAGCATCACATCGAGCGCGTTCATGGCCGCGTCCAGCCCCGCCTGGAGCTCCGGGACCGAGGCGCGAACCTGCGCGAGCGCACCTTCAGCCTGCCGCACCTGAAGTTCGGCTGCCAACCCTTTGCCGTACAGCAGGTTGACGGTTGAAAGCAGGTCCTGCTGCGTCTGTACCTGTCGCCGGGCAACATCGAGACGGGTCTGCAATCCACGGATCGTGATGTAGATGTCGGCGGTCTGCGCAGCCACGGCCAGTCGTGTCGCCGCCGCGCCCGCTTCCGAAGCCTGGTATTCGGCAAGCGCCGCTTCCCGGCCGCGGCGCAGGCCTCCAAACAGGTCCAGTTCCCAACTCGCGCTGAGGTTGGCTTCGTAGTCATTGCCGTAGCGGTCGAAACCGGGCCTCGAATTCAGGACCTGCCCCAGCGGCGTTTCAACGGATTGGTAGACCCTGGCCGCCTGGCCGCTGACACTGCCCGAAGGCAGCAACGCCGCATTCGCCGCCCCAAGTCCTGCGCGCGCCTGGGCGACGCGCGCGGCGGCCTGTGCGAGATCAAGGTTTTGGTCCAGCGCAAGCGTCACGTATCGCGTCAGTTGGGAATCGCCGAAACCGGTCCACCAGGTCGCAAGGTCGGCACTGGCGGTTGCCTGCCGGTGATCTACCGCGGCCTGGCCCTGGAACCGTTCCGGCATGGGTACGCCGGGCCGGACGTAATCCGGCCCGACAGCGCACCCTGCCGAGAGGCTGGCGACAATGAGCGTGGCGATCGTGCGTTTTGGCAGCATGGATTTCTTCCGGCGAAGAGGAGGAGATGGGAGTGACTATAATACATATTGGTCACTTGTTGTAGATTTCTCGAAGCGGCGTTAAGCTCGAACCATGAAAACCGCAATCACCTATCCCGTTTCGGCCCGCGGCCCGGCCGATCACGACGTGCGGGATCAGATCGTCGCCGCGGCCACCGAGCACTTCAGCCGGTATGGCTACGAAAAGACGACCGTCTCCGATCTCGCGAAGGCCATCGGCTTTTCCAAGGCCTACATCTACAAGTTCTTCGAGTCCAAGCAGGCGATTGGCGAGATGATCTGCGCGAACTGCCTGCGCGAGATCGAGGCCGACGTTAGGGCCGCCGTTGAGGAGGCCGAGGGGCCACCCGAGAAGCTGCGGCGCATGTTCAAGGCGATCGTGGAGGCAAGCCTGCGCCTGTTCTCGCAGGATCGAAAGCTGTATGAAATCGCGGCCTCGGCCGCCACCGAGCACTGGCAAGCGACGCTCGCCTACGAAGAGCGCATCCAGAAACTGCTTCAGGAGATCCTGCAGGAGGGCCGCCAGAGCGGGGACTTCGAGCGCAAAACGCCTCTCGACGAGACCTCGATGGCGATTTACCTCGTCATACGCCCTTACCTCAACCCGCTCATCCTGCAGCACAGCTTCGACTACACCGAAGAAGCGCCAGTGAAGCTGTCTGGCCTGGTACTTCGCAGTCTGTCGCCCTGAGGAAAAGTGTTTTTGTGACTATTGACTAAAGTGGTCACACGTACCACAATGAAAGTTCCAATCACTTCGTCTATGGAACTTTCATGCTCCGGCGTCGCCTCGCTACCTCTACAGTTGTCTGTGCCTTGCCGTTTGTGCTGGCAGCGTGCGGCGGAAAAACACCATCCGACCCGCGCACCGAGGCGCCGGTGGTGCGCATCGCGATCGTCGAGGGGTCAACCCTCGGGGCACGTTCGTTCACCGGAACCGTAGCCGCCAGGGTACAGAGCGACCTCGGGTTTCGTGTCTCCGGCAAGGTGCTGGAGCGGCTGGTCAACGCCGGACAGACCGTCAAACGCGGCCAGCCGCTCATGCGCATCGATCCCGTCGATCTGAAGCTCGCTGCGCAGGCGCAGCAGGAGGCCGTCGCGGCCGCGCGGGCACGGGCGCAGCAGACGGCGGAGGATGAAGCGCGCTACCGCGACCTGCGCGGCACGGGCGCCATTTCCGCCTCGGCATACGACCAGGTCAAGGCTGCGGCGGATGCTGCCAAAGCCCAGCTCAGTGCGACCGAAGCCCAGGCCGACGTTGCGCATAATGCGAGCCGCTATACGGAACTGGTGGCCGATGGCGATGGCGTTGTCATGGAAACGCTGGCCGAGCCCGGCCAGGTCGTGAACGCCGGGCAGACCGTAGTGCGCCTGGCCCACGCCGGACGCCGCGAGGCTGTCATCCAGTTGCCGGAAACCCTGCGCCCCACGGTCGGTTCGGTCGCACAGGCCACGCTCTTCGGCAAGGAAGGCGTCACGGTTCCTGCCGAACTGCGGCAACTGTCAGATGCGGCGGACCCCCTCACCCGCACCTTCGAGGCTCGGTACGTGCTCGAGGGCGAGCTGGCTGATGCGCCGTTAGGGGCCACGGTCACCGTCCAGATTCCGGATGCGCATGCCTCTGTGCAAGGCGCGCTGCAGGTGCCGCTCGGCTCCCTTTTCGACGCGGGCAAGGGGCCGGGAGTTTGGGTCATCAGCGGTGATCCGCAAAGGGTTTCCTGGCGGCCAGTCACGGTCCGACGCCTGGATGACGATGAGGCACGCGTGACTGGCCAGATTCAGCAAGGCGAGAAGATCGTCGCGCTCGGAGCGCACCTGCTACACGAAGGCGACCGGGTCCGGATGGCTGGCCTGGCTCCCGTTACGTCAACCGAGGGAGCGCGTCCGTGAGCGAAGGCCGTTTCAACCTTTCCGCGCTCGCCGTGCGCGAGCGCTCCATTACTCTCTTCCTGATCTGCCTGATCTCGCTGGCCGGACTCGTTTCGTTCTTCAAGCTGGGCCGGGCGGAAGACCCGGCCTTCACGGTCAAGGTGATGACCATCATCACAGCGTGGCCTGGGGCTACTGCGCAGGAAATGCAGGACCAGGTCGCCGAAAAGATCGAAAAGCGCATGCAGGAGCTGCGCTGGTACGACCGTACGGAGACCTACACAAGGCCGGGTCTCGCCTTCACCACCTTGACCCTGCTCGACAGCACACCGCCTTCGGAAGTTCAGGAACAGTTCTATCAGGCCCGCAAGAAAATCAGCGACGAGGCAGGCAACCTTCCGCCCGGCGTGATCGGACCGATGGTCAACGACGAATACGCGGATGTGACCTTTGCACTGTTCGCGCTCAAGGCCAGGGGCGAACCGCAGCGTTTGCTGGTGCGCGATGCGGAGACGCTGCGCCAGCGGCTGCTGCACGTGCCGGGTGTGAAGAAGGTCAACATTATCGGCGAGCAGTCCGAGCGGATTTATGTCGAGTTTTCGCATGACCGCCTGGCAACGCTGGGCGTCAGCCCGCAGGACGTGTTCGCCGCGCTCAACGGTCAAAACGCCCTGACGCCGGCCGGCTCCGTAGAGACCAAAGGCCCGGAAGTGTTTATGCGTCTGGACGGCGCCTTCGACGCATTGCAGAAGATCCGCGACACGCCCGTCGTGGCGCATGGCCGTACGCTGAAGCTCTCGGACATTGCCACCGTCACACGTGGCTATGAAGACCCCGCCACGTTCGAGATCCGCAACAACGGGGAGCCTGCCCTGCTACTGGGCATCGTCATGCGCGACGGCTGGAACGGGCTGGACCTGGGCCGCGCGCTGGACCGCGAGGTCGGTACGATCAACGCCGGGCTGCCCCTGGGCATGAGCCTCACCAAGGTCACCGACCAGGCCGTCAACATCAGTTCGGCGGTCGATGAGTTCATGCTGAAGTTCTTTGTCGCGCTGCTGGTGGTCATGGTGGTGAGCTTCGTGAGCATGGGCTGGCGTGCGGGCCTCGTGGTCGCCGCGGCCGTGCCGCTGACACTGGCCGTGGTCTTCGTGGTCATGCTCGCGACCGGCAAGAACTTCGACCGCATCACCCTGGGCTCCCTGATCCTCGCTCTGGGCCTGCTGGTGGACGACGCCATCATCGCCATCGAAATGATGGTGGTGAAGATGGAAGAGGGCTACAGCCGCGTCGCCGCCTCCGCCTATGCCTGGAGCCATACCGCGGCGCCGATGCTCTCGGGCACGCTGGTCACGGCCGTCGGCTTCATGCCCAACGGCTTTGCCCGGTCCACGGCGGGCGAATACACCAGCAACATGTTCTGGATCGTCGGTATTGCGCTGATCGCATCCTGGGTGGTCGCCGTGGTTTTCACGCCGTACCTCGGCGTCAAGCTGCTGCCCGACTTCAGGAAAGTCGAAGGTGGCCACGAGGCGCTCTATGACACGCCGCGCTATAACCGCTTCCGTCAACTGCTGGAGCGCGTCATCACGCGCAAGTGGCTGGTCGCCGGGTCGGTAGTGGGCCTCTTCGTGCTGGCTGTGCTCGGCATGGGAGTCGTCAAAAAGCAGTTCTTCCCGATCTCCGATCGCCCTGAAGTGCTGGTCGAGGTGCAGATGCCGTATGGCACGTCGATCGCCCAGACCAGCGCCGCCACGGCCAAGGTGGAGAGCTGGCTGGCCAGACAGAAGGAAGCCAGGATCGTCACCTCCTACATCGGCCAGGGCGCACCGCGCTTCTACTTCTCGATGGGACCGGAACTGCCCGATCCGTCGTTTGCCAAGATCGTGATCCGCACCGGTAACGAGGACGAGCGCGAGGCACTGAAACTCCGGCTACGGCAGGCAATTGCCGATGGCCTGGCGCCGGAGGCCCGGCTGCGCGTCACCCAGCTCGTATTCGGCCCGTATTCGCCGTACCCGGTTGCTTACCGGGTCACTGGCCCCGACCCGGACGAGTTGCGCAAAATCGCGGCTGACGTGCAGAAGGTCATGGATGCCAGCCCGATGATGCGCACGGTCAACACCGACTGGGGCACGCGCACGCCCACGCTGCACTTCACGCTGCAGCAGGACCGGTTGCAGGCCGTGGGGCTGACTTCGAGCGCCGTGGCGCAACAACTGCAGTTCCTGCTGACCGGTGTGCCCGTCACCGTCGTGCGCGAGGACATTCGCACCGTGCAGGTCATCGCGCGTTCGGCCGGCGACCTGAGGCTCGACCCGGCTAAGATCGGCGACTTCACGCTGGCCGGCGCCAACGGGCAGCGCATCCCGCTGTCGCAGGTGGGTAAGGTCGACGTGCGAATGGAGGAGCCGGTCATGCGCCGGCGCGACCGGATGCCGACGATCACCGTGCGGGGCGACATCGCCGAGGGCCTGCAGCCGCCAGACGTGTCAACGGCGATCACCAGGCAGCTTCAGCCCATCGTGGACAAGCTGCCCAGTGGCTACCGCATCGAGCAGGCTGGCTCCATCGAGGAATCAGGCAAGGCGACGACAGCCATGTTGCCGATCTTCCCGATCATGCTGGCAGTCACGTTGCTCATCATCATCCTGCAGGTGCGTTCGATCGCTGCGATGGTCATGGTCTTCCTGACCAGCCCGCTCGGACTGATCGGTGTGGTGCCAACCCTGATTCTGTTCGGGCAGCCGTTTGGTATCAATGCGCTGGTCGGCCTGATTGCACTATCGGGAATCGTGATGCGCAACACGCTGATCCTGATTGGACAGATCCGCCACAACGAACAGGAAGGTCTGGACCCGTTCCACGCCGTGATCGAGGCAACCGTGCAGCGTGCGCGACCGGTGATCCTGACGGCGCTGGCGGCGATCCTCGCGTTTATTCCGCTGACCCATTCGGTGTTCTGGGGGACGCTCGCCTATACGCTGATTGGTGGCACTTTTGCGGGGACGATCCTGACGCTGGTGTTCCTGCCGGCCATGTATTCCATCTGGTTCAGGATCAGGCCGGGAAATACGACCCATCCGCAGGCAGGTGTGCCGGAGCGCACGCCGCCCACCGAACAGACGTTTGAGGACTCGCCCGCCGCCCAGAGCTAAACGCAACCACGCAGCGAGGAAACGAGATGACGATCCGGGATAGCGTCGCCCTGAGCGTAACGCCTAAGCACCAGTGCATTCGCCCGGATCTTCTCACCTCGCGCACGAGTGAACCCTAACTGCACGATCAATCGGGCTGCTGGTCAGCCTTGCTGTTCCAACCCACCTGTATCGAAGAGACCTGCCATGTCGAACTCCAAAGTTGTCGTTGTTACCGGCGTATCATCGGGCATCGGACGTGCCACCGCAGACAAATTTGCCAAACGGGGATGCCGGGTATTCGGCACCGTTCGCGACATTTCGAAAGCACAGGCCATATCCGGAGTCGTGCTGGTCGAGATGGACGTCCGCGACGACGCTTCAGTTCAGCGCGGAATCCAGACCATCATCGCTGAAGCGAGGCGCATCGACGTGCTTGTCAATAGCGCGGGCGTGACCCTGCTCGGCTCGACGGAAGAAACGTCGATCGCCGAGGCTCAGTCGCTGTTCGATACCAACGTCTTTGGAATCTTGCGCACAACTCAAGCGGTACTGCCGCACATGCGCGCGCAACGTTCGGGAAGAATCGTCAATATCAGCTCAGTGCTCGGCTTCCTTCCGGCTCCGTACATGGGGCTCTATTCAGCATCCAAGCATGCCGTTGAGGGGCTGTCCGAGACCCTCGATCATGAGGTTCGCAAGTTCGGAGTCCGCGTGGCGCTCGTCGAACCTTCCTACACCAGGACGAGCCTGGATATCAACGCGCCGCATGCCGTTTCCAGGATCTCGGCGTATGACGATGAGCGCGACCGCGTGTTCCGCGCGATCGAAAAAAATGTCCATGACGCACCGGAGCCAGATGGTGTCGCAACCACGATTGTCGATGCTGCTTTGGGTGCATGGAGAATGAGGTCCACTCCGAAAGGCCAGGCCTCTCTTCTGAGCAAATTACGCCGCTTCATGCCTGCTGGACCGGTCGATACAAGCCTGAGGAAGACGTTTGGGCTCGCTTGAAACCATACGCCTGATTACACCGCATGGCCGGAACTCAGTCAGCTTTTTTGGAGGTGTCCGTCTGAGGGATCATCGCGCCGGAAGGCCGTCAGCTGATGCCTGCACCAAAAGCCGGTATGGATACGCGGTATCGGCGTAGGTGCGCGAAAATTCCCTGTCCAGATCCATGAAATTCGCGCTTACGAGAGGTAGAACATGAAAATTGGCATTATTGGAACTGGCAGCATCGGCGGCACAATCGCCCGCAAGCTGCGGGCCGCCGGGCACACGATTCGGATTGCGAATTCGAGAGGGCCGGATAGCGTTCGAGCTCTTGCTGACGAAATCGGTGCAGACGCCGTTGACGTGAACGGCGCGGTCAAGGAAGCTGATGCCATCATCCTGGCAATACCGCTTCCCGCTATGGCCCAACTTGGAACGGAGCTGTTTGAGGCGGTTCCCGTGGATGTGCCGATCATCGATACGTCCAACTACTATCCCGGTTTGCGCGACCCGCGAATCCCAGGAATCGACGAAGGGATGCCAGAAAGCGTGTGGGTGTCGAATCAACTTGGTCGTCCTGTCATCAAGGCCTTCAACAATATCCTGGCGCACTCGCTTGCAGAGCTTGGTCTTCCAGAAGAGGCGCCGAATCGCCTGGCGGTGGCGGTGGCGGGAGACAATCCCGCGTCGAAGCGCATCGTCATGGCACTTGTGAATGCGACTGGCTTCGATCCCGTCGATGCGGGTTCGCTTGAGGAATCCTGGCGGCAGCAGCCTTCGACTCCGGCCTATTGCTGCGACTACGGGGCGGAGATGATGCGCAACGGACTCGCCGCAGCGATCAAGGGTGATGCGCCGAAAAAGCGCGATCAAATGCCAGAACTGTTCGCGAGGCTCGGACCTGCTCCGACCCATGACGATGTCATTGCCATGAACCGTTCGCTTAATCCGCTAGTTCGACGTTGACCAGCGGAAGATCGGTCACCGGGCGCGGCATTCTTGCAGTTCGCAGCTTCCGCAAGCTGCATTCAGCGCAGTGCTGGGTTGGCTCTCGACCTCCGGGCGCGTCGCCGTCTCTTGAAGCTTTGATCGCGCTCGGTCGCGTTCGTGCGTATCGAGCCCATCGCGCTGCGCGAAGCGTGCGACGGACTGGCGTGCAGTGCCCGCGCTCGCCTCCCGCGGTTCACAGGTTCTCGGGGCAAGACTCCGGCCGCTCAGATAGCGGGTGGTTCAGATCCACCTTTTTTGCTTTGCCCCATGCCCAGCTACTTTTTCCCACGCGCCACCACGCGCACCGTCCCCATCATCCCGCCATCCTCATGCTCCAGCAGATGGCAGTGGTACAAAAATGTGCCCACCGCATGCGGATCGCGGAAGTCCATGCGCAAACGCACGCTGGGGTAGCTCAGCTCGGTGCTCTTGTAGTACGGCACGTTGACCGTATCGCGCAGGAAGGGTTCGTCCACCGGCTTCCCATTCACCTCCATCACCAGAAAGTGAATCTGATGGATATGGAACGCATGCAATTCGGGCGAGCGATTCTCGATGATCCAGTCCTCGACGTCACCCTGATGCACGGTGATATTCGGAACGCGGCTATGCGGGTCGAACAGTTTGGGCTGCTGACCTTCCTCGGTGATGTAGAAATCCGTCGGGCTATTGGGATCGTTCGGATTCGACGGTACTTCCGTAAAGAAAAGCTTGCGCGTCCGTACAGGCTTCACGTCCCGCAGCGGCGGTAGTTTGGCGGCGGGCAGTGGCGCATGAGCCGTGGGTAGCGTCGAGGCAAGCTCGGGTGCCTGCGGGTCGGCCTTGATCAGGGCGAGTGCGCGATTGGGGTCGTTTTCGCCAACGGGTCCCGTATCTACCGTGCGGGTCACCAGCAAGCCAGTCACGCCTGGCGGCGGACCATTCATGATGAATTCGACGCGCGAACCAGGCGGGATGCCGATATGGTCGACCCACGGGATGGAGCCGTTGCCTTCCTGCTGTTTGGGCACGCCGTCGATGGCGACAATGCCTATCGACTGCGGCTTGCGTTGATACAGGAGCGCGAGATTCAGATAGGTGACCGACGACGAATTCAATATCCGCCAGAGCTGCCGCTGGCCGGGCTTGATCCGGATCGTTGCCGGCTCATAGTTGGGGTAGGGCACCGGCACGAAGTTGATCGACAAATCCTTGGATGGCTTGCCGAAACCAGTACCGGTGTTCTGTGCATCGCCGTCGCTGTCGAGCTGAGCCTTGCTCATCACCGGTGGTTCCGATTTGCTTGGCGGCGCATCCGGGTGCAGCAGGTTCTGATCGCGGATCACCAGTACCCGCTCAGGCAGACCGGCCACTTCGGGGATCGCGCGCTCGATACCTTCGACGATCAGCGCGCCCGAGGCGCCGCCCTGCACCTGACGGCTGCTGAAGCCGTGAACATGGGGGTGGTACCAGTACAGTCCAGGCGGTTCGTCCATGGGTACCTGGAAGCTGTATTCGAAAACCCCGTCGTCGGGCTGGATCGAGGTCTTCAGCACGTCATCCTGATGGCACACGGGCGGCATGCTCATGCCGTGAAAGTGCAGGTTGGTGGACGTGGCGGTCATCGCGCCGCTGTCGCACGGATTGCTGACCTTGTGCGGTTTGGCCGAGCATATCGGGCCGCGCATTGGGTCGCTGGTCTTGGCCTCGGGGTCGATATCCTTCAGGTCGTTCTTCAGCCGGAGTACCACGCGATCGCCCGGATGCACGCGCAGCGTCGGCGCCTGCGCACCGTCTGGCGTGGAGTAGCAGTAACGGACCGATCCATCCTGCTCGCGCACATTCTGTATCTTCAGGTCGAGCTTCAGCACGCCGTGGCTGCTGCGCAGCTCAACCGGTTCGGGAACCGCGCTGCCGACCGCAGGGCGCGGACACAGATCAATTTGCGGAGCGCCTGGCTGGGCGGACTTCGCTTTGTTCTGCGCCATGCCGTTCCAGCTCATGACAGCGCAAAGGCCAATCAGGCCCAAGCATGCGATACGGACGGCCTGCCGCCGGATACTGGACTGGCTGAAGTTCATGAATTGCCTGGAAAATAATTCGAAGTGCTTGAGTAGTGGAGGCGCGGCCATCGACCAACCAGGTCGACGGCGCGCGGAACTGCCAGGTCAGGACTTGACCGAGATCTTCGCCTGGGCCTTCATGTCGCTCAGGGCCTTGAGCAGTTCTTCCTGCTCAAAGTGGGCGGCCAGCGAATCCTTGACTTGTTCAAAGGGCGGCACGCTGTCCGCTTTGGAGCGAATATCGTCCACCACGATCACGTGGTAGCCGAACTGCGACTTGATGGGCTCCTGCGAGATTTGACCCTTGCCCAGCTTCTGCACGGCGCTAGCAAACTCCGGCACCATGCGAGCCGGATCGAACCAACCCAGGTCACCCCCTTTGGCCTTGCTGACCGGATCTAGCGAGTCGGCGCTGGCAAGCTCAGAGAAGGCCTTCGGATCCTGGTTCAGTTTGGCGATGATCGCCTTGGCCTCGTCCTCGCTCTTCACCACGATATGGCGAGCCCGGTATTCGTTGCCCGCTGCCGCTGCCTTGACCTTGTCGTACTCGGCGTTCAGTTGCGCGTCCGTCGGCTTGTGGCTCGCAAAGAAGTCCTTGATGTAGGCCTGCGCAAGAATCGAGGTCTTCGACATGTCCATCTGATCCTGGACCTCGGGCGACTTGTCCAGACCTTTCTGGGTCGCTGCCTGGGCCGCGAGAATCTGCATCGTGAGGTTGTCGACGATCTTCTGGCGGGAGTTCGGTTGTTCATCCCGAACCGGCTGCTGATGCACCAGCATGGCCATCTCGCGCTGGCTGATCACGGTGTCATTGACCGTGAGTGCTGCATCAGTCGCTTCCTTGGAAGACGTAGCCGATGCGCTATTGCCATCGGTTCCCTTGTGGGTGCAGGCGGATATCGCGATCAGGGCGGCGACGCCCAGCAGTGTGTAACGAAAACGAGTCAACGCTTTTCCTTTGCGGAGAGAGTAAACAACGAACGCGCCGGACATCGGAACCTGAAGCGGTTCCGACTCCGGCGTGCAAGGTGAAGAGACCCGATCTGGACCGGAGCGGCAGGCCTGCCGTCGCTCCGGCCAGGATCGGGTCCTGGCGCCCGGGACTTAGTTCGTAGGTGCCGGGAAGTCGAACATGTCGAACAGGTCGTTGATCGACGGGCCATTGGTCGGCACGTACGGATTCGAGCTTGTCACGACCGGGTTAGGCAGGTTGTCACGACTCCGGCTACTGATCACCGGCAGACCCCAGTTACGTTCAATGAACTTCAGGATCGAGACGTGATCGGTGTAGCTGTGCGAGACGAAGCCCGGGTTGGCATACGGCGACACCAGGATGAACGGGATACGCGTACCGTCGCCGAAGAAGTCCAGCGGCTGCACGAAGCCCGAGTCGTAGTAGCCGCCGCCTTCGTCGAAGGTGATGAAGATGGCGGTGTTCTTCCACAGCGTCGGGTTGGCCTGCACCGCATCGACGATCTTCTTCGAGAAGCCTTCGAACAGATCCAGCTTCGACGAATTCGGATGGCCGTCAACCCAGCCGCTCGGTTTGACGAACGACACGGCAGGCAGCGTACCGTTGGCAATATCCGTATACAGGTTGGTCGTATCCTGGATATGTGCCGCGACCTGCGTCGGGCTGGACATGATCGACGTGTCGTACTGGAACGGGTTACAGATGTTGCAGTACTCGTCGCTGGTCGCACCGGCAACACCCCAGTTCAGCTGGTACGGGTCGTTGACGTAGTTGTTCCACTGGTCGCCGTAGTACTTCCAGGTGACGTTGGCGGTGTTCATCACGTCGCCAATGCTTGGCACGGTCTGCGGCGGAATCGTAAACACCGTGTTGTTGGCATTGGTGTCGGTATAAGCGTTGGCGCCATTGCCGAAGTAGCCGGGGTTGTAGTTGTTCAGCAGGTAGTAGTGACCTGCCTCGCATCTGGACGCGACCGGCGTGGGCAGCGACTTCAGGTAGTTCAGGATCGGCCCGACGCCAGGCTGCGATGCATCGGAGCAGTTGGAGTAGGAGCCACCGCCGTACGAGGCGGAACCATAGCTGCCGCCACCATACCCGTCCTGCGTATACCAGTTGTTGGTACCGGCAGCCGCATTCGGGTTCTCGATCTCGTCGACCGTACCTGCGTTGGCCGTGCCGCTTGCGACGACCGTGTTGTGCGGCGGCGTTTGCGCGTTGCCCTTGCCGTCGCTGAAATACATCATGTCGCCGTGACCCAGCATGATGTGGTTGGCGCCGGTGCCACCATTGACGGACTGGTGGAAGTTGTCGCTGATGGCGTACGAGTCGGCCAGCGACTTGAAGTACGGAACGTCGCCGTTGGCCATGTTGTAGAAGCCCAGGGCGGTCGAACCTTCGCCAGTCGTCGTGGCGGTAGCCGAATAATTGGTGCTGAAGTTGGCCGGTTGGGCAATGCCATTGGCACCGGCGCCCACCGTAGTTTCAACCCACGAGAACAGCGCGCCGTCACAGCCGGCCGGATTGGTCGTCGTCGCGTGGCTGATATTGCAGTCCAGCTGCTGCCACATCTGGTAGAAGCGGTGAACCGGGCTGGCCGAGTACGCGTCGTAGCTGAAGGTCGAGCTGGTCAGCTGGAACGGGCCGGTGGGCAGGGCGTTGACGTTGGTGATACGGGTGTCGGGCACCTTGCTGGCCAGGCCGGTACCGCCCGTCAGCAGATATTGGTAATACTGGGTATCGAGGCCGTTTTCGGTCTGCTGTGCCGTCGTCACCGTGCTGCCGGTGGGCAGGTAGCTGGTCGTCGGGCCACCCGACAGCGGGGCCGGCAGGACCGACCCGCTAAAGGCGGTCTGGGGCGGGCTCAGCAGGAAGGCGTCAGCCGCGGTATCCGTGGCGGCAGCCTGGTTGGCATGGCTGAAGTTCGCGCCCGGCGTGCCGTTCTGATTGATGATCTGCTGCGACAGCAGGTTCCACACGCTCTGGCCGGTACGCGGCTGGTAGGTCGCGAACACGTTATCGAAGCTGTGGTTTTCGCCGATGATCACGATGACGTGCTGAATCGGCGTCTTGGGCGTATACGCGACCGTGGTGGTCGAGGACGTACCCGATGCACTCGGCGAGACGCTATTACCGCAAGCCGCCAGCATCTGGCCCAATGCCAGTGCGGTGAGGCTCAGGCCGACCGTGCGCATGGCGCCGGAGCGGAACGAATTAAAAGACATGAAGACCCCTGATTCAAAGTTGGTTGGAAGCTTCTCTTGGAGGCAACTAGTCCAGCCGGATCATGCGGAACTACGTGGCGCGGCATCGACTTGCGGCGCCTATGTCATGCGGCTGTCTTTTTATTCGCGTCGTGCTTGCAGACGGACCGGTTGGAATCGGGAGTTCGTCGATGGACCCCACAGGCGGTGGAGAGTTTGCGCCCCAATTTTGAGAATTGAGTGACGCGGCCGTTACAACGAGCTAACGGCGGTTGAGATCGATGAGGAATTCGAGGGTTCTTTGGCGGCCGGCCAGGGTTCCAGTCAGCTTGGGCCATGCTTCCACACGCGGCAAACAGGACCGCTATCTCGCCAAACGTTTGCCTCTTCCGACGCGCTCCGATTCGTCGGGGCGGCCGTTCAGGAACGGGCCGGGCGTGCCGTAATAACAGTTCGCATCGGCGCATGCGGCGTGTACCGAGGGTGTTCACGCAAAGCGTTCATCACGCGAATCGGGAGCTCGTCGCACGGGGGCGTCAAGCTTCGTCGGAAGCAAATCCCTTTAACGCCGACCTGTTCGGCACGTATAACCACTAAAACCAAGAGGACCACAAGCAATGCGCAAGACCTTCAGTACTCTGGCAGCAGTCGCGTTCGCCATGTCACTCACCGCCTGTTCCCAGATGCAGCTCGCAGGCGGCGGCCAGAGTCCGGACAGCACGGCCGTGGCCGGCTCGACCGCGCCGACGGCCGACAACATGCACCGATGCGCAGCCCCGCTCGGCACGATCGCAATCCAGGAAGACACCGCGTCGCCGTGGTACTCGCTGCTCACAGGCCAGTACCAGCTCGGCAGCACGGTTCCGGTGCTCAAGATGCTGGTCCAGCAGAGCAACTGCTTCGTGATCGTCGATCGGGGCCGCGCCTTGAACCAGGCGATGCAGGAGCGCGCGCTGGGCGACGCTGGCGAACTGCGCGCGTCGAACAAGATCAAGAAGGGCAAGATGGTCGTCGCCGATTACACGATGACCCCGAGCATCACTTTCTCGAACCAGAACGCGGGCAGCATTGCCGGCGTGCTGTCGGTGATCCCGGTCGTCGGCGGCGTTGCAGCGCAGGTCGCCGGTCAGGTCAACACGAAGTCGGCGTCGACGACGCTGACGCTGGTCGAAAACCGCTCGACGGTCCAGATCGCCGCGGCCACCGGTTCGGCCCGCAACATGGACATCGGCGCGATCGGCAGCCTCATGTCGTCGCATTCGGGCGGTACGGTCGGTGGCTACTCGGACACGCCCGAGGGTAAGGTGATCGTCGCGGCCTTCACCGACTCGCTCAACAACCTCGTCGACTCGGTCAAGCAGTACAAGGCTCAGCACGTGAAGGGCGGCCTCGGTAACGGCGGCCAGTTGCAAGTCGACTGATCCTCACCCTGCGCGAGGCGGTCGCCTGTCCCGGCTCCGGCCGGTTCTTCAGGCGGGAAAGTCCCCAATCCGCTACTGGATCGTCTCGGCCTCGCGGATCGAGGAGTCGTCGATCGGCTCGGTGACGGTCTCAGCCTGAACCGCAGCGGGCGCAATCGATGACTCGGCCGGCATTGTCGGCGCCGGAGGGGCCGGCTATACGCGGAATCGATAGCGCCTATCGGAATTCCCTAGTGCCGGGCTGACGATAGTCGTCGGTAGACTCTGTCGTCATGATCGATGACACATATGACCTTATCGTCGTTGGGGGCGGCGCGGCCGGGCTAGCGTCCGCGTCGGCCGGTGCGGCGGCAGGCCGTCGCGTGCTGCTCGTCGAGCACAGTGGCCGCATCGGTGGAACCACCGCGTTATCCGGCGGAATGATATGGATTCCCAATAATCACAAGATTCATGAGACGGGTCTGCACGACGATGCCGATGCGGCCCGTCGCTATATCGAGCAGACCGTTCCGGGTGCGCACAGCGATCCGCGAATGCGCGCGTTCCTGCGGCACGGCGACGCTGCGATTCGCTACCTCGAAGCGCATACCCAACTGAAGCTGCGGCCCGTGCAGCGCTATCCCGACTACTATCCGGACCTCCCCGGCGCAACAGCGGGAGGCCGCGTACTCGAGCCGATTCCGTTCGACGGTTGTGAACTCGGCCCGGATTTCGCCTTGCTGCGCGATCCGCTGCCGGAGTTCATGCTGTTCGGCGGAATGATGATCAGCCGCGAAGACATTCCGAAACTGCGCCGTTTTGCGAAGTCGCCGCGCGCGGCGTGGGACGTGCTGAAGCTCGTCGGCCGATATGCGCTGCAGCGGCGGCGCGCGCACCGCGGCACCTCGCTCGTACTCGGCAATGCATTGGCCGCGCGGCTGTTCAAGTCGGCGCGCACGCTGGGCGTCACCATCTCGCTGAACACCATCGTCACGCGCCTTGTCATTGTGGGGGATCGGGTGACGGGGCTCCACTTGCGCATCGGCGGCGAGTCGCGCATCGTGCACGCGCGCGCAGTTGTGCTCGCAACAGGCGGTATCTCGCACGACGCGGCACTGCGGGCTCTGTTCGTGCCCGAGGAGGCCGGACATCGCTCGGCTACCGCTAATGCACACGCGCCCCGGGGCGGAGTGCGTCTCGCCATGGCCGTCGGGGCGGCATTGAGCCCGCCGTCGCACGACGTGGACGATGCGCTCGCGTTCTGGGTACCCGTTTCGTGCTGGCGGCGCGACGACGGCACGCAGGCGATGTTTCCGCACACCGTGACGGACCGTGCGAAACCGGGTCTGATTGCAGTGAACCAGCAAGGCAAGCGCTTCGTGAACGAGGCCGTGTCGTACCACGAATTCGTGCGCGCGCAACTTCGCGAGAGCAACGATGCGACTTGTGCATGGCTCATCTGCGACAGGCGCTTCCTCTGGAAATACGGGCTAGGCAAAGTCCGGCCATTCGCGTTGTCCACCCGCCGCGAGATCGCCAGCGGGTACCTCAGGCAAGCGCGCACGCTCGCGGCGCTGGCCCACCAGATCGGGGTGCCGCCAGCCGCGTTTCAGGAGACCGTGGAGCGCTTCAATGCGGGCGCGAGAGCGGGGCGTGACGACGAATTCGGGCGCGGCGCGAACATCTATCAACGTCACCTGGGCGACGCCGATCACCAACCCAATCCCTGCGTCGCTCCGATCGAGCACGGCCCGTTCTATGCGGTCGCCGTTTTTCCCGGCGATCTCGGCATGGCCGCTGGTCTCATGACCGACGAGCACGCTCGCGTGCTGCGCGCAGACGGCACGCCAATCGAAGGCCTCTACGCGTGCGGCAACGATATGCACTCCGTGATGAACGGAGCGTATCCGGGTCCTGGCATCACATTAGGGCCAGCCCTGGTGTTCGGCGTGATCGCGGCCCAGCACGCGCTCGGCTATAAGTTGAGCGTATAGGGGTTCTCGGAAATCAATAGTTTTGCTCGCCAAAACACGGACCTACACTGGGCCCTATCGCACGGAGTTCAATTCGATGATTGAATCACCCACCACGCTATCCGAAGTACGACTGCTGATCGACGGCCAATGGACCGATGGCGGCGACCAGATGGCGGTCCTCGACAAATACCGTCTCACGCCCTGCGCAAGGCTGCACGTGGCGTCTCATGAGCAGGCGCGCGCCGCCGTAGCCGCGGCGCAACGCGCGTTCGAAGCATCGACGCTGACCCCGCACGAGCGCGGCGCCGTGCTCGAGCGCACCGCCGCGATTCTCGAACTCGAAACGCCGAAGCTCGTTACCGCCTTGCAGACCGAGGGCGGGTTTACGCTCACGGACGCGCAAGGCGAAATCCGGCGCTGCCTGCAAACCTTCCGGCTCTCCGCCGAAGAGGCGCGCCGGCTCGCCGGCGAGATGGTGCCGCTCGACGGCGCACCTCAACAAGCCGGCCGGCTCGGCTTCACAATGCGCGTACCGCTCGGCGTGATCTGCGCGATCACGCCGTTCAACGCGCCGCTGAACACGGTCGCGCACAAGGTGGCGCCGGCGCTCGCCGCAGGCAATGCCGTCGTGCTCAAGCCATCTACTCACACGCCCGCCATCGCGAACATGATGGCGTCGTGCCTGCTCGAAGCGGGCTTGCCGCCGGGGCTCATCAATGTCGTGCACGGCGGCGCGGATGTGGCCGGCTGGCTGATCGACGAACCGGCGGTGCGCTTTTTCGCGTTCACGGGCAGCACCGAGGTCGGGCGCTCGATCCAGCAGCGCGCGGGGCTGCGCCGCACGCAGATGGAACTCGGCAGCATCGCGTTTACCATCGTTGACGACGACGCGAACCTCGATCAGGCGCTGCCGAAAATCGTCGCGGCGAGCTATCGCAAGGCGGGTCAGGTCTGCACGTCGATCCAGAACCTGCTCGTGCATCGCAGCCGGATTGGCGAAGTCGAAGCGAGACTGAGCGCACTGGTCGACGAACTGCGCTACGGCGACCCGAGCGAGCCGTCCACACTGGTCGGCCCGGTGATCAGCGTCGCGGCGGCCGAGCGCATCGAGCGCTGGATCGACGAGGCGGTGTGCCGCGGTGCGCGCCGGCTGGTGGGCGGTGCGCGCAAAGGCGCGCTGGTGCCGCCGACGCTGCTCGCCGACGTCGATCCGGACACGCCGATCAGTTGCAAGGAGGTATTTGGACCGGTGATGTCGCTGGTGCCGTTCGACACGCTCGACGAGGCTATCGACCTCGTCAATGCGACGCCATACGGTCTCGCCACTGGGCTCTTCACGAACCGCCTCGACGCGGCATTGAAGGCCGCGCGCCGGCTGCAGGTCGGCGGCGTGCACATCAACGAGACTTCGAGCTCGCGCGTCGATCTGATGCCCTACGGCGGCAGCAAGGATTCAGGTTTCGGCAGGGAAGGCCCGCACTTTGCTGTGCGAGAGATGAGCGAAGAACGTTTGATTACGCTGAGTACATGAAGGGGACGATGCAATGCCGATGATGAAAGGCGGTCAACTGATCGCGGAGACGCTGATCAAGGAAAAGGTGCCCTATGTGTTCGGAATCTGCGGGCACGGCAATGTGGGTATCCTTGATGCGCTGTACGACGTACGCGACTCGCTGAAGCTGATCTCGCCGCGCCACGAGCAATGCGCGGGACACATGGCCGACGCGTATTTCCGCGTCAAACACAAACCGGTGGCAACGCTCACGTCTACCGGCCCAGGCTCGGCGAACATGGTGATGTCGCTCGCCACCGCCTTGTCGGACTCGTCGGCGTTCATGGCGATCACGGCCAACGTGCCGACTTCGCAGCATAATCGCGGGCCTTTTCAGGAGCTCTACCGCCACAACCAGGCCGACTTCGCCCAGGTGATGCGCCCGGTCGTCAAGCGCTCCTTCCAGCCTTCGCGTGTCGACATGCTGCCGCTCGCGCTGCGCCAGGCCATGGACACGATGGTGACGGGCCGCCCGGGTCCGGTGAACCTCGACATCCCGTACAACGTGTTCCAGGAAGAGGCTGACGTCGAGCTGCCGCCCGCTTCGCAACTCGGGCGGCCGGTACGGCCCGGCGCCAGCGATGCGGACGTCGCCGCGGTGCTGGAGCTGCTCGCCGACGCGCGCAAGCCGGTGCTGTTCATCGGCCACGGCGCGACCCTGGCCGAGGCCGGCCCGGAGCTGACCGAGCTGCAGCAGACGCTGCAAATTCCTGTCATCACGTCGCCGAACGGCATGGGCTGCGTGCCTGCGAACGACGCGCTGACGCTCGGCTTCATCGGCCGCAACGGCGCCTATGCGGCGAACGAGGCGGGCCGTCACGCAGATCTCGTGATTACGATCGGCACGCGCTTCGACGACCGCTCGTCGTCGAGCTGGCATGCGGGTTACTCCTGGAACTTCCCGAAGACGAAGCTCGTGCACGTCGATATCGACCCAACGGAGCTCGGCCGCAACTATGCGGCGACGATCGGCATCGTCGCGGACGCGAAGGTGTTTACGCGTCAATTGCTGAACGCGTTGCCCAGCCACCCGGCGATCGACGCGAAGCGCTACGCGCCGTGGGCCGACGAAGTGCTTGGCTGGGTGCGCCAGTGGGAAGCGTTCGTGAGCCCGCATTTCGGCGATTCGACGAGCCCCCTGCGGCCCGAGTTCGTGGTCGGCACGTTGCAGAAAACCCTGCCCGACGACGTGATCCTGTCGCTCGATTCGGGCGTCCATCACAACTGGTTCATGCAGTTCTGGAAGCCGCAGCGCGCGCAAAGCATGCTGAACAGCTGGGGCTATTCGTCGATGGGCTTCGGCGTGTGCGGCATCCTCGGCGCGCAGCTTGCGGCGCCTGACCGCCCGTGTGTCGCGGTGGTGGGCGACGGCGGCTTCACGATGACGCCGTATGTGCTGTGCACGGCGGTCGAATACGAGCTGCCGGTCGTCTGGATCATCTGGAACAACTTCGCGTGGGGCGCGATTCGCGATCTGCAGTACGGCCTGTTCGACGGCCGCGAGATCGGCACCGCTTTCTATAAGGGGCAATCGGGTGAGCGCTACAACCCGGATTTCGCGGCGTGGGCGCGTGCCTGCGGTGCGGACGGGGTGACCGTCACGCGGCCCCAGGATCTTGGCAATGCGGTCGAACAGGCGCTTCGCAACCGGCGACCGTGTGTCATCGACGTGCATGTCGACGCCGAGGTCAGGCCGCCTTCGACCGGAACCTGGCAATTGCCGCCGATTCCGTACAAAGAGCCGGTCTACGGCAAACCCTACATCGCATAGCGGCCCATCACGACGCAAGCACTGCATCGCAGCAGCAGGGAAGTACCCGGGCGCCCGCGCAGCACCGAATGGCGGGCGAACCATCATAAAACAAGGAGACAACCATGAATTTCCGCAATCCGCGCGCGCGGGTAGGGTTTCGTTCGCTCTTCGCCATCGCAACAGGTCTCGCATTCAGCGCCGCAGCATTCGCACAGGGCAACGACCCGGTGCGCATCGGTCTGCTCTATTCGAAGCAGGGACCCGGTGCGTCGATCGGCCAGTTCCTCGAACGCGGCAGCGAACTGGCGGTCGAGCAGGCCGGCGGGAAAGTGCTGGGCAGGCCGATTGAACTCGTCTGGCTCGACGAAGCAAACCCTCAGGTCGCGCAGCAGAACATGCAGAAGCTGATCGGTGAAAACAAGGTGGTCGCGGTGGTCGGCGGCAACTACAGCTCATCCGCGCTCGCGATGATGAGCGTCGCCAACCGCGAGAAGATTCCGCTAATCCTGCCCGGCGCCGCCGCGAGCGAGATCACCGGCAAGGAGTGCAGCCGCTACACGTTCCGCACCCAGGCGACCGTGCCGGTGCAGATCGCGGGCCTGATGCCGTACCTTTCGCAGAGCGGCAAGAAGGTCTACTTCGTTACGCCATCCTATGCATTCGGTCAGGACATCCTGCGCGCCGCGCGCGGCCAGCTCAAGCAGGACGGCATGACGGAAGTCGGTGTCGACGAAGTGCCGCTCAATACCGCCGACTACAGCTCCTACATCCTCAAGATCCGCCAGGCGAAGCCCGATGCCGTGCTGGGCGGCCTCGTCGGCGGCGACTTCTCGAACTTCCTCAAGCAATGGAACGAGATGGCGATGACGGGCAAGATTCCGTACGTGGCCGTCGCGGTGACCGACACCGACTTCTGGGACGTGGGGCCGCAGGCATCCACCGGCATCTTCGTGAAGCCCTGGTACTACAACAACCCGAAGAACCCCGAAGTCGAGAAGAAGTTCACCGCCGACTTCGAAAAGAAGTACGGCCGTCCCCCCTCGGACAAGTCATGGTCGGGCTGGATCGCAATGCGCTCGCTGCTTGAATCGATCACCGCGGCGAAGTCGACGGACCCGAAAGCGATCGTCACCGAGCTCGAACAGTGGAAGGACACCGACGGCGCCTTGCCGGTCTACTACCGTCCGTGGGATCACCAGCTGATTCGCCCGTCCGTGGTCGTGAAGGTGAAGTCGAAGATCACCGACAAATACGACTATTTCGACGTGATGCGTGATACCTCGACCACGGCGGCCGAGACCGAAAAGGCGTTCGGCAACCAGCAGGAGATCGGCTGCAAGATGCCGGCGCTGTGACGGCCGCGCCATCGCCCAACCAGGAGCCATCATGCTCGATATGCTCGTTTCCCAATCGGCCAACGGACTCGTGTTGGGTTTTGTCTACGTGCTGATCGCCGTGGGCCTGTCCATCACGTTCGGTCTCCTGGGCGTGATCAACTTCGCACACGGCGCTTTCTTTGCACTGGGGGCCTATGTCGCGTACCAGCTCTTTCAGATGTACGGCTGGCCCGCGGTGCTGTTCGCCCCCATTCTCGTCGGCGTGATCGGCATGGTCGTCGAGGTGACGATCATCCGGCGGCTGTACGGCAAGGAGCCTCTTTCCAGCCTGATCGTGACGTTCGCGCTCTCGCTGCTGATCGAGGCGCTGATCCGTTACTTCTGGGGCGCCGACGGAAAGCCGTTCAATCCGCCCGAATTCCTTTCGGGCATCGTCGAGGCGGGACCGCTGCTCATCACGAAATATCGCGTAGCGGTCCTGTTCACGACGGTCGGCACATTGGTCGCGCTCGCTGCATTTCTGGCGTGGACGCCGTATGGGCGTGTCCTGCGCGCCGGCAGCCGCGACCCGGAAATGGTTGAACTGCTCGGCATCAATCTGCCGCGAGTGATGACCGGCGTATTCGGGCTCGGCTGCGCGCTCGCGGCGATCGCAGGCGTGCTTGCCGCACCGTTGTGGACCGTGTCGCCTTCGATGTCGCAGAACGCGATCATGCCGGCGTTCGTCGTCGTCGCGATCGGCGGTCTCGGTTCGTTTGCCGGTGCTGTCGTCGCCGGACTGGCGGTTGGTGTCGTGATGTCGCTGACGATTCAGTTCCAGGCGGATGCGGCGGCGGCGTCGATGTATGCGCTGATGTTCGTCGTCATGCTGCTGCGTCCACGCGGGTTGTTTGGAGAACATTGGGAGCGCTTCGAATGAACATGCGCACGAATACGACTGTTTCCGGCGCCGCGCAGCCCAACGCGCGCGTGCGCAACACGCTGCGCCCGTGGCGCAATCCGGTCATCGTGATGGCCTTGGTGCTGATCGCCGGCTCCGCTCTCGCGCTGGCCATCGGCCTGCCGATCGACCGTATCACGCAGATCGCGATCTATACGCTTTATGCGGCGGGCACCAATTTCCTGATCGGCTATCTCGGCCTCGTGCCGTTCGGCGCCTCGTTCTTCTTCGGCTGCGCAAGCTATGCGTTGGCGATCGCGTCCGCGGCCTGGGGCGGCAACGAGATCACGGGCGTGCTAATCGGCATGGGCTTTTCCCTGCTGCTCGCGCTCGTGATCGGCGCGCTGATCCTGCGTCGCAAGGGCCTCTATTTTTCGCTGCTGACACTGGCGTGTTCGCAGATCGCATTCGAGATCGCGTACAAGTGGACTTCGGTCACGGGCGGCGAGAACGGCATGCAGAACGTCGCGCGTCCGCTGTTTCCATCGGCGCTGTCGTTTCACGCGTTCACGCTGGTGGTCGTGCTTGCCGCGACGTGGCTGCTCTGGCGCATCGCGCATGCCCCGTTCGGCCGGCTGATGCAGGCGCTGCGCGACAACGAGCAACGCGTGACGAGTCTTGGCTACGACGTCTATACGACGCGTCTGATCGCACTGATCATCGCGGGCGGCGTGATCGGTGTAGCGGGCGGTCTGATGGCACTGCTGCTGCAGGGTGTGTATGCCAACAACCTGAACTGGTCGCATGCCGGTGACCCGGTGCTGATGGCCGTGCTGGGCGGCATCCATCAGTTCCTCGGCCCGCTGTGGGGCGCGGTGGTTTTCATCGTGCTCGAAGATCGACTGAGCGCAATTACCGAGAACTGGTGGCTGTTCTTTGCGCCTGTCATCATCATCATGGCGCTGCTGTCGCCGGAAGGCATTCAGGGGTTCTGGCAACGCTTCGGCAAGCGCCCGCGCTGGACGCTTACGCGTCATGGCATTCCCGCGCGTCCAGCGCGTATCGTGCCGTACCGGCCAGCCGATGCAGGTGGCGACGAAGGCGAAGCCGTGCTCTCGGTGCAGCAGTTGTCGAAGCGGTTCGGCTCGATCGTCACGCAAAGCGAAATTTCGCTCGACGTCAAGCGCAATCAGCTGCACAGCTTCATCGGGCCGAACGGCGCGGGCAAGACCACGTTCTTCAACATCCTGACGGGTTTCATCCTGCCCGACGAAGGCCGCATCGTCTTCGAAGGCAGCGACATCACGCATTTGACGCCGCACAAGCGCGCCCGTCTTGGCCTCGCGCGCTCGTTCCAGATCCTGAGCGTGTTTCCGAACCTGAGCGCGTTCGAAAACGTGCGTGTCGCCGTGCAGGCCGCGCGGCGTCAGTGGCGCGGTTTCTGGCGCGACGCCTACGCGGACGGCGAAGCGAACGAACGTGTCTGGTCGCTGCTCGAAGCGGTCGGTCTCGCGGACCGGGCCGCCGACCTGTGCGCGGAGCTGTCGCACGGCGAGAAGCGCTTGCTCGAAATCGCCATGACACTCGCGACCAGCGCGAAGTTGCTGCTGCTCGACGAACCGCTCGCCGGCCTCGCCGAAGCGGACCGCAAGATCGTCGCCGCGTTGATCCGGCGCCTCGCGAACTCGCACGCGGTGCTGCTGATCGAGCATGACATCGATCGCGTGCTCGCGCTGTCGGACCGCATCACGGTTCTGCACCAGGGCCGCTTGATCGCCGATGGTTTGCCGGCGGACGTGGCGCGCGACCCTCAAGTGATCAGCGCGTATCTCGGTGACTCCAGCACGGCGGACAAGAGTAAGGAGAAAGACGAGCAGGCTGCGGCCAGCGGCATCGCGCTGGTGGACTCAGCGCATGCCGGCACGGCGCGCGCGCGAGTAGCCGTAGAGCCCACGGGGCGCCCACTGCTGGAGCTCGAGCAGGTGAGGGCAGGCTACGGCGGCGGCACCGTACTCGAAGGCGTCGATCTGAAAATCTATCCGGGAGAAGTCGTCGCGCTGCTCGGCCGCAATGGCGTAGGCAAGACGACCCTGCTGCGCACGATCACGGGAACGCTACATGCGGCGAGCGGCCGTGTGACGTTCGACGGCAACGACGTCACGTCGATGCGTCCAGACCTCATCAACCGGCTCGGCATCTCGCTCGTGCCCGAAGGGCGGCGGCTGTTCCCGAACCTCACGGTGCAGGACAACCTGAAGATCGGCGCGCGTGCGGGCGGTGCGCCGCTCGATGAAATCTGCGAGCTGTTTCCGAAGCTGCGCGTCCTGATGCGTTCGCAAGGCGCGAGCCTGTCCGGCGGCGAGCGGCAGATGGTGGCGATCGCCCGTGCGCTGATGGTGCCGAGCAGGCTGATTCTGCTAGACGAGCCGTTCGAAGGGCTCGCACCGGCGGTCGTGCACGAGGTCCGGCAAGCCGTCATGAAGCTGACGTCGCGAGCCAGTCTCGTGATCGTGGAGCACCAGGCGGATTCGGTGCTCGCTTCGGCGGACCGCGCCTATGTGCTCGTGAACGGTGCCGTCGCGTTCGGCGGCAGCGCGTCGGAGCTTGCGGCCGACACCGCGCTGCAGGAGCGGCTGCTCGGCGTGTCGGCCGCTGATACGGAACACCTCCTGAGGAAGAGCGCGTGATGGCGACGTCGCGAGAGGGCGCGCGGCCGCTCGGCGTGAACACCTATGGCTATATCTGGTCAACGCCAGCGGAACAATGTGTGCTGAGGCTGGGCGAACTCGGCTACCGTGAGTTCGAGCTGGTGCTGAATCCGCCACATCTCGCACTCGAAGATTTTCCGTCGGGCGCGCGCGCAAAGCTGCGCAGCACGATGGCAGCCGCTGGGCTCGCCGTGCGTTCGCTGAACGTGCCGAGCCTCGATCACAACCTCGCGAGCCCGATGCGCCGCATGCGTCGCTATTCGGTCGATCTGTTTCTCGACGCGATCGATCTGGCCGCGGATCTCGGCGCGACCGATCTCGTCGTCGCGCCCGGCCGCATGAGCCCGCTGTTTCCGCCGGTGCTCACGCAGCGCGAGGCATGGATGCGTGAGTCGCTCGACGCGCTGCTGCCGCGCGCGCAGCGGCGCGGTGTGACGCTCGCGCTCGAAAACGTGCCGTTCGCGTCATTTCCCGATGCGCATACGCTCGGCGCGTTCGTCCGCAGCTACGGATCGCGTTCGCTCGGCGTTTGCTATGACGTCGCGAATGCGCATTTCATTGGCGAGTCGCCGGCCGACGGCCTGCGCGCGTTGCGTGAGCTCGTACGCGTCGTGCATCTGTCCGACACCCGCCGCGACGCGTGGCGCCATGACGAGGTTGGCCTCGGCGACGTGCCGTTCGCACAGGTGCACAACGCCCTCACGGACATTCGCTTCGAAGGAACCTGCATGCTTGAAATCATCGCGGCCGCGCCGGAAGGCGCAATCCGCCGCAGCCACCGCGCGTTGACGGCATTCGGCTTCGCGCCCGAGTACGACCAGCGGCATTTGCTTGCCGGCTTGCCCGGCTTCGAGAACTGACCATGACGACCATCATTCCCGACGACAAACATTACCGGAACGCGGCGAAGGAACAGCAGGCCGTGACGCGCAACCTCGCCGAGCTGCTGTGGGTGCAGTATCCGGGCCACTTTAACCAGGCGCTATCGAAAGCGATCGTCACGCCGGAGACGGTCGGCAGCCGCTTCTTCGATCACCGGATTTCCTGCTACGAACCGGGCGCCTACGTCGAGAATCACGTGCACAAGGTGCAGGAGCAGATCTATCACGTGCTGTCCGGCGAGGGCGTGCTGACGGTCGATGGCGAGCGCCGTCTGGTTCGCGCCAATGACGTGACCTACATCCCGCCCGGCGTGCATCACGAATTCCATTGCACCGGCACCGACACGCTGGTGTTTCTGGTGATCACGAGCCCGCCCACGGACGAGGAGCCGCAGCCGCGCTGAGGCGGCACGGCGAGAGACGACGATGAAAAAAATTCTGGTAACCGGTGCGAGCGGCTGGCTTGGCACCGAAATCGTGAAGGCATTGCTCGCGCGCGGCGACGCCGTGGTCGGCACCGATATCGCGATCAGCCCGGGAACGGCCGCGTCGGTCGCGCGCCAGCCGAAGTTCACGGCAGTCGCCGCGGATCTGTGCGAGTGGCCCCAGGTGCTGCGCCTGATGGAACAGCACCGGCCCGACGCGGTGATCCACGCGGCCGCGATCGTCGGCGTGATTCAGTGCGCCGATATTCCCATCAAGGCGAATCGTGTGAATGTGGAGGGTTCTCTCAACCTGTTCGAGGCGATGCGCTTGACGGGCGTGAAGCGTGTCGTGCACGTGAGCACCGAGGAAACCTACGGCGATTTCAACGCGCCTTTGATCGACGAGGAGCACGCGCAAAACCCCACCAGCGTGTATGGGGCGACCAAGCTCGCGGTCGAGCATTACGGCCGCATCTACACGCGCGAGCACGGGCTCGAATGCCTCAATGTGCGCACCTGCTGGGTGTACGGGCCGCATCTGCCGCGCCTGCGCGTGCCGCGCACTTATGTCGAAGCCGCGTTGCGAGGCGAAGTGCTGCATGACCCGGACGGTGCGGATTTCGCCGTCGATCAGGTCTATGTCGACGATACCGTCGCAGGTTTGCTGCTCGTGCTCGACAAGCCGGTGCATCGCTACGACAGCTACAACATCGCAACGGGCACCGCACCGACGATCGCGGATATCGCTGCGGCCGTCAATCGCGCGATCCCGGGTGCGCGCATCAGCGTGGGCAGCCGTGGGCCATACCGTCATGGCGGCAAGGTGCTCAGCGCGAAGAAGGGCGCGCTCGACATCAGCCGCGCGCGCGCCGAACTAGGATACGAGCCGCGTTACGACCTGCAACGTGGCATCGAAGCAACCATCGAGGCCACCCGCACCGCGCTTGCGCGACAGGGTGCGAGGGCCGAATCGCTTACAACCGGAGGCTAGCAGTGAACGAAAACAGACAACTCGCGCTCGTGTTTGGCGGCTCGCGCGGTATTGGCGCCGCATGTGTGGAGGCGCTTGTACGCGACGGCATGGACGTCGCATTTACCTATACGAGCCAGGCGGAAGCGGCACGTGAGCTTGAAGCTAAAGGCGATGCGCACGGCGCGCGCATCCGCGGCTATCAAGTGGACATCCGCGATGCCGCGGCCGTCGATGCCGTCTGCCATGAAGCCACGCGCGACTTCGGCCGTCCGTTGCAGGCGGTGATCGCCAACGCCGGCATCAACGTTCCGCCCGCGCCGCTCGCGCAGTTCAGCGACGCCGACTTTCAGCGTCTCGTCGAGGTGAATATCGTCGGCGCGTTTAACGTGCTGCGCGCAGCCGCGCGCGAGGTGAGCGAGGGTGGCGCGATCGTCGCGCTGACTACCTCGCTCGTGCGTCACGCGGTGCCGGGCGTCGGTCCGTACAGTGCGACCAAAGCCGCCGTCGAATGCCTCGTGCGCTCCATGTCGAAGGAACTCGCGTCGCGCACGGTGCGCGTGAATGCGGTCGCGCCGGGGCCTGTCGATACCGACCTGTTCCGCGCGGGCAAGACCGACGAGGCAAAGCAGCGCTCCGCCGCGATGAGCCCGATGAACCGCGTCGGCCAGCCCGCCGAAGTGGCCGAAGTCGTCGCGTTCCTCGTGTCGTCGAAGGCCTCGTGGGTGAACGGTCAGATCGTCCAGACCAATGGCGCGCTCGTCTGAGCGCCAGGAATACGAGCCATGCTGAGACCGAATCGACGTTTCCCGCCGGCCGACGAAACCGTCGACGTGCTGGTGGTCGGCGGGGGCGGCGCGGGGCTCGCTGCGGCGATCGAGGCGGCGGAATCCGGGGTGCGTGTCGTGCTGCTCGAAAAAAACGACGCGCCGGGCGGCTCGACCGCATGGTCGATCGGCTCGGTGAGCGCGTCGCAAACGCCGCATCAGCGCGCCCAGGGTATCGCGGACACGCCGCAAGCACATTGGGAGGACATGCCGGGCTTCGCGGGCGAGCTCGCCGGGCGCGACAACGACGCATTGCGCCGCGTGCTGTGCGAGGCCATGCCCGATACGTTCCAATGGTTGCTCGACAGCGGCGTGCGCTTCATGGGGCCGATGCCGGAGCCGCCGCATCGCGTGCCGCGCATGCACAACGTGCTGCCGAACTCGCGCTCGTTCATCTATCACCTGACGCGGCGCGCGCGCCGCGCCGGCGTCGAGATTCGCGTGAACACGCGCGTATCGGAACTCGTGCTCGAAGACGGCTATGTGCGCGGCGTGCTCGCCGGGCGAGACGGTGACGAGACGCGACGCATCGATGCGCGCGGCGGCGTCATTCTCGCCGCGGGCGACTTCACCAACAGCCCGGAACTGAAGGCGCGCTTCATGGGGCCGCAGGAGGCGAAGGTCGCCGCGGTCAATCCCGGTGCGACCGGAGACGGCCAGTTGCTCGCGGAGCGCTGCGGCGCGCAAATCGTCAACGGCGATCTCGCGCTCGGCCCTGAAATCCGCTTTATTGCGCCGGCGAAAGAGAACTTCATCCGCCGACTGGCACCTTGGCGCTCGCTCGCAGCGCTCATGCAATGGTCGATGCGGCATGTGCCCGACGCCATTCTGCGTCCGTTCCTCATGAAGTTCCTGACCACGGCGCTCGCACCGTCGCTCTCACTGTTCGAAGACGGCGCGGTGCTCGTCAACGCGCGCGGCGAACGGTTTGGCGAAGAAACCGACCGGCCCGCGTATCGCTTGCCGGATCAGCCGGACGGCGTCGGCTATATCGTGATCGACGGACGTATCGCCGAACGCTATTCGCAATGGCCGCATTTCATCTCGACGGCGCCGGGCGTGGCCTACGCCTATCTGGCCGATTACCGCCGCAACCGGCCAGACGTCTATCGGGAAGCGCAAACCGTTGAAGAACTGGCCGCACTGACCGGCATGTCCGCGGCCGCGCTGCGTGCAAGTGTGGGTGGAGCGAAGGCGCTCACGCGTGCGCCGTTCATCGCGCTCGGCCCGGTCCGCGCGGTCTTCGTGCACGCGGAGGGCGGCTTGCGCGTCGACGAGCAGCATCGCGTGCTCGATGCGTGCGGACAGCCTGTTGCAGGGCTCTTTGCGGCGGGATCGACGGGGCAGGGCGGATTGCTATTGAAGGGGCACGGCCATCACCTCGCATGGGCGTTCGCATCCGGCCGACGTGCAGGAAGGCTGGCCGCAATCGCGGCTCGTCAGGAACCCATAGCGATGAGTCGCGTCGGAACGGCGTGAGGGCTGCGATGAAGCCGTCAAGTTTCCGCGTCGTGCAACGAGAGGTCGTGAAGCTCGATGTCTTCGGGCTCGGGCAGATCGTGCGGCAACATCATTTGCACGCCTTGCCACTCCTTGCGCTCGATCAGCATCTGGATGACGTGCTTGAGCTCGTCGCGAACGATGACCGCCGCCTGCGACAGCTTTTCTGGCGCAAGCGCGTAAAGGTAGTTGCGCCGGACCATCTGTGCGTCGGAGATGCGCAGGCAGCGCCATTGCTCCGGCGCGTTCTGCAGCGCGTACACGGCGCCCATCGGCTTTATCGTCGCGCCGATGCCGTCCGCCACGCAATGCATGAGCAGCGGCAACGAGTCGATTTCCGCGACGGCTTCGACGCACAGGTTCATGCGGTCGAACTCGATCGTGATGCGCCGGCGCAGCCCGTGGCCGGGGCTCGGCAGGATAAGCGGCAGCTTCGCCAGCTCGCTCAGCGTGATGTCGGTGCGATGCGGTGCGATCATCTGGCTGTCGCGCGGCACGATCACGAACAGCTCTTCTTCGAGCAGCGATTCGACCGGCAGGTCAGGCGCAGCGTTCGCACTGAAGAGAATCGCAAGATCGAGTTCACCGAGGCGCGTCATGTGTTCGAGGTGCCCCGACAGCGCCTCGACGACGTTCAGCACGATGCCCGGGTACTTGGCCCTCAGATGCTTGATGAGGGGCAGCCCGAGTGCGCAGACGGTGGTGGGCGCCATACCCAGATTCACGCGGCCGCTCACGTTCGCGTGTTCGCGGCGTGCGACCGACACGGCCTGATCGAGCTGACGCAGAATGAAGCGCGCGTGATGGTAAAGCGCCGCGCCGTTCTCGGTCGCCCGCACACCGCGCGAAGAGCGCACCAGCAGCGGCCTGCCGACTTCCTCCTCGAGGCGGGTCATCTGCTGGCTGAGCGCCGGTTGTGCGATGAAGAGCTGCCGCGACGCTTTCGAGAGACTGCCGCTCTCGACAATCTGCACGAAGTACTTCAGCTGACGCATGTCCATGTCTCATCCCTGCGCGGCGCCTCGGATGTGCCGCATGTCTCTCGTTCACCGAATGTAACCCATGTCGACAGCAAATCTGGATTTTGCCGATGAAGACCCGCTCGATCTGCCCATCGAATTGCGGCAGATGAGGTTCTTCGTACGGGTAGCCGAATCGGGCAGTATAAGGCGTGCTGCATCAGAATTGGGCATTGCCGCTTCGAAGCTGAGCCGCGACCTGGAGAAGCTCGAAGCGCAACTCGCTACGCAGCTGTTTCGCCGCGCGCGCACCGGGCTCATTCCAACCGATGCGGGATTCGCCTTTTTGCGTCATGCGCAAATGACCGTGCAGCACGCGCTAGACGCGGTGGAGGCGGCGCGGCACCGGCGGCTCGTCGGGCACGTCACCATTGGCTTGCCGCCGAGCACCGCCTCGGTACTGGGCATGCCATTGCTGCTGGCGATGCGCGAGCGCCATCCCGAGCTGCGCGTGCATCTGGTCGAAGCCTTGTCCGGGCATTTGAGCGCGATGCTCGACGCGCGTCAGCTCGATCTGGCACTGGTCGCGCGTGGCAATGTCATGCGGCGCTGGACCCTGTGGCCGCTGATAGAGGAACGCCTCTACCTGCTCGCGCGCGCCGACCTCGCTGGACTTCCGCAAACCAGCACGCTGAGCCTGGCCGATCTCCGCGACCTGCCGCTCGTGATGCCGAGCGGCTCGCACGGACTGCGCGCGATCCTCGACATCGCGTTTGAGCGCGCGGGCGTGCGGCCCAATATCAGCCTCGAAATCGACGGCCTCGCGTTGCTGATGGACGCCGTTCGCGCGGGGCTTGGCGCAACCTTGCAGCCCGGCTCGGTGATCTGCCGCGATCCGGGGCGCCAGTTGCGAGCGCTGCTGATCAGCGACTCCGATGCGCGCCGGCAGACGTTGATCGCGGGACGCCACGAGGACGAACTTTCACCCGCCGCGCTCGCCACGCGCGTGGTGATCTCCGACGTGGCGCGCGAGCTGGCCGCGACTGAACGCTGGCCGGGTACCCTGTTTCATGAATTGAGCCTGAAGGGCGACGAATCATGAGCGATCAATGACGATTTATTTACGTAAACGAGAGCCGTGAGACGCCGTCTGAACCCATTTCCGATCTGCGACAATAGCCCCGGTTCTCGTCCCCGCCGATCGTGAAATGGAACTCAGACAACTACGCTATTTCCTGAGCGTCGTCGAACATGGCAGCATGGGAAAGGCTGCGCTGGAACTCGGCGTCGTCACTTCCGCGCTGAGTCAGCAGATCAGTCGCCTCGAAGGCGAACTATCGACGCGCCTCCTGCAGCGCACCTCTAGCGGTGTCGTGCCGACCGATGCCGGTCTCGCGTTCTGGCGTCAGGCGCAACTCGCGATGCGCCATATCGACGACGCCGCGCTCGCCGCGCGCGCCGCCCGGCTTTCGGGCCACGTCAGCGTCGGCATGGCACCGAGTACCGCTAGCGTGCTTGGCGTCGCCTTCATGCAGGCCATGCGCGCGCGCTATCCCGATGTGCGCCTGCGCATCGTCGAAAGCCTCTCCGGCTATCTCGCCTCGATGTTGAGCGCACGTCAGATCGACCTTGCCGTGCTGTTTCGCGCGGAGCCCGCGCAGCGCTGGAGCGTGGTGTCGCTGCTCGACGAACGTCTGTTCGTGATCGGCCAGCATGAGCTTGAAGGCATGCCGTCCGGCGCGAGCGTGCGTCTCGGGCAACTCGGCAAGCTTCCCCTCGTGCTTCCGAGCGGCGCCCACGGCCTGCGCTCGCAGCTGTCGGCCGCGTTCAAGCGCGCCAGATATGAACCCAACGTGGTGGCCGAAGTCGACGGCCTCGCGCTGCTGATGGACTTCGTGCGCACGGGCTTCGCCGCGACCATCCAGCCCGGCGCTGCGCTCGCACGGCCCGAGAACGCGGTGCTGGCAAGCGTGCCCGTGACTGAGAGCTACGCTACGCGGCCCAATCTGATCGTGAGCATCTCCGACGACGAGCTCTCG